>JAXLVX010000139.1:0-3135 GCA_046328795.1 Anaerolineales bacterium | reverse complement strand
TAGAGACTACTTCTTAACTTCTTTTTGAACACGGACGCCACGGATTTCACTGATTTTCACGGAGAAGAGCTTCTAAAAAGTATTTTTTTCCGTGTGTTCCGTGAAATCCGTGTACAAACGAATGACTTTTTAGACCGAAGAAAGACTCTCCTATGAAACGATCCCGCGCGTGGTGCGCATGAAGACTTCTTCGAGGTCTTGGGTCTCTTCGCTGAAGTGGACGATGGGGAGCGCTTGCGAGACCAACGAAGAGAGGAGCGATTGCAGAGACGCATCGTCGCCGCTGAACTCGGCTTCAAAGGAGAGCCAACCGGCTTTTCCCAGCCCATCCTGCGCGCGGACGGCGGAGATGCCCGGCAGGGCGGCAAGCGCGTTTTGCGCCTGCTCCGCCTCGATCTGATTCAGAAACGCGATTCGGAGCAAGCGGTGCGGCATCGCTTTTTCGGTCAACTCGTTGAGCGCGCCGAGCGCGACCAGTTTGCCGCTTTCCATGATTCCGACGCGGGTGCAGAGTTCCGCCACGTCGGCGAGGATGTGACTGGAGAAGATGATCGTCTTTCCGAGACGCGCGATCTCCAACAGCAGTTCCCGAATTTCGACGCGCGCGCGAGGGTCGAGCCCGGAGGCGGGCTCGTCGAGGACGAGAATGCTGGGGTCGTGGATCAGGACGCGGGCGATGGAGAGGCGTTGTTTGAGTCCGCGCGAGAGGGTGTCCACCATGTCGCCGCGGCGGTGGGCGATGTCTACCAGTTGAAGCAGGTCGTTGATGAGGGTTTTCCTCTGCGCCGGGGGAATCTTGTAGCAAGAGCCGAAGAAGTCGAGGTATTCTTGCACGGTCATGTCGTTATACACGCCGAACGAATCGGGCATGAAGCCGATCATGCGGCGCACGTCGCGCGGAAACTTGCGCACCGAATGTCCGCCGACGCTGATCTCGCCGCGATCGGGCTGAAGCAAGGTGACGAGCATGCGCATGGTGGTGGTTTTACCCGCGCCGTTCGGACCGACCAAGCCGAAGATCTCACCGCTTTCGATGGAGAGGTTGACGTTGTTCACCGCGAGTCGGCGGGCAAAATTTTTGCTGAGGTCTTTGATCTCGATGATCGCGCTCATGGCGTCACCTGCATGGTGATGGTTGTGGAGTTAATTTCGATATAGGAAGATTGATCTTGAGCCACGCGGATGCGCACCTCGCCGTTGGGCGCGACAAACTGATCGGGGTTAGAGATGGTGATGGTCATCTTGTCGTTTGGTAATCGTGTCCACGATTCGGTTTCAAAATTCCACGCGTAGGCGGTCAAGACGCCAGGATTGGAACTGACCAGCATGAGCTTGAGCGATTGCACGCTTTGGAATTGTATCGGTATGGCGGGTCTGAAACGCAGAACGTATCCTTCGTCCGGAATCTCATACATAGAGTATGGTGAAACCAGCGGATCGGAGGATTCCCATGCGAAGAATCCGGACGGCAGGTTTAATACACTGCCCTCGGTTTTGAGTTGGGGCGTAAGGCTGTGAATGTACAACACAGTGTCCACCGAGTTATATCTCCGCCCGTCAACGCCAACCGGCAGGTCGGAGCGATCCATCCAACCCATCAGATAGACGCCCCAATTGCCGGCGTTCATATACGAATAATCGTTGATGGATAACGCCGTTTGCAGAAAAGCGTATCGCCGCGCCTCTTCCACATTGGGTTGGGTTATGAAGGAATTGAAATTCAGAATGTTGCTTGGGGTGGTAGAGTAGAAATTGGAACTTGACGCGGTGAGGAACAGGTTCACATCCGTCGAAGCGCCGGGTTTCAAATCGCCGAGTTGCTTCCAGCCGCCGGGGGTGACGAGCATGGCGTCCTTCAGAGTGAATTCGCTCCCGTTAGTCACTGTACCGGTAACGGATGACGGAGTTTTGCCGAGGTCTATCGTCAGCGTGTGGCTGATGGGGAGCGCGGGCAGGCTGCCCTCCAGAATGAGCGCTTTCATGCCGGCGATCTCCAAGCGCGCATCCGGCATGGTCATCGAGTCGTCCTGCTGAATCATCGCCCATTGATCGGCGGATTGCAACTCTCCGAAGTTGCCTGAAAACGCGTGAGGCATAAATCCCTCAGCGGCGGTTAGATCGTATCCAGCGCGGACGGGCGAGTACACCCCGACCAGCGCTTTGACGTTTGCCTGCGGAACGCCGTCCCACGCTTGCACCACCATCAAACGGTTCAGGATGGGCGTGAACCCGCGGAAGGAGAACCCTGTGGCATAGAACACGCACGAAAAAAGGATCACCAGCGCGGGGATCGTCATCCATGCCAGTTCGCGGCGTTTTGCGCGGCGCAAGATCAGGAAATTCAACGGACCCATGACGATCACGTACAACCCGAGCAAGCCGCAGATGTACAAGATCGAAGGCATGCTCAATTCTTTCATCGAGCCGAGCGCCTGTTCCGCTGTGCTTGAATACCCGGAGGAATCAAACGTTGTGATCGCCCACGGCGGCAGGGGAGGGCGCGCTGCCAGCGATTGTTCGAACAGCGTTTTCATGCCCGTCCAACCCATTAATGGATTCGCCGACGGGTCCGCCGCCAGATAATAGACCTCGCCAAATCCGACCGTTCGCTGTGAAAGGATGGGGACTCCATTTTGCGCGACCAACGCCCGCGCCCCCTCGCGCATCGTTCCGACGGTGATCGTGGCTCCAACCCTCAGCGGACTTCCACCTTCGGCATACGCGCTGAGGCTGGAGAGGTCCGTCACATTTCGCGTGGACTGTATTTCAAGGGGAAGGAATTCGTTTAGCCCGGCGGTTGTCCTTTGCCATTGCGTCCCGCCAGCGACGAACAATTTCCCGCCTGAACTCAGCCATGACTGCATTGCCTGTTTCTGCGCGGCGGTCAGAACGCCCGTATCCGCATTCGAGACGACGAGCGCGTCCAACGCATCCCAAGCTTGATAGCGTTCGGGCAGGTCGTCAATTCGTAATTGCGCCACGCGGGAGGTTCCGCCCAGCGGGGTCATGTCGCTCAACCCATCGAACGCCGCCGGGCTATCGGAGATCAACCCGACCAGCATAATGTTGCCAGCCAGACAATTTGTCGGAAGTTTTGCTTTTTGCAGAACTTTCTTCCCGTCCATGAGACTGACC
>JAXLVX010000138.1:0-3179 GCA_046328795.1 Anaerolineales bacterium | reverse complement strand
GCAGGCGCAGGCTGAACCCAGCGCTCAAACCGACCTCATCGCTCGTGGGCAATACATCGCCACCATCGCGGGCTGCACCTCCTGCCACACTCCCCTCAAACCCGAATACGGAAACCCGCAATCCCTCACAATCGAACAGATCCAGACCATCGCATTCAACGAACGCGAGGCGCACGATACCGAAAAACTCCTGGCGGGCGGACGCGCCTTCGACCTCGGACCGGCGGGGCTTGTGTTCACGCGCAACATCACGCCCGATGAAGCCACCGGCGTCGGCGCATGGAGCGACGATCAACTCAAGGTTGCCATCAAGACCGGCATTGATAACAAAGGCAGCCTCCTCTTCCCCGTCATGCCTTATCACGTCTACAACGGAATGGCGGATGAAGACCTCGACGCCGTGATCGCTTATTTGAGATCAGTGAAGGCGGTCAGCAACTCGGCTCCTGATCGGACAGTTTCCACAGAAGGGATGCCCTCGCCTCCTTTCCAGACGGGGATAACTGCCCCGCCCGCGTCAGACCCCACCGCGCGTGGAGCCTATCTCGTCAACAGCGTGATGGGATGCACCGATTGTCACACGCCGCTTGATCCTGCGACCGGCGCTCCGCTCATGGATAAATATTTAGCAGGCAGGCAGCCGTATGAAGGTCCGTGGGGAATCGTCTATGGCGGAAACATCACTCCCGATAAAGAGACCGGCATTGGGTCATGGTCAAACGACGAGATCAAACGCGCGATCCTCACCGGCGTTGCAAAAGATGGACGGCGTCTGATCCTCATGCCGTGGTATGCCTACTCCTCATTAACTGCGGAAGACGCCGATGCGGTGGTCGCCTACTTGAAGAACGGCTTGCCCGCTGTGAATAACCCGATCCCTGCCGCGGCGTTGAACGAAGGCTTCATGGTGATGGCGCCCGAAGCGCAGAGTCAGACCGCCCCTGCGAATGACTCGCCGCTCTCCCCCATCTTGATCGCAGTGGCGGGCATCGCCATTATCCTGATCGTTTCTTTCATCGCGCAATATTCCAGGAAGAAATCCGCATAAATTATGCTGAATGCATTGCGCGGGCTGTTCCGCGAAAAATACCTGAACATTCAGGCAAAGCTGGTTTTTCCGCTTGCCATCACGATCCTGCTGTTGGTGGCGGTGCTTTCTCCATTGACGAACCGCATCATCAACAGCCGCATCGAACAGGATGCGGACCGCAGGCTGAGCGAGGTTGCCAAGTCTGTTGGCGCGCTGATCGAAAACTCAGAGGCGTTGGCGCGCAACAATGCGGCGCTGCTTGCAGAACAGCAAGACACGATCAACGCATTCTCAGACTTAGACATCGCAGCGACATCTCTTCTTGAGAATCGGGCTTCGCTTAACCTTCAAGAACTATCGCTCTACTCTTCCGATTTCAAGCCCGGCGACGCGGCGTATTTTTACGGCGGACCAACAGTGACGCGCCGTCTTCAGGTAAGCGAGGACGCAAATCGCATCCGTGAGGAGTTGATCCTCGCCGTGTTGGAAAATAAAACACCGGCAAGCAACGTGGCGATCGCGCCGCAGAACTCGCAGATCATCGGAGTCGCGCCGGTCTTTGCCTCCGGTGAAACCCGCGTGCTTGGAGTCGTGGTTGCCGCGTTCTATATGGATCAGGCATTCATTGACAACATCAGCGGGATCATCAATACCGACGTAGCCATTGTGAAAGACAACGCGGTCATCGTTTCGACGATTGACGCCGGGGCTGGGATCGAGTCGCTGATCAACGAGGGTTGGTTAAGTTCTTCCGAAACGCCCGCTGCGAACGCAGCGTATACCACCGGCGAGGAATATCGCCTGCTCGGGCATCCGCTGGAAATCTCCGGCGCTCAACAGGGGACGGCGCTGGTGGCTCAGCCGATTGACAATCTATTTGCCCTCAGCCGCAATATCCAACTCATCCTATTCACTGTGACGAGCGTGTTTGCGCTCACTGCCTTGTGGTTCTGGGTTTCGGCGTTCATCACTTTCACGCGCCCGCTTTCGCAACTCACCGACGCAACGACGAAAATGAGTCATGGCGACCTCAATCAAAAAGTGAAGCCGTCATTCTGGCTTTTCAAAGACGAGATCACCGTGCTGACGGAAAACTTCAACGCAATGGCGGAGAACCTCAGCGAATCGTATGCCAGCCTCGAAGATAAAGTGGAACAACGCACGCAAGACCTCGCCGTAGCCCGCGATGAAGCGGTGGCGGCGAATAAATCGAAATCGGAATTCGTCTCGGTCGTGTCGCACGAATTGAAACTACCGATGACCTCGATCAAAGGCTACAGCGACCTGATGCTCGGCGGCGCGACCGGTCAACTCAACGAGAATCAAGTTAGCTTCCTTACGACGATCCGCAACAACGTTGACCGCATGGCAACGCTGGTTTCCGATCTCACCGAGATCTCGCGCATCGAAAGCGGAAATCTGCGCATCGAGCCGCGAGCCGTTCCCGTTTGGGATGTGATTGACGAAGTGGTTACGCTGACGAAAACCCAAGTGAGCGAGAAGAATCAAACGCTGACCGTAGACATCCCTGAGCAGTTACCGAAGTCGTGGTGTGACCGCGGGCGGTTTGCTCAGATCGTCACCAACCTGATCAGCAACGCGAATAAATATTCGCCGCAAGGCGCGCACATTCTTGTGCAAGCCATCCGCACCGGGGATATGATCCAAGTGAAGGTGCAAGACAACGGCTACGGTATGACGCCTGAAGACCAAAAGTCGTTGTTCAACAAATTCTTCCGATCGGGCGATGAAAAAGTGCGCGAAGCCCCCGGCACCGGCTTGGGAATGAGCATCACGAAGAATCTGATCGAATTGCAGGGAGGAACAATTTGGCTTGAGAGCGAATACCGCAAGGGGACGACGGTTTATTTTACGGTGCCGGTGGTGAGGGATGAGAATTAGAGAATTGGGTGTGGGGGTAAATGGTAATTGGTAATTGGTAATTGGGGATTAGAGAATTAGAGATTGGAGACTAGAGACTTAAGACAGGGATTATGTATCGAGCGGGGATTTGACGGCGCGTCCGCCGCGATCCATGTTGACCTGTCTTTAGCCTGTGGATATAATTTCATTGTATTTTAACCTATGGCGGCATACATAGTCCCCTTCAGGGGAACGTCCGAAATGATTTAGGACGTTATGCGGCGAG
>JAXLVX010000137.1:0-3244 GCA_046328795.1 Anaerolineales bacterium | reverse complement strand
GGCAGGCGTGACCGCAAAATAATACGAAACGTTGGTGACCTGCATGTGGCAGATGACGCCGAACGCCGTAGTCGAATCCGTGCTGTTGTTGAGGGCTGTCACTTCAACATGGACGTTCGAGTAATCTTCATCGTTGGGCGTGCTCCACACGAAATAATTGGTTTTGAACACGAGGAATTGGAGCGCATCATTCGCGTACTCCACAGAACTATCCGCGTCGGTGCCGGTGCCCCACGTAGCAGACGAGAAGTTGTCGCTGAGGATCACGTTGCTCCCCAGCCCGCCGGGCAAGGCGCACGCCATGACCGCAACCGCAAGAACGGCTATTGCAATTAATAAACGACGGCTATTCTTCATTTCACACTCTCCTTGGGTGATAATTTCGGCATATTGTATCATCGCGCTTTTGGATTCGGATGGTACTTCGTGGGGACTCAACTGCGACTCATCGTCAGCGCGACCCAATCGCCCATCTGACGCCGCTCGTTCATTTTCAGACGTTTTGCCTGCCCCGCCTCCGTGACGCTTCTTTCCTGCTCTTGCAAGATTCCGCTCAGGATGATCGAACCGCCCTCTTCGATCAACTCTGCCAGCCCCACCTCAAAGAGACGGACGATGACCGGCGCGAGGATATTCGCCACCACCAGCGGTGCTGACTTGAACGGGAATTTGCCTTCGAGAATTTCCGTCACCGATCCAACGCCGAGGATCAACTCATCCCCCACGCCGTTCGTTTCCGCATTCTCACGCGAGTTGACGATGGATTCGGAATCAATATCCACGCCCAAAACTTTTTCCGCGCCAAGTTTTATCGCGGCGATGGAAAGGATGCCGGAGCCGCAACCTACGTCAATCACACGAAGGCCTGTTAGGTCTTTAAGACCTAACAGGTCTAAACACAACTGCGTCGTCGGGTGCGTTCCCGTTCCAAACGCCATGCCGGGGTCTATCTTAATGGCTACGCGATTCGGTTCGGAATTTTCCATCCACGCGGGGAGGATGAGGAGTCGCTCGCCGATGCGAATCGGCTTGTAATGTTGTTTCCAAGCCTCCATCCAGTTTTGATCGGCAATTTGTTTGTAGACCGGCGTCGGCAGAGGCTGGATCATCCCCAAATAAAAAAGCGACTCTTCGAGTTTTTGCCGCGTCTCTTCGAGCTGGTCGTTCACCTCCAAATACGCGCGGACGGTGATCGGGCCCGTCGGCGTTCCCGCATCTTCGTCATCGGTGTACTTCACGCCTTGCTCGGTCATCACTCCGTTCGGCGCAAAACGCGCGAACACATCCGCCACCGATTCGGCAAGTTCGCCGTCTACCGTCATCGAAACTTCAAGCCAGTTCATTTTTTATCCGCCTTGTAAAAACGGATCTGCGCTTTTTCCAATGTGACCAAGCCCGCCGCAATATGTTCGTCAATGGTTTCGAGGAACATTTCCAGTTTTTCTTTTGTATCAATCACTTCGACAACCATCGGCATGTCCGCTGAAAGTTGCTCGATCTTGAACGTGTGAATGACGCGCGTATTTGCGCCAAAACCCATCACCCCGCGCAGAACGGTCGCTCCCGCGAGATCATGCTCGCGCGCTTTCAGCACCAACCATTCATATAGCGGCTTGCCTTCATGTTTGTCCGATTCGCCGATGAAAATTCGGAGCAGATAACCTTCTTCTGGTAGTTGCATGATCACCTCCAGATCAAATATGAAACGGTTCGACCAAGCCACACGGCAATCAAGCCAAGAATTACATTCAAGCCGACGTTCGCGAACGCGCTCAACAGCTGACCGTCGCGCGCGAGGTTGAGGGTTTCATTTCCAAACGAGGAAAACGTGGTAAACCCGCCCAGAATTCCGATGAATATGAACGCTCGGGCTTCGCTTGAAAAAACACCGCGGTTTTCCGCTAGTTGGGCTAAAAATCCGATCACAAAGCATCCGATCACATTAACCGCTAAAGTACCAAACGGAAAGATGCTCTTGGACAACTGTTGGACATACCCGCTGAGCAGGTAACGCAAGACTGAGCCAATGAAACCGCCGACGCCTACAATTAAAACAGCATTCATGGCGAACTCCAAATATCCTTATGAACGGAGCGGATCAAATCTTTCTCGTCGAAGATCATGCGCGGCAGGTCGTTCACGTCGAAATATTTCATCTCAGAGACTTCGTAACTTTCGCGGAATTCCCCGCCGATGATCTTGCACAGGTACATCAATGTCACATGCCGAAACAATTTGGAACTATCGGCAAACAACAATCGCTCCACGTTGATCGTTAACCCAGACTCCTCATAAAATTCGCGCTTTACTCCCTCTTCGGGTTGCTCGCCATACTCCAATCCGCCGACGGGAATCCCCCAGACAAACTTGCGATACGTGTGTTTGAACAACAGCACTCTGCCCTGCTCATCGAACACCAGCGCGGCAACCCCCACCCGAAACCGCGGACGCAACATCCGCGCCGCCAGCGTGTGTACCCACAACGGAAACATGCCCCAAATTCGCATCAACGTCTTCATCATAAAAGTCCCCGCATTATAAAACACAACGAGTAGACTCTCCTCCGCTCGTCACGCGCTTTATTGAAATTGGAAATCTACTTCAACCACCTGATTTTGATTTCGCTTGCCAGAGATTTGAATTCTTTGTCGCCTGTTACCAACTCGGCGTCGCGCAGTTTCGCCAATGCAGCGGCAAAACAATCGGCATAGGAGACTCCGCCCCGCATCTTATAGATCGAAGCCTGTTTCGTCAATGTCCAATCTGCATCTACGAATTCAATGGGCATGGATTGAATTTCCCGCAACAACGCGTCTGCCGTTTCATTCGTTTTTTTTCTGGCAACGGAATACCAAACCTCGCCCGCATTGACAACACACATGGCGAGCTTAATATTTTCGTCCACTGCGTCAAGGATCAATTTGCGAACGGTGTCGGCGCCGGGTTCATTCTGAAAGAACGCCAACACGGCAAATGAATCAAGAACGACGGAGTTTTGCATCTTCCCGCTCCCGATCTTTTCGACGCTCCTCAATCAAAGCCTCCAACGCTCCAGACCCCTTCAACGAACCTTGTAATTTCTTGAGATATTCTTCATTAATGGGGCGCAGGATGATCTCATTGCCGTTATCTACAATAGCGATGCGGGTATTCGGCGTGATCCCATACTTCCGCCGCAACTCGGCAGGGATCACAATTTGACCCTTGACGGTAATATACGCTTCCATAGAGATTTCCTTTCTAA
>JAXLVX010000136.1:0-3260 GCA_046328795.1 Anaerolineales bacterium | reverse complement strand
CACCGCCACCCCCAAGCCGCCCCTTGAAAAAGACGCGTGGATGCAAATGCCGGTCGTCCCCGACGGCGTGAGCGAGTCCATGCGCGAAGTCTATCAACGCGGCATCGAGTCGGGCAACGACCCCACGCATTTTTCCATCATCGGCGATTGCCAGAATGTGTCGTCGTATTTTCTCTCCGTGTTCGATACGCCCGGTGATTTCAGTTTGGGAAGCGAATACGCGTACCTGCAGCCTACGATTGATTATTATCACGGCTCGTATTCGCGCGTGAGCCTCGCGGTGAAGGGAGGCTTCAACGCCGCGGCAGTTCTGTCTCCATTGCGCGCCGATCCGAAATCATGCAACGCCGGCGAATCTCCGCTCGATTGCGAATTGCGGACGTGGCGTCCCTCGATCGTTTTCGTGAGCATGGAAACGTGGTGGTCGCACAAGCCCGCCGAAGAATACGACAAGTACATGCGCAAAGTGTTAGACCGCATCATCGAGTTCGGCGCGGTGCCGATCATCGCCACCAAAGCCGACAACCTCGAAGGCGATAACTCGATCAACGCGACCGTGGCGCAGATCGCGTATGAATACGAAATTCCCATGTGGAATTTTTGGGCGGCTGTTCAACCGTTGCCCGATAAAGGACTCAGCCCGGATGGGTTTCATCTCACGTTCGCGCGCAACTTCTTCGACGACCCCAAGCGCATGTTGAACGCCTGGCCCTGGCGCAACCTCACCGCGCTGCAATCGCTGGATGAAGTTCACAAGGCATTGAACGAGAAATAACATACCCTTGCGAAGGTTTAGAACCTTCGCAAGGTTTGTATTGGGGAAATTGAAAAAATTCCCACTTGACAAATTAGAACAACTGTTCTATATTTACGGCATTGACCCGTTCTCAGCAAGTTTGTGGCTACCCCCACAGGAGACTCCCATGAATCGTTCCATGCCTATCAAACTCAACCTGATCCCCCTCATTCAGAGCGCGGCGCAAAAGCGCGGACTGATCTTTGGCGGAATCATCCTCAGCGCCTTGCTGGGGTTCGAGATCTTCAACTACTCCAGCACCTCCTACGCCCTGCACGATATTTTGGGCAATCTGGCATTCGGTCCGTTCGAATGGGCGACCGTTCTCGCCGTTGCCTTCTGCGGCATTGACTTTGCCGGCATTGCCCGCATCTTCACCCCCGAAAAGGGACGCGACGAGCCTGCCGAAGTCTGGTACTTGTTCGCCGCGTGGATGCTCGCCGCCGCGTTCAACGCCACACTCACGTGGTGGGGCGTTTCGGTAGCGGTGCAGCAGCACAACGCAACCGGCGGGTTTCTGGTCGGGAATGAGACCATGACCAAAGTTGTGCCGGTGCTTGTATCAGCCATGGTGCTAATCATCCGCGTGCTGTTGATCAACACATTCTCGATCGCCGGCGAGCGCATCTTCACTCTGGCAGAGGAACAACCCGGACAATACAACCGCCCCGCGTACCGTCCATCCAATAATGAATCTGTCCGCAATACGAATTCGGCTTTCCCGCGCCCGGCGCCCAAGCCAGCGCCCGCGACGTATTCGCAACCGCTCTATAACGAGCCAACCTATCACCCCATCGGCATGAACGCGCAGGCGCGAGAGAACAACAATTCATCTATGCGGAGGTGAGTCCGTCCCTTAGCCATCAGTTCTTCTCCTCCAACAATCGAAGAACATCCAACAACGAAAACGTCCCGCGTACTGGCGGGACGTTTTCGTTTTCAAGTCTGTAGAGGCACGCTTGGCTGATCGTACATCCATGCTTTTCTGGGCGGCTTGGGGCGGAACGCGGAAAAGAACAACAGCGGACGATACCCCATCCGCCGGAACAAATGCAGAGACATATCGGAAGGGATGGCGACCATGCGCTTCATCCCCAGTTTGATCGCTTCGGAATGCGCGGCATGGATCAACGTGGAGGCAAACCTCCGCTTGCGGAATTCCTCCAGCACATACAGTTGATTGATGTACCCAACATTCGGATATTTCGTCACGAGTTGGACCCAGCCCACCGCCTGCCCCTCTTCCTTGACGTAAAAATTGTGGATGTGTTTATCGCGCAGGGTTTGCAGATGAATCCGCTCGCCCTCGACCGTCAGGCTGTTGTTGGCGGCTTCGGTCTGATTCAACGTTTTCGCCTTGTGAATGTTCAGCGGGATCGTGCTGACCTGCAAAGGCAGGTTGTATCCGAGAATGGGACCCGTGCGCACGAACTCGTGCCCGAGTGTGGAAAAATGTTCTTTGAGGGTATGGTCAACCGGGGATGGATGAAAAATGTTGACGATGTGCTTTTTATCGCGGGGCATCGGGTAGGCGCGGATGGCGTCGGTCACTTTGTGGATGTCCGCGCTGAGGGCGAGGAATTCGTAATGGAAGGAAGCGATGGGAGCGTTATCGTAAATGGACACGCCGATCGGACCGGTTTCTTGGTAGCGCGTGCCATAGATCACTTGATACACGTGATTGTATGAGGCGATCATCGCCTCCACTGCCCACCAATGTTCGATATCGGGTCTCGTTGTCTTCACACATCTAAGACGCTCTTGCTCGTCATTAGTTACCATCACATTATTGCAAGGTCGTTTCGCCGTACGAGAGCGCGTAAAAACTCCTGCCGCTGTCGAAGATAAAATCGGTGACGATGTACCCGGCAGAGAACGCCGACTCGAACACGTCGCGCGTGAAGGCGCGCCAATCTTGCGCGAGCGAGAAATCTTCCGCTTTGAGCGCGTTGAAATCGGAGGGGATCTCGGCGAGGGCGAGCCGTCCCTCGAGGGGAGAAAAATGTTGAGGCGGGCGAGGCAGGCTGCCCGTCGAGGAAAGAGGCGTGTAGAGGGGTTGCAGATCCGCTTTCAAAAAGTCATCCAGTTTGAGCGGCTTGCGGACTCGTTTGCTGAGGCGTCGTTCGACGCGGCGGGTGGTGATCCACCAATCCACTTGAAAACGGTCGGAGGGCAAGCCCGCGTTGAGACCGTCGCGCATGTCGCCGTATTCCGAGCGGCGATAGGTGTTGCAGACCGCGCCGAGTTTTGTGATGTTGAGGTACGCGTTGCGACTGAGCAATGGGTCGTACGTCCACGTGATGTGATCGAGCCCTTGATGGCGAACCATTTGCCATTGCGCGCGCTTCAACGCGAAGCCGACGCCTGAATCGCGGTGAGCGGGCAGGATGCCCATCATGTGCGAACAATGTTTCGCGCGCGGACCGTCCGGCGTGGAATAGAGACCGGGGAAGCCGAACACAAA
>JAXLVX010000135.1:0-3362 GCA_046328795.1 Anaerolineales bacterium | reverse complement strand
CATCGTGGCGTGAGTCCGCCCGTGGAAGGAGCCGTTGAAGACGATCACGTTCGGTCTGCCCGTCACGACTTTGGCGATCTTGACCGCGTTCTCCAATGCCTCCGCGCCTGAGTTGGCGAAGTAAAACGAATCGATCGAAGGCGGAGAAATTTTCCGCAGTTCTTCGACGAGTTCCAGCATCGGCTTATGGATGACGATGTTCGCCTGCGCGTGGATGAAACTGCCCGCCTGCTCGCGAATCGCTTCGACGACTTTCGGATGGCAATGACCCGTATTCGTCACGCCGATGCCGCAGGTGAAGTCGAGCAGTTTGCGCCCGTCGTCGGTGTAGATGTACGACCCTTCCGCTCGTTCGGCGACGAAGTTGAAGATGCGACTCCACGCGGGGGTCATGTGAGGAAAGTTGTCTTGGTAAAGTTGGCTGGTCATAAAATATCCTTTTCTGGGTATTGGCTATCAGGCTTATAATTGCAATGTTCAGAAAATTAATCGGGACGCTGACCGCGAAGCGCGCAGAAAACGCAGATTTTCTTTTCAATCAGCGTGAATCAGCGTTTATCTGCGTCCAAACAGGTTTTTGGGTTAGTACCGTCAAAGTCTATCATACGTGTAAAAAGCCGAGGAGCAAATCATGGATCGAGAAAAACTTGCCTTCATCAACCCAGCGAACGGGACTCAGTTCGGCGAAGTGACGATGTCCACGCCCGAAGAAGTGAAACAGGCGGTGGACGATATGCGCGCATCTTTTTCCGTGTGGAGCGCGAAATCGGTCAAAGAACGCGCGCGCATTCTGAAAAAATTCCAGCAGTTGTTAATTGACCAGCGCGACGAAATCTCCAGCGTGGTCAGCCAAAGCACGGGCAAGAACAGACAGGACAGCCTGATCGAACTTTTCGTCTCGGTGGACATGCTGGCGCAAAATCGCGCCAAAGCCGCGACGTGGTTAAAACGACGACGCGTCTCATCGGGCTTGTACTTCACAAAGCGATCCTACGTAGAGCATCGTCCGTATGGCGTAGCGGCGATCATTTCACCGTGGAATTATCCTTTGCTCATTTCGATCACGCCGATGTTTGCCGCGTTGCTCGCGGGTAACACGGTTGTGCTAAAAGTTTCGGAAGTGACGCCTGCCGTCGGAGCGCTGATCGAAAAACTGTTCAACAGCGTGCCAGAACTCGCGCCGTTCGTCCGTGTGGTGCACGGAGATGGAAGAGTCGGCGCGGCGCTCACCAAAAGCAAGCCCGACTATATTTTCGTCACAGGCTCCACCGTCACGGGCAAGAAGATCATGCAGAGTGTGGCGGAGGACTTGATTCCCGTCACGCTCGAACTCGGGAGCAAGGACGCGGCGATCATCCTCGAAGACGCGGACATCGATTCCGCCGCGCGTTGGATCACCTGGGGCGCGTACTTTAATTCGGGTCAGTCCTGCGTGGCGGTGGAACGCGCGTACGTCGTCGAATCGAAGTACGATGAATTCGTCCAAGCCGCCGTCAAATACACCGAGAAGATCGCCAGCGGATTCACGCTGGAAAAGGACAGCCCGTATTTTATGGGTCCCATCACCGACCCGCGCCAGATTCAGATTATCGAAAATCACGTCAAAGAAGCCGTTGAGAAAGGCGCGCGCATTGTATGCGGAGGCAAGGAACAGGGCGCGTTCTACAAGCCGATGGTCATGGTGGACGTGAACCATTCCATGAAATTGATGCGCGAGGAAACCTTTGGACCGATCCTGCCAATTATGAAGGTGCGGGATGAAGAGGAAGCCATCCGCCTCGCCAACGACAGCGCGTTCGGTCTCTTCGCTTCGGTGTACACCAAAGATCAGGCGCGGGCAAAACGGATCGCGGATCGGATCAACGCGTCGTCCATCATCACCAACGACAGCCTCGCTCAATTCGGGATTCCCCTGCTCCCGTTCGGCGGCGTGAAAGATTCGGGCATCGGCACATCGCACGGACGGGAGGGCTTGCTCGCGTTTACCCGTCCGCACAGTTACGCAATGGGCGGCACGCCTCCCGCGTGGGATGTCGCCACCATCATGCGCGAACTCGGCAACTACGATCTCGGCGTGGCGATCATGGGCGTTGTCTACGGCACGACGTTGAAACAAAAATGGGAAACGTTCTCCCAATTTTTACGCAGGGGGAAGAAAGAGAAAGTTTCTTCGGGCGTCAAACCCGAACCTGTCACGACAAAGTAAATAGTAATTGGTAATTGAGTTTTGAGAATTAGAGAACTAGAGAATTGAGGATGAGACGTTCCATCGCCTCATCCTCAATTACTATTTACCAATTACCAATTACCAATTACCAAAACCAATTCTCCAATCCTCCAATTCTCTCTTAACTCTGCGCCACCATCACATGCTTCGTGATCTGATAATCGCCGATCGCTTCCGCAGACAGATCCTTGCCGAAGCCTGATTGCTTGAATCCGCCGTGCGGGGTTTCGGAGGTGAGGGGGAGATGATCGTTGACCCAAACTGTACCAAACTCCAGTTGAGAAGAGAGGCGCATCGCGCGTCCGATGTCGCGGGTGAAGATCGAAGCGGCGAGTCCGTACAACACATCGTTGCCCTTGCTCAGCGCGTCGGCTTCATCCGAAAATTCCTGCACGGTGATCACGGGTCCGAACACTTCGTTCTGCACAATTTCAGAATCCTGTTGCACGTTCGCAACGACGGTCGGCTCGTAGTAATAGCCGTTCTCGAATCCCTTCGGCACGCCGCCGCCCGTGAGAATTTTCGCGCCCGCCGATTTCGCGCGATCCACATAACCCGACACGCGCTCGCGCTGGACTTTGGAGATCAGCGGACCCATCTGGACTCCATCTTCAAACGGAAGCCCCACCTTGACGTTCTTCATCGCCTCGACAACCGCTTCTTGCATGACCTTCGACTTGCCTCGCTCGACGTAAAGCCGAGTCGCCGCCGTGCAGTCTTGTCCCGTGTTGAGCGTCGCCGCCATGGACGCTTTCGCCGCAACGAGTTCGGGATCGGAATCGTCGAACACGATGAACGGCGCCTTGCCTCCGAGTTCGAGATGCACGCGCTTCAACGTATCCGCCGCAGTCTTCATAATTTTCTTGCCAGTTCCAGTTGAACCCGTGAGACTCACCATGCGCACATCGGGATGCTCGACGATGGCTTGACCCGCGTCGTTGCCGCCAGAGATGATGTTGACCACGCCGTCGGGGATGCCCGCCTCTTTGATGATCTCGCCAAACATCAGCGTCGTGAGAGGCGTGCCAGGCGCGGGTTTCAACACGATGGTGCATCCCGCCGCGAGCGCGGGACCGATCTTCCACGCCGCCATCATCAGCGGATAATTCCACGGCGCGATCTGCCCAACCACGCC
>JAXLVX010000134.1:0-3414 GCA_046328795.1 Anaerolineales bacterium | reverse complement strand
AAGCGTTCGCCGAAAGCGGAAATCTTCGATATGGTTCGCAAACTGGCGGCGACGAAATATGGTCAATACGGCTTTCGCATCTACGAAACTTTTCGGGGGGCGAGGGTGATCGTGCTAGGCAGGGACTTCGATCCGCGCGACGATGCCACGAGGAAGATGATGAGCGAGTTCAACTGCGATCCGTTGTACGCGCTGCTATGCGGAAAGCAGGATTGCTACCGCGCGCGATTAACTCCCAAGCCATCGCGCGCTCGGGTGCGCGGAATTAAAGTCAAGTTTCCGCGCGAAGGAACCGATAACCAATTGGAACAATGGCTGGCCGAATACGAAAACGCGAGCCGCAATTTCAGCGTGTGCAAATTTGTCGAGCAGATCGGCGCGTCACAGCCTGTGCCAGACGTGGTGCGGCTTCACGATGAACTCACGGGCGTCGGGTATCAACAACGATTAGCCTGAAACATTGGTTACTTACACTTTCAAAATCGGGACGCTGATGCACGCTGAAAACGCAGATTTTCTTTTTGATCAGCGAAATCAGCGTTTTCACCTGCCCTTGCGGTCGGTGCAAGGGTCTGCGTCCAAAAAGATTCTGTAGGGTAACCAGCCTGAAACAAAAACTCGGAGGTCTGCCAGACCTCCGAGTTTTTTATCATTCGCCTTTGATCCGCCCGATCAAATCCTCCGCCTTGAACGGACCCTTTTCCGTCAGCAACGCGCGGGCATCGTCTAGTTTTTTCCACACGTTCCATAACAGCACGCCGCGCACGCGTCCCTCGGCGAGGTAATAAACAACGCCTTTTTTGAACGGCTCCTCCCAATCGGACACCGTTTCCATCTTACTGCTCATCTCGCCGACAGCCTCGTACCCAAGATCGAATAGATCCGAATAGAACATCGGCGTGTGAGCGTACGTTTCGCTTGCGCCCGCCATGTTCCTGCCTGCCAGCATGCCCATCGCGACGGCGTTCTCTTCATGCTCCACGCGCGCGCGTTTTCCCAGCCCGGCATGGAAGAAGTTCGCCGCATCACCGGCGGCGTACACATCGGGGATGGATGTTTCCAACTTTTCGTTCACGATGATTCCGTTTTCGACGTTCAACCCCGCCTCTTGCGCCAGCGCGACGTTCGGACGCACCCCGATTCCCGCCACGATGCCGTCCGCTTCGATCGCGCGGCCGTTCTTCGTCCGGACCGTGAGGCGGTCTCCCTCCTTTTGAATGTCCGCGACGGAATCGTTGGCGATCACCTCCACGCCTTTCTCGCGATAATAGTCGTTGAGGAAATGCGCGAGGTCGCTCGGATACATCGCGGCGCCGATGGCGTCTTCGAGGAAGATCATCGTCACTTTTTTGCCGACCATCGTCAGCCCCGCGGCGATCTCGGAACCGATGAACCCGCCGCCGATGACGACGAAATCGTTCTTTTCATCCGCCAGTTTTCGCAGGCGTTGATAATGCTGGAAACTGCGGAAATAAATAATGTCGTCTCCGCCGAACGGCAAACGGATCGGCGTCCCGCCTGTGGCGATGAGCAATTTGTCGTAGGTGTACTCGCCGCCCTTGTCGTCAGTCACAGATTTCTTCTTTGCATCGAACGCGGTCACTTTGCGCCCCAACAATAATTCGGCGCGGTCTTCGGTCTTGCGCCAGATCTTTTCGACCGGGCGTCCCTTCCACAAGCCCTTTGAAAGATTCGGGCGCATGTAAGGCGCGTCGGTTTCCGCGCTGAGGAGTCCGATCGAGCCGTCTGCATCCACTTCGCGGATTCCGCGTGTTGCCGCGTCGCCTCCCAGCCCGCCACCGATGATCAAGTATTTATAATGTGTCATGATCGTCCTTTCATCAATATGGTCTTTGCTATTGATGAGGTGACGACTCAATCTCTTCCTTCGCCGGGAAACGGACGAAAAATTTCCATCCAACTTTCAGGGTTGCTCAGCGCATCCCAGCCGAATTGTTTATAGAGTTCGTGCGCGTCGCGCGTGGCGAGAGTCCACCGGCGCAAGCCTTGCAAGTCCGGGTGATTGTGGATGGTTTCGATCAGCCACTTGCCGAGTCCGCGCGCGCGATAGTCTTCGTGGATGAAGACATCGCAGAGATAGGCGAAGATGGCGTAATCAGTGACCACGCGAGCGAGACCAATTTGTTTCTCGCCATCATACAGCCCAAAGACGAGTGAGTTGTCTAACGCTCGTTCCGTCCGTTCGCGCGGACGTCCCTTTGACCAGTAGGCGCGGGAGAGAAAATCGCAGATCGCGTCTATATCGAAGCGGGAATTGTCTGTGCTGATCGTGAATTGATCCCGATGCGCCTCAAATATTTTCCGCATGGCGTAAGTTTATCATGGGTGATACCATCGTTATCTCCGCGCTGAGCGGAGTGGCGCGTGATGTTCGCGCCGCGAAGTCGAAGCGCGGAGATAACAGGAGACTCATGCTCAAGCCCATTCGCTGGAAGACCTTCCCTCGCGATTTTCTCGTCATTCAATTCGGATTTCTCCTTTACGGACTCGCCCTAGCCCTGCTCATCCGTGCCGACGTGGGGACAAGCACGTGGCTCGTCTTCGAGATCGCGCTGGCAGATATTTTCGGGATCACCATCGGGCGGATGACAATCTTCGTCGGCTTCACGGTGCTGATCCTCGCGTTGATATTGCGTGAAAAAGTAGGCTGGGGAACGTTGGGGAATATCCTTAGTATCGGTCCATGGCTAGACTTGTGTTTGCGGATTCTTCCATCTCCAACCGGCAATTTGGTTTTGCAAATCCTTTTCTTTCTGGCAGGCATCCTCGTGCAGGGAATCGCCACCGCCGTCTACATCGGCGTGGACGCGGGCGCGGGCCCGCGCGATAGCATGATGCTCGCGATTCACCGGGTCACCGGCGTCAGCATCCGCCTCGCGCGCGGCGCGCTTGAACTTGTCGTTGTCGCCGTCGGCTGGCTGTTGGGAGGTCCGCTGGGGGTGGGGACGTTGGTCTTCGCGATCCTGATCGGACCATCGGTACAGTGGGCGTTCAAGTTATTCAACGTCAAGCCGCACCAGCCTCAAGTCGAGGTTGCCGAAGCCGCCGCAGATTGATCAATATATGTCGTCAAGTGAAAGGTTGACGTATATACGGCAAAGCCGTATAATCTGAAAATGGAGTTCATCGAAGCCACTGCCTTTACGAAACATGTTTATGATTTTCTATCTGAAGAT
The DNA here is from genome assembly GCA_046328795.1 of Anaerolineales bacterium. GTDB lineage: Bacteria > Chloroflexota > Anaerolineae > Anaerolineales > Villigracilaceae > Defluviilinea. The sequence goes on along the minus strand of JAXLVX010000134.1, from coordinate 217 downwards.
GAATATCTGGGTTTGCAGGGTTTTCTACTTAAATACCCAGAGGCAGGGAAGGTTGTTCCGAGTTCCGGTGGTGTGAGGAAAGTCCGCTGGGGAATCTCTGGTAAAGGCAAGAGTGGCGGCGTGCGAGTGATCTATTATTTCAAGCGGCAGGATGATGAGATCTGGTTGTTGACTATTTACAGCAAAAGTGAGACGGAAAATATTCCTGCTTATCTTC
>JAXLVX010000133.1:0-3587 GCA_046328795.1 Anaerolineales bacterium | reverse complement strand
CAAACAGAACTCTCTGAGGTCCTTCAGGAAATCCTGACGCAGGTCACGAATTTGTTCGATACTGTGAGCGGGTCTATCTATCTTACTGCGCCCGACGACGCTGAGATCACGCTTGTGCTGGCGTGCGGAGAGGAGCAGAAATACCGCGGCGTGAAGTTGCAGCGAGGCGAAGGGTTGGCTGGCAAAGTGTGGCGGGATGGCGTTCCGATGAATATTCCAGATTATCTCGCTTGGTCTGGGCGGTCGTCTAAATTTGAGGATACCCGCGCTCGCGCCATAGCAAGCGTTCCGCTTCTCTTGGAGGCGCGCATCATGGGAGTGTTGGAAATTTCAGATGCTAAACCGGGGCGTACGTTCAGCGCTGAAGATGTTGAATTGCTTGCGCGTTTCGCCGAACTTGCCGCCATTGCCATCAAGAATGCGCGTTTATATACCGCGAGACAGCAGGAATTAGCGGAAAAGAGGATCGCCGAGGATGCGCTGCGAGAAGCGGAGACGAAATATCGTGAATTGGTCGAACGTCTGCCGGTGGTGGTGTATACGGCGGAGTTGAGCAAAACAGGAACTTGGTTTTATGTCAGCCCGCAGATCGAGTCGCTTTTGGGGTTTACCCCGGAAGAATGGATGGCAGATCCTACTTTATGGCGCCGCCAAGTACATCCCGATGATCTGGATACTCATGCGTCTATCGAAGAGCAGGATTATACAAGCGGCGACCGGACATTTTCTTTAACCTATCGCATGAGGAGGCGCGATGGAAGCGAGGTATGGGTGCGCGATGATGCTCTTGTTATTCCTCCGCAAGGAGGCGCGCTTCCCATTATGCAAGGCATGTTGGTTGACATTACCGAGCGTATGCGCGCGGATGCTCTGCAATCGGCGATCTATCGCATCAACGATGCCGCAAGCCTGAGCGGTGGCATGGATGAATTCTATCGGGCGATCCACGAGGCTTTGCGGAGCGTGATGTTCGCAGATAATTTCTTTATCGCCTTGTATGACAAGAAGACAAACTTACTTCGATTCCCCTATTTTGTAGATGAGAACGACGTTGCCCCGGGCACAGCCCCTCTGGGAAATGGACTGACCTCGTATGTGCTTCGAAATGGAGCGCCGCTCTTCGGAAAATCTGAAACCATGAAGAAGTTGGAGAAGGAGGGACAGCTTGAAACTGCCGGCACACGTTCTATTGATTGGCTTGGCGTGCCGCTTAAGATCGAAAATGAAACCATCGGCGTTATGGCGGTTCAGACCTATACGCAGGGAATACGATACAGTCAGCGCGATTTGGATATTTTGAAGTTCGTCTCGATACAGGTAGCGCTTTCCATGGAGCGTAAACAGTCGGCTGAAAATCTTCGCTCGGCGGAAGCAAGATATCGAACTTTGGTCGAACAATTGCCTGTGGTGGTGTATACGAATCCTGTCAACAATGTAGGCTTCACAGAGTATGTGAGTCCTCAGATCAAAGATTTCCTCGGTTATACACAAGAAGAGTGGCTGAAAGACCCAACCTTTTGGCAGAAAGTATTGCATCCCGAAGACCGCGCGCGCGTGCTTGGCGCGGCGGACAAATTGAAAGAGGAAACCGAATCGTTTGACGAAGAATATCGCATGATCGCGCGCGACGGCAGCATCGTGTGGGTGCGCGACCAAGCGGCGCTGCTTCACGATTCGGAAGGCAACCCGCTTGTCTGGCAGGGGTTGATGGTGGATATGACGGAAAGGAAGCTGTCCGAAGGGCAGATCAAACTTCAGGTGGAGCGGCTCAAAGCCCTGCGCACGATAGATATGTTCATCGCCAGCGGGACCGATCTGCGCCTCACATTACATACCATTCTGCAACAAGTCGTCAATCATTTGCATGTGGAAGCGGCGTCTATTTTTCTTCTCAATGAAACCATGCATGTGCTTGAATTCTTCGAGGGGATCGGCTATCGCATGCGAGGGATCGAAGGCGCCACCTTGCGCGTGGGAGAAAGTTTTGCCGGGTTCGCCGCGCTTCATCGTGAAGCGGTTAACGTGGAAGATGTGAGAACGTACGGAGAAGATCATCCTCTATTTGAGATCGAAGGCTTCATAGGCTATCACGGCATGCCGTTGATCGCGAAAGGGGAGGTCAAAGGCGTGTTGGAGGCGCTCAATCGCGCGCCATTGATCCCCGACCCTGAATGGATGGATTTCTTCGAATCGCTCGCCGGGCAGGCTGCGCTTGCCCTCGATAGCGCCTCTCTCTTCGAAAACCTCCAACGCACGAACATCGAACTTGGTCTCGCCTACGAGACCACGCTCGAAGGCTGGTCTGACGCGCTTGATCTGCGCGATAAAGAGACCGAGGGACACACTCAGCGAGTGACAAACCTGACCCTCAAACTGGCGGAGGCAATGGGCGTAAGCGAAAAGGATCGCGTGCAAATTCGCCGCGGCGCGCTCCTCCACGACATCGGCAAGATGGGCATCCCGGATCGGATCCTGCTGAAGCCGGATGTGCTGACCAGCGAAGAATGGGAGATCATGCGCCAGCACCCGGTGTATGCCTATAACTTGCTTTCGAAAATTGATTACCTTCGTCCCGCCTTGGATATTCCCTATTGCCATCATGAACGCTGGGACGGCTCCGGCTATCCGCGCGGGTTGAAGGCGGAGTCTATTCCTCTTTCGGCTCGCGTTTTTGCCGTAGTGGATGTGTGGGATGCGTTGCGTTCAGACCGCCCATATCGCCCCGCTTGGTCGAAAGAGCAGACGCTCAGTCACATCAAATCGCTTTCCGGCGCGCACTTTGATCCGAAGGTTGTTGAAGCCTTCCTAAAAATGATCGGCGAAGACGGAGTTGTTGTTTAGCGAAGCGCCTCAAATTCTTGCAGGGCTTTCTCTTCCAACTCTGCTGAGAGCGATTCTAATGGCGGTTGAACATTCCAGCGCGGCAGATCATACATGCGGTGGAGCAGGGCTTTCAACGTCGGCGGAAAAGGCGGATATTTTTCGAGAGCGTGCCGCTTCTCGGTAATTCTTTGTTGCGCTTCGGTTGAGTCTTTCCCATTGTTTTCCAAATCCCAAACCTCTCGCAACTCGGGCGAAATGATATTCGCGGGCGCGGTGATACAACCGGCGGCTTTATGTTGCATGGCAAGTTGAAGATACGAATCGGTTCCGTTCAACACGAGGAGATCTTCGCCGAACGTTTCGCCGAGAGTCCGCGCGAGGTCGGCGTCGTGTGAAGAATCTTTGATTCCCGCGAATTGAACCGGGAACGAGTCTTTCAAGCGCTTCAACAACTCGATGGAAAACCCGATTCCCGTCAGCGGCGGGATGTGATACCCAATCACATATTTATCGGCTGGGACGGCTTTGCGGATCACCTCGCTGAACCAGTTGAACAGCCCTCCGTCGGCGGCTTTGCGGAAGTAATACGGCGGCACGATCAATGTCGCGTCGCAGCCCAGATCGAACGCGAGTTTGGTCAACTCGATGGTTTCAGAAAGACTCGGCGTGCCGGTGCCTGCGATCAAACGAAAACCGTTCAACGAATCGCGCGCGGCGACCGCGGTTCGCATCAATGCTTCGCGTTCCGCCGGTGAGAATGAGGG
>JAXLVX010000132.1:0-3632 GCA_046328795.1 Anaerolineales bacterium | reverse complement strand
CCGGTAAAGCGATCTTCGGCACGGTGGTCTTGCTCGAACTCCTGCTGGTCAGTTTCATCGCGCCCGGTCTCACCGCCGGGGCGATCACCTCCGAACGCGAACACCAGACCTACGAAATCCTGCGCACCACATTGCTCTCGGCGCGTTCGCTGGTGTTGGGCAAACTTGGCTCCGCGTTTGCTTACATCCTTCTGTTGATCCTCACCGCCATCCCCCTGCAAAGCATCGCGTTTTTATTGGGCGGCGTTGGCTTGGGCGAAATGATCGCCTCCGGGTTGATGCTGATCGTCACCGCGGTCTTTTTTTGCACGCTGGGCATCTTCTTCTCCAGCCTCCTCAAACGGACGCTCGCCGCCACCGTCAGTTCGTATGCCGCGATCCTCTTTTCATTCCTCGTGATCGTGTTCATCTTCTTCCTCGTCGCGTACACAGAGGCGCTTTCCTATAACAGCATTGTCAATGAAGTTGTCGAATACTTTCTGGGCTTGATCATCTGGGCGCTGGTTTGTACGAACCCGCTCATGGCGGCGATCATCAGCGAAGTGATCCTCGTGGAAGATCAAAGCCTGTTCTACACTACGACTCAAATGTTCGGGTCGAACAGTCCTGCCTTCCTCCCCTCGCCGTGGATCGTGTACGTCCTGTTCTATACAGGCTTCACCTTGCTCTTGATCTTCCTCAGCATTCAATTAGTGAAACGCCCGGAGCGTTGAACTCATGTCAGCCATCGCCGAACTGAACCAGCCCCTCCACGCTTGGATACGCCGCCTGCGATTGCAACGCGCCCTCACATGGTCTTTGCGCGGCTTGATCGCGGGCTTGCTGGCATCGCTTATCGTCGGTTCGCTCCTGTTGTATCAAGCCAAAATTCTGCGGGCTGAATTCCTCACGCTCGTTCTCTCGGCATCGCTCCTCGCCGCAATTCTTTTTGGATTGATCGCCGCCCTCCGGCGGATTCGTCCCCTCGACGCCGCGCGCCGCTTCGACCTTCTCTTCCATTTGGAGGAACGAGTCAGCACCGCCGTCGAGCTGACTCGCCACCCCAGCCGCATCCCGCCTGAGATTCTCGATCGCCAACTCGCCGACGCGGTGACCGCCGCTCGCAACGTGAATCCGCGCCGCGACCTTCCCCTGCGAACGAATCCCCGCGAAGGACTCATCGCCCTGCTGTGCATCGCGTTGACCGCCCTCGTCTGGTTCCGCGGCGAGGCGATGTTTCAAGCCGCGCAACAGGCGCGTAACGTCGAACAAGCCGTGCAGGAACAAGTGACCCAGATCGAAGAGATCATCCAACAGATCGAAGCGAACGACGCGCTAACCGACGAACAAAAGCAAGCGCTCACCGAACCGCTCAAAGAGGCGCAGCAAGCCTTGCAAGATAATCCGTCGCTCGAAAATTCAGTGTCGGTGTTGACCAATACCGGCGAACAATTGCAAGAACTTTCAGACCCGCAGGCTCAGCAAATGGGCGAGGCGTTGCAAGAGGCGGGAAACGAACTTGCGAATCAAAACGGCAGTCCGCTTGAATCGGTGGGAGAGCAGTTGGCGCAGGGCAACGCCGTCAACGCCGCGACCGAACTGGCGAACATTGACCCCAGCCAGTTGAGCGCGGAAGAGCAGGCGCAACTTGCCGAGCAGTTGAGCGCGATGGCAGAGTCGCTTCAATCTACGAACCCTGAATTAGCAGATCAGTTGAATCAAGCGGCGGAGGCGTTGCAAAACGGCGACACCGCCTCGGCGCAACAGGCTTTGCAAAACGCCGCGCAATCTCTCGCGCAAGCGGGACAGCAAGCCGCATCGTCGCAAGCCGCAAGCCAAGCCGCGAGTCAACTGCAACAAGGCGCGGGGCAGGTCATAGCCGCAGGAGGCGGAGGTCAGCAGGCGAGCGGGGGGAATCAAGGTGGGCAAAACTCCGGGGAGGGCGGCTCAGGCTCAGGGTCCGGAAATGAATCGGGCGAGTCCCAAAGCGGAAACGAAGCGGGGAGCGATCCCATCGCGCAGAACAACGGACCCGGCGACGGCGGCGAATCATCCTACGAACAAATTTACGCGCCGCAATTGTTGGGAGGCGAAGGCGGCGAACAAGTGACCTTGCCGCCCTCCGACCCGAACAGCGGCGAGGTGATCGGGCAGGGACCGACGACGCCCGGCGAACCCGGCGAAAGCACGGTTCCGTATAACGAAGTGTATTCGCAATACCAGCAGGTGAATAACGAGGCGATCGAAAACGGAAACGTTCCGCCCGCGTTCATTCAGATCATCAAAAATTATTTCGATTCGTTGAAACCGTAGCGCAATTTGCCAAATTGCGCCACAAGATGGAGAGACCATGACTTTATCTGTTGACCAATTCCGCGAGCGCGCGGAAAAGATCGAAACCGAAGTGGGACGAGTCATCGTCGGGCAAGGCGACGTGGTGCGGCACGTGCTGGTGAGCATCCTCGCGGGCGGGCACGTCTTGCTCGAAGGCGTGCCGGGACTCGGCAAAACGATGTTGATCCGCACGCTCGGCGAAGCGCTGGATTTGAAATTCTCGCGCATCCAATTTACGCCGGACATGATGCCCGCCGACATCATCGGCACGGAGATGCTCAGCGACTCGAACGGTCAGCGCGAGTTTCGTTTCCGCCATGGCCCGGTGTTCGCCAATTTGATTCTGGCGGACGAGATCAACCGCGCCACGCCGAAGACCCAGTCCGCGTTGCTCGAAGCCATGCAAGAGACTTCGGTGACGGCGGCGCAGAAGACGTATCGCCTCGATGAGCCGTTCTTCGTGATGGCGACTCAGAATCCGCTTGAAATGGAAGGGACGTATCCATTGCCTGAGGCGCAATTGGATCGTTTCTTTTTCAAGGTCAATGTGAACATGCCGAGCGCGGCTGAGATGGTCGAGATCATGGATCGCACAACGGGCAAAGAATCTCCGTCGGCGAACAAGGTCGTCAGCGGCGCGGAAATTCTGGAGATGCGCGAATTGGCGCGCGGCGTGCCGATGGCGTCGCACGTCAAAGATTTTGTGGCGCGTTTGGTGCTCGCCACGCATCCCGATGACCCGAACGGTTCGCCTCTGGTGAAAAAATTTGTGCGCTACGGAGTCTCGCCGCGCGGCGCGCAAGCGTTGACGTTGGGCGCCAAAGTGACCGCGCTGTTGAACGGTCGCTTCAACGTCGCCTTCGACGATATCAAAGCCGTCGCCCCCGCCGCGCTGAGGCATCGTCTGTTGTTGAACTTCGATGGGCTGGCAGAGGGGATTCGCACTGATGATGTCATTGGCGAACTCCTCGCAGAACTTCAACCCCAAACCAATTAACCACAAAGGGCACGAAGAACACAAAGTTTTTAAGACCTCACGAAAAATCCTTCGTGACCTTTGTGTCCTTCGTGGTAAAAAATGCTTTTCGATGAAACAACGCTCCGCAAATTAAACCAACTCACCCTCATCGCCTCGCGCGTGCGCAGCGGCGCGATGAAGGGCGAGCGTCGTTCCTCGCGGCGCGGCTCCAGCGTGGAGTTTGCCGACTATCGCAACTACGCGCCCGGCGACGACCTGCGCCGCCTCGATTGGAACATCTACGCGCGGCTGGAACGCCCATTCATCAAATTGCTCGAAGAAGAGGAAGACCTCGCCGTCC
>JAXLVX010000131.1:0-3654 GCA_046328795.1 Anaerolineales bacterium | reverse complement strand
TCGCATTATTGCCAGCGATACACTGCAAGACCTTATGAAGTTATTGAGCGAAGAAGTTTTTCCGAGCCTGCTCATTCGGCAATATATTGTGGTGCGGAGCGCGAATCCGTCGGCGCAGGTGATGGCGTCCGATGGCGTGACCAGCGACCAGGTCCGGGAAGAGGCGTTGACCAAATGGCTCGCGTCATTTTCGACGGGCGGCCTGAATCGCCAACTTGAAAACGATCCGCCCTTCGACTGGGTCCGCCTCATCCTCCCGTTGCACGTTGGGTCCGACCTCATTGGAGTCTGGTTGTTGGGCCGCCGCGATCCCGACGATCACTACCCACAAGCGGAACTTCCGATCTTGCAATCGCTCGCTAATCAGACGGGGATCGCGTTGAGCAATATCATCCAGACCGAACGACTCAAAGCGATGTATCACGCGAACCTCACGCGGTATGAGGAGGAGCGGAACCGCCTGGGGCGCGACTTGCACGACAGCGTGTTAAATGAAATGGCGGTAATACTGGACAAGCATCAGGAACTCTCGCAAGTGCCGGGCTTTGGCGAATCTTACAGCCGCCTGATTCAACAGATTCGTGAGATCGTCAGCGATTTGCGTCCCCCAAGCCTGATCTATGGTTTGAAATTCGCGCTCGAAGGGCTGGCAGATACCCTCGCAGAAAGAAGCCATGACAACATGCGCATCGTTGCCGAGATTCAGATGGATGGAGTGTGCAGGTATCCCGAAGTAGTGGAGAATAACCTGTACCGTATTGCGCAGGAAGCCTGCGAGAACGCGTTGAAATATTCTCGAGCCAATTCGATCACTATTACCGGAGAGTTGAGCGAAGAGTGGATTCGCCTCGCTGTGGCGGATGATGGCATTGGCTTCGCCGCAGAAATCAACCTGCCGCTCGATGACATGGTTGCCAATAAACATTACGGTCTGGCAGGCATGTACGAACGCGCAGACTTGATCGGCGCGTTGGTGAGTATTTCCTCCAAGCCGGGGCAGGGGACGCAAATCCAGGTGTCGTGGGGTGTGAAAAAAGCTAGTTGATTCTTTTGTGCAAGTAGTGACTACTGCCATATAACTCGAACATCAAAGAATCAAACCTGAACGTACGTGCCTAAAACGGGGAACAAATATTTTAAACTTCATTCTCGAACACCCGTGCTATAATGCCGCTATCCCACTGATAACTGATCACTGGTCACTGAAATGTCTTTCACCCACCTCCACGTTCACACCGAATATTCACTGCTCGACGGTTTCTCGAACATCAAGAAACTCGTCAAGCGCGTGAAGGAGTTGGAAATGAACGCGGTCGCCATCACGGATCATGGCACGATGTTCGGGGTGATGGATTTTTACAAAGCCGCGACCAACGAGGGGATCAAGCCGATCATCGGCGTGGAAGCGTACATGGCGGCGCGGACGATGAACGACCGCGACCCAAACTCGACAGAACCCCCCACACTTGCTGTTGCTTGCCGAAAAACGAAACAGGTTAAGCAAAACCTGCTCAAGATTTCTCCGCCGCGCAACTCGATGGCTTCGGCCATTATCCGCGCATTGACCATGATTTGTTGCATGAAACATTCCGAGGGGATCATCGCTACGTCGGGGTGCATGTCGGCTGAGATTCCGCGCTTGCTGTTGGATGGGAACAATGAAGAAGCCGTCAAGCGGATGAATTGGTATTACGACGTGTTCGGGCGCGACAATTTTTTCATCGAACTGCAACAGCACAACATCAAAGAGATCACCGACCTCAACAAAAAACTGCTCGAAATGGGGATGAAGTATTCAGCGAACTACATCGCGACGAACGACGTGCATTACATCAATCAAGAAGACGCGCGATTGCAGGATATTATGCTGGCGATCCAGACCCAGTCGCTTCTTTCTGACCCCGAGCGGATGCGCATGTCTGACGATCCGTACTACCTCCGCGCGCCTGCGGAGATGAGGTCGACCTTTGCCGAAGTGCCCGAGTCGCTGAACAACACGCTCCTCATTGCCGAACGCTGTAACGTGGACTTGTCGTTCAAGGGCTACCTGCCCGAGTTCCCCGTCCCTGATGGATTCACGGTTGCGCAAGTTACCTTCGCCATTTGTGCGAGGAGGGGGCGAGGAAAAGGTATGGGGATCGGCGACCAGCCAGAAAGTCCGCGAAGGATCGAGTATGAGTTGGGCGTCGTCAATAAAATGGGATTCGACGCGTACTTCCTCATCGTCTGGGACTTGTGTCGTCACGCGCGTGAAAATGGGATTTGGTACAACGCGCGCGGGTCTGCCGCAGGTTCGATTGTCGCCTACGTGTTGGAGATCACGGTTGTTGACCCGCTTCAACATGATCTGCTGTTCGAGCGGTTTTTAATCCTGGGCGCATCTCGATGCCCGACATTGATCTGGATTTCCGCGATGACCGCCGCGCCGAGATGCTTGAATATTGCACGCGAAAATATGGAAGCGATAAGGTTGCGCAGATCATCACGTTTGGCACGATGGGCACGAAAGCCGCGCTGCGCGACGTGGGGCGCGTGATGGACATTCCGCTTCCTGAAGTGGATCGCGTGGCAAAACTTGTGCCGTTCGTGTCGGGTCGCAACACCACGATGGAAGACGCGCTTGCGATCCCCGATTTCAAAAAGATCTATAACGAGCAACCGCACCTGCGCGAGTTGATTGACACCGCCGCTCGCATGGAAGGGACGGTTCGCAACGCGGGAACTCATGCGGCGGGCGTAGTGATCTCTGATAAGCCGATGATCGAATATCTGCCGCTTCATCGTCCGACCTCAGGTTCGGAAGAGACGCCGATCAAAACGGTGACGCAGTTCGAGATGGGCATCCTCGAATCGCTCGGCATGTTGAAAGTGGACTTCCTCGGACTCATCACATTAAGCGTGATGGCAAAAGCGTGCGACCTGATCGAGAAACGACATGGCGTCAAACTTGATCTGAATAATATTCCATTGGACGATCCGAAATCGTTCGAGATCATGGGCGCGGGTCAGACCGCTGGCTTGTTCCAGGTTGAAGGCGGCGGCATGACGCGCTGGATCGTCCAGATGAAGCCGAAGACGCTGGATAACATCATCGCCATGGTCGCGTTGTATCGCCCAGGACCGATGGCGTTCATCCCCGATTACATCGCGCGGATGCACGGCGAAGCGGATGTGGAATATCGTCATCCCGCACTGCAACCGATCTTCCAAGACACTTTCGGTATTCCTGTCTATCAGGAACAACTCATGCGCGCCGCGGTTGAACTGGCGGGATACACACCCTCCGAATCGGATGAATTGCGTAAGGCGATCTCCAAAAAGAAAAAAGAAGACATTGATAAGCACCGCGCAAAATTTGTGAAGGGCGCGATCACGCAGGGGATGGAACAAAGCGTTGCCGAATCCATCTACAGCGATTGGGAAGAGTTTGCGCGTTATGGATTCAACAAATCTCATGCGGCAGATTACGGCGTGATCGCGGTGCAGACCGCGTACCTCAAAGCCAACTACCCAACCGAATACATGACCGCGTTGCTCTCGGCGTCTGCGGGACAGACTGAGAAAGTAGCGTTCTATATTTCAGACGCGAAGAGCATGGGCGTGCCTGTTCTGCCGATCGACATCAACGCTTCGGGTTGGGATTTTGAAATTGAA
>JAXLVX010000130.1:0-3718 GCA_046328795.1 Anaerolineales bacterium | reverse complement strand
ATCGGAAACCGTTCCGCGTCCCCTAATTTCTTTTGCACCTCTTTGGCGCGTTTAATGTTGTAATCAGCAAGCACCATTAACTTCATCCACTCACGTGGTTTTGCGATGGCGGCGATAGATTCCCCCACTCCCCCAACCCCTACGAGTAAAACTCGCATAAAATCCTTTCGATTGGCTCCGCGATCCGAATCATGCGTCGGGGCGGACAAGTTTGTGTTGTTGCGACTGTTACGCTTTCCTAAGTTGGCCTAGCATTCCGCGAGCGCAAAGTGAACTTTGCGGTACTGGCACCCGAAGCCGAATCAGGCTTCCCCTGCGAAAGAAGCGAGGGGAGATCAAGACAGGAGACTGGAATACGAATCTCCAGTCTCCTATCTCTTTCGTTTAAAACTAGTTGCCGCCCTTTACTTCCACCCAAATATCATCGTAGAGCGGCGTGGCGTCGCCGACATCTTCGATGCCGTGTCCGTTCGCGATCACATCCGCGGGCGGATTGGTGATCGGCGAATCGGCGTAGGAGCTGTAGACCTCAGGCTGATTTTCCTTCGCGTATTCCACCGCGGCTTTGTTCGGGTTGGTATATTGGAAATCGCGGATAGTGAGCCAGAAGACATCGCCTTGCATCATGTAATTGAGCCACGCATATGCCGCATCAGCGTGAGCGGCATCTTTCAGCATGACAAAGTTATCCTGCCAAAGGATGGGTCCTTCGGTCGGATAAATGTATTGAATGGCGGGATTCTCCTGATTGGCAATGAACGCTTCGCCGGTCCAGACCATGCCAAGATCCACATCGCCGGCGATCAACGCAGTCTTGGGGCTGTCGCTGTCGAACACTTTGATGTTCGGAACAAGTTCAGCCAGTTTTGCCTTCGCCTCATCGAGTTGAGCGGGATCGGTCGTGTTGACGTCATAACCGAGCGTCAGAAGAGTAACTCCGATGACCGCGCGCGAGTCGTCAATGAAGACCATCTTGCCGGCGTACTCAGGCTTCCACAGGTCTGCCCACGATTGAGGCACATTCTCGACCGCGTCGGTGTTCACAACAATGGAGTCGGTGCCAGCAAGATAGGGAACGCTATACTTATTGCCGGGGTCGAAGCTCTTGTTGAGCCAGCCTGAATCAATATTCTTCAAGTTCGGCAACTTGGATTGATCCATTTCCTGCAACAAGCCTTGGCGAATCATCAACGGGACGATGTAATCGGTTGGCTGGACGAGGTCGTACGCTGTTCCACCCGCGGAGACCTTGGCATACATTTCCTCGTTGCTCGAATATTCGTCGCGGTTCAACTTGATGCCGTAGACGAGTTCGAAGCAATCGAGCATATCTTGCGGGAAGTATTCCGTCCACACGAAGACGTTCAGTTCCGTCGAGGTCACGTCCATGCGCGGGCTTGGCTCCGGGCACGCAAAACCAGACGATGTGACTTTGCCGCCCGCCTCTTCGGTGGCGGAGGATTGCTTGTTCCCGCCGCAGGCTGTGAGGATCATGCTGATCACCATGACCAGTCCCAGCCACTTCATATTTCTTTTATTACTCATTTCTCTCTCCTTTTCAAAAAAATTTTATTACTTTGGCAACGCGGGAGATACCGCGAAATACCTGAAACCAAATACTCATTTTATGCAATGTCATTCTGAGCGAAGCGAAGAATCTCCGTCTCGGGTAAGAGACCCTTCGCTGTCGCTCAGGGTGACATCACAAGATGAACAATTAATGTTGTTTCGCCTCGCGGTTTTGTAACCATTGCAAAATCAACACTACCGAAAAGACTGTCAGAATCCAAACGGTGGACAGCGCATTAACTTGCGGTGTGATGATACGGCGTAACAGACCGTAGACGTAGATCGGCAGTGTCGTTGAGCCAGGTCCGTTCGTGAAGAAGGTGATGACGAAGTCATCGAGCGACAGGGTGAACGCCAGCAACGCTCCTGAAAGAACGCCGGGCAGGATCATGGGGAACGTGACGCGGCGGAACGTCGTCCACTCGTTCGCGCCTAAGTCCATGGCGGCTTCTTCGTAGGATTTATCGAAGCCTTGCAAACGGGCTTGCACCACAAGAGTGACAAAAGGCACGCTGAAGGCGATATGACTGACGATGACGGTACCCAAGCCCATGCTGAGTCTTGAATCGCCGGTCAAGCCGAGAGAGCCGTTAATAACTCCAAACAGTTGACTGAAGAGAGTCAGGATGCCGATTCCCATCACGATCTCTGGAATGACGATGGGGATGTACAACGAAAGTTGCGAGAAGGGCTTCAACTTGAATTCATATCGTTGAAGCGACAGCGCCGCCATGGTTCCGATCACCGAGGAGACCAGCGTGGAGATGATGGCAATGGTCAGCGTATTTCCCGCCGCCTCGGTAACATCGTCATCTTTTGCGAGTTCACAGAACCAATGGAACGGACCGCAGGGACTGGCTTTGACCAAACTACCATCCATCACGGTCTTGTCGCTAAAGGTTGAGACAAACCCTTCAAACGTGATGTTCGCCCGCGAAGCGTTGAAGGAGAACAGAACCAGCACGACGATCGGCGCATACAAGAACACATACACCAGCATTGCCGAAGAAAAGATAAAGGGGTGACGACGATGAGGGTTCATGCCGCAACAATCTCCTCTCCAAAGCCAAATTTCCGCGTGTAGAAATACGTCACGATCAAGGTTAGGATCATCAGGATCAACGAAGCGGCGGAGCCGAAGGTCGGGTCGCGTGCATCCAAGAATTGACGCTGGATCAGGTTGCCCACCAGAATGACCTGCCTCCCGCCGAGGATGTCGGAGACGATGAACGTTCCCATCACGGGGATGAACACGAGGATCGTGCCAGCCACCACGCCCGGCATCGAAAGCGGAAGCGTGACTCGCGCAAATGTTTTGAGTCCGTTCGCGCCGAGGTCTGCCGCGGCTTCGTACAGGGAGTTGTCAATCTTTTCAAGCGAGGTATAGATCGGCAGGATCATGAACGGCAGGAATTCATACACCATACCCACCAGCACCGCCCCCGGCGTGTACAACATTTCCAGCGGCGTAAACGGAATGCCGAGCAATCCCGCGAACCAGCCGAGGATCAAATTGATCACGCCTTGCGTGCGCAACAGCATCATCCATGCGTACACGCGGATGACGAAGTTCGTCCACAAGGGAATCAAGACCATGAACAAGAATGTGTTCCGCCGTTTCGGATGCGCGCGGGCAATGAAATACGCCAATGGATACGCCAGCACGATCACCCAGACGGTCGTGTTGAATGCCAACGTCAGCGAGCGCCACAGGATCTGCATGTACAGCGGATCAAAGCACGAAGCCTGTCCGTTATCGCAATCTGTGCTGTAACCCAACAGTCGAACGTAATTATCCAGCGAGAACGAATAAATCACGTCGCCATCGGGACTGCGCTTGCCGAACGAGACCACCAACGTCAGCAACAGCGGAATGATCAACAAGCCGATCATCCATATCAACGTGGGAGTCGCTAACAGCGTGCCTTGCGCCGATTTGTTTTCACGCAATCGTTTCAACATGGCGCTACTCCTTTTTCAACACCAGCAGGTTTTCGGGCATCATCACCAACGTCACGCCTTGCCCGACCGCGTAGAACGAACCCGGGTCGAGTCGCGAAATGCGATTCTGCTCGAACACTTTCACGCGCTTCCCCATCAAGTCCACATACACGTGCGTATCGGTTCCGATGTAAACCGTATTCGTCAC
>JAXLVX010000013.1:0-62787 GCA_046328795.1 Anaerolineales bacterium | reverse complement strand
GCATCGGGTTCGAACCTGAAAACGCCCTCAACGGAAAGATCGCGCGCGAAAAACTACAAGAAGAAGACGCGCCTTTCTTGATCCTGCTAGACATGCACCTGCCGTATATTTCAGGGCAGGAATTGTTGCGCGACATGAAGAGCGACGCGAAATTCAATAATTCATGGATCATCATTTCCACTTCCGACGCGCGGCTCGCGGAGCAATACCGCGATCAAGTAGATTTCGCGCTGATCAAGCCCGTCCAGTACAGTCAACTTAAAGGTCTGGCGTCTCGCCTTAAACCAAAAGATGAGATGAGCGGATGAATCCGATCAAACAAAGTTGGGCTGAGTCTAAGACCTATCGCGCGTTGTTGATCGCGGCGATCCTTTACGCATTACTTCGATTCGCAGTGCAAGTCTCTTTGTTTGCTTATTCCATCACGCCGCAAGCAGTCGAGGAAGGCACGCTGACCTCGGCTGATCTGCAATTCTCATACATCCCCGCCGCAGAACACTTTAGAGACCGCGAAGATATTTACTTGAAAGGTTCGCTAGAAATTCTCGAAACACATTTTCCGTATACACCGGCGTTCGCCTTTCTGTACGGACCTCTGTTGCTGTTGCCGATCAGAATTCTTGTCTGGGTGATGACCGCGATTCACCTCGTTGCTTATTATCTGCTCTATGTGAGGTGGGCTCGTATCTTCCAGAAATATCGGTTGACCAAAGCGGAAAAATTATGGGCGCAGACTCTGCCCTTGTTCATTATCTTCACCGTCTTCTGGGACGACCTCGCCCTGCTCAACATTTATCTGATCGTCGCGCTGTTCGCCACATTCGCCATCGAAGCCGTGCTGGATGAAAACCTCGGCTGGGCATCTTTCTGGATCGGCGCCGTCATCCTCCCCATCAAACCGCATTGGGCATTCGCGCTTGGGATTCCCCTCCTCCTCGGACGCTATCGCTTCTTTCTCCGATTGATGCTGGGTACCCTCCTCGCTTATCTCGCCACCGTCGTCGTCACCATCCTCGGCGGCGGCGCGGACTACGTGTTACGCCAATATCAAGATTACTTCATCTTCCTCAGCCGCCTCTCCCGCGACTTCCCCTGGTGGGGACCCGACAAACCCTTCCTCGGCTACAACCATTCTGTGATGCAGACGATCCTATATTACTTCGGCGTGACCGATGCAAACAAAACGCTGGCGAGCATCGTCAAACTCGCGCTTCTCGTTCCGCTTGGATTGGTCGCATTGAAATACCTGCGCAATCCCATTCGCAAAAGCGGACGCGAAGTCCCTGAAACCGCGCTTGCCCTCGGCTTCGCGCTGTACCTCGGCGCGTTCCTCTGGCTCGATATGGTTTGGGAAATTTCGTTGGGCTTGGTGATCTTCGTCTTCCTGCTCACCATCATCGAACAGAAATGGATTCGCACCGCGCTGTGGATTCTCTTCTTTCCCTACGCCGCATTGGACATTTGGAGGTTGATCAGTTATCTGGCATTTGGAGACTCAATCCTTTACGCCGGTGTGTACGTCACCACCGACCCGATCCTATACGTTCCGTGGATCCTTGCGCTCATCATAATTTTTTACGGTCTGCTGATTCGATTCCTCTCGAACAGCAGACCGTCACTCTCGGCAAGTTCTACTTAATCCCATTGAGAAACGAAATAATCTCATCGAAATACGCTGTGATGATCCCATCTTTGTCGTGACCATACCCTTCGGCGGTCACAAATGTCGTGGAGACGCCTGCCGTATTGAGTAGTTCTGCAAGCTCAACGGATTCTTGATAAGGAACTGTTGCATCCTCCGTGCCGTGCAAAATGAGAAATGGCGGATCGTTCGCAGTGATGTAATTGTTAATGGCTAGCTTATATCGGTCGGGGCAATCGCCATAAGGTGCGCAACCAAAGATTTCATAGGTTGTAGGAAGTATATCGGGCGAGAGGTCGTCAATCTGCGCCGTTGTGACAGAGCCGAATAGATCAATCACACCAGCAACACTGCTGGATACATTTTCGTTGCCGCCCGTTGTTCCCTCGTATTCGGGCAAATCGGTTGTGACGCCCGTCAAAGAGGCGAGCAATCCGCCCGAGGATGTACCCAAAATAAATATTCTGTCGGGGTCAATATTGAGTTCAGATGCGTTCGCGCGGAGATAGCGGATCGCGCCTTTCAAATCCTGAATCTGAGCGGGGAAATATCCCTCTTCCATGCTTCGATACGCCACAGCCGCTATCGCGTACCCCTCGGCGGTGAAGTCGTCTTCAAATCCTTCCGCGGCATTCAGCCCGCCGGGACCAAATCCGCCGCCATGGATCCAAAGGATGACAGGAAAGTTATTGCCCGCGCTCGGCTTGATGAGATTCAACTTGAGCGTCAGCGAGCCTTCGGTTGCGTAGGTTAGGTTTGTCGAGGTGTAGTCACCTTTTGATTTAGTCTCATTTTGGCTTGAGGGTGAGGTTGTATCAGCCTTCCCGCGGTCTTTGAGAGTAAGAATGTCATCCACTTCTTGACTCGGCGTCAGGAGCGCTCCAGTTTCATCGTAAAAGAGCGCTTTGTATTCGCCTGCGCCCAACAACTCGTTCAAGTTCGTCGTTTTGCGATAGACATCCTCAATGCGGAGAAGTTCATTCCCAGCAAGATCTTGCACAACCAGCGTTAGTACTGTATCCTCACCGAAAAGGCGCTTCAACTTGGGAAGTTTGTCGTTTCCATTTACGATGTACGAATAATTCCCATCATTCGTATCCGCTGAAACAACGGGAGCAGCTTCGGTATTCGAAGATGTTGAGATCGGGACGCTTTGCGTAGCAGGAGCAGGTGAACATGCCGAACTACTGACAACCAGAACAATGACAAGAACAATTGCAAGCACAGGTCTTTTGAAGTTATACATGATAGTAATCCTTCCTTTCGATGGATTACTATCATTGTAGGGCGGGCAGGTTATGCGAGTTTCATGCGGATGTAAAATTCCTGTAAACTTATAACAAAACAGCGCCCGCATCTCATGCAGGCGCTGTTTATACGCGTATCAACAGCCCATCAAATCAATCGTATTAATCACCGTAGTAGCGACTTCAGTCGCTTTTGTAGCTGTAATATGACGACTGAAGTCGTCACTACGTGTTAGTATTCAAGGTTATTCCGAATAATTTCCCCAGCAGGATATTTCCTCGCCGCTTGGCGTTTTGACCACCGGGGGATAATCAGAATCGGCGACCTTGTACGCTTTCAACTCGTTTTTGATCTCGGCGTATGCGCGGTCAGCCAAGAAGGTTGAGAGGTTGAATCCCTGCCATGCGACCGCGGTCTTATCTTGTTCGCGGTCATATTGCCGACAAGCGAGCGCCGCGCCGATCTTTTCACGGGCGGCAAGAGGCAACGCCTTATTTTGGAATCCTTCCGCAAGCGCGGGAACCGCATCATCGGATAATTCGAGGAAGTATTGCGTGTCCAGTTCGACTCGACCACCACGCTCGTTTTCCACTTCGTTTCCTTTAGCAGGTATTTCAGCATATCCTTTGATCTCTCGTTGAATATTATGCTGGACGATGAACGCATCCACGTTGAGCAAAGTGAGTGAGGCGATAAATCCCACAGACGCCAACACCATCGTAAAGGCAATGTATCGTTCCCTCTTCGTCAACTCTAACGCCGCGACAACGATCAGCAGGAGCGCAAGCCAGAGCATGAACACGTGTGTGTACGTCCGCAGGCGCGAGAAGCCGTAGGCGTTTTCATACAACACAAGCCGCTGGAACGCCGAGACTTGCATCACGATCACCAAGCCGACCAGCACAATGCCGAACGTCGAAAAGACTCGCCGCTGGATTTCCGTTTCGCGTTTGGTGATGCTTCCCAAGCCGAGCAGGATCAACAAACTGAAGAACGCCACCGCCACAAGTTCGCCGAATCCGCGACGGGCATAGTCCGAATACGTGAATCCCTCGATATTGATATTCGCCTGCCCGCCGAAGAAATATTGAAACTGAATAGCCACAAACGCGGCGAACAGAATCGTCAAACTCCCAAGCACGATGACCGACTCGGTGAAACCGAGGAACGGCGCGATGAGATTCTTCTCCTCCGCTTTATCGTCCGATTTTTGCGCGGCGTGCAGGAACGCACCCGCAATGGCGTATGCAAAGATCAAAATGTACACGAGCCGAAAAATATATTCAGGCAAATTCTCGATGTTGAACAGGTCAATGAATTCTTCAAAGCGTTTTGCAAAGACGAGATCAGCAGAAGATAACAACGCGCCGAAGATGGCGATGACAGGCAGAGCGATGACAATTCCGCGCAGGATGGACCAAAGCGGCGAACTACGCTTCTCACTCAGGGACGGCTGGTCGCGCTTCACTTCGGCGTTGAATCCAATGGGACGCGCGATCATGCTCGCGAAGAGAGTCAAATAACCGAAGAAATAATCGAGGATGCGGTAGCGCGTCCAGTTGCCGCCGAGGTAGGTGAGCGCGAAGACGCCCATCAGGAAGAGAGTCATCGAGATGGAGAGGAAAACGGTCAACGGTTCACGACGAAAAAAGGTCGAAGCGGCGAAGAAGGCAA
Organism: Anaerolineales bacterium; assembly: GCA_046328795.1. Lineage (GTDB taxonomy): Bacteria > Chloroflexota > Anaerolineae > Anaerolineales > Villigracilaceae > Defluviilinea. Next base: position 58,223 of record JAXLVX010000013.1, on the reverse strand, counting down.
TGGGAAGCAGAATCAAGCCCGCCCTGCGAGAGAGGCGAAGCCCGTCCGTCTGCAATAGATAGATGCCCGTGCCGAGACAAAGAGTCACCCAGATGAAAAAGTTGACGCCCGCGGGCTTGTCCCAAAAGAGAAAATCGAACGCCCAGCCAAGCAAAATGACGAGCAGCCAGAATCGGTTTGGATTTGTTTTCATGCGCAGCCTCCAGAAAAATTTCGGCAAGCATAGCGCGAGCAGGCTTGCGAAGTCTCTCAATTGCTATCAGGATTTGAGCGGATTACAATTTAATAAGATTTGAACAATGCCCATTGACATTCGCTCTGAAGTGTGACATACTCTTGCCATCGTTCGGGGGCAAACAAATTAATCGCCATCCTTATGAAAGGAGGAGGTGATGTCTAACATGGATAGTAGTATCAAACCCAGCGCTGTGGCATCCCTCCTCAAGTAAAAGGAAGCCACAGCGCCCCACCAGTGCCGTCCGAAAGGGCGGCATTGTGGTTAACCCCTCCCGCCCTTCGGGCACCCTCCCCAAATACGACATGAAATAATTGAATGCGAACAAAATTCTATTGTCGTATTTGGGGAGGGCTGGGGAGGGGTCGCTACTCATCTCCAAATGAAACGCCCATGTTACGCGCGGTGAGGATGGCGTCGTCATTCAGGTTCACGCGCTTGATAGTTGCAACGACTTCTTCCAGAGAAACATCCACGATCTTTTCAGCGCGTAACGCGACCATGCGATCGAATTTTCCCTGCGCCGCCAAGCGGACCGCCGCCGCGCCGAAGCGTGTGGCAAGCCAACGGTCGAACGGAGTCGGCGAACCGCCGCGTTGCAAATGTCCCAGCACAGTGACGCGCGACTCGTATCCGTTTTTCTCGATGTATTCGCCCACGCGCTGGCCGATCCCGCCGAGTCGCGGAACGTAGACCTCGTCCCCGCTTCGCGCGAAGACCTGCTCGCCGCCTTGAGGTTTGGCGCCTTCCGAAACGACGATGATACTGAACAAATATCCCTGCTCCACGCGCTGACGCACCTCGGCAAGCACCGCTTCAAATTTAAAAGGGATTTCGGGAATCAGAATCACATCCGCGCCGCCCGCAACGCCCGCGCGCAATGCGATGAAACCCGCGTCGCGCCCCATCAATTCCAAAACCATCACGCGATGATGCGCTTCGGCAGTGGTATGCAATTTATCAATCGCTTCGGTGGCAGTGTTGACGGCGGTGTCAAAGCCGAAGGTCAATTCTGTGCATCCGATGTCGTTGTCAATTGTTTTTGGAACGCCGATGATCGGCGCGCCTTTTTTGTAGAGTTCGTGAGCGATGCGCAAAGTCCCGTCGCCGCCAACGACAAGCAAGGCGTCTAATTCGAGACGCTTAATTCCTTTGATAATCTCATCCGAAACGTCAATCATCACTTCTTTGCCATCGCGGACGATCTTACGCGCATAAGGGTTGCCGCGATTCGCCGCGCCGAGGATCGTGCCGCCGCGCGGCAAAAGTCCGCGCACCGAATCGATGGTGAGAGGAACGACGCCATTCGAGTCCACAAATCCGTCATACCCGTTGCGAATCCCCAACACTTCGCAGTCATACTCATAGATGGCGGTCTTCACCGCCGCGCGGATGACCGCGTTGAGTCCGGGCGCGTCGCCGCCGCCAGTGAGGATTCCGATTCGCTTCATAGATGTCTCCTAATATGCCAATGATACTCCACACTTCGACTGCATAATATCAAACAACCCTTCTTGCAAGCATCCGTATATCCCCATATAATGAATGTCATGGAACAAGCAACGACACAACCTAAATTTCAAAACCTTCTGCGCTGGTTCATTCCCATCGCGGCATTGTTTGCATTCGCGGCGTGGTTCTACATCGCGCCGCCCGGCTTGCTCGGCAAAGCGGACGCCATCGGGTACGCCGTCTGCCATCGCATCAGCGAACGCTCCTTCCACATCGGAGACCGTCAACTTCCGTTGTGCGCGCGATGCACGGGCGAGTTCAACGCCGCGGCGATCTCCCTGATATTTTTTGGATTCGCCAGCGGAAAGAAAAGCGGAATGCCCGGCTGGAAACTCGGCGCGCCGCTCATCCTGTTCTTCCTCGCCTTCGGGATAGACGGCTCGAACTCCTATCTCTATTTACTCAAACAGACCTCACCCGATGCGTTCAGCAGTATTCCTAATCTATACATTCCAAACGCCACACTTCGGCTCTTGACCGGCAGCGGCATGGGCATCGCGCTGGCGTCCATCCTCTTCCCCGCGTTCAACCAGACGGTTTGGCGAACATCAAACCCCGAGCGCGCGCTCGATTGGAAAAAACTCGCCGCGCTGGTCGGCATCATCTTGGTAGTTGACCTGCTCATCCTCACCGAAAATCCGCTCGTCCTCTATCCGGTCGCCATCCTCAGCACGCTTGGCGTCCTCACCCTGCTCACCATCGTCTTCACGATGACGTGGCTGATGATCATGCGGCAAGAAAACGTCTTCCATCAATTAAGAGAAATGTGGATGCCCTTCCTCGCCGGGCTGACTCTCGCTCTTCTGATGATCTCGGCTATTGACCTGCTCCGCTTCACGCTGACGGGGACCTGGGGAGCCATCCCTTTGGGCTGATTCGCACCTTCGACGATGTAGGGCGCGTTTTTAACCCGCCGTCATGCCGGGCTACAAGCACGACCTACACAACAAATAGGAGAAAATTATGGACTTACTCACTGGAATCTTCACCGCCTTCGGGCTTTCAGCAAGCGCCGGGTTGAACGCCTACATTCCCCTGCTCATCGTTGGGCTTGTAGCGCGTTATACCGACTGGCTCAAACTCAATTCACCATGGGACACGCTTGAAAACCCATGGATCATCCTCATGCTCTGCGTTCTCGTCATCATCGAGATGCTGGCAGATAAAGTGCCGGCGGTCAACCACATCAACGACGTGATCCAAACCTTCATCCGCCCGACTGCGGGAGCGATTGCCTTCGCCGCCAGCGCGAACGTGGTGACGGATATGAGTCCCGTGCTGGCGCTGGCGGCTGGTCTGCTCGTGGCAGGGACAGTTCACGTCGCCAAAGCGGGCGCGCTCCGCCCGGCAGTGACGGCAACCACAGGCGGCGCAGGAAACGTCCCCATCAGCGTGGCGGAGGATATCATCTCCACAGTGCTGTCCATCGTTGCCATCGTCCTGCCGATCCTCATCGGTACGCTGATCATCGTCGTCGGCGCGTTCATCATCTACTGGCTATACCGCCGCGCAAACCGCGTCACGACCTGATATAATCCGAAACACCAAATTTATTTTCCACAGGAGTAGAAATCATGAACGATCAAATGCCGCCCGCTGAAGAACCCAAGAAGAATAACAACACGATCATCATCGCCGCAGTTGTCGTTGTGCTTTTGTGCTGTTGTTGCGCCGGTCTGGTTGTCCTTTGGCAATACGGCGACCAACTCATGCGCGCGCTGGGTTTCTAGTTCAACCTGCAACTACTTGCATAAACCTCCGAGTCACCTCGGAGGTTTACCATTTAAGAACAACTGCTTCAACTCGCTCAATCCTGTCAACGCGCTTGCTCGCAACTCACCCGTCAGTTCAAGCGCGGCAAATTCGTCTTCATCCAGAACAGTTTGCATCCCGTCTGCTGAAACCCATAGTCCAACGCCGGTCAACATACGAAACCACGCCGTCCTCGATCACGGCGGGCTTGCCGATGTTGCAATACCAGCCTTTGATCTGTCCATCGTCACGGTCGTAGATGGCGAAGATGTTGTACCAGCGGTCGGAGTAATAATATTCTACGAAGCGGTCATTTTGAAGGTCACCTCTTGAAACGGCATATCGTCGCGGGTGAATAACGCCTCAAGCACAACGAATGTATCATCGCGGCGCAATTCGTCACCTTCGTATTCGTACACCACATCGCCTGCTAGATTCTTTTTATGAACTTTGATCCTCATCCGAGACATTCTACCTCAACCTTCACTGCGATCCTCTTCCACCTTGGGCGCACTCTTCAAGTAGGCGTACAAACCGTTATCGAGCGTAACTTTGAATTTATCGTGTTGAAAGATAACATCGGAGACAATGCCTTGCAGTTTGTTGATTGCGTTGTCTTTGCTCGCCTATCGGCTCGCTCCGCTCAGCGCGGATGGCTGGACGCGCCAACAAGGGATATTCTCTCCCTTTGAATGTTTGTGTTTGCATCCAACAACAAACTCGCCAAACTCACTTTCCACTTTCCACTTTCCATCTTTCATCCTCCCTCTTACCTTTCCCTGATCACATTCCCCAACCCCAAAAACTTCGCCACATACTCGGACATTGGATTCGCCCACACGTCGGCGGGAGTCCCTTCGCGGATGATGTTGCCTTCATGCAAGATCAACACGGCCCGCGATGGCAAAGGCTTGATCGTGCGTCACGTAGATCGCGGTGAATGCTTGGTCTTTTGCAAAATAGTCCGCAACTCGTTTAGCAATCCCTCGCGCAGGTCCCATCTAATGCGCCGAGGGGCTCATCGAACATCAGCAAGCGCGGACGAATCGCCAGCGCGCGGGCGAGGGCAACGCGTTGTTGTTCTCCGCCAGAGAGGTCGTTCACGTTTCTTTGTTCAAATCGTTTGAGATTGACTAATTCCAATGAACTGGCTACGCGCTGGGAAATTTCGTCTCGTCTCATGCGGCGCATCTTCAACCCGAAGGCGACATTGTCGTTGACGTTGAGGTGTGGGAACAAAGCATAATCTTGGAAGACCAAGCCGAAGTCCCGAAGATGAGGCGGAGTTGCGGCGAGGTCGAGTCCACCGAAGGAGATGAATCCAGCATCGGGTGATTCGAGTCCAGCGATCATCCGCAAGAGAGTGGACTTGCCGCTTCCCGACGCGCCGAGGAGGCAGACCGTCTCCCCTCCCCCAACTTTGAAGGAAATATTTTTGAGGAGCGGATTGTCTCCGTATGTTTTGAAAATATTTTTTATTTCGAGCATCAGAACTCACTCGCGTTAGGTAAACGAAATTTTTCAATCAACAAAATGCTGGCGGTGGTGAGCGTCATGAGGATAGTCGCCATCGCCATGGCTTGACCATAATTCAGCCCGCCAGGTTGCGAGAGGAAACGCTCGATGGCGACGGGGATGGTTGGGTACTCGGGGCGGCTGATGAGGAGGGTCGCGCCGAACTCGCCGAGAGAAATGGTGAACGCGAATGTGGCGGCGGCAAGTGTTGCGCGGCGGAGGATCGGGAGGTCAATATTTTTCCAGACTTCGAGGGGCGATGCGCCAAGCGTTGATGCGACTTGACGCAGTTGTTTAGGAATGGAGGCGATCGCGGGTTGCAATGCGCGAATGACGAATGGCAGGGCGATAAGCGTATGCGCGAACGGAACAAGCCACGGCGAGGCAAGCCATTTGCCGTACGTGATGATGAATCCCAGCCCTAGCATTACGGCGGACGATCCAAGCGGGAGCATGATGAGCGGGTCGAGAATCTTTTCGAGGCGCGTGGGATGCGCGAGGGCGAACGCGGCGGGGAAGCCTAAGAGAATTGAGAGAATTACTGTTGCGGAGGCGTAGGTGAGGGAGTTGAGAATTGCTTGAAAAGGAGGAACATAAAAGACTGACCCTCTTCGATTGATGAAGAGTTCTTTGTAGTAATCGGTGGTGAATCCGTATTGGACTTCGCCGCGTTGACCGCGGTCTGCTTCGAGGCGGGTGAGGGAGCGGAATGGGAGGGAGGCGAGGAAGGATGAAGAAAGAGGTAAGAAGAAAGATGAGGGAGTGTGGTGAAGAGTTTTTTGTTTAAAGGTTCGGGGGGCGAGGAGGCGTGGAGCGTGGGGTGACAAGATACGAGTTACGAGTTACGTGGCGCGAGAGATGGAGACGATGAGTGTGCAAAGGAGTTGGATGATGGAGGAGGAGCGCGGCGAGGTAGGTTGAATTGCCTGACGGCTTGGAAGTAGATTTCAGTTTCGAGGGTGGAGAGTTGCGAGTTGCCCAAGAGGAGAATCACGCCGAAGGAGGTGAAGTCAAAGAGGAAGACGAGGAGCGAGGCGGCGAGGATGGAGGGGCGAAGAAGAGGAAGCGTCACGTTCAGCCACACGCGGAGCGAGTCCGCGCCGAGGGAACGGGCGGCTTGTTCGAGTTTGGGGTTGAGAGTTCGACAATGCCGCGCCAACAATGCGGATGACGATGGTGGTGTTGTAGAAGAGGTGGGCGGTTAGGATAAGGATGAAGGGTGAAGGATGAAGGGTGAAAGAAGAAAGAGGAAAGAGAGAATTGGAGGATTGGAGAATTGTGTTGAGTAGACCGCGGGGACCGAGGAGGGAATTGAAGGATGCGGCGACGACGACGGTTGGAAGGAGAAATGGAACGGCGGTGAGGGCGCGGAGGATGGTCTTGCCGCGGAAGTCGAAGCGGGAAAACAAGACCGCGGACGGCAGACCAATGACGATGGTAAGCAAGGTAGAGATTGTCGCTTGGTAGAAAGTGAAGAGGACTACGTACTGCGTATTGCGTAGGTTTTCAGGCGTGAGAGTTGAGGGAGAAAATGTGAGCGCGAGAATTTTGGAAAGAGGAAAGAAGAAAGCGAGGGCGAGGAAGGTGAGAGGGAGTAGCCAGAGCGGAAGCGTAGACAGGTATACAGGTACAAACGTAGACAAGGAAAATTTGTTTCCCTGTCTACGTGTTTCCGTATTTTCTTGTTTACTTGTATTCATGCCTACTTCAACATCACGTCTGCCCAATGCTTGATCCATGCGTCGCGGTTCGCGGCGATTTCGGCGGGAGAGAGCGCGGCGGGTTGGGTCGGGATTTGCGCATATTTGACGAACGCCTCGGGAAGTGATGCGTTTGATTCACAGGATAGACAAACATTTGCAACGGCATATCTTCTTGAAATTGTTTGCTCAGCATGAAGTCTATAAATTTTTCGGCGATGGCGCGATTCTTCGTCCCTTTGAGGATGCCGACAAATTCGATCTGGCGGAAGCAGATGTCGGGTCCGAGAATGGACGCGGTGGGCGAATCATCCAGCGGAGTCTCGGCGAAGACAACTTCCGCGGCGGGCGAGGAGGCGTATGAAACGACCATCGGCTGAGGTCCCTTGCCCGATGAGCCGCTGAAGTTGGTGTAGTACGCGGTCTCCCAGCCATCTACGACGAGAACGCCGTTATCTTTCAACGCTTGCCAATAAAGGCCGCAGAACGAATCGCCGTAGTGCGCGATAGTGGCGAGCAGGAAGGCAAGTCCTGTTGACGAGGTGGCTGGATTTTCCACGACAAGCAAGCCGTTGTATTTGGGGTTCGTCAAGTCTTCGGTGCTTTGCGGAACGAGCAGGTTTTTCTCAGCAAATAATTTTTGTCGTAATTGATGCAGACATCGCCATAGTCAACGGGCGTCGCGCGGTTGGATGAATCGAGCCTGGAATTGGCTGGGAATGTTCTGCAACGCGCGATCACATGTTTCAAAAACCACCAAGAGCGCGCGAGAGGAAGGTGTTGTCCACGCCGAACATCACGTCCGCGAGCGGCGCGGCTTTGGTGAGGATGGCTTCAACGCAGACATCCATCGCGTCGCCGTCGGGAGGAAAACAACTTTCACATTGTTCGCGTCTTCTAACGCTTTGACGACATCTTCGCTCACGGCGAAAGAGTCGTGGGTCATGATGGTGAGGGTGGCGGGGGATTGAGGAGCGCACGCTGTGAAAAGAAGGAGAGTGGAAAGTAGAAAGTGGATGGGTTTCATTGAGTCCTTTGAGAATTGGAGAATTAGAGAATTGAGACTGGAGACTTTTTATTGGCGGTGGTGGATGATGAGGAGCAAGCCTGATTCGATTTTGATGTAGGCGGTGTCCGCGGTCATTTCGTTGCTGATGCCGCGTGATTTTTCGGGGTGTAAAGTTTCATGATCGAGTTTCCATTTCAGGTTTTGGGTTTGGATTCCGTGAACGGGACTGCCCCACGGAATTAACGAGACGATGTCACCGCTTCTTCCGCGGACTTCGACCTGGTCGCGGCAAAATTGGAGTTGTTCGACGCCGTCGTCGAGAGCAATATTGTGGACTGCGTACTTCGTATTGCTTAGGAGGGCAATGTTGGCGAGGGCGTGATCTGTCCGTCCTCCCAATGCGGCGACGATGACGATCTCGGTTGGATTCATTTCGATGGCTTTGTTGAGGGCGAGTTCGAGGTCGGTTTCGTTTTTGTCGCGCGGAAACAACTCGATAGTGATATTTTTTTCTTCGAGTGTTTTCCATTCGGCGCTGTCAATCGAATCCATGTCGCCGATGACGAGGTTCGGCGTGAGGTTCAGGGCAAGCGCGTGACGCGTTCCGCCGTCTGCGCAGAGGATGAAGTCATCGGGGCGTATAAGTGCGCGGGCTTTTTCGAGGTCGGGTAGGTCGCCGTTGGCGAAGATGATGATGCGAGGCATAGGGTTTGATTTTTTCGACCCTCACCCTGCCCTCCCCCAAATTCCGACTGAAGTTCGTCGGAATTTGGGGGAGGTGCCCGAAGGGCGGAGGGGGTAATAAAAAATCCTCCGAGGGCGGAGGATGATTGTAGAGCAAAGTATGTTCCCTCCGCCAGCATGATCTGGATCAGGTAATTCGGGTTGAGCGCGGCTCGCTCCTCTCAGTCCCGCATCGTGGGACGCCCCGTTCAGTTGTGGTGTGGTTATAAAACTTGTGGGTTATTTTGTCAATATGAAAATAACGACTGAAGTCGTTACTACGACTATCTAACTCTGCGTTTCCATTCTTCTTTCATTTCGAGTTCGCTGGGGCTGGCGCCTGATTCGAGCGCGAGGAAATCTGTGAGCAAGCGGTTGAACTTCACTGTTTCATCGAGCATTGGAAAGTGACCCGATTCTTCTAACACGACTTGTTGGGTCATGGTGGAGTTCGAAGATTCTTCTGTAGGAAGCGTGATCGCCTGATCGCGTTCGCCGTACACGAGCAACGTTGGTATGTTGAGCCCGCGATAGCCGGTAAAAAAGCCATCGGCGCGGAGTCCTTCCATCGAAGTAGAGACAGCCTGAAGGTCCGCTTTGGAGGCGTCGGTGAGGGCGGCTGTCGCTTCGGGGGTGCGATTCGCCAGCCAGTCCACGAGATCCGAAGGAGGCGAAGTCCGCAAGCGAGAATTGACCGCATCATAATTCAATGGGCAGCTGACAGCCATGACACGATCCACACTGTGAGCGAAATGCGTTGCGAAGGTCATGCTCACGAGCGCGCCCATGCCATGCCCAACCAGCGCGACTTTTCCGATACCCATTTCGATCAGGAAACGATCAATGAGGGAGGCTTGTTGTTCGAGCGAATAACTCCCAGCCAAGTGGGCTGTATCTCCGAAACCCCAAAGGTCCAATGCGTAGGCGCGGTAAGAGGTGGATGCGACTTGCATGGAAGAAACCCAATACTTCCACGAGCCCACCCATCCGTGCAAAAAGATGACCGGGCGGCCCCGCCCGAGCGCTTCGTAATGCACAATGGAACCGTCAAGGATGATCGCGCTCAAATTATTTTCCGAATTTAGCGAGGATGTCTTTCACGCGCGCGGTTAACAGATCGGGGGCGAACGGTTTGAGCAGGTAGTCTTCCGCGCCGGCATCTTTTCCCTGCTGGATCTCGCTCTCTTGTCCTTTTGCAGAGAGGAACACCACAGGAATATCTTTCAACTGCGGGTTGGCTTTCATGGCTTTGCAGGCTTCGTAACCGGTCATGCGCGGCATACGCACATCCATCAAGATCAGGTCGGGGTTTACTTTAGGAGCGAGTTCAACAGCCTCCTCGCCATTCGTTGCAGGGAACACCTCATGCCCGGCAAAACGCAGGGTAAAAGCCACCAGATCGCGTATGTCTCTTTCATCTTCTGCAATTAATATCTTTGCCATTCATGCCTCATTGCGTTTTGTATACGGGCAGGGTAAACGAGAACGTGCTTCCTTCACCGGGCACGCCCGCGCTCTGCACCCAAATGCGTCCTTTGTGCATTTCCACAAGTTCTCTGACGATGGATAAGCCCAACCCGGTTCCCGGCGTTGCCAACACAAGCGGATGCTCGCCGCGATAAAATCGCTCGAAGACGCGCGCTTGATCGCCGAGGGCAATGCCAACGCCGGTATCTTTCACATCTATTTGCACTTCGCCTCCGCCGTTCAACGATTGGATTTGAACCGTGATGGTTCCGTTCTCGGGCGTATAGTTGTACGCGTTATCCACAAGGTTATTCAAAATTTGGCGGACCCGCTCCACATCGCCGAACACGAGCGGAAGATTCTTCGGCGCATCGAGCGAGAGCGCAACGGGCTTGTTCTCTTCCTGCGAGCGGCGAAGCACGTCGCCGACCACGTCTTCCGCCACTTCACGCATGTCGAGCGCTTGCGGCGAGAGCGTGACACGTCCCGATTCGAGGCGGGAAATATCCAGCAGATCGTTGACGAGGATGTTGAGCCGCTCGGTGTTTCCTTTGACGATCTTGAGGAAATGCGCTTGATTCTCGTTCATCGCGCCAGCCGCGCCCATGAGCAAGACATCCACATAACCGCGGATGGAGGTCATGGGCGTGCGCAGTTCGTGACTCACCGTGGCGACAAATTCCGACTTGAGGCGATCCACTTCCACTTCGTGCGTAATATCGCGGAAGATGGAGACGGTGCCGAGAAAATCGTTTTGGAAGATCACCGGCGCAAGGTGGACGAGAACGATCAGACCGTTTTCGAGCGTGAGTTGCTCCGCAAACGTGTCGCCTTGGCGATAGGAAGAAGGCGACTCGGACCACATGCTGATGGTCTGCATCCACGGGCTGGCAGATTTGCCGAACAACCCGCCGAACACATCGAGCGTTTGCCCGATCACCTTGCCCGCTTCGAGCCCAAGGATCTGCTCCGCTGAACGGTTCAAGAATGTCATGCGGTTGTTCGCGCCGGTCACAAGCACGCCGTCTGCCACCGCTTCGAGGATGGCTTGAGAGCGGCTCGCGTCTTCTTGTTCGCGGCGGAGCATACTGCCCAAGCGCTCCGCCTGATCGCGGATCAATTCGTACAGATGCGCATTGTTGATGGCAACCGCCACTTGACCGGCGATCGCTTTGACAAGATTCAATAATTCAGGGCTGAAAAACCCGGGTTTGCGATGGAAGACCATCAACGCGCCGATGACATCCTCCGCCACCAAAAGCGGCATGGCGATGGCGCTGCGGTGCTCGCGCGAAGTGGAGGCTGTTTTCACCCAGCGAGAGTCAACGATCAAATCGTCAATCAGCGCCGGTTCCCGGTGCTGTACAACCCAACCAGCCAAGCCTTCGCCGATCTTCAAAGAGAAACCGCGCCCCTCAGCAGAGACTCGATCCGATAAGTAGCCATAGCCCGCGCGGTAATGCAACAGATTATCTTCCGCGTTCAACAGCATGATCGTCCCTTGCTCCGCGCCGACGGCATCGTTGAGCAATGCAAGCGTTCGGTTCAAGGCGCGATCCAGATCAAGGCTCGATGAAACTTCGGTGAGGATGCGCAGCAGCGTTTCAGTGTTTTGCTGTTCGCGCATCAACTGCGCGGTACGTTCGACGACGCGCTGTTCGAGTTCCTGCGCCAACCGCTGTGTTTCTTTGAACAACCGTCCGTTCTGGATCGCGACGGCGGCTTGATTCGCCAGCGTGCTCAGGATCTGCAAATCGTCTTCGGTGTACACGTTCGGTTGATAACTTTGCACCGACAACATCCCGATGGTCTTTCCGCTCAGCGTGATCGGCACGGCAAGGATGGAGACCGGCGTTCCGGGTTTGCCGAAGCGGATCACGCCGAGTTCCTCCGCCTTCTCGCGTTCGTGGATCAAGAGCGGCTCGCCTCTTGAGATCACGTAACCGCTCAGACCTTTGTCGCGCGGGATGCGCACACTCGCTTCGCGCACGTTGCCGTCCATCAGATATACGGCGTCAATCTCGTTCGATTCAGAATCTAGCAGACTGATGACGAACGATTCCACCGGCATCAATCTCTGCGCCGCCTTGTGAACCGCTGTGTAAATCTGTTCAGGGTCGAGGTTTGCGCCGACCTCATAACTTGCCTGATTGAGAAGCGAGAATCGTTCCGCCGTCATCAACGTGGATTGATACAAACGCGCGTTCTCCAACGCGATGGATGCTTGATTCGTCAACGTGCGCGCCAACTCGATCTCATTCGCGCTGAATCGAATCGATTCTCCCTGATGGACGAAAACCAACGCGCGGAGATTCGCGCCGCTCACCAGAGGCAAAATCAACAACGATCTCGTTTCTTCACCCAAAAAGTGAATTAACTGTGTCAGGTCTCGTTCGTCTTTCACGGCGTCTGTAGTGAACACGCCGAGAGACTCTCTCAGCCGGTTGAAGATCGGCGCGTCGGGCAATTTCTGCGGCAATTTCGTTCTGGCGCGAGGCAGATCGTATTTCCAGACCGGCTTGTTCCTCTCGAACGTGACGATGGAGACGCGCGGGGCAACCAACGCATCCATCAACTCTTGCCCGGTGAGTTGGAAGATCTTGCCTTCGTCGAGCAAGCCGCCCAACGCGGATGAGAAGCGGTTCAACAATCCGAGACGTTTAGAGCGCTCGTCCAGTTCGGTTGCGCGTCCGATGCTTTCTTCATACAAGCGGGCATTTTCCAACGCGACCGCCGCTTGCGAAGCGAACGTCCTGCCTGCCTGCATGTGTTCGCGCGTGTAAAAATGCGCCTGCCATTTCTCCAGCGCCAGCACGCCAATGACTTCATTCTGCGAGATGAGCGGCATTCCCATCCACGAGAGGCGCGGCGCTTCCAACGCCGGGAAGCGCGGGTCTTGCCGCACATCGCCGACGATAATGCCCTGCCCAGTGCGGATCATTTCGTTGAACAATGCGCTGTCGCCTGCGGCGATGGTTAAGCCGAGGCGCTGTTCGGTATCCGGGAAGCCTCGCGCCGCCGCAACACTCAAGCGGTCACGCTCGCTCAGCCAAAGCGCGGCTGTATCGTATGGCAGAACCGGCTCCAATTGGTCAAGCAGCGAAGCGATCAATTCGTTGCGCTGCAGGCTGGAGGCAAGAGAGGTAGCAGCATCCGTCAACGCTTCCAATTGGTACGCGCGTTCTTCGGTTGTCCTCACCAATCGAACGTTTTGCAGTGAAAGTCCAACCTGTTGAGAGAGCGACAGCAAGAGTGTTTCATCTTCCGGCGTGAACGCGGATGGCGTATTAAAGTTATCGAGCGTCAACACTCCCACGTTCTGGTCGCCGGTTTGGATGGAATCAGCAAACTTGAAACCGGCAAGCGTCCGCCAGTGGCTTGACGGTAGATCAACTGTTCCTCGGTCGAGAAGGTGTAATCGCGGGTGAATTGGATCTCATCCACGCGCATGGATTTTTTCTGTTCGAAGACCTGCCCCGGCAGAGAATCGCCCGGATGAAAAGCAATACGCTTCATCGTGTCGTTATCGGCGTAGCCCGCCACAGCATGGGGATACAACTGATTCGTCGGCTCGTCCCATACGTACACAATGCCGGCGTGCGCGGCGGGCAATGCGCGGCGCGCGCTCTCTAACAAAGATCCGACGATGTGATCGGCATCCAGTCCGCGCAACTGGCGGCTGAAGTCGAGCAGAAGGTTCACCTCTTGCAAACGTTTGCGGGTCTCGTTGAGAAGCGAGATATTCTGCAAAATGACCGAGGTCTGCCGCGCGATCTGGTTATACACTTGCCGGTCTTCATCGGTGAACGAAGCCATCGGCTCAGGGCTGACCGCCAGCATTGCGGCTACGGTTCGTTTGTCAATTTTGATCGGCAGGCAGATGAGCGATTTTGCGCGCAGAGCCGTAAGGAGCGGTGTTTCGCGCCAATCGAGGTTCTCGTCCAAGTTAGGAATCAGGATCGTTTCGCCGGTTTGCAAACATACCCGAAGCGGATTCCTCTGCCCAAACAACGCCTCCGGGCTGGTAGCGCGCGGCACATTCCCAAGCACTCTTACCAGCCGTGGTCCTTCGCCCCCGAGTTCGGCGATCATCGCCACTGACATACCCAACTGTGTCAACGTTTCGCGCCCTAACGCTTGAAGCGCCGAGGACGAATCTAATTGGCGGCTGACCGATTCTGTAATCGCGAGCCCGGCGCGGACGCGTTGACCGCGCTGATCGAGATTTTGAATCGCTATCGTCTGGTCAAGGTCTTTGCGGAGGAGGATCGGCAGATCTTTTTGGGTGAGACTGATGAATTTTTGCTGTCGTTCCAAACTGGAGGCGATTGCCTCGGTCTTGACGTGCAGTTCATTCACACGCACGTGATTGGCAATTGCCAAAGAGGCTTGCGAGGCGAGAATCTCCAGTGTTTCCATCGTTGCGCGGTCTGGGCGCAACCCGTCGCGCGGCGCATCGAGGCTCAAGATTCCCAGCGGCTTGCCGGAAGCGTCTTCGAGCGGCAGGATCAATAAATCTTCCGGATCCCACGCCGCCGCAGACCTTTCCGAAGCGACGGAAGTATCTTGTGCAAAGACCTGCACATCGCTCGGGATGATCGGCGCTTGATCTGCCGGAATGAAATAAGAACGATTGATTCGAAATTGCGGCTTGAGCATTTGTTGCAGACTCGAAAAAGGCTGTTTCCGCGCAAGCAGGTCGTTGAGCGTGTCGGGAGCAAAACCGATGCCCGTGACGCGCCTCAACATCCCGGTCTCTTCCTCATAAATACTTGCGAGAACGGTCTGAAATTGAGTCGTCTCGCGGATGCTGACCGCAATGGCTCGCAGCAACTGTTCAATGGACTGGTCGAAATTAAGTTCGCCGGTCACTTCCGAAAGACGAGTGAGAGTTTCAGCCCGGCGGCGAAGGATTTCTGCGCTTTCGGTCTGCAACTGGAATTTCTTCACGTTTCCGATCGCGACGCCAGCCTGAGCCGCCAGCGTCTGCGCGATCTCAAGGGACGGCTTATCAAAAAAGCCCGGCTGAGAAGCATGAAGGTGCATCAACCCAACGGTCTTGCTTTGATTCACGATCGGCACGATCAAAGCGGACACCACGCCTTCATGGATCGGCGTTTTTCCGTTTTCGGTGTAATCGGCTACAACTTCGGGGACTCCCGATTCGATCACCTTCCGCTCGATGAGGGGAAAACGTCCGGGAGCGGGCAGCCGATCGAAAGGGAAACATGAGGCGGGAAAGACGAGTCGTCAGCATCGAAGAGAAGGATCGTCCCGCACTCGGCGCGAGTCACCTTGAGGCTTTCATCCCGCACAAGTTCAAGAAGCGACTTCAAATCGGTGGTTGTATTCAATTCGCGGTTGACGCGCGCCAACGCGGTCAACTGTTCGACGCGGCGGCGAAGGTTGTCGTCGGTTTGCACAAAACGCGAATCGGTTTCGATGGCGTCGGCGATCAAGCCCCCCGCGACGTAGGCAACTTCAAGATCGCTATTGCTGAAGTATTCTGTCGTGCGGCTTCCGATGATCAATTCGCCAAAACTTTTCTCACGCGTTGCAACCGGCACGATGATCACCGATTCCATCTGCAGGCTGGAGAACAGCGGAAGATACACAGGCGAAACATTTCTTTCCAAACTCAACTTACCGGAAAAGATGGGCGTAGAGGTCCCCGCCACTGTGGTCCGATAGGGAACGTCGGTATACAGACGCGCGAGAGAACCGGCTGGGTCAACGGAAATACCGAAAACGGATCGTTCGTGCAAATGAAGCGCGCCGTCTTTTTCATCCAAGCGGAACAACGCGGCAAGATCGCATTTCAGCAGTCGCGCCAATTCGTTGACAGAGAAACGGATCGTTTCATCGAGCGTTGCGGCGGAGGACGATAACGTGGCGATGCGGCGCAACCCATCGGCGCGAAGCGCGCGCTGGCGGGAGCGTTCGACGACAAAGGAGTTCTGGATCAAACCAGCCGCTTGATTAGCGATGGTCTCGATGAGGCGCAATTCTTTTTCAGTGAACTCCACCGACGCCTGTTTATGATTAGAGGCTTGAACATACCCGACAAGTTGATCGCCCGCGATCATCGGCGCAAGGACCGACTCGCGCAGGCTGGCGGCTTGAGCGATGGTTTGAAGACCGAGTTCGTTCCACACGCGATCATCCGCCGCGTTGCGCGTGGAGATGGTCTTTCGTTCAAGGAGTATCTTTTCCGCCGCGCTATCGGGCTGAATCGTTGTGCGATAGATCTCAACGATGTGTTTCGGCAATCCCTGAAATGGGATTTGTCCCTCCAGCGTCCGCTTGCTTGCATCGTAGAGGAGGAATCCTAGAATATCCACAGAAAGAAGAGGCGCGATGCTTTCGATCAAACGACTGACCAGACTCGCATAATCTTGCGCGGCGCCCACCGCCTGCGCAAGATTCGCCAACCCGCTCAACTCGGCGGAGCGATTCTTCTCGCTCGCGTAGAGCGTGGAGTTGCGCATACTGGATGCCGCTTGTGAAGAAACAAGTTGCAACAGTTCAAGTTCATGCGAACCCAACACGCCGGACGCAAGATAACCAATCTCCAGCGTTCCAACAAATTCGTTTTGCGCATGAAGCGGCAAGCCGATATACGATTGAACGGAAGACTCGCCGTTGAATTGAGATGAATCTACCTCTGCGCTGCGAGTATCGGGCAACAACACAGGTTTACGCCGCGAAACAAGCAGGTCTGTTAATTTGCCGAAGTGCGAGAGGGAAACCCGATTAACTTTTGCCGCGCCGGAGGCATCGAGCATATACGGCGTCAGGCTTTGAGTCGTCGCGTCCCATACTTTGATTTCAAGGAAGTCGGCGGGAACGAGATGAGAAACATTCAACAAAATGGAATAGAGCGTATCTTCGAGTTCGAGGCTTTCGGTGACACTCCCGCCAAAATCGGAAAGGACTTTTAATATGGAAGAGTCTTCAAGCGTTTGATCTTTCCCCGCATATAAGTCCACACTGCGCATGGTCAACAACATGAGCGGATACGGACCCGGCACGCCATACGATGTGGCTTCGATCAATTTACCGCCGACAGAGATGCGCTTCTGTCCTTGAACGGCGCACAGGTTGAGAAAATCCTCCGCCGGTCTTGTCTTGCGGATCAATTTTTCGAGTTCCGGTTCTTCGCTTTCGCGCAGACCGAACCACTCGCGCGCGAGCTCGTTGATGTAATCCACGCGCCCGCCGGGTTGCACAGTGATCACGGCTTCATTTGTTGTATTTGAACCGGTTTGGGAATTTTGTGAAGACGCAGGTGGAACTGAGAAAGAGTTGCCCGGCAACCGGCGCAACCATAGAACCGCCAATACCACGAGAAGCAGTACCAGCGCGATCGAGATCAACCAGATGCTGACATCCAGCCCGGCGAGCATCTCTTGTCCGGCGTTCTATCCACCGGCTCCATTATCTTGGCGGCGAGCCTCAGCCGCCATTTCGGTAATTTCGCGGATGTCGGCAAAGGAATTTACACTTGGCGAGACGACCCCCACAGACAAGGTCATGAACGGAACTTTGACAGTCGAACCATCCGGCGAGGGAGCCTGTACGAATCCCTGCTGACGGTCAATGAAGTTGTAGTGCGTCTGCACTTCTTTGTCGAAGCGTTCTTTTAACCGCGTTTTGATCGCGGAGGCTTTGTCCTCGGAGGTGATGATGATGAAGTTGTCACCACCGGCGTGACCGATGAAATCGGAGGTGGAGCCCGCTTCGTCCACCACTTCGTTGATCAACATGGCGGCAAAGCGAAGCACATCGTCGCCTGCCACGAACCCGTATACATCTTTGAACGGTTCAAACTCATTGACACGCGCATCGAGCAGAGCCCATCCTTTTTCGCGGATGATACGCCGCAATTGTTCCTCGATCAGCCGCCCCGCCGGAAGACCGGAGCGCGGATCGGTGAGACTCTCGCGCTCGGCGCGTTTGATCGCTCCCTGCACGCGCAGTTTGAGCTCTTCAATGTCGAACGGCTTGGTGATGTAATCGTCCGCGCCGAGTTCGAGACCTTGAAGCTTATCGCTGCGCTCATCCTTCTGCGTGAGGAAGATGACCGGGATGTGACTCGTGCGCATATTGGTCCGCAAATTGCGACAGACCTCATAGCCGTCAATGTCCGGCAGCATAATATCCAGCACGATCAAATGCGGCAGGGCGTGTTTTGTTTTTTCCAGCGCATCCGATCCGCGCACGGCGACATCCACGTCGAAATCCATGCCGGCGAAATAGATCTTCAGCATGTTGCCGATGTCAATATCGTCTTCCACGATCAACAGGCGGGCTTTTCCCATATCAGCCTCCAAAATTACTGTGTTGCCGAGCGCGTTGTACGCGCATTGCGGCGAACGATTTCAATTTGTTCATCAGTGACTTCTTTCTCAAACGAGCGGAACCCGCTCATACGAAACCCATGTTTTTTACAAATCGCGCTGATCTCTTCCACGCGCGCTCGCGTCAGATGCTTGCCGAGGGTGTAATCTTCAAAACGGCCCTCCAACGCCAGCGCGATCGTCTCAGCCATACAAGCATACGCTTTGCCCGGCGGAAATCCGAAATTAAAATGGAAATCAACGGAACCTGGCACGTCAACCATTCCGCCGTCAATCACTAATATATCATCTCTCGCACGGGCGACCATTGCAGAAACATCACGGGGGCGGGCAACATCGCACACCACACTGCCCGGTTGCAAAAATTCAGGACGGATGACATCGTGGACGGCGCTCGTCACCGTCAGGATCAACTGGGCGGATGCCAACGCGTCCATCGTCGTGCTGACGCTAATCTCGGCTCTTGCTCCGACGTTCAGCCTGTCTCGCAACTCTTCAAGTTTATCCATCCTTCGACCGATCAAATGCAGGCACGCCACCTCGTCCGCCAGCAACTCAGCGCAGACTTGGCCGATCGCGCCCGTCGCGCCGACAACAGCCGCCGTCGCGGAATGAAGCGGGATGTCCATGATGCGAGCCGCCTCGCGCAGGGCATCCACCGCGACCATCACGGTATACGAATCGCCGGTCGTCACCGGCACATCCAACGCGCTCGCGATCGTAACGCCCGCATCCCCCACCACCGAGGTGAACGCGCCAAGTCCTAAAATCTGCGCGCCCAATTTTTCAGCCAGCCTGCCGGTTTGAATGATCTTGCGATACACCATTTTCTCCGGCAATTCCATCATGCGCTTCGGCGTGTACGGGCAGGCGATGAACCAGCCTTTGATCTCTTTGCCCGTTGATTCCGATTTGATGCCCTCGATCTCCGAAATATACACAGGCGGAAAAAACGTAGAGAAGAAATCAATCTGCTGTTCGTTCAAGACCTTCCCCAGAAATGGATATTTACGGCTGACGTCTCGTTTCGGGTCAATGGGATGAATAATGAAGGCGAAGGTGTCCATATCTCGACGGCATTCGATCACCGATTACCACGATTCCTTTACCGCTTCGCCGGGGCGGGGATACATGCGTTGATGCAGTTTGGCAAACTTCAACTTGTGATGGTCGCTGTCTTCGTAGCGCACGTCTTTGTCAATGACGCGGCGTTCTTTCGACGCGAACAACACCACATCTGATTCGATGGTGCGCGCGGGGTAGACGATCATCCCGGAACCGAGGCGGCAGTTATGCCCCACCGCGCTTCCGATTACCCGGGCAGTTCCAGTGACTCAATTTCCCTTTTCCATCCAACGCGCGGACAGGCGCAGGGATGAGGTTGTAATCGGTGAACGTGGACCCGCGCCGATGAACGTGTTGCGTCCCACCACGCACATTTGCAAACAGGTATTTTGCGCGATCATGCTGTTTTCCATCACAGTGGTCATGAACAACGCCGCGCGAAACGGAAGGAACGCCCCATCGCCAACCACCGAGAGCATCAACTGCACGTCTTGCGAAATGTTGACGTTGTTGCCGATGATGCAGTTTTCGATCACCGCCCCGGCGTTGATGGTCACATTGTCGCCGATGGTCGTGGGGCCGTGGATGATGGCGTGCGGGTCAATCACACAGTTCTTTCCCACCGTCACCAACGAAGAACTTTCAAGGATCTGTTTGCCTTCGTACAATGCCCCGGCAAGAATCCGCAATTTGAAGTTAAGGTCTTCGGCGAGTCGTTTTTCAAAACGCGCGGCGCGCGAGAACAAGCCAAACACTTCATCGGCGATGAACACATGCACCCATGAGTCAATTGCGATGCAGGCGCGAAGCGGGACTTGAAACGTGAGGTCGCCGCTTTGGTCTGCCATGTATGTCGGCACGTGATAGTAGCCGACCTCTTGCGCCTCGAGGTCAATTACCAGCGGTTCAACGTCTGCCACAGGACCTTTCGGGTAGTACCACAAGTCCGTGAGGAAGACACCGCCTGCCGGTGTGTACGAGGTTGCAAGCGGCAAGGCGTGTTCCTTGAACGCGGGGTCATCTACGGAGAATGCAGCGCGGACGGCGCGTTTCTTTTTACGGGCGGCGGAGAGAAATGCCTTCAGATATTCCTCGTCAAAGAACAAGTTATCGCGGTAGACGATGGTCTCGCCGCGTTCCGCCGGCATCCGCTGACCGGCTTTCAACTCGATCTCGCGGGTGGTGTATGGAGCAAGGACGTTCCGCTGATGGAGCCACAACGGCTGGTTTTGAATCCGCAGGTCTCGCGCGAACTCATTGAAGGGAGTGATGGGTTTTTCTTCGTTTAAGATGACTTTGAGCATGGCGAGGTCAATTATAAATCGAAATAGCCCGGCAATGCGCCGGGTATATCTACCTACAAAATTGTTTGGAAACAGAGGTTTAAAAAAATCGGCGATTGATCAATCACGATCGCGCAGGTCTCATCCCCCGCCGCGATGCACGTCTGCTCTTCTACGGTGAAAATCTTTCCGCCGCTCACCCAATACAACGCCTCTTGCAAAAGCCCCACCGCAAGATGACAGACCGGTTCGCGCGACTGCCTCTCCCAGCACAGCGGACAACGCTCGATGTGCCAGAGCAATTTTTTCCCGTCTTCTTCCACGCGCACGCGCTGATCGGTGAACCTATTGAACAGTTCGGCGAATGCGCGCGCGCCCGCGTTCAACTTGGCTGGCAACGGCAAGAGACGAAACGCCGTCTCGGTGAGTCCTAGTTGCGCGCTGTATTGACGGACGCCGTGATTGAAACACACGCGCCCGATGCGAGTCGCGAGTCCGCGCCCGCCGCGCGGACCGTACGCCTGCTCCAGCGTTCCGCCGAGTATGCCCACCGTCGAAAAAGGAAAGTTTAGATTCGTATCGTCCGGCGGATAATTTTCGATCAGCGTTTGTTGAGAGGCGAGTTTGAGAACCGCGTTCACGCCGTTGCGTCCCATCACCTCTTCCATAGACATTAAAATGATCCGCCCCATTTGGTTTGGATAATAAAAAGATTCAGACATAATTCAATTTATAACGTCACCGACGGTGTTGGGGATGTGACAACCGATGTAGTTGCGGCGCTGCGCGGGCGTGTCCGTTCGTCGCGGTCGAGGAACGCTTTTAGTTTTTCAGAAAATTGAACCGGCTCCTCCAGCATGGGGAAATGCCCCGCCAGCGGAAAACGCTCGATGTGCGCGTGGGTAATCCCTCTTGCATCGGCTTCCATTGCTTCGGGTTGACGATGATATCGCGGTCGCCGTAGATGCCCATCGCGGGGATGCGGATCTGATCCAGCATGGGACGCAGATCCGTTCGACGCAGCGAGGCGATCGAAAGGAGGAATGATTCGACCGTCGTCCGCGAGAGATCGCGATCCATCATCGCGGGGAAGCGTTCGTCGCGGCAGATGAAGGGAGAAGCGGCGCGGACGCCAAATCGAAAAACGCCCATCATGTTGAAGAGCATGAACGCGATCGGTTTGTATCCAGCGAGTTTCAACGGGATCGCCAGCGACGAACCGATGATCGGCGAACCGACCACCACAACTTTGCTCACGCGCTCCGGGTAGCGGATTGCAACCGAAAGACTCACCGTGCCGCCCATGCTGTGACCGACCAGCGGCGCACGCGAGATTCCCAACTGCTCCATGAATTGATTGACGAGGCTGACAAAATCTTGAATGGCGTAGGTCTCGCGCTTTTTGCCCGATTCGCCGAAGCCCCAAAAATCAAGCGCGTACGTTCGGTACGACTTGCCGAGTTGCGCCATCGTCTCTTGCCAAAGCCCCCACGAGCCGAGCCAGCCATGCAAAAGGATGACCGGTTTTCCGCGGCCATACACCTCGTAATGAACGATCCCCTGATCGGTGGTTATCGAAGACACAAATACCTGACGGACTTCCCGATCTTATTTCAATTCGCTCAACACATTATTGAGCAATTCAACGAGGATGGTCTTCACTTTTTCCTTGTCGGTGGCAATGCAGGGAAGCAACTTCACTTTGCTGTCTAACCGCAGGGCATGGCGCATATCTTCCATGTCCCATGCGTCTTCCATGTCTTGTTTGTTCGCCGCAACCACATACGGGGTCGGCGCATACGCGCGGAAGGTCTCAAGGATCGAACGCGCCTCGCGGAAGGTTTCGGGGCGGGTGCTGTCCACCATCACGATAAAACCCAACATCCCCTCCGAAAGGATCTCCCACATGAAGTCGAAGCGTTTCTGCCCCGGCGTGCCGAAGAGATACAGGACAAGGTCGTCGTTCACCGTGATGCGGCCAAAGTCCATCGCAACGGTGGTCGCTTCTTTCACAGAGCGCTCCGCCGCATTCGATATCCTGCGCTCCGTTGAGACAACGTCAATCTCGCTGACAGACTGGATGAACTCCGTCTTGCCTGCGCTGAAAGGTCCTGTGACAACCATTTTTACTGTTTGCATAAGCAATGAATCCTTCCGCCTTAGCGATTAGAGCGAGCGAATACGCCCAATTAATTTGCCGACCAACGATTTCTGTTCTTCTTTATCTTGCGTGGGGAACATCTTCGGGCTTTGCGGCACCACCATGCCTTCGGGACGCACGATCTCCACCAGCCCAGCCTGCAACAAGCCATAGACGATTCGCCGCACTTCGAGTTCATTCATCTTATTCGTATGCGCGATCTGTTTCATTGTATTCTTCGGGTTGATAAAGGATACGACGCGCCATTCTTCCACGCTCAAGTTCACGTTCTTCAACGGACGGTCGGTGAACTTCAACGCCATGTCAAGACTCGGTATTTCATCCTGCAACTGCTCCCACTCGCGCAGTTGACGCGACCCTTCGATGATGATGTTCTCAAGATCGAGCCGCACGTTGATGCGGTCTTCGGGCGGGAGCATATCGTTCTCAAAACGGAAGAGTCCCTCCACCCATGTGAACAGGCGGCGGATGGCTTCCGTAAAATGCGATTGAAGGTTTCCCAAAATTTCTTGCTGTGAGAGATACCCCGCGTTGATCAGCAATAACCCAAGTTCTTTGTCGTTGATCTTGCCCGCCCGCTCGACAATCGCGCGATATTGATTCACCGTCAATTTATTGGCTTTGTGTAAAACAGCCGCGAGGCTTCCGTCATCCTGCCCGACACGCGCATACGCCAGCTTCCCCTCGCGGAACGAAATATACGCCTGCTCGCTGGGTCCATCCACCACCAGCGTGCCGGTCTTTCGCGCAAGATTGATTAAGTTGAGAAGTTGCGTGATCGTGAAATCGCGCAAGTTGCCGCGCAAAGCCATGTTTACCTCAATAAAATCTCCCGCGGGGAGATTGAAGGATTATACATGCAAGGATAGTGAGCGTCAAACCAACATCCTGTTTGAAAGGCGTTTGGAAGGTAAAAAGCAACTCATGATAAACTTGCGAAAACCGATACAAGATGAGCTCGTGACGCAGTTGCACTGCGTCACGAGTAGACGACCAAACTTAATGGAGACCATTTATGCGGATAAAAATCCTCGCGCTTCTTCTCACGGTCAGCCTGTTTCTCCCAACTCAGGCATTCGCCTCCACCCCGGCCGATGTGACCAAAGACGAAGTCACCTTCGACTTCCCCAACACCGCCACCTTCAGCGCCACCATCACCAGCAGCGCGGAGATCCAATCCGTTGTGCTGGAATACGGCAACGAACAACAGACCTGCGGCGAAGTGATCGCCAAAGCATTCCCACAAATAACGCCGGGCAAAAGCGTAGACGTGGAATGGACGTGGGAAATGCGCCAAAGCAGATCGCTCCCGCCCGGCGCAACGCTCTGGTGGCGCTGGCGCGTGAAAGACGCCAACGGGAACGAAACCGTCAGCGAGAAAAAAACCGCCACGTGGCTCGATAACGATCACAAGTGGAAAACGCTCAAAGAAGGGCTGATCAACTTCCACTGGTATCGAGGCGACGAGTCCTTTGCCAAGGACCTTATGAACGCCGCGCAGAACGGACTCAAATTCAACGAGACCGAATCGGGGCTTACCGCCGAATCGCCGATTGACATTTACATCTACGGTGACACGAACGATTTGCGCGATGCAGTTCTTTACGAACCTTCGTGGACCGGCGGACAAGCCTTCCCCGAACAAGACATTGTCATCCTCGGCATCTCAGAAAGCGACCTCGATTGGGGACGCAATAAGATCGTCCATGAACTCACGCACGTTCTCGTGGGGCATCTCACCTTTTCTTGCTTAGGCGATGTGCCGACGTGGTTGAACGAAGGGCTGGCTGTGTACAGCGAGGGCGAACTCGACTCAGCATCGCAACAACAATTAGACGATGCGATTCAAAACGACACATTGTTGAGCGTCCGCTCTCTCGGCGCGGGTTTCTCTGAAGTGTCAGACAAAGCTTATCTATCGTACAGCGAATCGTTCAGCATTGTTCAATTCCTTATCCAAACATACGGTCAGGCAAAGATGACCGAACTCCTCACCTCTCTGCGCGACGGCTTGACCATTGACGAAGCGCTTCAACAAACCTACAACTTCAACGTGGAAGGATTGGAAGACGCGTGGCGAGCAGGCATCGGCGCAAAGCCGCGGGCGGTTTCCGCGCAGCCCACCGCGCAACCCACGCCAACGAATGTTCCGACCATCGTTCCCATTTCTGGAAATCAATTTACCGGGAATCAATCCACGCCCGTTCCAACATCATCATTCAACAACACACAGCCGACAGCGGAACCATCCGCTCCCACCGGTCCCCCTCTCCAATTAACGTTGTGCTTGCTGGGCATGTGCTGTCTGTTCTTGCTGATCATCGGCGTTGTCGTCTTAGGCTTCATCGTCCGCCGCGGAAATCAGAAATCAGGAGGACAAAATGAATAGAAAAAAAGTAGTAACGACTTTAGTCGTTCTCACGATTGCGTTATCAACGATCACCTCGACTGGCGTGAACCGCGCCTCCGCATGGCAAGTTGGCGTTCCGCTGGATCAAGCCCTCGTGTTGGCGGGAGGCGAATCCACAAACCCGCGCGATTACGACCCCGCGACAACGCACAGTTCAGGCGATAAACGCCTCTACAGCGGACTCGTCTCCTTCGACCCGAATCTAAACCTCACGCCCGACCTCGCCGAAAAATGGGACGTGAGCGATGACGGAACCGTGTACACATTCCACCTGCGTCAGAACGCCAAATTTCACAATGGACGCGCCGTCACCGCGCAAGACTTCATCTACTCGTGGGAACGCGCCGCCAGTCCCGCGCTCGCCTCGGACACAGTATTGACGTATCTTGGCGACATCGTCGGCGTGCGCGAGATGAACTCCGGTGAAGCAAGCAACATCTCCGGGCTGTCCGCGCTGGACGATCACACGTTGCAAGTGACGATTGATGCGCCGAAGCCATACTTCTTATTGAAACTCACCTACCCCACTGCGTTTGTTGTTGATAAAGAAAATGTAGAGAGCGGCGATGAATGGTATCGCACGCCGAACGGGACGGGACCCTACAAACTCCGCGAGTGGAAACGCTTCGAGGTGATGGTCTACGAAGCGAATCAGGATTTCTATCTCGGCGCGCCGAGCATCCCATACGTTGTCGTTCAACTTTACTCCGGCGACAGCCAGCGTTTATATGAAACCGGCGACGTGGACATCACCGGCGTCTATTCCGTTGACCGCTTCACCGACCCCACCGAGCCGCTTCACAACGAACTGCTCACCGGCGTTTCGCTTTGCACCAGCTTCGTCAACTTCGATTCCACGCGCCCGCCGTTTGACGATGTCAACGTCCGCAAAGCGTTCAGCATGGCATTCGACCGCCAAAAATATGTTGACGTGGTGTTGGATGGTCAAGACCTCCCGGGCGAATGGACTGTATCCACCCGCGTTGCCCGGCTTCAACCTCGCGCTCAAAGGCTTGCCGTACGATCCCGCGCAAGCGCGCGACCTGCTCGCGCAATCAAAATACGGCGGACCCGACGGCTTGCCTCCCATCGTCTTCACCGATTACGGCATCGGCAGTTACGTCGGCGGCAACGTCGCCGCGCTGGCAGAGATGTGGAACAGAATCTCGGCGTGACCATCACGGTCGAAAATCTCGAACCCGATTATTACTATGAGCAAGTTTATTCAGGCAATCACGGTCAACTGTTCACCGGCGGCTGGTGCGCTGATTATCCCGACCCTGAAAATTTCGCCGACGTGCTATTCCACACCGGCTCGCCGCAAAACAACGGCGGCTACTCGAACCCCGAACTCGACGCGCTTCTTGAAGCCGCGCGAGTCGAACGCGATGTGACAAAGCGGATCCAAATGTATCAGCAAGCCGAGCAGATCATCGTGGATGATGCCGCCGCGCTGTTCACGAGTCACTCGCTTTCGTATCAACTCGTCAAGCCGTACGTGAAAGGCTACGTCTTCACGCCGATTGACATTCCGATCGAACGATATATGTGGCTTGAGGGAAAATAAATCGATTCACCGCGAAGGCGCTAAGAACGCGAAGAAGTTCTCATTTAATCTTTGCGGGCTTCGCGTCTTCGAAGGGCGGAGGGGGTTCAAGGTCTTGCTTCCACTGCAAACTCGACGCGCGCGATCTTTCCTCCCGCGCTTGAAACCAAAAACTGAAACGGCAGACTCCCGCCGGGCGGAAGACTCGCGTCCGCTTCCCATCTGCGGACGCCGACCACGCGTCCTTCGCCGTCGTAAGCCGTCGCCGCCACCCAAACTTGATTCGCCGCAGCCACCTGACTCTGCGACAACACCACACCGCTCACCTCCGCGCTGTGACCTTCCGCATTCACTTGCACGAGCGTGTTGTTGATCGCCGCAGGGACATACCTCGCATCATTCGGTAACAATCGAATCGCAGTCAAGACTTGAACTTGCGGCTTCGCGTCGAATGGAATATCGGGCGGGAAGAAAATTGCCAAAGGCAATGAAACGTTCGGCGGCAAAATATTCAACGGGAGGAAAGCAGTTTGTGTTGCAATGGTCGCGTTGTTTGAATCTACCAGAGTCACTTGCGCGCTGACGTTTTCCATCAACTCGGCGAAATCGTTGCGGACTAACACGAAACACCACATGCCGCGATCTGTCGTTGGGTAACATTGAATTTGCTCCACCGTGAACGGCGCGGGCGTTGGAGTCGGTTCGCCGGATGGGTTATCGGGATCGCTGGGGATGTTGAGGACTTGTCCCACCGACATGGCATTCGCAGAGACTTGAGGATTCGCGGCTTGCAGAGCGTCGAGCGAGACGTTGAAGCGCTCCGCGATCTCGCTCATTGTGTCGCCGGTCTGCACGGTGTAGGCGAAAGGCGTGGGGCTGGCGAGAGGCGTCGCTGGCGTGACCAAGCCGCCCGTCGTTGGAAGCGGGATCGAAGTCGAGGTCAAAAACGGGGTGAGGGGAATCGGCTGAGGAGTCGAATCATCCGATTGAGGGGCGCAGGAAATCAAGAGGAGGAAAAAAGAAAGGAAGAGGCGTCGCATGACGAGATTATAATGGAGGGAAATTTACTCTTGGAGAAAACAATGAACTATCGTCATTTGGGTCGCACAGGGATTCGCGTGAGCGAACTCTCGTTTGGGTCGTGGGTCACGTTCAAAAATCAAGTGGACGTGGACGCGGCGGTGGAATTGATGGCGGCGGCGTACGACGCGGGCGTGAATTTTTTCGACAACGCGGAAACGTACGCGCGGGGAAAATCGGAAGAGGTGATGGGCGCGGCGTTGAAACGCCTGAACTGGAGGCGCAGTAGTTATCTGATAACAACAAAGTTCTATTGGGGCATTCAGGATAATGTGAACGAACGCAACACATTGAATCGCAAGAGATTGATCGAGGGAATCAACGGCTCGCTCTCGCGCTTGCAACTCGATTATGTGGATGTGATCTATTGTCACCGCCCCGACAAGACCACGCCCATCGAAGAAACCGTCTGGGCAATGCACAACATCATCGAATGGGGCAAGGCGATGTATTGGGGCACGTCGGAATGGAGCGCGGACGAGATCGTCACCGCGCTGCACATCGCGGAGAAACATCATTTGCATAAGCCGATCACCGAACAGCCTGAATACAACTTGTTCGCTCGTCAACGATTCGAAAAAGAATATGCGCGTGTCTTTCAAGATTACGGCTACGGCACGACGATCTGGAGTCCGCTGGCTTCGGGGATGTTGACGGGCAAATACTTGAAAGGGATTCCCAAAGACAGCCGCGCCAATCTCAAAGGATATGGCTTTCTTCAAGAACGCATGAAGGATAAGGAACGGCTTGCCAAGGTCCGCGCGCTGCAGCCAATTGCGAAAGGCTTGGGTTGCACATTGTCTCAACTTTCCCTCGCATGGTGTTTGAAGAATCCGAACGTCAGCACGGTCATTTTGGGCGCGAGCCGCGTGGAGCAATTGCGGGAAAACCTGAAAGCCGATAAGTTCGTTTCCAAACTCACGCCGAAAGTGATGGAGAAGATTGACAAGGCATTCGGCGTGGAAAAAGAAGAGGATGAGGATTAGCGGACTCCGTAGCGCAGACTTTAGTCTGCCAGCCACGAGCCGACTGAAGTCGGCGCTACGATGCTCCTCCGTGATGAATTCGAGGAAATCTCGTGACATTCATCCGTCGTTATTCTCAGTCCATGTTAATCTCCTCATGTACAATGAGTGCGGACAATGCGTCCGCATTTGAAATTAGATTTGGAGATATTCAATGAGGCTCAATAAATTTGTCATCGGCGGCTTGCTCATCCTCGGCGCGGTCGCGTACCTGATCGCCAGCTCGACCAGCGGCTCGGCTCAATATTTTATGACCGTGGACGAACTCATGGCAAAGGGAACCGAGTCGATGGATAAGAACGTGCGCGTCTCGGGCGCGGTGCTAGGCGACACGATCCAATACGACCCGCAGACTCTCACCCTCACCTTCGAGATCGCGCACGTCCCCGCCGAACAAGCCGAACTGGAAGATGAAGGCGGGCTTGCCGAAGCGCTTCATCAAGCGGTGATTGATCCCTCGCGCGCGCGGATGAAAGTCGTGTACGTCGGCGTCAAGCCCGATTTGTTGCGACCCGAAGCGCAAGCCATCGTCACCGGCTCGCTCGGCGCAGACGGAGTCTTCCATGCGGACGAGTTGCTTTTGAAATGCCCAACCCGTTACGAAGAAGCCGTGCCAGATCAGGCTGGGAAGTAGTGAAGGCCTTTTACCACAAAGGACACGAAGGACACAAAGAAAATCTATGGAAAGGCGATTCGCACGTTATTCGTTCCACCGTAGTGACCTTGGTGTCCTTCGTGTTTAAGGTTTTGGAGATTCGATGATCGCACATTTCGGGTTCGGCATTTTACTAATTGTATTTTTCGTAACGGTGTACAGCGCTCTCACCGCGTCGTTCTCAAATCCCAAGGCGTTTGCGCGGCTCTTTCGCAGTATTCCCACACTGCGGACACAACGTTGGGCAAACGCGCTCGAGGAATTGGATACGCCTCAACGCGCCGCTTCGATGGTGGAAAGCGCGCGACGCGCCATGCTGCTCACCTTTCCGTTGATCTCGCTCGCGGCGGGATTGCTAATCTACCTCCTCGTCAACGATCATTATGAAGTGCAGTTCGTCTATCAAGTGACCAGCCGTTCGATGCCCACCTACTTGAAAGTGACCGCATGGTGGGGCGGGCAAGCCGGGTCGCTTTTATTTTGGTCGTGGCTGATGTCCGCGTTCGCGTCGCTGGTCACCCTCCGCAAATGGGATCGTGACCGCGAATTTCTCCCCTGGGTCATCTTCGTCGCGTGCGTCACGCTCGCGTTCTTCCTCGGCATGACCACCTTCTACGAAAACCCGTTCAAGATGTTCTACCAAACATCCGCAGGCGTGGACGCGTATTTCTTCAAGCCGCTGGGCGGCGTGTTATTCACACCGGAAAATGGAAACGGACTCAACCCGCTTCTTCGACATCCCGGCATGATCATCCACCCGCCGATGCTCTACCTCGGCTTCGTTTCATTCGTCATTCCGTTTGCGTTCGCCATCGCGGCATTGATCACCGGTCGAACCGACGACCGCTGGATCCGTCTCACGCGCCGCTGGGCGTTGTGGGCTTGGCTGTTCCTCACGTTTGGACTCGTCCTCGGCGGACGCTGGGCATACGACGTGTTAGGCTGGGGCGGTTACTGGGGCTGGGACCCAGTCGAGATCGCCGCGTTCATGCCGTGGTTGACCGGCCCGCATTTTTACATTCGGTGATGATCCAGGAAAAGCGCGGCATGTTGAAACATTGGAACATGCTGTTGGTCATCCTCACGTATGACCTCGTCATCTTCGGCACATTTCTCACGCGCTCTGGCGTGCTATCGTCTGTTCATGCGTTCGCGCAAAGCGCAATCGGGCCCGTGTTCTTCGCTTACATTGCCATCACGTTTGTAGCATCGGTCGCGTTGGTGATCTATCGCTGGGGTAACTTAAGAGCGGAAGCCGAAATGAGTTCCCTGCTTTCGCGCGAGGCATTATTCCTGTTCAATAATTTATTGTTCATGAGTATCCTCGTTGTGTGCTTCTGGGGCGTGATCTATCCGCTGACTTCTGAATTGTTCACCGGCGCAAAAGTGACGGTGGGTCCCGCCTTTACGAACGCGCCAATGGCCCGCTGTTCGCGGGGCTTGTTTTCCTGATGGGAATCGCGCCTCTCTCCGCGTGGGGACACTCCACGCTGAAGACGCTCGGCCGCGCGGCGTGGAAACCGACGGTTGTCGCGGTTGTGATCACCGCCGCGTTGTTTGCCTTCTACACACAAAACGTCTATGCCCTCATCGGCTTCTTCCTCGTTGCGTTCGTCATCCTCATTACCTTGTACGAATACTGGCGCGGCGCGCGCGCGAGACAAAAAAGCAAGGGTGAAAATATTTTCACCGCCATTCGGAATCTCACCGCGCGAGACAGGCGGCGTTACGGCGGATACATCGTCCACCTCAGCATCGCGTTGATGGCGATCGGCGTCCTCGGCATCGAACTCTTCCAGATCGAGACGCAAGGCACGCTTGAACTGAATCAACGAGTGAGCATCGGCGGCTACGATGTGCAATATCAAGACATCGCCCGCTTCAAGGGACCGGACGGGCGCGAAGTGACCCGCGCCGTGGTCGGCGTGTACCAAAACGGACAGTATCTCGGCGAACTGCATCCGCGCATTGATTATTATTTCGATTCTCAGCAATCCATGACGATCCCCGGTCAACGCGCGACGATGAAGAACGATCTCTACATCTTGCTCGTCAACTGGGAGCCTGCCACCGCCACCGGCGCAACGTTCAAGATCTACGTCAACCCGCTGGTCAACTGGCTGTGGATGGGAAGCCTACTCTTCCTCATGGGTATCATCATCGCTGCGTGGCCCGATAAAGACCCGGAGCGAGTGGCTGTGAGGGCGAGCAAGCCGGTGCGCGAGGCGAGCGCGGCGGATTGATTTGGGTAATTGGTAAGCGGTAAGTGTGGTTTCGAGAATTAGAGAATTAGAGAATTGAGACTAGAGACTAGAGATTGATGAGCATAGGAAAGAGTCGAGCATGGAACGGAAGATTTTGATGACAACGCAAAAAATTACTAATTACAAATTACTATTTACAATTTCCCTTGCCTTGCTTCTTTCTATTTCCTTTTATTCATTCGCTTCCGCCCAAGGGACGACGCCGACCGACGATGATGTGAACAAGATCGCGAAGAAGTTATATTGCCCGGTGTGCGAGAACACGCCGTTGGATGTTTGCCCCACCGAGGCGTGCCGGCAGTGGCGGGAACAGATCCGCGAGATGTTGAGCGAGGGCAAGACCGAAGACGAGATCATCGCGTATTTTGCGGCGACGTACGGCGAACGCGCGGCAGGCGATCCGCGAGATAAGGTGAAGGCGTATCTCATCCCCATCGTTGCGATCCTTGCGGGGACGGCGCTGCTGGTCAGCGCGTTGAGGACGTGGAGAAAGCCGAAGGCGGCTGAGTCAGGCATCCCTGCGAAAGCTCGCGTTGAGCCTGGTCGAAACGAATCGCCGGTCGTCCATCCAGATGAGTATGTGGCGCGAATCGAAGAAGAGTTGAAGAAGAGAAATTGACCGCAGATACCGTCCCGCAGGTTTTGAGAATTAATAGTTCGGCGCTGAAACCTGCGGGACGATTTGGGAGAATTCATGACTGAAACAACACCGCCGCGACGCGCAGTGCCGCTGTGGATACAAATTATTATTTGGGTTTTTCTGGTTGGCTTGCTTGCCATCATCGCCGTCGCGCTTAACCGCAGACAACAAGGCACGGTTCAGGCGGGACAAGCAATTGCTGATTTTAAGTTGACGTTATACAGCGGATACGAGCTCAACGGCGCGAGCGAGATCAACTTGAGCGACCTGCGCGGCAAAGTGGTGGTGATAAACTTCTGGGCATCGTGGTGCAAGCCGTGCGAACAGGAAGCGGCAGAGTTGCAACAAGCATGGACGGAGTACGAACCGTCGGGCGACGTGGTTTTCCTCGGCGTGGATTACGTGGACACGGAAACCGACGCGCGCGTGTACATGAAAAAGTTCGGTATCACGTTTGCCAACGGACCCGACCTTGCCACAAAGATCTCGCAGTACTTCCGCATTCGCGGCGTTCCTGAAACATATTTTGTAGATAAGGAAGGCGTTCTGCGCTACGTGCAGATCGGGCCGTTCACGAGCATTGACCAGATCCGCGCGCAGATTGACCCATTATTGAAATAGAGGGCAAATGGATATTGTTGCGCTACTCCTGACACTGGCGGTTCTCATCCTCGTCGGCGCATATTTGTACGCGCCGTTCTTGCGCGGCTACGGCAAGCGCGTGACCGATGAGGAGCGCGAACTTTCGGCGCTGCTTGCCGAACGCGAGCGCGTGCTCGATTCGCTGCAAGAATTGGATTTCGATTTCAAGCTTGGGAAGATTCCCGAAGGCGAATACCCGGGTCAACGCGCGAGTCTCTTGCAAAAAGGCGCGGACATCCTGCGAAAGATAGACGCGTTGAGCGTGGAGCATCCGCGCGAGGCGGCGAAGACCAGCGGCAACGAATTGACCGACGCGCAGATCGAAGCGATGATCTCGAAACGGCGCGCGGAACGCAAAGGCACATTCGAAGGTTTTTGCCCGAAGTGCGGAAAGCCGGTGATGGCGAACGATCGGTTCTGTCCATCGTGCGGAAAATCTCTACAGTAAATAGTAAAAAGTAATTGGTAATTACCATTCGCCAATTACCAATTACTAAAGGTCTTTTATGAAATATCGTTTCCTCTTCATCATTGCAATCCCCCTCCTCCTCTCGGCGTGCAACATGACTCTCGCCGAGGATATTACGCCGCCGCCCGGTTACGTCGCGCCGACGCCGGTGCCGACGTTGGTTTTGTATCCATCTAACGCGCCGAACGTGGCGAACGGCGAAACGATCTACGCGGAAAAGTGCGCCGCTTGTCATGGCGTCACCGGCTTGGGCGACGGCGAACAGGGAATCAAACTCGGCGTCACCGTCCGCGCGTTCGGGTTGGCAGAGATCGCGCGTCCCGCCTCGCCCGCGCAATATTACACGATGGTCACGCGCGGCAACATCGAGCGCTTCATGCCGCCGTTCGCAAGTCTCAACGATCAAGAACGCTGGGATGTGGTCGCGTACGCGCTGACGATGCACACCACGCCGGAGCAGGTCGCAAGAGGCAAAGAACTTTTTGAAAAAAATTGCGCGGACTGTTCAACGGATTATTTCAAGAATCAACAAGTCATGTCCGCGTTGACGGAAGTTGAACTCGCGCGGCTCATCAAGCAGGGCAACGACAAAATCCCGGCATTCGGCGCGGACTTCAACGACGACGACTTGTGGGCTGTCGCCGCATACTTGCGGACTCTGTCTTTCGACTACTCGCCTCCCGCCACGCCTGAGCCTGCCGCAAACGCGGCGACTCCCGCGTCCCCTGCAGCGACTGCCGCCACGACGGATCAAGCCGCCCCGTCGTCTGAACCGCAGGCGGGGTTTGGGAACGCGCGCGGCTCCATCGAAAATAAAACGGGGAAGAGTCTGCCCGCGAATCTACTCGTCACGCTAACTGGGTACGATCACGATCCGAACAATCCGAACGCCGCGCCCGCTCAAGTTTTTTCAGCGGATGCGACGGTGGGCGCCGATGGAAATTATTCGTTTGATAATATCGAAATGCCCGCCAACCGAATCTTCGTGGCAAACGTGACCGTGGACGGCGTTTCACTGCAATCTGGTTTTGCGGTCGTGGAGGAAGGCAAACAACTGGTTGAAATCCCCGCGCTGACGTTGTACGAAACGACCGAAGATACTTCGGGGCTGGCGCTCGACGGCGAGCAGATCATCTTCGACTATGGCGCGGATGCGATCGCGGTGTACAGCTTATATTCGTTCCGCAACCCAACGGACAAGATCATCGTCGTGCCGCAGGATGAAACGGGGCAAATCTCGTTCATCAAATTCCCCGAAGGTTCCTCCGGCTTCGGCTTTGAGCCGATGCAAGACAGCGAAGCGTTCGTCCCCACCGAAAACGGATTCGCCATTCCGCCGAGCGAGAAATCTTACGGCTTGGTCGCGTTCTCGTCGCTGGCGTTAGACGACACGGTGAAATTCTCGCAATCGTTCGCGCTGCCCGTCGCGTCGCTCAACGTGTTCACCCCGATTGGAGTTACGGTGGAAGATTCAAAAATGGTTGACCTCGGCAAGCAGACCATTCAAGGTCTCGAGTATCAAATTTACGAATCGGATGCGATCGCTGCGGGCGAGTCAATTCAATTCACGCTGTCGGGAAGTCCGAGCGGCGAAACTTCGGCGAACACCAGCCGAAACATCGGTCTCTTGATCGGAGCCGCCGCGCTTGGGCTGGCTTTCATCGGCGCGGGCTGGTGGATGTACCGGCAGGATAAACGCGCTGAGCCAAGCGATGAAGAGTCCAGCGATGAATTTGAATCGGCAGAGGATGTGATGGACGCCATCATCGCGCTCGACGATCTGCACGGCAGGAAGAAGATCTCCGAGTCGGCATATCGGAAGAGGCGGAGCGAGTTGAAGGAGATTTTGAAAAAAGTAGAGAACTAGAGGATTAGAGAATTAGGAGTCTCAGTCTCTAGTCTCTAGTTTTCTACCAACGAAATATGATTACCGTTAATAAGTTGGTGAAGCGATTCGGATTAAAAGACCATCTTGCGCGGCGTGAACTTTGAAGTTCAGGCGGGCGAGTTTGTCGCGTTGCTTGGGCCCGAATGGCGCGGGGAAGACGACGTTCCTGCAGATCATCGCGTCGCTTTCGCGCCCGTCGCTGGGAGGGGTGAGCATTGGCGGGTTATAAACTTCGGGCGAGGCGGCGCAAGTCCGCGCGAGGCTGGGGGTGGTGTCGCACACCTTCCATTGTTATACGGCGACCTGACCGCCGAAGAAAATCTCCGCTTCTATGCGCGCATGTACGGACTTACCGATTACGAATTACGAATAACCGAAGTTTTAGAAATGGTTGGTCTTGAACATCGCCGCCGCGATCTCGTCCGTACCTATTCGCGCGGAATGCAACGGCAGCGACTCGCCATCGGCGCGCCGTGTTGCACGATCCCGAAATCATGCTCTTCGACGAGCCGTACACCGGACTCGACCAAGACGCCTCGTCCATGCTCGATGATGTGTTGAAGACCGTCGCCGCGCAGGGACGCACCATCGTGATGACCTCGCACGATCTCGCCCGCGCGGAGGAACTCGCCACGCGCTTCGATATTTTGTCGCGCGGAGTCATCGCCGCTTCGGCGACTCAAAAGCAATTGAAGAAGAGCAACCTGCTGTCATTTTATAAACAGGCGTTGGCGGGGTGAGATGAAGACCAGTAAGCAGTTATCAGTGAACAGTGATCAGTTGTCAGTGAGCAGCAGTCAGTACATCAAAGCCATCGGCGCGATCGTGTGGAAGGATTTGCGCGCGGAGTTCCGCTCGTGGGAACTTCTCACAACCATGTTGGTATTTTCTTTCCTTGCGATTCTCATCTTCAACTTTGCGCTTGATCTTGATATCAAAGCCCGAACATCGGCGACGCCGGGCGTGCTGTGGTCAACCTTCGTATTTGCTGGAACCCTGGGACTCAATCGCTCCATGTCCATTGAAAAGGACAATGGCTGTTTAGATGGGCTGATGCTTACCCCCGTAGACCGTTCAACGATCTATTTTGGAAAATTCATCAGCAATCTGGTGTTCATGTTGTTTATAGAACTCGTGATCCTGCCGGTCTATAGCCTGCTCTATAACATCAATCTGCTCCTCCCCGAGTTAATGTTTGTGATCTTGCTCGGCTCAATCGGTTACACAGCCGCTGGAACGTTACTCTCGGGCATGTCGGTGCAAACGCGCACACGCGACGTACTGCTCCCCATTCTGCTCCTGCCAGTCACCTTGCCGCTGGTGATCGCGGCTGTGCAATCAAGCAACAGCATTCTAACGAACAACACATTGAGCGACTATCAGAATTGGATCAATCTACTGCTCGCCTATGATGTCGTCCTCATATCCGCCTCATTCATGCTGTTCGAATTTATTCTTGAAGATTAACCAAAAGGAACATTCATGCACCCCAGACCTATTGCTCTTAAGATCCTTGATATAGCGTCCGTTCTGTTGTTTGGAATTACGATCTATCTGGCGCTGGTCGTCGCGCCCACCGAGGTGACCATGGGCGCAGTTCAGCGCGTGTTTTATCTCCATGTGTCCACCGCATGGGTGGGCATGTTAGGCTTTATCGCCGCGGTCGTGCCAGCCATCATCTATCTTCGCACCAACAATTTGAAATGGGATCGGATCGAAGTTGCCGCCATCGAGATCAGCAGTGTGTTCTTTTTACTTGCCATTGTGCTAGGCTCCATTTGGGCGCGCCCCGCTTGGAACGCTTGGTGGAAATGGGAAGCCCGCCTCACCACTGCCGCCATCGCCGAACTGTTATACATCGCGTACTTCATGCTCCGGGCGGGCATAGATAACCCCGAACGCCGCGCGCGCTTCGGAGCAGTGTATGCCTTGATCGCATCGGTCAGCATTCCGATCACGTTCATGTCCATCCGCTGGGTGGACCGCACACTGCACCCGGTCGTCTTTGGAATATCGAAAGGCACATCAGAAATTGACATGGCAATGACCTTCGGCATGGTGCAAGTGATGCTTTTTGCGATCTTCGCCTTTTCGGTCATCTTCGTTGACCTGTTCTGGCATCGCATTCGGCTGGGCGAATTGCAAGAAGAGGTTGAAGAACGCAAAGTAAAAGTGATCGCATCATAAGGAGACGATATGTTATTTCAAGAGCCTATCCCTAACACAGTAAATTATATGATCGCCGGATACATTGTTGCGTTTGTGGTGTTAACCGTGTACGTTGCGAGCCTCTACATCCGCAACCGCAACCTCAAGCAAGATATCGCCATGCTCGCGGAGTTGGAAGCGACCGCCGCCGTCGAGGAAAAGCCGAAAAAGAAATCCGCCAAATCTGTAACAAAACAGGGTCGAAAAAAATAGGCGCAACGAAAGAGAGTCCGCTATAATTGAGGCAGGCTCTCTTTTTCTATGAGGACTCGCGGGATTCTCGCTCGGTGGAGTTGGCGGCTGGGGATACTCAGTTTGCTCGCCATTTTCGCGTCCAGCGGCTTCGCCTCATTCGGACGGGCATCCGCCGCGCCCGCGCAAGACCCTCCCGGCCCCGACCGATTCTCCGTCACCGTCGTCGAGTACACCAAATACACCTGGTGGATGGCTCGCTGGGGAACCAACAAACTCATCTGCACGCTCGAAATTGACCATGAAGGCTTGCCCACCGCGGCAGACGTTTATTCGGATTGTGACAAGGACGATTACGACGATTGGGTCGCGCAAGTTCCGTGCCGCGAAAACGACATCAGTTTATGCAAGGGAAACTATCTAGTTCTGATAGACAGCGAACCCGCCCAAAAAGAAATCGCAACCAAACTTCCCCCGCCCCTCGTGCAAGTCACGCTCGAAAATTGCAGCCCCGTCCCCACCTCGTCTACAAGCATTTGCGAACAAGAACCGATTCTGGTGTTAACCGGGATCGAGCCTCTCGCCGAATATCAGATCACACAGATCGAAGGACTCTACGAGGGACAATCCTTCGTCTGCGACGCGAGTTGCCGATTAAGACTCCCGGTCACCGGCGAGAATGGCGCGACACTTCAATTCTGGGCGTATTCCAGTTACGGTGACAGCAGTCAAATGTTCAACGCGCTCATCCGCGTGGCGCCGGCAGATGCGGGCGACCCCGATCAATCCTTCTGGTACGTGGACGTGCTGTCCAGTCAGTGGTCAGGCGTCCCCGTGGCGAGCTGCGTGCAGACGTGGGGAACCCTGCCGCCCATCGGCGGTCCGCCCGAATGGTTGAGCACGCCCACGCAGAGCGAATCCCTCGGAACCGATGTGCCATACAACTATCTCGCCGCCAACCTGATTCGCAGCGGCGTGGTAGATGCGAGTTCCTGCGAGAACAACGGCATACGCCCGGATGACAACACAGCGTCTGCGTGCGGTATGCGAGTCGCGCGCGGCGCGGTGACTCAATGGCAAAACCAATTCGACTCGATCATCTTGAACGTGGCAGACGATACCGGCGTGCCAGCCAATCTCTTGAAAAATCTTTTTGCAAAAGAGAGTCAGTTCTGGCCCGGCGCTGGCGCGAAGCACGACGTGGGCTTGGGTCAACTCACCGAACACGGAGCCGATACCACACTGCTTTGGAATCCTCCGTTCTTCGATCAATTCTGCCCGCTCGTGATGGATTCCGAAACTTGCGCCGGCGGCTACGTTGGGCTTGACGACGAACAACAACAATACGCGCGCGTCTCGCTCATCCGCGCGGTAGACGCGGTCTGCGAAGATTGTCCGCTGGGCATAGACCTCGACCGCGCGAATTTCAGCATCGGCGTGTTTGCTCACACCCTGCTGGCAAACTGCGAACAAGCGGGGCAACTCGTAAAGAACATCACCGGTCAAACGGCAGGCAATGTCTCATCGTACGAAGACTTGTGGAAGTTCTCGCTCGTCAATTATCACGCGGGGCCGGGCTGTCTCGGCGACGCGCTCGACGCCGCATCCACCGGGCAACTAGAACTCAATTGGGAAAATGTTTCCTCCAAACTCCCATCAGGCTGCAGCGGCGCGATAGATTACGTCAACGACATCAGCGAGTAAAATATTTTCGCATCACCGTTCGCGGAGGCGTTTGCTTCCGCGTTTTGTTTTGAGGTAAACTAAGAAAACCACCTCACCCCCGCCCCTCTCCTAAAGGAAAGGGGAGTTGCCGGAGTTATGATGCTCACCCTCTTCGAAAAAATCATCTTTGCGATTTTCATGATCGCTTCCGTCTACTTGACCTATCGCGGCGCGAAGCGGATCGCTCAACAGATCTCCAGCGGACAAGGCAAAGTGGATTGGTCGCTCGCCTCAAAACGGACGGGCGAACTGATTCGCAAATATCTATTTTTCACTCCCGTCTTTCGCTTCCGTCCGCTTCCGAGCCTTTTACACGCATTCATCGGCTGGGGGTTTTTCGTTTATGTGTTCGTCAACCTCAATGAATTGATCCTCGCCTACACGGGTATCAACGTTTTACATCACACGGGAATCCCGGGCGACATCTTCCGTTCAGCGGCAGAATTCATTCCGTTCGCGCTGATGTTCGGCATGATCGGCATGTCCATCCGCCGCTACATCCTCAAGCCTGCCACGCTCACCACACGCGACACCACCCTGCTCAACCCCAAAGCCCGCTCAGGCATCACGATTGATTCAGCAATTGTGACCGCAACGTTCTTCACGCATACGCTGGCGCGCGTGTTCGCTGAGTCGTTTTACCTCGCCCGCCATGATATTTACGACGCGTGGCAGCCAGTCACATCAGCGCTGGCTGGCTTGTGGGCAAACCGTCTCAGGTCGCAACTTCTCGATGAGAGTGCTGATGTTCTGGATTTCATTAGGATTGGTGTTCGTCTTCCTTCCATATTTCACTTACTCCAAACACATCCATTTATTTTGCCGCGCCGTTGAACTTCGCGCTCAAGCCCGAACGGAAATCCATCGGGCAGTTGAGTTACGTCAACCTTGACGATCAATCCATCGAACAGTTCGGCGCGGCAAAGATGAAAGACCTCGGCTGGGAACAGATCATGGACGCGTACGCCTGCATCCAATGTTTTCGCTGTCAGGAGGTCTGCCCCGCGTACAACACAGGCAAGATCCTCTCGCCTGCCGCGCTGGAGATCAACAAACGCTATCACTTGAAAACTGGCGATACCGATGTGCTGATGCGAAATCTAATTTCGATATGCGGTTTGGGCGTAATCTCCTGCGGCGCGTGTGTGGATACTTGCCCCGTCGGGAACGAACCGATGCGCGACATCCTCGACATCCGCCGAAATCTTTCGATGATGGAGAGTCAATTCCCCAAGCAACTCGAAACCGCGTTCAAAGGAATCGAGCGCAACGCGAACCCGTGGAATGTGCCGCAGTCTGACCGCCTGAAATGGGCGGGAGGGGCTCAACGTGCCGACCTATCGAACAAAACCTGGAGCCAGATATTTTGTGGTGGTTAAGCCGCGCCGCCTCAACAGATGCGCGCGCGCAAAAGACAGCGCAAGCGTTTGCCAAAATTTTGAACGCGGCGGGCGTCAACTTCGCCGTGCTGGGACGCAACGAATCCTGCACGGGCGATCCCGCTCGCCGCGCGGGGCGCGAGGATATTTTCTTCGCAATGGCATCGCAGAATGTAGAAGTCCTCAACGAAGTGAAACCGAAACGGATTCGTTGCTACCTGCCCGCATTGTTTGCACACGATCAAAAATGAATATCCCGCGTTTGGCGGAAACTACGAAGTGGTACATCACACGCAATTTATCAATGAGTTGGTTGGCGCGGGGAAGACGTTTGGAAGTAAGCAGTGATCAATTTTCGGTGACATTCCATGACCCGTGTTATTTGGGGAGTGCACAACAAGATCTTCGATGCGCCGCGCGAGGCGCTTGAAATCCACAGGCGCGTTGACCATTGAAATGCCGCGCAACTCCGCCAAGTCGTTTTGTTGCGGCGCGGGCGGAGCGCAAATGTGGAAGGATAGGGAAGAAAGCGGCACAGCGCGAGTCAACCAGACCCGTTTTGCAGAGCGCGAAAGCGACAGGCGCGTCCACGCCTGCGTGGATGTCCATTCTGCATGGCGATGATGACCGACGCATCCAAAGCCGATGGAGGGAATTTCAGGTGAAAGATGTGGCGGAGTTGGTCGCCGAACGGCTAAAGAGTTGACCGGCCACATATGCCCACGCTTCAAAACAAAGGCGATCATTTATTGGTTGGAGTGTCACCGAGCCATACTCATTGAGATGATCAATTTGGCGATCCAAGAAGTTACCGTATATTGCAAAGAACATCACTTGAACAAGGTGTTAGTAGATATGAAAGGAATATGCCAGGCTGCCCCAAGTATCCTTGTTTGCAACGTCCACTTACACGCGTAAAATTGAGGTTGCCAAAGTATGGGGATCACGAATCAAAGCGGCTTTGGTCTTGCGCCCCGAGGCTTAGCCACATGACGGAGAATACAGCCGTCAATCGCGGAGCCAATTTATTGTCCACATCCGATATTGCTCACGCCATGAAATGGCTTGGAGTTGAACATACATGACAGGAGAATCATCGTGCTGAACTTGAACACCAAATTCGGACGCATTGCGAAAAAGCATTTGAAAAGCGAATACTTCGTCTGGCTGACGACGGTTGACTCAACAGGCACGCCTCAGCCCAGACCTGTGTGGTTCATCTGGGAAAAGGATTCGTTCCTCATCTTTAGCCGCGCAAATTCGTATAAACTGAAACACATCCAAAAGAATCCGCAAGTATCACTGCATTTCAATTCAGCGGACAAGAAAGCGGAGAAGCACGTTATCATTTTTACAGGGACAGCAGTCATCGAATCGAATGCCAAGCCCGCAAATAAGATCAGCGCATACGTGAAAAAGTACAGAGCAGGAATCGTTGGGTTGGGCGCTTCGCCCGAACAATTCGCCGGTGAATACTCGGTTGCCATCCGAATTACCCCTGCCAAATTACGCGGCGGAGAGTAAAATACCCCACCATTGAGAGGAGGCTGGAATGCGAGACATGGTCAAGACATTACATCCGCAGAAGAAGCAAGGCGTGAACATCAGCAGGGACAAATACGATACGATCCGTAAAGCAATTATGAGCGAGTTACGCGCGAACAAAGAAATGACTTTTATGAAACTCTCGCGCGCGGTGGAAAAAGAAGTGCGCGGAAAATTCGACGGCTCGGTGATGTGGTATGTCACCACCGTCAAACTCGATCTCGAGGCGCGGGGCGAGGTAAAGCGCGTGCCAAATTCGCGTCCGCAACTCGTTCGGCTGGCGAAGTAGGGGCACACATGGCGGACGACCATCCATTCGACATACCTGCCGCGCACAAATATTTCTCAGCCGAAAATTTCAATAAGGCATGGGAATTTATAGCAAAAAGCAAACGCACAGACGAAGAAAATCTGGCGATGTTGCATACCGCCATCGCGTCGCTGTGGCATTGGTCGCAGCGCGAGGATGTGTCTGCTCAACATTTATCCGTTGGCTATTGGCAAATATCGCGCGTTTGTAGTTTGATCGGTCAACCTCACAACGCGCGGAGGTACGGATTACTTTCGCTGAAACACGCTGAAACCCTCGCGCCGTTTTATAAAGGGTATGCGTACGAATCCCTCGCGCGGGCTGAGATGCAATGCGGCAACCGCGTGATCATGAAGCACTATCTCGAAAAAGCATGCGAGATGGCGCAACAAGTCACAGAGGAAGAGGACAGGAAGTTGTTATTGAAAGACATCGAAACGATCCTGTAAGAATTTTTTCAAACATCACCGACATCCATCGAGGAAAATCTTTGCATGAAATTTAGAATTTTATTTATTGCGCTCGCCATCACAGCGCTGACGGCTTGCACCACAACATCCGCGGCGCCAACGCCAACATACACGCCGCTCGAACAGATCGGTCAATCGGTGTACGCGCTGCGCTGCG
Organism: Anaerolineales bacterium; assembly: GCA_046328795.1. Classification (GTDB taxonomy): domain Bacteria; phylum Chloroflexota; class Anaerolineae; order Anaerolineales; family Villigracilaceae; genus Defluviilinea. Next base: position 14,836 of record JAXLVX010000013.1, on the reverse strand, counting down.
CGCAATGTCACGCGCTTGTGCCAGACACCGTCGTGATCGGGCCCTCGCTGGTGGGCGTCGCCACCCGCGCCGAATCGCGCGTCCCCGGCATGGGCGCGGAGGAATACATCGAAACGTCCATTCTGTTTCCAAAAGAATTCCTCGTCCCCGAATTTACAGACACCATGCCCACCAACTTCGGCAAAGAATTAACGAGCGAGGAACTTCAAGGCATCGTCGCATTTTTGATGACGATGAAATAATATAGACCTCACAGGACTTTAAGTCCTGTGAGGTCTTCTACGAGGAGAATTATGAAAATCTGGATAAAACGATTCTTTCTGACGTTGGGCTTGCTCGCCCTCGTCGGCATTCTCTACGCCGCGTTCGCTCCCCTGCCCTTCGACGAATTGCCGCCGCAGGATAAATGGGGCGCAGGCGCGAGTAGTGTGCTCCCCGCCTACAGCGGATTACAGCGCGAATTTCCTCCGCTCAACGGCGAAACATCGCCAGAAAAATCAGAACTTGGCCGCTTGTTATTCTTTGACCCGATCCTGTCGAAGAATCAGGATATGTCGTGCGCCACTTGTCATAATCCCAGTTTGGGATTCAGCGACGGATTGCAAACGGCAAAAGGCTCCGATGGCGAGTTCCTCACGCGCAACACACCCTCGCTTTGGAATGCAGGCTATGAAACAAAATTATTCTGGGATGGCCGCGCCGACTCGCTGGAACAGCAAATGTCCGTGCCGCTTCACGCGGACAACGAGATGGCTGGCAATGACTCTGAAACTGTCGCGCGGCTGAAAGCGATTCCCGAATATGTGAAACTCTTCGATGCGGCGTTCGGGAAAGATCTGTGACGCTGGAAAACGCGCACTCTGCGATTGCGTCGTTTGAGCGGACATTGATTTCCAACGACAGCCCTTTTGACAAATACGCGGCGGGCCAGTTCGACGCGTTGACCGGGCAACAACGGCGCGGCTTGAATCTCTTCCGTTCGGCGGCGACGCGCTGTTTTGAATGTCACGCCGCGCCCACCTTCGGCTCGATGATTTCTTCGTGACCGGCGCGCCTGACCTCGAAGGGTTCCCGCACGATCCGGGCCGCGCCGCGATCGTCAGCGACGGGCAGGATGGCGCGTTCAAAGCGCCCACTTTGCGGAATGTCGCGTTGACGGGCCCATACATGCACAACGGAACATTTGCCACGTTGGACGATGTCCTTTGGTTCTACGAAAAAGGCGGCGGAAGTCAATTCGGTTTGGAAGTGGATCGCCACATCATCCCCATCGAGTTGAGCGAGCAGGAACACGAAGATCTGGTCGCGTTCCTCTACGCGCTGACCGATGAAAGCGAAATGCCCAAAGTCCCGGCGTCTGTGCCTTCGGGGTTGCCGGTGGTGGAACAATACCCGAACCTCGCGCGAGAGGTCGCGGAGGGGTTAAACGTCGAGGCGACTGGATCAGGCGTCCCTGCGCATGAACCGACTGTCGTCCGCGTGGGACCGAATGAGACGATCCAACAAGCCGTTGACCGGTCTGGTCCGGGCGACACGATCGAAGTCCCGTATGGGATCTATCACGAGTCGGTGGTGCTGGATTGGAGCGATGTTAAGTTGGTCGGCATACCGAACGAAAAAGGCGAGTGGCCCGTGATTGATGGCGAGGGCACGCGCTCGGATGGCGTGATCGCGTCGGGAAATAATTTTGAGATGTATAATTTTTCGGTGAAGAATTACACGTCGAACGGCGTGCTGGTGGAAGGCGCGACGAAAGTATATTTGCACGATATGTACATCGAGAACACGGGCGTGTACGGCGTGTACCCTGTGCGATGCACCGATGTGTTGATCGAACGCATCGAGGCGACGCTGATGAACGACGCGGCAATTTATGCGGGCAAGTCGCAAGATGTGATCATCCGCGATACGCTGACGTATGGAAATGTGATCGGCATTGAGTTGGAAAATACGGTGAACGGTGAAGTGTACAACAACGTGGCGCACGATAACACGGTTGGAATCTTCATTGACCTTTTGCCGCAACTGCCCTCGAAGGTTTCGTTGAATACAAAAGTGCACGATAACGTCAGCGAAAACAATAACGGCGAGAATTTCGGCAAGCCCGGCACAGCCGTCGCGCTCATCCCGCCAGGGACGGGCATCCTCATCCTCGCGGCGGATGAAGTGGAAATTTACAACAACACGATCCGCGGCAACAAGACGGGCGGGCTGGCGGTGTTCAACCTCACCATCGGATTCGACGTCAACGAAATTGACGTGGGTCCAAACCCTGAGCATGTGTACGCGCACAATAACACGTACGATAATAACGGCTACGATGCCGATCCGTTCGTGAAGAATATGCTCGGCAAGGGATTCGATATCATTTGGGATACGAACGGCGCGGACAATTATTTCGACGAAGAAGTGTCATCGTCATTCCCGCCCGTTTTGCCGAAGACCTCGTGGCCCCAGCCGTTGTATAACTTGTATTGGAGATTTTTCAATTTTGTGGTTGGGCTGGTTGGATAGGAGAGAGAATTAGAGGATTGGAGAATTGGGAAGTAGAGACTGGAGATTAGAGACTGGGCTGAGAGGCTCAGTCTCTTTTTTGTTTATAATCAGTGATGATCACATACTTTGTAGTGACGACTTCAGTCGTCCTGCGTTAAGACGACTAAAGTCGTCACTACATTTAATAATCGCCTTTGTAGGAGTTTAGCCTTATGCACCGCCTTGTCTCTGTTTCTGCGAAAGATGAAATTTTTCCCGAATACAAAAGCACCCCTATTGGGTTACTGCTTGAATATCACAACCTCGGCATGGAGCATGAGCCGTATACGCAGGCGCAATTACTGATCGGCATGTGCATGGATAACCGCAAGCATTTGCACATCCCCGATAATTTTGCGTACATCATCCGCGCGGGCGGGGCAAACTTGCGATACAGCGAGTTCAAGGTTTCCTACGCCATCGCGGTGGGAGGCGTGAAGAGCATCGCGTTGATCGGTCACGACCAGTGCGGGATGGTGAACTTGATATCGCGCAGGGAAATATTTATCAAGGGACTGGTCGAAAACGGAGGCTGGGAACAAGAACTCGCGGAACAACATTTCATGAATTATGCTCCCATGTTCGAGATCGGCAATGAAATAGATTTTGTGTTAAGCGAAACACGTCGGTTACGATCACGTTACCCCAAAATTCAAGTCGCTCCGTTGTTGTACAAGGTGGAGGATAATCTGTTGTATCAAATCAAGGAATGATTGGGGAAATTACACTGCCGCCTTCAACGCCGAGCGGATCATCAAAAACTCGGTGATATTTTCCGCGGTGATCAAGCCGACGAATTGACCGGCGTGCGCGACCGGCAGAGTCTTCACCGATTCCTGCAGACGGGTGAGGGTTGATCTAACCATGTCGTGCGAATCCACGCTTGGAACATCTTTCCGCATCACGCCGACGACCGGGCGCGCTTTGCCCTTGGCGAGATAGCGCGGCAATGAAATCGCCGCGTTCGAGGACGCCCATGACGACTCCATTCGCATCCACCACAGGAAAATCGTGTTGTGACCCGGCATGATCAAACTGACCACTTGCGCGAGCGTGTCGCGGGGCGAGAGAGTTTTGAAGTCTGTCAACATCGCGCGGGTGACGGGAATTCCGCTGATCGAGTTTTTCATCAACGCCATGCTGGCTTCTTGCGACGCGCCGATGTACACAAAGAACGCGATGAAGAGCAGGAACGGATTGCTGAACATGCCAATAAACCCGAAGATGAACGCAATGCCTTGACCAATGCTCGCCGCCACCTGCGTCGCGTGGACGTAGTCCATGCGCATGGCGAGGATGGCGCGCAGGACTCGTCCGCCGTCCATGGGGAAGGCGGGGATCAAATTGAACAGCACGAGCCAAATATTCACGACCATCAAGCGCATGAGGAAAGAGCCTGAGGCGATGGTCAAGCCGGTGAGCGGAGTCAGGTTGCCCGTCGCGGCGAGAACCGCAAAGAGTACACCGGAGATGACCACGTTGACAGCGGGTCCCATCAGCGCGACCCACAATTCCTCAATGGGCTTATCTGGCATTCGTTCCAAACGCGCCACGCCGCCGATCGGGTAGAGGGTGATGTCGCGGGTTTTGATCCCATATTTGCGAGCGGTGAGCGCGTGACCATATTCATGCAGAACGACGCAAAGAAAAAGCGCGAGGATGAAGAGGATGCCGTTGATCACCTCGGCGATGGTTCCATGCTCGAGCCAGTAACTGTATCCCACCCAGCCGATCAACAAAAGAAAAGTGGCATGGACGTATACGTCAATGCCGAAAAAACGACCCAGTTTCCATTGCCATTTCATTTTTTATCTCCTTCAGTTGACGTGAGTGTACTCTCTGCCTGTTAGAAGAGCGTTGTAGTTTTATGAAGACAGCATGAAAACTTTTGATCGCGTCAATTCCAGACGGCAAAGAAAAACCCGCCTTTGTCGGCGGGTCTGATTTGACTCTATTTGATAATGCCCAGTTTTTTACCGGCTTCGCCGATGACGTCCATCGCGCGTTCGATCTCGCTCGGTTCATGCGCGGCGGTGACGGTTGCCCTCAGCCTCGCTAACCCTTCCGGCACGGCGGGCGAAACGACGGGCAGGACGAAGACATCGTTCAACTGCGCTTCGCGCGTTATGGCAAATGCCTTTTCATCATCTCCGCACAAGACCGGGACGATCGCCGTCTCGGTCAGCATCGTGTCGAACCCCATGCTTTTGAGTCCGCCGATGAATTGTTTGGTGTTTTGATTCAAGCGCTCGATGCGCCACGGCTCGTCGAGAATCACTTTGAACGCTTCATTCGCGGCGGCGGCTTGCGCGGGCGGCAAAGCGGCGGAGAAAATGTACGCGCGGCTCGCGTGACGCAGATAGGTGATGATGTCTTTGTTGGCGGCAACATATCCACCCACCGAGGGGATCGTCTTGCTGAGCGTGCCCATCTTGATGTCAATTCCACCGTAGAGGTTGAAATGTTCTTCGATACCTGTGCCTTTTTCGCCAAGCACGCCTAACGAATGCGCTTCGTCAATCATCAACCAGGCGTTGTATTTTTTGCACAATTCCACCATTTTTGGCAGGTCAATGATATCGCCGTCCATGCTGAAAACCGAATCGGCGATGACGAGTTTAGCGATGTCACTCGGCGCGTTCTTCAGCAAGCCTTCGAGATGCTCCATGTCGTTGTGGCGAAAACGTCGGAACTCCGCGCCGGACATCAAACAGCCGTCCACGATGGAGGCGTGGTTCAATTTATCCGAAAAGACATAGTCGCCGCGCCCCATCAGAGTTGAAACGACGGTCAGGTTCGTGGCATAGCCCGATGAATACGTGATCGCGGCTTCGGCATGTTTGAAGTTGGCGATGGTCTCTTCCAATTCCGCGTGGATGGTCAACGTGCCAGCCAGCGAGCGGACGCCGTTCGTGCCGGTGCCGAATTGATCTATGGCGGCTTTCCCGGCGGCGTTGATGCGCGGGTGGTTGAGTAAGCCTAAGTAGCCGTAGGAAGCGTACATTCCCATCACGCGCCCCCGCACGCGGACTCTCGAGTCGCTGAGCAGTTCTTCCACAGGTTGGTTGTAAAAATACAGATCATGTTCTTTGAGCATGGAAACGCGGTCGGTCAGCGCCTTGATGCGGCGAGTAACGGCGTCGTCGGTGTTATGCAGATCCATTAGAGTCATCAAATAAGAATGACCAAGTGTACCAGAGACTATGGATGTTTTAGAAATTCAACCGATTGGACTTTCAAAGGTAACGCATCACGAACAGAACTTGCACCCTCGCTTCTCTGCCTCGACGATGGCTTGGTCGCTGGACCAAAAGAAATTTTTCTCCCCGATAGTTTCTACGAGCCCGCCGCGCTTCATCATGTTGTAGGCGTTATCGTGGACGCCAGCAAACATCAACGCGCCGCCTTGTTGATGCAAGCGTTCGTGCAAACGATGGATCGCTTCGATGCCCGCCGTGTCTATCAGCGAGACGCCGCGCATGGAGAGGATCAGCGCGTGCGTGTCTTTCAGGTTTTGAAACGCCTCGTTGAATTGACCCGTCGCCGCGAAGAACAGCGGACCCGTGAGGAACGCCACGCGCACATGTTGGCATTTGCCCGCCGTTTGGATTCCTTTTTGTTTCAACCGCTCGGTATCTACTTCCTGAACAGAAATATCAATACCCGCGATCTTATTGAGAAAGACCGCGCCTGCGAGGAACGAACCGATGAGGATGGCTTGCGTCAGATCGAGGACAACGGTGGCGAGCATCGTCACGATGAAGGCGATCATGTCGGTCTTGAAGCGCTTGCCGAAGATGAACTTGATCGCGTCCCATTCGTTCATGCGGACGGCGGTCATCATCAACACGCCCGCCAACGCCGCCAAAGGGATGCGGCTCATCAAAGGCGCGAGCAAAAACATGGAAAGCAACAACCCGATCGCATGGACGATGCTGACGAGACGAGTCTGCCCGCCCGATTTGATTCCCACACTCGAACGCGCGATCGCCGCCGTCGCGGGGACTCCGCCGAAGAACGGGATGAGTATGTTGCCCACGCCTTGCGCGATCAATTCTTGATTCGCTTGCAAGCGCACCCCCGTCATGTTCGAGCCGACCGCGCCGCACAACAACGATTCGACCGCTCCGAGCGCGGCGATGGTGAGGGTCGGCGCGAGGAATTCGGAGAGATGAGTCCAGGGGATGTTTGAAAGAGAAAGCCGAGATTGGAGAATTAGAGAATTGGGAATGTCGCCGATGGTTTGGGCGGACCAGTTCGACGTCGAGGAAAGAAGCGTGGCGAGGATGATGCCGAGGAGCGAGGCGGGGAATCGCGCCGTCCACTTTTTGGGCATGAAGAGCATGGTCGCAATCACGATCGATCCGAGAACCAGAGATTGGAGACTGGGGACGAATCCGCCATGAAAATATCCGATGATTTTTTGCGCGGCGGTTTCTGTGGCGGGAGTTTTGACGCCGAGGAAGTTGTCAATTTGACCGATGAAGATGATGAGCGCGATGCCCGATGTGAATCCGCTGATGACGGCGGAGGGAATGAAGGCGATGAAGCGACCGAGGCGCAGTACGCCGATGACGAGCAGAAGAATGCCCGAAAGCAAACCCGCGACCCAGATGCCCTCAAGCCCGTAGCGTTGCACGAGGACGATCAGCACGGCAGACATGGCGCCTGTGGGTCCGCTGATCTGGAACGGCGCGCCCGTGAGCGCTCCCATGATGAAGCCCGCGAGGATGGCGGTGACTAATCCTGCGGCGGCGGTTGCGCCAGACGCGACTCCGAACGCCAGCGCAAGCGGAAGCGCGACCGCGGCAACGGTGAGACCCGCGAGCAGGTCTTGTTGAAATTTGGCAAGCGAATAGCCTGCGAACTCGTCCTTGTACAGGCGAGCGAGACTTCTTCTTGGCATAGGTTGTTCTCCGAAAAAAGTAATTTCACAAAGGCTCACTGCTCCCCCAAGGCGTCCTTTGTGTCAACGGCGGGATTGTATCATAAGGGTTGTTCAATCCCGAAGGTATATAATAATTTCATCCCTTCGGGATTTTGCTTCGGGGTTTATTTTTCGATCCACTCGAACAAATATTTGACATCATGTTCGATTTCAAATTTCTTGAGGAGGTCGAGGTATTCGTCCTTGAATGTCTGTTTGGCGTGATGTTGTTCTTGATTCAAAATGTAGTTGTACACATTTTCGATTGCGGAATGACTGTATGAAAACGCGCCGTAGCCCTCCTGCCAGTTGAACCGTCCCTTCACCCATTTATTATCGTTGATGAAATTGGAGGAGTTGTTCTTGATGTCTCGCGTGAGGTCAGAAATTGCCATCGAAGGTTTCAACCCGACGAACACATGCGCATGATCTTCCGCGCCATTGACAATGATCGGTTTCTGTCCCTTGTTTTTGATGATCCCCGCCATATATTTGAATACTTCCTGCCTCCATTCTTTCTGGAGGAGGTTTTGGCGTCCCTGCACGGCGAAGACAATTTGGATATAGATTTGGGAATACGTGCCTGCCATGGTTACCTCCAAATTGTGATTCTTATGTCATCCCTTCGGGATTTGATTCGCGGTTCTTCCAAGTCTAGAATCCTAACATCCCTTCGGGATTATCTTCCCATACATACAATCCCGAAGGGATGAAATTTTTATTGATCGGAATTTCTGTTCATACGAACTCCGAAGGGGTGTCAGATATTTTATAAGCTACAAAGTATTTTCAGGCGCATCCGTTTCTGTCGGATCATTCTTCTCGCCAGATCTACCAGCTTGTTCGTCAAAAAATTTTCGAAAATATCCCAACAATGCCCTTCCGCCTGGGCTAGTCTCTGGCGAGATCTCTTTTTGCGCGGCAGACTCCATTAATGGAATATCCTCCTCGTTTAGAAAAGTATCATAATTGCCAGTTCGCGAAACGAGAAAAAAGGCGCTGTCCATTACATCCGTGTCATCTGAATAAGCCGATAAACCATCCTTCACCCACGCAAGCAAGGTATCATGGAACCCTTCCACCATAGGTCCAACGTAGCCAGGCTCCTCAGGTTGGCGATTTTCAAACTCCCACGGCTCATAGTAATCATAAAATGTACTACCAAGGCAATAAGCCAGATCAAAGCGCATTCGAATCGGATCTTTGGATTTCGATAGGTACTCCTCAACCTTATTTGCAAAATCATCGTCCTGATGTCCGACCGTTTTGGACAGACCGTACATGATCGCCAAGGTTTCCAGTTGCAAAAGGTGAACCTTGGCGCGAAATTCATCTCGCAAGGCGATCCAATCGAAAATCGTATCTGGTCCACTGACCGAGAATGAATCCATAATTATTCTGCCAACTTCTTCAATTCCGCTTCGCCGATGATCTTCACGCCCAACGACTTCGCTTTATCGAATTTCGACCCTGGGTTTTCGCCAAGCACCAAGTAACTCGTCTTCTTGCTGACGCTGTCGGTCACCTTGCCGCCATGCGACTCGATGAACGCCTTGGCATCGTCCCGCGAGAACGTGGGCAACGTGCCCGTCACAACGAACGTCAACCCATCGAATACATTTGACTTTCGACTTTCCACTTTCGACTTTCCACCTCGGGGCCACATCCCCACCGCTTTCAACTTCTTCAACAACTTCTGATTCGACGAACGCGCGAACCAATCCACAATGGACTCGGCGATGTTCGGACCCAAGCCTTCGATCTGTTGCAACTCTTCCGCGCTGGATTTAGACAACGCCTCCAACTCAGGGAAAGTCCCCGCCAGATCCCCAGCCATCACCTCGCCGACGCCGTGGATTCCCAGCGCGGCGATCAACCTCGCCAGCGATTGACTCTTCGAGTTTTGAATCGCGGTCAACAAGTTGTCGGTCTTCTTATCCTTGAATCCTTCGAGCGCGAGCAACCAGTCTCGTTTGAGCGAATACAGATCCGCCACATCTTTGACCAAACCCGACTCGATGAGTTGCTCGACGATCTTGATTCCCAATCCTTCAATATCCATCGCGCCGCGTGAGACGCGGAAAATGCTCGATATTCCGCACCAACTGCGCAGGGCACGCCGCATTGACGCAATACCACGCCACCTCGCCTTCAAAGTGTTCCACATCCTGCCCACACGCGGGACATTTCGTCGGCGGCTTATATTTTCTCCTTCCCTTGGCGAGCATCACGACGGGACCGATCACATACGGAATCACCTCGCCCGCGCGTTTCACCAGCACGCGGTCACCCACGCGGATATCTTTCTCCGCGATGTAATCGAAGTTATGCAACGTGGCGCGTTCGACGATCACGCCGCCGATCTCAACCGCTTCGAGAACCGCATACGGAGTCAACACGCCCGTGCGTCCCACCGCAACGCCGATGTCGTTGAGAGTCGTCGTCACTTCGCGGGCGGGGAATTTGAACGCGATCGCCCCGCGCGGATCCTTGCCTACGAAGCCGAGTTCCGCCGCGAGAGTCAGATCGTCAATCTTGATGACCATGCCGTCCGTTTCATACGATAGATCGTCGCGTTTCTTTTCCCATGACTCGGTGTAGGCAATCGCCTTATCAAAATCATCAAAACGCTTGGCAATATCAGTGACGGGAAAACCCAACGCTTTGAGATACTCCAAAATTTCCCATTGGCTGGTTGGAACCTTTCCGCCCTCCGCGTGGACAATTTGATACACAAAATCGTCAGCGGACGCGACGCGCGGTCAACTCAGAATCAAGTTGCCATCAGGGATCCCGCCGCCGTGTTGCGCGGATTTTGATACGTCTTCTCGCCAGCCTCTTCTAATTTGCGATTCGGCTATCGAATTCTTCCACAGGCATGAACGCACTCGCCGCAGATCACCAAATACTTCGGCACACTGGTCGCTGATGACTGTTTACTTTTTTGCACTGGTATCTTCAACGGTATCGCCCGTATCGTGCGCAAATTCTGCGTAATATCCTCCCCCACTTCGCCGTCGCCGCGAGTCGCGCCTTGCACAAGACTCCATCGCGGTAATGCAAGACAACTGACAAACCGTCAATCTTCGGCTCGACAACGAACTTCGCTTTTTCAACTCGATCATCAATTCGTTTGACTCGTTCCAGCCACGCGCGCGCGTCGTCCGCGCCGAACGCATTGGCGAGCGAGAGGATCGGCGCGGGGTGGCGCACCTTGTCGAAGCGGTCGGCAGGCTTGGCTCCCGCGCGACGCGTCGGCGAATCCGCCGTGATCCAGTCGGGATGCTCGGCTTCGATCCGCTTGAGTTCGTTCAGCAGTTTGTCGAATTCCGCGTCGCTGATGACGGGCGAATCCATCACGTGATAGCGATGATTATGGAAATGGATTTTTTCTTTGAGTTCTTCGTAGCGAGATTTGGTAGCCATGGGTGAATTATAGTCCAATCATCTAAGTTGACCAAAATGCTCCACTTCCAAAAATTTGTAACTAAAATGTGACTGAAACTACTTGACAATCGTTTTCTAAATCCTATAATGAGATAAGGTTGCCATGACCCGATAGCCCTTAATTGGTCGCTTGCGCGCACATCACGCGGGACTATCGGCGAGCTAAAAGCGAAACCGGCCTTTGTGGTCGGTTTTTGTCTTAACTGGGAAAGGAGAGATTGACAACAGATAACCATCAGACATTCAAGTACGATATAACCTGCGATAGTGGGACTTTCGCTTGTCGTTCTGAGCGGAGCGAATAGGCTTTACATCAACGTAGAGTCTCTTCGGGGCGCGAGGCGTCTATCAGGATGACATTAACTTAGGGCTTTCGAGTGAAAGACCTAAACAGTTCGACACTAGGGAGATGCTAATGAAAACCAAGATTCTTGCTCTGATTCTTGTCTCTGCGTTGGTACTGGGAATCACAACCCCTACCAGCGCGGCTGGCACGATAACTGTCAAACCTTCGGGGATGAATGGCTGGGCTTTCCTCTTGGAAACCGGCGCAAGCGGCACGGGGGATTTTGTTGCAGGACCCGGCGCCGCTCCTTTGGGAAGCGGGAGCGCTCACCTAACTCTGGGCGGCGCATCGGATGGAATGTTGATCGGTATCGCAGATTATGGCGGGACCAAATTCAGCGATATCACAACTCTCAATTACAGCACGTATCAGTCTCTTACATCCACAAGCACCGTGCAGGCGATCAGCCTTCAATTCAACGTGGATAACGATCTCACCGATTTGGATAATGGCTGGAAGGGTCGCCTAGTCTTCGAGCCTTACTATTCAGAGACAGTCACCAACGGAACATGGCAAACGTGGAACACTCTGACGCAAGGCAGATGGTGGGCAACGGGCGCAACCATGAGCGCAGTTTGCCCGATCTCTACGCCCTGCACATGGTCCGATGTACTCACCAACTTTCCCAATGCGGGAATTCACAGCGTATTTGAGGGCGTCGCCTTTAAAGCCGGAAGCGGCTGGCTCGCCGGGTTTGATGGAAATGTTGACGCGCTCACCATCGGCATATCCGGCGTAGACACCACCTACGACTTCGAACCGGAGACTCCCTGCACGACGGTCTGCTATGCGGATGCTGTCAATGGGAACGACTCCTTCGGCGGCGATTCGCCCGCCAGCGCCAAGAAGACGATTCAAGCCGCCCTTGATGCTGTTTTGCCCAGCGGAAGCGTGCGCGTCCTGCCGGGCAATTACAGCGAAACAGCAACCAATCGCTGGGTGTTGGGAGTCAATGGACCTCATCAATTTGGTCTATTCGTAGACAAGGCTGGTGTAACAATCCAAGGCGTAGATTCGAGCGACGTTCCCATCACGGATTACAACTCGCTCCAAGCATACGTCACCACCAACGCCACCAATAACTTTGGATACAGCGGGATATTCGTACAAGCCGATACTGTGACCATTGCCGGTTTGCGCATCGGGCCCAACGCACCCAGCGACAACAAGACCATCGAGATCATCGGCGACGCATTCACCTTGAAAGACTCCAAGATAGATGTGCCAGGCGGCGGGTCGGTATATTTCAACGACTGGCAGTTCGATGTCCCCAACGATATTTCGCACATCCAAAGTTACACCATTGACCACAACCTATTCGACCAAAGCGCCAGCCTCGACCTCACCAGCGGCGCGGGCTATTCCGGTCCCGTGAGCGGACGCCAGATCACTGATAACAAGTTCGTCAATGCGGATTACTGGCCCTCCATCAGTTTCAACGGCTCCGGCACAGGCGTGCCGTGGTTCGTGCAATCGGTGGGCGGAGCGGTCATTGACGACAACACCTTCACCAACACCTTCGTTGGAGCCGATGTGCGGGCAGGTCACATTCGCGTGCGCGGCAGTGTGGATGTCAGCCAATTCGATTGGACTGCCTACTGGAACGATAACGCCTACAACAAAGCGACTGTCGTTCTGGTTGGCGCTTATCCGCCGTTCAATGTTCGCGAGTACAACTACACGAGCGGTTCCTATTCCTTCGATGTGCGCCGCATCGGCGTAGACATCCAAGGAAGCGTGGATGTGGCTACCGCGGGCGACACAGTTCTCGTCAAAGCGGGAACGTATGAAGAACAAGTGGCTGTCGGAAAGTCGCTCACACTAGTAGGCGAATCTGGCGCCGTGTCCACCTTCATCAAAGCGCCTGCTACCATCCCCGTCGCATCTGATCCCGACTCGAATATCGTGAAGATTGCCGGAACCGGCGTCAGTGTGGACATGAGCGGGTTCACGGTAACCGGTCCAGGTCCGGGAGGATGCGGAACGATCAACACCGGCATCTTCGTGCGCGATGACGCGTATGCGAACATCCACGATAACCGGATACTGGATATCCGCGACAATCCATTCAGCGGATGCCAAAACGGCGTCGGGATCCAAGTTGGACGCGCTTCGCTCAGCACCAGCGGCACGGCTGATATCAAAGACAATTTGATCTCCGGTTATCAGAAAAACGGGATCACGATCAGCAATGTCGGCTCGTCTGCCACAGTAACAAATAATATCCTTACGGGCGCGGGTCCATCTACGATCATCGCTCAAAATGGTGTGCAGGTGAGCGGAGGCGCCACAGCCGACATCAACGGCAACACGATCTCCGATCATTCTTACTCACCCGGTTCCTATACCTCTGCGGGTATATTGATCTATGGTTCGGATGCTGATACATACGGAAATACGCTCAGCGAGAATCAAACGGGCATCTATCACATTGAAGGTTCAGGCGTGCATGAGGCAAATCTGCTGAATGTTTCAACGGCAGGGACCGGCTCACCATACCTGTATGGCTTCGTGATAGACGCGCCTCCGCCCGGGCTCACCCCATCGCCTTTTGAGGATACGACTGTGTCTACGCCAGCGGTTGCGGTCAATTCGTTCTCGACGCTTTCCACGCCAGTGCAGGATGTGGATCTGTTGAACAACGAACTCACCGGCGACGGCACAAGCGCCAGTTATGGAATCGGAGCGTATGCGGGCTACGGAGCGCTGGATATTGACCTGACAATTAAAAACAACAAGGTCATCAACTTCGGCACCGGCTTCGATATCTACCAATGCACCTCGGGCTGTACAACATCCGTCTTCACGAGCGTGGTAGCCAATTTGAACAGCATCACCGGCAATACTAGTTATGGAGCGCTAAACACGGATGCGATCCCGGTGAACGCCGAATTGAATTGGTGGAACAGCGCCGATGGTCCAGCGCCGAGCGGAAGCGGCGACGCCGTTAGCGGCGACGTTGACTTCACCCCGTGGCTGTGCGATGGAACCGACACATCCCCCGCCACCGGCTTCCAGCCGATCGTGAAAACCGACTGCGCCGGGCCCGTGATCATCTCCGCTTATGCCCACCCAGCCAGCGTTTACGTCAATGGATGGTTGTGGATCGAGGCAACAGCCGATGACACCACAACGGGCAATTCCAATATTGCGAGCGCGGAATACAACGTGAACAACACCGGGTGGTTCCCCATGTCGGCAGGCGATGGAACCTTCGACGAACCGAATGAATTTGTGAAAGCCTACTATCAGGCTGTGACTCCTGGGCTGAATACAGTTTGCGTGCGCGCCACAGATTTCTGGGGCAATGTCGGCGCATCGAACTGCTTCACGCTCACAGTCACATACAAGTTCGTGGGATTCCATCACCCAGTAGACATGCACAATTGGGTAAACATCGCCAAAGCAGGCAAGATCATTCCGCTCAAATGGAGATTGACTGACGCAGCCGGGAACCCAATTACCAACGCATCCAGTTTCACCGGCTTGGTCGTGAACACCGTCAATTGCTCAACGTTCGCAGGGAAACCGACGGACGCGATCGAGGTTTATGTTCACTCCAGCGGGTTAACCTACCTCGG
>JAXLVX010000129.1:0-3720 GCA_046328795.1 Anaerolineales bacterium | reverse complement strand
GAGCGAATTGAAATAAGATCGGGAAGTCCGTCAGGTATTTGTGTCTTCGATAACCACCGATCAAGGGATCGTTCATTACGAGGTGTATGGCCGCGGAAAACCGGTCATCCTTCTGCATGGCTGGCTCGGCTCGTGGGGGCTTTGGCAAGAGACGATGGCGCAACTCGGCAAGTCGTATCGAACGTACGCGCTTGATTTTTGGGGCTTCGGCGAATCGGGCAAAAAACGCGAGACGTACGCCATTCAGGATTTTGTCAGCCTCGTCAATCAATTCATGGAGCAGTTGGGAATCTCGCGCGCGCCGCTGGTTGGTCACAGCATGGGCGGCACGGTGAGTCTATCCGTTGCAATTCGCTACCCGGAGCGCGTGAGCAAAGTCGTGGTGGTCGGCTCGCCGATCATCGGTTCGTCTCTGGCGATCCCGCTAAAACTCGCTGGATACAAACCGATCGCGTTCATGCTGTTCAACATGATGGGCGTTTTTCGATTTGGCGTCCGCGCCGCTTCTCCCTTCATCTGCCGCGACGAACGTTTCCCCGCGATGATGGATCGCGATCTCTCGCGGACGACGGTCGAATCATTCCTCCTTTCGATCGCCTCGCTGCGTCGAACGGATCTGCGCCCGATGCTGGATCAGATCCGCATCCCCGCGATGGGAATCTACGGCGACCGCGACATCATCGTCAACCCGAAGCAATGGAAGCCGATGCAAGAGGGAATCACACACGCGCACATCGAGCGTTTTCCGCTGGCGGGGCATTTCCCCATGCTGGAGGAGCCGGTTCAATTTTCTGAAAAACTAAAAGCGTTCCTCGACCGCGATGAACGGACACGCCCGCGCAGCGCCGCAACTACATCGGTTGTCACATCCCCAACACCGTCGGTGACGTTATAAATTGAATTATGTCTGAATCTTTTTATTATCCAAACCAAATGGGGCGGATCATTTTAATGTCTATGGAAGAGGTGATGGGACGCAACGGCGTGAACGCGGTTCTCAAACTCGCCTCTCAACAAACGCTGATCGAGAATTATCCGCCGGACGATACGAATCTAAACTTTCCTTTTTCGACGGTGGGCATACTCGGCGGAACACTGGAGCAGGCGTACGGTCCTCGCGGCGGGCGCGGACTCGCGACTCGCATCGGGCGCGTGTGCTTCAACCACGGCGTCCGTCAATACAGCGCGCAACTAGGACTCACCGAGACGGCGTTTCGTCTCTTGCCGTTGCCAGCCAAGTTGAACGCGGGCGCGCGCGCATTCGCCGAACTGTTCAATAGGTTCACCGATCAGCGCGTGCGCGTGGAAGAAGATGGGAAAAAATTGCTCTGGCACATCGAGCGTTGTCCGCTGTGCTGGGAGAGGCAGTCGCGCGAGCCGGTCTGTCATCTTGCGGTGGGGCTTTTGCAAGAGGCATTGTATTGGGTGAGCGGCGGAAAGATTTTCACCGTAGAAGAGCAGACGTGCATCGCGGCGGGGGATGAGACCTGCGCGATCGTGATTGATCAATCGCCGATTTTTTAAACCTCTGTTTCCAAACAATTTTGTAGGTAGATATACCCGGCGCATTGCCGGGCTATTTCGATTTATAATTGACCTCGCCATGCTCAAAGTCATCTTAAACGAAGAAAAACCCATCACTCCCTTCAATGAGTTCGCGCGAGACCTGCGGATTCAAAACCAGCCGTTGTGGCTCCATCAGCGGAACGTCCTTGCTCCATACACCACCCGCGAGATCGAGTTGAAAGCCGGTCAGCGGATGCCGGCGGAACGCGGCGAGACCATCGTCTATCGCGATAACTTATTCTTTGACGAGGAATACCTGAAGGCGTTCCTTTCTGCCGCACGCAAAAAGAAACGCGCAGTCCGTGCTGCATTCTCCGTAGATGACCCCGCGTTCAAGGAACACGCCTTGCCGCTTGCAACCTCGTACACACCGGCGGGCGGTGTCTTCCTCACGGACTTGTGGTACTACCCAAAAGGTCCTGTGGCAGACGTTGAACCGCTGGTAATTGACCTCGAGGCGCAAGAGGTCGGCTACTATCACGTGCCGACATACATGGCAGACCAAAGCGGCGACCTCACGTTTCAAGTCCCGCTTCGCGCCTGCATCGCAATTGACTCATGGGTGCATGTGTTCATCGCCGATGAAGTGTTTGGCTTGTTCTCGCGCGCCGCGCGTTTTGAAAAACGACTCGCCGAAGACCTTAACTTCAAATTGCGGATTCTTGCCGGGGCATTGTACGAAGGCAAACAGATCCTTGAAAGTTCTTCGTTGGTGACGGTGGGAAAGAACTGTGTGATTGACCCGCACGCCATCATCCACGGCCCCACGACCATCGGCGACAATGTGACCATCAATGCCGGGGCAGTGATCGAAAACTGCATCATCGGCAACAACGTCAACATTTCGCAAGACGTGCAGTTGATGCTCTCGGTGGTTGGCGATGGGGCGTTCCTTCCGTTTCGCGCGGCGTTGTTCATGACCACTGTGATGGAAAACAGCATGATCGCGCAAAATACCTGTTTGCAAATGTGCGTGGTGGGACGCAACACGTTCATCGGCGCGGGCTCCACGTTCACCGATTACAACCTCATTCCCGCGCCTGTCCGCGCGTTGGATGGAAAAGGGAAATTGAGTCACTCGAACCGCCCGGTGATCGGAAGCGCGGTGGGGCATAACTGCCGCCTCGGTTCCGGGATGATCGTCTACCCCGCGCGCACCATCGAATCAGATGTGGTGTTGTTCGCGTCGAAAGAACGCCGCGTCATTGACAAAGACGTGCGCTACGAAGACAGCGACCATCACAAGTTGAAGTTTGCCAAACTGCATCAACGCATGTATCCCCGCCCCGGCGAAGCGGTAAAGGAATCGTGGTAATCGGTGATCGAATGCCGTCGAGATATGGACACCTTCGCCTTCATTATTCATCCCATTGACCCGAAACGAGACGTCAGCCGTAAATATCCATTTCTGGGGAAGGTCTTGAACGAACAGCAGATTGATTTCTTCTCTACGTTTTTTCCGCCTGTGTATATTTCGGAGATCGAGGGCATCAAATCGGAATCAACGGGCAAAGAGATCAAAGGCTGGTTCATCGCCTGCCCGTACACGCCGAAGCGCATGATGGAATTGCCGGAGAAAATGGTGTATCGCAAGATCATTCAAACCGGCAGGCTGGCTGAAAAATTGGGCGCGCAGATTTTAGGACTTGGCGCGTTCACCTCGGTGGTGGGGGATGCGGGCGTTACGATCGCGAGCGCGTTGGATGTGCCGGTGACGACCGGCGATTCGTATACCGTGATGGTCGCGGTGGATGCCCTGCGCGAGGCGGCTCGCATCATGGACATCCCGCTTCATTCCGCGACGGCGGCTGTTGTCGGCGCGACGGGCGCGATCGGCCAAGTCTGCGCTGAGTTGCTGGCGGACGAGGTGGCGTGCCTGCATTTGATCGGTCGAAGGATGGATAAACTCGAAGAGTTGCGAGACAGGCTGAACGTCGGATCGAGAGCCGAGATTTGCGTCAGCACGACGATGGACGCGTTGGCATCCGCCCAATTGATCCTGACTGTGACGAGCGCCGTCCACGATGTCATCCGTCCTGAATTTTTGCAACCGGGCAGTGTGGTGTGCGATGTTGCCCGCCCCCGTGATGTTTCTGCAATGGTCGCCCGTGCGAGAGATGATATATTAGTGATTGACGGCGGAATGGTTGACGT
>JAXLVX010000128.1:0-3865 GCA_046328795.1 Anaerolineales bacterium | reverse complement strand
CTGGCGATCTACGCCTTGTTGACAGTCGGACTGCAATATCTGTCAAACGCCGGTCAAAAATTCCCTTTTTATCTTTACCCTTTGTCAACACTGTTGGGCTTCCTGATCGCCTTATTCCACGCGGGCGCTCGCTTCAAATGGTCTCGCGCGCTTTGGCTGTTAGGTTCCGCGTTTGTGATTAGCCTGACGTTTGAGAGCGTGGGCGTGCTAACAGGCTTGATCTATGGTCCCTATCATTACACTCAAAAGTTGGGATACTTGTTTCTGGGTCTGGTGCCGCTGATCATTCCGATAGCGTGGTTCATGATGATGTATCCATCCTTCGTCATTGCGGATTGGATCGTCCCCGGTAAGGCGAACGCCCGTCCGGTCTGGGTGGCGGCGGCGGGAGCGATGGTGATGACGGCGTGGGATGTGGTCATGGACCCGGTCATGGTGAAGATCGGTCACTGGGTGTGGGATGTCAATGGACCGTATTTCGGCATCCCCTTGCAGAATTTCTTCGGTTGGTGGCTCACGACCTTTGTGGCATTCATGGTCTTCCTCTGGCTTGGCAAGCCGCTTTTGGCAGACCGTTCCGATCCGCAATTCGATAAGTTGACGGTTATCCTTTTTTGCATAACCGCGCTGGGAAGTATTTTAGGCGCGTTGTCCGGCGGATTGGGCGGCGCCGCGTTGGCGGGAATCTTCGCCGTCTCGCCATGGATGATCTTCGGCTGGATGAAAATGTCGGAATGAAAATCAAAATTTTTCGTGCTATTTGCATTAGACTCTATCGGAAATAAAGTTGGGACGCAGATGAACGCTGACTCACGCTGATTCAAAAGAAAAATTCTGCGTTTTTCTGCGTTCATCAGCGTCCAAAACGGATTTTTGGCTTATTAGCGATAAAGCCTATTCAACGATAAGCGCGTGAAGTAAACCGCATCTAAAGAAGAACAGAGGTATTTTGATTGATGAAATTAGATTCCTACCTCAATTTCGCCCGCCAACTTGCCTACCGCGCCGGGCGGATCACGCTCAGTTACTACAACAAAGGGATTCATCACGATCTGAAAAAAGACGAGTCGCCCGTCACTGCGGCGGATCGCGCTACTGAACAATTCATCCGCGGCGAGATCGAGAAGGCGTATCCGAGTCACGCGATTGTGGGAGAAGAATTTGGAGAAAAAGCAGGGGCGAAGAATCCTTTCCGCTGGATCGTTGACCCGATTGACGGAACGAAATCCTTCATGAAGGGCGTGCCGTTTTACTCGGTTTTAATCGCATTGGAAATTGAAGGCGTGTCGCGCGTCGGCGTTGTGTGTTTCCCCGCGCTGGATGAAATCCTCTACGCGGCAGATGGTCTTGGCGCATGGTGGAACGGCAAACGCGCGCGCGTGTCTGAAGTGAAAAACCTAAAAGAAGCGGTGTTCACTTACACCAGTTGGTCAGGCTTCCGCACGAAGAAAAGACTCGACGTGTTCGACAACATGCACAAAGAATGTTTCTACGGGCGCGGCTGGTCCGATGCGTACGGCTATCACATGGTCGCCACGGGACGCGCCGAGATCATGCTCGACCCGAGTATCAAAATTTGGGATGTGGCGCCCATGTCGCCCATCCTGCGTGAAGCGGGTGGGTGGTTCGGCTCATGGAGCGGCAAAGAGGGTCACACTCACGGGGAAGGACTCGCCGTCAATGCCGCGCTCAAATCCAAAGTCCTGAAAATGTTACGTGTATAATGGGCGTCATGTCAACGCGGGATTCTGTTGAGATCAGAGCGCAAGTCGAACGTCTGCCGTATCGTCTGCGCGAACGGTTCATGTCCGCGCCTGAGTTGGCGTTGTTCCGCGCTCTGCAAAACATGGCGGGCAGGCATTACGTGGTCTGTCCCAAAGTTGCGCTCAACGATATTTTTTACATCGTGCGCCCGAACGAGAACGTCCATTTCTTCAACAAAATTTTCCGCAAGCATGTGGATTTTCTGCTGTGCGACCCAAAGACCCTCCAGCCTGTTTTTGGAATTGAGATCGTGAAGCCCGTCGGCAAATCGGAAACGCGCGAAGCCGATCGCTTTCTCGAAGAACTTTTCCTCAGCGCGGGGCTTCCGCTCGTGCATGTGATGTCGAGCGAAAATTATTTGGAAGAGGACTTGGCGGAATTATTCCAACTTGCGATTCTCAAAGTGAAGCAGACGAGACCGCTTCGCGCGACGGGGAGAGTTGATTCGGTTCCTCATTGTCCCGTGTGCGGGCGGATGATGGTGTTACGTATGCACCGCACCGGACCCGACAAAGGCAAGCGTTACTACGGTTGCATGGATAACCCCAAGTGCGGCGGTATGGTGAGGATAGATTGAAGCCAAAAAGGGACTGTCATCTTCAAGATGACAGTCCCTTTTTTTATCGGTAATGCTTCGCGATCTCTGAGGCGTATTTTTTTCCAAGCGCATTTTTGTTGCCTTCCAGCCACTCTGAAAACTTGATCTTGCCTCGCGCTGGCTCATGAGAAACGAGCAGGTTTCCCATCAAACCATCCACTTCTTCGGGCGTGAGCAACACGTCATTGAGAAACAGACTCAAGAATTGCGAGGCAAGCAATGCCAGCCGCGGCGGCGCGGAAACGACGAGCCGCTTTGCGCCGATCGTTTCACCCACGAGTTTGACTAATTCTTTGAACGTGTAACTCTCGGGCCCAACCGCGTCCGTGATGTAACTGTCTTTGCTGTACACGCCTTCCACGGCGAGGTTCGCCACATCTTCCACATGCACCGGCTGTATCCCATACGAGCCGTCACCGGGGATAAGCATGACAGGCAGTCGCCGCAAAAGAAAAGCGATGTTATTGATGAGGATATCTTCCCCGCCGCCGACCAGCACAGTGGGGCGGATGATCGCGTATGGCAAGCCGGTGTCAATCACCGCTTTTTCGTTCGCCGCCTTGCCCCAATAGTAGGGCAGGCGCGAATCGGCGGATGGGTTCGCGATGCTGATGTGGACGATCCGTTTTACGCCTGCGGCTTTCGCGGCATTGACCAGCTTCCGCGTATTCTCAACCGCGCGCGGCTGGGTGTTTTCTCCCTTATCGAATCGAACCCAATATGTATTCACCAAAACATCCGCGCCTTGCAGAGATTTGGTCATGCTCGCCTCTTCGAAATCCAGCGGAAAGGTTTTCACCTGTCCATTGAACGGGTTGGGGCGGTTTGGATGGTTGGTCAGCGTGACGACCTCCTCGCCGCGCTCCAAGAGTCGCTTTGTGATGTATTTGCCTGTGTAACTGAATGCGCCTGTCACTGCGATTTTCATAGTTGCTCCTTTGCGATTATTTCAATACGTTCAACACCTTCGCAACGTTCGTCAAGCCCAGACTTTCTAATTTGATGACGGCTTTCGAGAGGCTGTCAATCGCGTCGAAAAATTCTTGCAATGCCTGTACGCGTTTGTAGGCGAACTTCCATTCGTCATTGTCCACCCAGTTCTCGTCCATGGCGGCGAGCGCGGCTTTCACCGAACCGACGGCGCGATCAAATTCGCTGTTTTGTCTTTCTTTGAGAATGGACTTGATCGCCGCGTAGAAATCCGTTTCAGCCGCGTAATAATCTTTGCGGTCGCCGAGTTTGGTCGAACGGTGGACCAACCCCATACGCGCCAATGCGCGGATCTCCGTGCTGATCGCGCCTTTGGTCAACCCGGTCTCGGCAACGATCTCGTCCAACGATAGGGGAGCGGGGGAGAGGTAGAGCGCGGCGAAGATCGCGCCCATCCCTTTGGGGAAACCCCAGAAGCGGCTGATCTGGCTCAGCCCCTCGGTGAAATCTTTTTTGATTCTAGTCAGCGATTGCGGCATGAGATTGTCTCGTTTTGTGTGTTTAGTGATTACT
>JAXLVX010000127.1:0-3890 GCA_046328795.1 Anaerolineales bacterium | reverse complement strand
GTCAGGCTCAGGCTGGGAAAGAAACGAGTAGGCATACCAGCCAAGGGCGATCACCAGCAAAAGTCCAATGGCTGATAAATAGATCGCGGCAGATTTTTTCGTCATGCAATAACCACCGCATCCATCGCCGCTTGCAAATCTGCCAGCGACCTTTCCGCGTATGCCGCGCCGCGTTCGCGTTTGCCGATCTTCGTTTCAAGCGGAGGCAGGATTCCGAAATTGGCTTTCATCGGCTGAAAGTCTTTGAGATCAGCATGAGTGACGTAATGACAAAGCGCGCCGAGCATCGTAGTTTGAGACAACGTCATCGGCGTTTCACTGTGATACAGCCGCGCCGCATTAACGCCCGCCAGTAGACCGGTGGCGATGTTGCCCATGTAGCCTTCCACGCCGGTGATTTGACCTGCGAAGAAAAGATCATCGCGGTTTTTGTGTTGAAGCGTTGGGCGCAGCAATTTCGGCGAGGCGATGAATGTATTTCTGTGCATTTGCCCATAACGCATGAACTCGGCATTCTCCAAGCCGGGGATCATGCGAAGCGTCCGTTTTTGTTCGGGGAATTTCAAATTGGTTTGAAAGCCGACGAGGTTATACAAACTGCCCGCAAGATTATCCTGCCGCAACTGCACGACCGCGTGCGGGCGTTTCCCCGTGCGCGGATCGCGCAAGCCTACCGGGCGCATGGGACCAAACGCCAGCGAATCGATTCCGCGCTCGGCGATGATCTCGACGGGCAGACAGCCTTCAAAGAAGTGACCCGCCTTCACGCCGGACTTGATCGCGTCTTCAAACGCGCGGAGTTCAATGCGCTCCGCTTGCAACAGCGCGTCTACGAATGCGTGGTATTCCTCTTTCGTGAAAGGACAGTTGATGTAATCGCCCTCCTCGTCCTGAGCGGAGTGAGGAGCGCTTGTTGCGTCGAACGAAGTCGAAGGACGGTCTTGCACGCCATACCGCGAGGCGCGGAAAGCGATGTTCATGTTGATACTTTCCGCGTGAACAATGGGCGCGATGGCATCAAAGAAAAACAAATGCTCGTCGCCGCTCAACTCCGCAAGCGATTTTGAAAGCGCAGGCGACGTGAGCGGTCCGCTGGCGACGATGGTCAGCGAGGATGGAATCGTTTTGACCTCCTCGCGGACGATCTCGATCTTTGGATGCATCTCGATCCGCTGGGTTACATTTTGCGCGAAGAGATCGCGGTCAACAGCCAACGCGCCGCCCGCAGGCAAAGACGCTTCTTCGGCGCATTCCAACAACATGGAGCCGAGGAGCCGCGCTTCGTTTTTCAGCAAGCCCGAAGCGCGGTCAGGCAGATTCGAGCCGAGCGAGTTCGAACAGACGAGTTCAGCCAACGCTTCGGTCTGGTGCGCCCCGGTCTGCAAGACCGGGCGCATCTCATATAAACGGACTTTCAATCCGCGTTGCGCGGCTTGCCATGCGGCTTCTGTCCCAGCCAGCCCGCCGCCGATCACAATTAAATCAGTCATGCGGTGATTCTACCATCGTGATGCAATGTGCTGATGATTCTCACTCTATCGTATAATTACACTGCATGACCGCACAAAAGACCATCGAATTTCAACTCAAAGAAGCCGGTCAACTCACCGAGACGGCGTGGTCGGCGCTTGTCGAACGCGAAGCAGGCGCGTGGCGTATCGTGTCTCAAAATCGCCTCACCAAAAAAAATCAACCCGAACTCCTCAAATTCCTCAGCAAGCCCGAAGTTGACTCGTGGTTGTGCGGCGCGCTCAGCGGCGGGCAGAGCCGCTCGGTTTCGCTCCCTCCATCCAGCAACCTCGACACGGCGCGTCTTTTTGCTTTTCCGTTGAAGGGGATGTCGCGCGTTGCGCTGGCAGGAGCAGACCAACTCAGCGCCGAATCGCAGCGACTGTGGCGGCTTGTCGCCGCAGGGATGCAGGATGACGAGTCGCCATCCGATTCGTCCGCGTCGGCATCGGTCGCGGCGTCGCTGCTCGTCCCCGATCTTGATTCGGAAAATCCCTACGACTTGCCGCGCGCGTTAGACCGCGCCCTCACTTCTTTTTTGCGCCTCGTTTCTGTACAGGGAGCCTGGCTCGCCATTCGACGCGGCGACTCGCTTGAAGTCCGCGCCCAATGGAATGCGCCATCGTGCGCGAACCTCGACCTCCCCATCGAATCGAACACCCTGCTCCGGCGGATGAACCGCAACCTCACGCCGATGGTCGTCAACCGTGATGATGCGTTATGGGATTCGATCCCGCACAAAGGCTTGAAGTCCAACACAAAATTGTGGACGTGCATTCCCATCGTGATCGGGCAACGCATGATCGGCACGCTTGTCCTTTGGCGCACATCCACCTTCAAGCGGGATGAATGGAATCGCCTGACCGAACTCATCACGCAGTCTGCGCCCGCCATTGAAACTATCATCACGTTCGCAGAAATGGCGAGTCATCTTCTGCGCTTGGCGATGCTCAACGACTTCTCGCTCACAATCTCCACCGGGCGCAACCTCGATCAGATCGCGCGGCGCGTGTTTGCTTTGCTGGCTCGCGCGTTCGGAACGGAACTCATCGCGCTCGACCTGCTCTCCGCGGATAACAGGATTGTGACCGAATTTCGCACCAAAGACGGAAATGTAACTTCGTCTGTCCGAAGCGCGCATGAACAATGGATCGCGTCAAACCTCAAAGGAATACAGAAGGCAAGGCTTGGCGATCCAATGCTTGACGGAATTGCTCCGCTGTACGAGGGCGCGTTATCCGGCGTGTACGTCCCATTGAAGTTTCGCGGACAGATCATCGGCGCGCTTTGCATCGAAAGCCCAAGAGCAGACGTGTTCAATTTCTACGATGAGAGTCTGATCGTCGTGGTCGCCAGTCACCTCGCCAGTCTCGCAGATTACACGCGCGTGCGCGAAGAGGCGGAGGGACGTGCGCGTAATTTGGGCTTGATCCATGAAGTGGTTGGACAGGTTGTCGGCTTGACCGAACCGCGCGAAGTGGCGCAGATCACCGCTGAGTTGCTGGCGCGCTATTTTGCCTACGAACTTGCCGCCGTCTTCATCGCCGACCCGCAAGGCAACCTCAACATTGGCGGCTTCGGCGGCGCGAGCCAAAACGTGGTCAAACGCGCCATGCAATCCTTCGATTACCCGGTCAGCAACGGGATCACCGGTCATGTGTTTGAAACCGGCAACAGCGTGGTCATCAACGACGTATTGCAAGACAGCCGCTACCGCCCCATCAAAGGCTGGCAGGCAGGCTCGGAAATGTGCGTGGCGATCCGCGACGGCGTGAAGATCCTCGGCATCATTGATGTGGAAAGCCGTTCGCGCAATGCCTTCACGCACAACGACTTTATGGCGCTCGAATCGCTCGCGGGCATTCTCGCCAGCGTGATCACCAGCGCGGATCAGTACCAGCGGATCGAATCCACGGTCAATCAATTACGCGCAACCCAACTTGAACTACGCGAACGCATGGACGCCCAGCGCAAAACGGAAAACCGATTGCTTCAAGCCGCAAAACTCGCCGCGGTTGGCGAGATGGCGGCGGGAATCGCGCACGAGTTGAACAATCCGCTCACCTCGGTGACAGGTTTCGCTGAGCTGGCGCTGAACGAATTTTCCGAAGAAAATCAAACACGCAAAGACCTCGAACTCGTGGTGCGAGAGGCAAAACGCGCCCGCGACGTGGTGCGCCGCCTGTTAGACTTTGCGCGGCAAGGCGAAAGCACGCGCGCGAAATCATCATTGAACGAGGTGGTGGACGACGTGGTGGCGTTGAGCCGGCATCTCATTCACACCAGCGGAGTGGAATTGAAAACCCAATTCGACGATTCTCTTCCATGGGTGATGATGGATGCCAATCAGATCAAACAAGTTGCGCTCAACCTCGTGCATA
>JAXLVX010000126.1:0-3939 GCA_046328795.1 Anaerolineales bacterium | reverse complement strand
TTAGACCTCTTGCATAAGTGTGCCATAATAGGCACATGAACTACAAAACCATCGAAACTCTGAAAGAAAGTGACTTCAAACGGCTAACGGGCGTCCAGCGCGAAACTTTTGATCAGATGCTGGCGGTGATCACGAAAGGGTTGCGAGACTTCGGGAGGCCGCCCAAACTGAGCCGAGCGGATCAGTTGTTGCTGACCTTGATGTACTGGCGAGAATATCGCACGGAATTTCATATTGCCCAATCCTTTGGTGTCAGTGAAGCCACCGTGTGTCGCACCATTCGCAAGGTCGAGGAGGCCTTAGTTCGTTCAAAACAATTCCGTTTGCCTGGCAAGAAGGCGCTCCAAGGCAGTGACACGGTGTTCGAGATCGTGCTGGTGGATGTCAGCGAACAACCCGTGGAGCGTCCAAAAAAAGCCAAAAACGGCATTATAGCGGCAAAAAGAAGCGTCACACCCAAAAAGCGCAGGTGATGGCGGATCGAAAAAGTACCCAGATCATAACCACCGCTTTTAGTCATGGAAGCAAACACGACTTCCAACTGTTCAAAGACGATGCCTGTGAGTTCTCTGCACATCTGCGGCTTCTGGCCGATGCTGGTTACCAAGGATTGATGGAGCTTCATGAAAACAGCCAGACGCCTTTCAAAAAATCCAAATACCATGCGCTGACAAAACGAGAAAAACAGAGCAATCGGAGTTTGGCACGCAAGCGAATTGTGATTGAACATATATTTCGTAAGTTGAAAGTGTTTCGCATTTTGAGCGAGAGGTATCGCAATCGCAGAAAGAGGTTTGCTTTGCGTTTCAACCTGATCGCGGCTATTTACAACCTTGAACTCAACTCATCCTGACTTTTGCAAGAGGTCTATTGGAAAAAGCCTCGTTCAATCTAATCGCAAAGCATGACGCTGTTGATTTTTACAATATCATTCACACTGTATTTTTATGCAAGAATACTTGCAGGGGACCGCTTGAAGGTTTTTACATTTTCGAACAAGATCCTCTAGAAATCAAATCTTTGCCCATCGAGTCTTCGTCTGTTGGAGAAGTAAAATGTGCGATTTTGGAGAATACCGGATATCAGGAATGTATTTTTTTGAAGAATTACGAGCGCATAGTATCGTCGGTTGCGGTTATTGTTAAAGACAGTATAGACAGAGAGTCAATAGCAGAATTGACGCTTCCTCTTTTAAATAAAGTAGACGCTAGAATACAAGAACTATTGCCTATTCAATAAAACGTTGACCTTTAGCGTATTTGTGTAAGGCTTCCAAGTAAATATCATTGCTTTCAGGCTGGGATCGATTGAGTGAAAAATCAAAACGGTCTCCGGCGCAACGTCCGCGAGGCTGTTTTATGTATTGTGTAAAAAGCCTGACAGGTCTCCAGCATCTCACAATCAACCTTCCGTTCGCGTGGAAGCGGGTCACGATGTGTCAGGCTTTCGCAAAGACCTGTCATGTTTTCAGGAACGCGAAAGTGTTAAACAATGCCAAACATCAACATCAGACGGCATTGCTACTCCCTCTGATACAATCAACCCATGAACCATCCTCCGTCCACCGAAGAGCGCATCTGGTCTGTGCTTGCTCATCTCTCCGCGTTGTTGCTTGGAATGGGAATTCTTCTGCCGATCATCGGCTGGGCGGAGCAGAGGCGGAAGTCGAAATTTGTCGTCTATCAGTGTTTGCAGGCATTGGGGTATCAGACGCTTGGGTATACGATCTGGATACTTGGTTATCTGTTGGTTGTTGCCGTCCTCCTCATCCTGATGATGATTGTTGCGATGATTGGCTCGAAAAGCGAAGATGTATTTGCGGTATCAGTTGTTGCCTTCAATAGTATTTTTCTTATCTTTGTCTTTGCTTCTCTCGGTATCTATCTTCTCTTTCCACTCATTGCCGCTGTCGCGTGCGGCATGGGAAAAGATTTTCAATATCCGTTCATGGGTAAACGACTGGCGAATTATCTTGAATACAATGCTGAAAACGACAACAGGCTGAATGAAGATCATGAAGACCGCTGGGTTGCGGCGGCGGGACATTTCAGCGTGATCATCGCGTTTTGGGGGATGCTCGCCCCGGTCACCGCGTGGATTCTGCAAGGCGCTCGGAGCGCGTGGCTGAAGTTCCAATCTGCGCAGGCGGTTGTGTTTCATGTGTGCGTTCTCGCGCTGGGATTCGTCGCTGGGGCGCTTTATTTGGTTGGCATGGTCGCTTTTATCGCGCTGACCGGCTTTAGCGGAGACACGGTCTCGAGTCCTGCAAATGGTTTGATTGACATTATTCTGATCTCCGGTCCGAGGATAATCGGGTTAATCGGCATTATTGTTATGTTCGGCTCGATGATCGTTGCTTTGTTGATCTTGCTCGTCATTCCACTTTTTCACATCATGGGACAGTGGGCTGGCTATCGCGTGTTGAAGGGCGATGATTATAAGTATCCGATTGTTGGAAAACTGGTTGCGCGTTTTATTCCGATTGGCTCTGAAGGCGCCACGAAGAATCTCCCAACCAGCAAAGAAGACCCTTCGGTCGCGGCAAACGCTCACTCACATCGTCCCGATGGTTTATCGGGAGGGTGACATAGACGAGGTAAACAATGAAAATTCTTGTTGCAACAGACATGGAAGGAATCACCGGCGTCACTACGTGGGATCAAGTGACGCCCGGTCACGCGGAGTATGCTCGCTTTCGCCGTTTGATGACTCAAGATGTGAATGCCGCCATCCGCGGCGCGTTGGAGGCTGGGGCGGACGAAGTCATCGTCGCTGACGGGCATTGGAACGGTTCGAACATCCTCGTCGAGGAACTCGATCCGCGCGCGAGGTTGAACACCGGCTCGCCAAGTCCGCTTTCGATGATGCAGGGCATTGATGAAAGCGTGGACGGCGTGTTCTTCGTCGGCTATCACGCGCGCAATGGAATGCAAAATGCGATCCTTGATCACACGTGGTCATCGAAGACGGTTGCGAATCTTTGGCTCAACGAGATACTCACCGGCGAATATGGGTTAAACGCCGCGCTCGCCGGTCATTTTGGCGTGCCGGTTATCATGGTCAGCGGCGACCAGACCGCGTGCGCCGAAGTGGAGAACTTGCTCGGCGATGTGGAACGCGCGGTGGTCAAGCAAGCGACCGGACGTTTTGCGGCGGAGTGTTTGCCTCCGCAGGTGACGCAGGAAATTATCTTCAACTCTGCCGCGCGGGCGGTGACGCGGCTTGCGGAGGGCGACTCGCCCGACCCGTTTGTGTTGGATTCTCCGATTCAGGCGACGGTGGAATTTTTCACCTCCGACATGGCGGATCGCGCGTCGTTGATGCCTGCCACACAGCGCGAAGCGACTCGCGTCTCGTTGACCGGGCAGACGATGGACGCCGTCTATCGCGGCTTCCGCGCGTTGGTGACGCTGGCGTTGTCGGCGTAGCGCGAGATTCTTGAATGTGTGCATGTATTTTTTGTACCCTCGTGTAGTTGGCGTTCTCTAACGCCAACGGGGACGTTAGAGAACGTCCCCCTACACATGATTGCCGATGCCCGCGCGGGCGAATCAGGCATCCCGTCGAGGCGAAGCGGGTTGTTCATCCCAATTCGGAAAATTTAGATTGACTTTTCGTTGATTGCCTCCATATAATTGGACATGGCACATCCTAAATGGAACGTGGGTGTTGTATTGCTATCTCGCGGAAGGAGGTGGCTCTTCGGGGTGATTTTTAACGATTGACCGTTCCTTTTCAAACCCAACCAAACTTAAGGAGAGAGAATGAAATCGAAGTCGTTTATGTTGTTTAGCGTGCTGGCTGTTCTAAGTATGCTGTTGTCTGCTTGCGGAGGAGGAGCGGGCGGCAATATGATCACCAAACTTGGCGAGGGCGAGGGACAGGTGGATATCATCGCGTGGGCGGGCTACATCGAGAATGGTTCCACCGATGCCGCGT
>JAXLVX010000125.1:0-4022 GCA_046328795.1 Anaerolineales bacterium | reverse complement strand
CGTCGCCGGTGCGGAAGTCAATGCCGAGCGCACCGTGCGCTTTACGGTTGTACGCGATGGCGTTTTGATTTTGGTCAATGGCTGTGTACGTCTTCGGCTTGTGATAGCGTTTGACGAACGACGCGCCGCCGCCGTGTCCGCAACTGACCTCAAGCACGTTCTTGCCCGCGAGCTCGTCGCCGCTGGCAACGTGATGATAGAGTTGAATTGCGGCGCGGTTGATCTCGTCCTCGGGCTCAAGTTGTACCGTCTCGCCTTCGGGCGGCAAGAAGCCGTAATTCAAAAACGTGACCGGGGCGCTGCCGATACGTCGCGTGAGGTATTGATACCAATGTTTCCAGAAGAATTGTTTGAAGGCGGGCATGTATTTTCTCGTAGCGCGATATTCATGTCACCCAAAAACGCAAAATGAATCTCGCGCTACCGCATAAGGTCAGTCGTCTATTTAGCGGCAAGACGATAGACGCCGCCGTCATTGTCAAGAATATAGACTTCACCGTTCGTGTCTTGTCCGAAGGATGTGATGGCAAAATTTGTATCGAACAATAATTGTTTCTGCCACGTCTCGCCAGAGCGAATCAGCCCCCAGACGATTCCCCTGCAATAATCGCCGAAGAGATAGATTCCGTTCCACTCGGGCATCGCGCCGCGATAGACATATCCGCCGGTGACGGAGCATCCGCCTTCGGAATGTCTGTACTCTGCGATGGGTTCGATCATGTCGGCGGGACCGCCGCCTTCAAAATCGTGCATGCCTTCGCGATGATCCCAGCCGAAGTTTTCGCCGCCGGGCGAACCCGCGGGGATGAAGTCAATCTCTTCCCAAGTATCTTGCCCCACGTCGCCGATGTACAGATCGCCGGTTGCCGAATCGAACGACATGCGCCACGGGTTGCGTAAACCGTACGCCCAAATTTCATCGCCAAATGGGTTATCGGCAGGAATGGCGTAAGGCTCTTTCGAGTCCACGTCAATTCGTAAAATTTTTCCGAGCAAAGTATCCAGCGATTGACCGTTGCCTTCGGGGTCGCCGCCGGAGCCGCCATCGCCGAGTCCCATGTATAAGTAGCCGTCGGGTCCGAAGTTCATTGTGCCGCCGTTGTGATTCGGGTATGGCTGTTTGACGCGCAAGAGAATCACTTCGCTGTTGGGGTCTACGGAATTTTCACCGGCAGTGAAACGCGAGATGAACGTATCGCCGCGCGCGCCGGTGTAGTTGACGTAGAAATATCCGTTCTGCGAAAAGTTCGGATGCAGAGCCAGCCCCAACAGCCCCATTTCATTACTTTCATCGTTGACGCGGTCTTCGATGTCGAGGAACGGCGTGTCAATGTCCAATTGCCCATTTTGGAAGAGATGGATGTGACCCAATTTTTCAACGATCCACAAACGACCGAGCGGATCGGGCTGGAGGTCTACGGGCCGGTCAAGTCCATTGGCGACGAATTGCCATGTGTACTCATCCGGGTTGGGGAAAGTGGACGCGTTGGGAGTCGGCTCGGTCGGGGGCGGCTGTGTAACGGCGACGTCGGTTGAAGTTGGCGAGACAGTTTCACTGGCGGGGGGAGGCGGTGTACTTAATCCATTACAGGCAAGGATCGGCAGAATCAACAGGATCAAGAATCGCTTCATTGGTCGTCCACGTCTGTTGATTCGGCGTCCACCACATCGTCACCGGAAGATTCATCGCCTGCGCCGTCGGTGAGTTGGTTCATGTGTTCTTCGACCACTTTGGGCGGGCAGAGTTCGACGAAGAGCGTCGAGCCGATCCAAAGAACCGCCGCATCATCGAGCGCGCCGATGACCGGGAGAACAACGCCCGGCATTAAATCTACCGGCGAAAAAAGATAGGCAAGCGAAGCCAGCGGCAGAAGTTTTACGAAAATACTTACGCGGCGATCCGTCATCAAGCGCCCGATCAATTTGAGGCGAGTGACGAAGTCGCGCAACATGCCGCCTTGCGGGGGCGTCATGAGTTTGTTCGATTGTTTGTCAGCCATGTTAGTCTCCTTTGAGAGGATGTGACATCCATCCTGTGTGATACATTATAAAACACATATACGAACGGCGTTCTTTGCGCTGTCACTATCTACGCAAAATCTATTTTGGAGTAGCGCATGGAAATATTAATTGACTTCCCCGGCGGCGCGCGCGTGGACGCGCATGTTCGAGGGCATATCGTTCGCACCGACCAACCAACAAGCGGAGGCGGCGAGGATTCCGCGCCTTCGCCTTTCGAATTATTTCTCGCGTCTCTCGGCGCGTGCGCGGGAATCTACATTCTCGGCTTTTGCCGCCAGCGCAGCCTGCCCACCGAGGGCATCCGCATCGCACAGCGCGTTCATGCCGATACAATCGAACTTGAAATTCAAGTCCCGCCCGCGTTTCCGAAACAATATCACAAAGCATTGATCCGCTCGGCGGAGTTGTGCAAGGTGAAGAAGACGTTGGAGAATCCTCCGCAGTTCGAGATCACGACGCGAGAACTCGAAGCCGAATAAAGCAAGTTCAAGCAAACAGCCGTCCGCATGTGCGCGGGCGGTTTTTTGCTTCCAGTGGCATAGGCTTACTTTTGGCTAGCAACCTGACAGTTTGTTTTTTTGGACGCAGAAAAACGCAGATTAACGCAGATTTTTTGCATGCCACTCTGAAAAATCCATCAGTATCAGCGTTTTCAGCGTTCACACCGCACTTGCGTTCGGCGCAAGTGTCTGCGTCCCGTTTTAAAACTGTTAGGTAGGCATACTTTTGGTTCTTGCATGGATTTGTCGGCGCGTTTAAAATTCGGCGCTATCCATCCAAATCTACTGAGGTAAAACCCAATGTCTCGAAATAAACTGTTCGTCTTTCTGGTCAGCCTGTCGCTGTTTGCGCTCGCGTGCAATTTTGGCGGCATGCTCAATACGCCGACGCCGACCACTCCGCCCCCAACCACGCCGCCGACCAAAGTTCCGACAACGCAAAACGGCGACATGGCTGGTCTGCTCGAACGCTTGAACGGCGCTCCCTGCGAAGAAAATCCCGACTTTACGTGCGTGACCATTCCCGTGCCGTTGAATCATTTCGACGCGGCAAATACCGAAACGATCAATGTAGCGTTTGCCGTTTCGCAAGCGACCGGCGAACGCTACGGCATGTTCGTGCAAGCGTTCCCCGGCGGACCCGGCGGCGAAGGGATCAGTTCCGGCGGCTTGGGCTGGTATCCCGACGGAATCCTCGAACACTTTGATATTGTCTACTTCGACCAGCGCGGACTCGGTCTTTCCAGTGAATTATCCTGCCCGAAGGCGTACGAGCAAGATTTCTCGAGTTCGCTGAATTATGACGACACGGCTGGCGAAGAAGGCTACGACACGCCCGCCGAACAACAAGAGGCAATTGATCAAGCTCGCACCTTTGTGGATAGTTGTGTCGCCGAGATCGGCATTGACCCGGCGAAACTGGTCTACTACGGAACGGATCAAGTAGCCGAAGATATCGAATCGTTCCGTCAATTGGTCGGCGACGATAAGTTCTGGCTGTACGGCGTCAGTTATGGAACCTCCGTCGCGGAGACCTACGCCGCGGCTCACGCGGATCATCTGGCGGGCTTGATCCTCGACGGGACGATTGACCTCACGTTGACCGGCGAAGAAGGCGCGCTCGCGCAAGAAAAAGCCTTCGACGAAGTCCTCGTGGCGACGCTCAAAGCCTGCGATGCCGACGAAGCCTGCGCGGCGGAACTGGGCGGCGACGCGCTGGCGGCGTACGATTCGCTCGCGACAAAACTCGCGGAGAAACCGATCGCGTATGAATATCCGCTCGCTTCGGGGAAAACAGTAAAAAAGAAATTCACCTTCGGTCAATTGGAATTTACCGCCGCGTATCAAATGTACGCGCTCGGCGGGCGGATGCTCTTCCTGCGCGCGCTGGCATCTGCCAACGAGGGCGATATGGTTCCGATGGCGCGCTTGTTTTATATCCAAGCCACCGTTGATCCCGCCACCGACAAATATCTCGGAGACGCCACTTTCTCAGACACA
>JAXLVX010000124.1:0-4034 GCA_046328795.1 Anaerolineales bacterium | reverse complement strand
CGCGTTCGCCGGTCAAGCGGCGGTCGCTATCGAGAACGCGCGTTTGCTCGCGCTGACCGATCAGGAACTTTCTGCCCGCGTGGAAGAACTTTCGATCATGGGCCGCATCGTGCGCGAATTGAACGCCAGCCTCGAAGTAGACCGCGCCATGCACATCACGTTGGAATGGGCGATGAGACAATCCGGCGCGGAAGCGGGGTTGATCGGCATGTTGGAAGAAGACGAATTGCGCATCATGGCGCAGGACGGATACGATGACTTGCTTGCGAACACATCAGCGGGGAGCAGACCGCTGGATTTCCCGGCGGTCAAAGCGGCGATCCAGAGCGGACAGCCGAGTCAGGTCTCCCTGTTGGGAGGCGGGAACCGGGGCATCATCCACAACGCGCACACGCAGATCATCGTCCCCATCCGGCGCGAGGCGGGCGTCATCGGCTTGATCCTGCTCGAAACGATGAGCGACTCGCAGGGCAACCTCGGCTTCCTCAACCGTCTCAGCGACAATGCCGCCATCGCCATTTACAACGCGCAGTTGTACGATGAAATACAAAAAGCGAATAGCGCGAAGAGCGAATTTGTTTCGCTCGTGGCGCACGAATTGAAGAACCCGATGACCTCCATCAAAGGGTATTCCGAACTGCTTGCCTCCGGCACCGTTGGGCAGATCAACGAAATGCAATCGAACTTCCTCGGCACGATCCGCTCGAACGTGGAGCGCATGTCGGCGCTGGTTTCGGACCTCAACGATCAGGCGAAGATCGAAGCCGGGCGTTTGCGGCTCGATTTCGCCCCGGTAGATCTGCGCGACGTGGTGGAGGATGTCATCCGTTCGACGAAGCGGCAAGTGGAGGAAAAACATCAAGAGGTGGAACTTGCCATGCCAACAGAATTGCCGAAAGTGTGGGCAGACCGCATCCGCGTGGGGCAAGTGCTTACCAACCTCGTGAGCAATGCGAACAAGTACACCCAAGAGGGCGGGCGTATCGTCGTCAATGCGGCGTTATCTTCGAACCACTGGGATTCGGAAGGCGCGAAACAAGTTGTGCATCTTTGGGTGCAGGATAACGGCATCGGCATCAGCGCGGAAGACCAGACAAAGATCTTCGTGAAATTTTTCCGCTCCGACGATATGAAGGCGCGCGAATCGCCCGGCACCGGCTTGGGCTTGAACATCACCAAGAGTCTCGTCGAAATGCAGGGCGGGCGCATCTGGTTCGAAAGCGAATTCAGGAAAGGCACTGCCTTCCATTTCACCGTCCCCATTGCGGAAGGAATTTCGTAACCATGATTTTGATTAACTTACACTTTCAAAATCTGGACGCTGATTCACGCAGAAAACGCAGATTTTTTCTTTTTGAATCTGCGGCATCAGCGTTCGTCTGCGTCCAAAAAACATTTTACAAGGTGATCGCGTTATGACCCTCCATGCGGCATTTGGGCAGGCGCAGGCGTTGAACGGACGCGAAGCCGGGTTGCAGGCAACTCATCAGGCGTTGAACCGGTTGGGAGCGGTCACGCCGGGGTTCGGCATCGTCATTGCGTCGCATCAATACACGGCGCGCGAGATCGTCAGCGGCGTTTCGGGCTTGCTCGGCGATACTCCGCTGATCGGCGTGAGCAGTCCGGTGGGGCTGACGTCCGACGGCGCGCATCCCAATTCGGTGATCGTCATTTTGTTCGCCGGGGATATTCAGGCAGAGACTCATTGGCTGCCCGGCTACGCTCAAAGCGCGCGCGAGACCGGCGCAAAAATTTTACGCGCCGCGTCCGATCATAAAGATAACCGCGCGATGCTCTTTTTTGCCGACGGCTTCAACGGCGACGCCGACCAACTGTGCAACACGCTCTCAGACCTCGGGCTGACTCTCGCCGGGGCGCTTTCTTCCGGGGATCTGCATACGGGTCATTCCTACCAGCTAGCGGGTCCGCAGGCGGGAGCCGGGGCGCTCACTGCGGCATTTTTGCGCGGCGATTTTCGCATCGGCATCGGCGCGGCGCACGGTTGGAACCCGGTTGGAAGTCAGTTCCGCATCACGCGCTCGCGCGGCTTCTGGCTGCGCACGTTAGACGGCAGACCTGCGTCGGAATCGTACGCGCAGTTGTTCGGATATCCGGCGCGCGAATGGGCGTTCCCGCCGCTGAGTCATTTGGCGCGGCTGTATCCGCTGGGGGTGGAGCAAGGCGACCAATTGGTGATCCGCTCGCCCATCCGAGTGGAAGCGGACGGCAGTTTCCGTCTCAACGCTCCCGTGCGCGACGGCGTGGATGCGTTCCTGCTGGTGGGGAGCCGCGTGTCGTGCGAGACTGCCGCTCAGTCTGCCGCGCAACAGGCGTTGAAGGCGCTCGGCGGCGCGAAGCCGGTCTTTGCGCTGACGTTCGTGGACATTGCGTGGGAGATGCTGCTCAAATCGCACCCCGGCGCGGAGATCGCCGCGATGCGCGAGATCCTCGGCGCGGAGGTTCCGATCGCGGGCGGTTATTCGCTTGGGCAGATCGTGCCGGGAAAAAGTTCGCCCGCGCCGCAATTGTTGAACCAGCACATGGTCGTCATCCTCTTCGGCGAGCCGCAGGAAGAGTGAGAACCGGCGTATGCCGGTTTTTTTATTGTGAACAATTCTCACGAACGGACAGGGATGGTTACATATGAAAATAGGTAAAAAGTTCCTTCTACTACTTTTGTTAGCAGTCGCTGCCTTCATCTTGTATATTTGGGTGAGTTATTCGCCAAAGACAGAGAGGTTCAGATGGCAAGGCTATGTTCCTGAAACAGAATCAGATTTAGCATCTGCATTCGCGTATGCCCTTAGCATAAACCAGCCCGTTACATATAATTGGATTAATCCCAATTTGAAGCCTCGTCTTGATGAATGGATGAATACACATCAAAGCAGGAAATGTGCTGATGAGTATGATTGGTTTTTTGATAGATTAGATGAGAATGGTAATTATGATGTTAGCTTCGGCTGTTATGGCGAGCATGAACATATAAGCATGGATATTGATGATATTGTCATCAAGGATATGAAAGTGATTGATTGGGGCGAAGTAAGAGAGGAAGATTGATCGAATATGACGCTGGTAGAATCGCTCACGTGAACGTCTCCACACCGATCACTGATCACTATCTTTTGACTGACCCCCGCCACCTCACGAACACACAAGACGTGATGACCCTCGCCAAGTCCTATCAACCGTATGGAGAGACGCTTTCGAGCGCGGGGAGTGGCTCAAGTCCCTTCGCGTTTACGGGCGAGCAGGCGGATGTCAGCGGGTTGACGTATCTTCACGCAGCACTGGTAGAATCGCCCAAGTGAACACAACCACCGATTACTTGGTTTCGACAGGCTCAACCCACCGCCTCGGCGACGCCCTCGGCTCCGTGCGTCAATTGACAGACACACAAGGCGCGGTGACTCTCGCCAAGTCCTATCAACCGTATGGAGAGACCCTTGCGAGCCTTGGGAATGGCTCAGCCCCTTCGCGTTCACGGGCGAGCAGACGGATGTCAGCGGGATGACGTATCTCCGCGTTTTTGGTGTCAGTGAAGTGTGCTAAAATTCCCGCTGGAGGCAGTCATGGTATCCTCACAAGCGGCAAAAGAATATATTTTTCGCCAGTTGGATCTGCTCAACAAAGACTCGTTGGTGGAGGTTGCGCAATTCATCGAATACCTCCAATTTCGCGGTCAGCCTTTGTTGAAATCCGCTTCGGCGGGCGCGCGCGTTGCCTTTGGCATCTGGGCAGACTATCCCGAAGCCAGCGACCCCGCGTCCTTCGCCCAAACGCTTCGAGAGAATATCGAGACGAGGCGCGGTGGCTGATCAACCAACGCGCCTGCTGGACACATCCATCTTTGTAGATTACCTGCGCGGAAATGAAACTTGCAAAGCGTGGCTGAACCGATCCGCGTCGAACGATCTGGCATACTCAATGGTCACTGCCGCTGAGTTGCTGGCGGGTTGCCGCAATCGCCGTGAACAAGATATGGTGGAAAAAGAACTGGCGACCTACCCAATGATTCAAATATCTGGCGC
>JAXLVX010000123.1:0-4339 GCA_046328795.1 Anaerolineales bacterium | reverse complement strand
GTCGCAGGAGAAAGATCGAGGTGAAATTTCTCGACCAGCTTTTGCGAACTAGCCGGTTTCGCCGACTCAATGTGGTCGCGGATAATTAATAGAAGTAAGGTCTTCTGGCGTTCGGTAAGTTCGATCATGGTTGCAATAATTAGCACTCTCGATTTGAGAGTGCTATTCTTTGTAGAATAATGATAAACGAGGCAAAAAGGGAAGTCAATAAGAAGTGTATAAGAAAAAGCCTGCCATCTTGCAATGACAGGCTTTAGGCTTACGGCGTTGGCGCGGAACTCCAGTCCGGGTCGAAATCAACTCCGGGGTCGTCGGTGAGGCGGGTGCGATTGCCGCCGGTCACGGATGAGTAATACACATCGCGGTTTCCATTTTCATTGGAACTTTCAAAGACGATCCATAGCCCATCGGGAGAGAATTCAACATCTTCGATCGGGGTGGGAAGGTTGAGGCGGACCGCCGATTGAGTGGCGTAGTTTTCAAACGGAATGCTCATCAACCACGGGCGGCCGGGTCCGAGATTCCTCTGATTGAAATAGATCGTCTTCCCATCGGTTGACCAGAAAGGCAGGTAATCCCACAATGTTTGCCCGCTGCGCACGAGTTGGACGTTATCTCTGCCGGTTGAGGTCATCATCCACACTTGAAATGCGTCAAGGCGTTTGACCGTGTATACGATCTGAGTCCCATCGGGAGACCATGAGGGTTGCGTGTTCTCAACACCGAGCGGAGAATTTGTTAGTCGAATCACTGCTCCGGAATCTACGGTGAGCACGTAGATTTCCTTCTGCCCGTCGCGTTCGGATGCGAAGGCGATACGTTCGCCATCCGGCGACCAGGCTGGGTCGAAGTCCGAACCGGGGACGACGGTCATCGAACGCATCTCTGTTCCATCCGGTTTGATCGAGTACAAACTGGAACTCGAATAGAAATCGTCATAGAATTCTGCGCGCGCGCGGCACGGAGAAACAAACACCAACAATGATCCATCCGGCGACCAATTCGGTTGGCATGCGCCTTCGCTCATGTTTGTGATCACGTGCAGATCCGTTCCATCGGTGTTGATGATATAGATCTGCGGATTTCCCGAACGGTCGGAGGCGAATGCGATCTGCCCGAGCGACCCACCAAGCGCGGTTGGACCCGCGTTAGGGAATGCGTTCACGGTCGGCGTGGCAGTGTTAACCGGTCGAATGGTCGAGGTAGGCAACACGGTTGGAGTGATCGTAGCGGTCGTTTGAATCGCGGGGTCGGTTGCAAGCGTAGGCTCAGAGGCGGCAGTCGTTAAAGAGGGAGAGATCGGCGTAGGAGAACTCGCCGGAACAAGAAATGGGATTTGCAATAAGTTCAACTGACTTTTTATCGCTGGCGGAATCCACTGCGGCGCAAATCGAACCAGACCCACTGTCGCCGCGGCGAGAATCAACAACAGCCAAAGCAACGCCGAAACCAAGCGACGCGCGAATTTCACTTTCTTGCGCGGCGGCTTGAATACCGGCGCTTCATCCTCGGCGCCTCCCATTAAATCTGACGGGTTGAAATCGTTGGAAGGGGCAACTGCACTTTCCAGCGCCTTCCGCTGTTGCGAATTACCGGAAGAATCCGGAGGCGGTGAAATGACATAATCGCCAGCCGGACGCTGGGTTTTCGATTTGGAACCCAACAGCGCGTGCTTAAATTCATCGGCATGTTGAAAGCGGTCGGCGGGATCAATGCCCATCGCTCTTTCGATCGCGGATGCCAACCGCCGCGAAACTTTTCCGTTACGTTTGCGCAATGGCGTGAGTTGCGTATTGTCCATCGCGCGGGCGAGACCATCTTCCGGGATGATGCCGCTCAACGCCGCGTATAACGTCGCGCCGAGCGAATAAATATCTGTGCGCGGATCGGTTCGCGCCGTGCCATATTGTTCCGGCGGAGAATAGCCCGGCGTCATGGCGCGCGCGCCGGTGGTCGTCGCCTGACTGCCGTGCAACACTTTCGCCAAGCCGAAGTCTACGAGGAAGATGTGTCCCTCCGGCGTGATCTTCACGTTGCCTGGTTTCAGATCGCGGTGCAGGATCGGAGGCTTGCGCGTGTGCAAATATTGAAGCGCGTCGCACATCGCCGCGCCGAGCAGGATCGCTTCATCTTCCGTGATGTTGCCCTGCCGTTCCATGCGCTGACGCAGATCCTCCCCCTCGATGTAATCCATCACCAAATACTGTCCCTGATCGCCGATGACAAAATGGTCGGTAACGCGCGGAAGATTCGGATGACGAAGATTCGCCAGGATCACCGCTTCAAGGCGGAACTGACGCGCATATTCATCTGTGGTAAAAAGATTTTCTTTAACGGCAACATCCACGCCGAGGTTTTCATCCACAGCGCGATAGACCGAGCCCATGCCACCCTGCCCGAGAATTTCAACAATACGATATCTTTTATGCAGCAACGCGCCGCGTTCGAGGGTCATTGAAACCGATGCTCTCCCAAAAATTTGAGTAGTAGATTTGGGATTATATCAAAGCAACGCACTATATCTTGGGTGCATTTGCCAATTTGATACGAAAAAACAACCATGGGGCGCCGGCGATGATCCAGAACCCGACCAGCAAATAACGGACATATCGCAAGAAATAAGCGATGAAATCCTCCCCTTGCGGGAAGACCAGCCCCAAACCGCGCCACAGGATGAGAACCCCGATCAAGCCGACGAAGAATCTCAACGCCCGCTTCTCTGCCGGACCGTCAGCCTGATAGCCGCCCCTCGACACGATCCACGCCGCGCCGACCGCCATGCCGAAGAACGTCCCAGCGGCGGTGAAGATATCCTCCAAAGAAACCGGGGCAGGCAGAACGTCGGAGGAACGAAGCGCGTTGACTTCGTACGCGGCGGGGAAGGTGTATCCATCCAACCGATTCACGCTGAAGAATCCAACGGCGATCATCACGATCGAAACAATGAATGCGAAAAATATTTTTTGCGACATGGTTTTTGTTTTCAACCATGCGGCAACATCATCCCAAAATCGGAGGAACGCCCAAAGCAATGCGGAACCGATCAACCATCCCGCGAGAACATCGTGGACGAAATGCACGCCGAGATACAAACGCGAAAAACCGATGAGGAAGACAACGATGCCAGCCGCCCATCTCCAAAATTTATTGTTCGCGGCGGCAAGCGTGCCCCACACAGCGACAGCGTTTTGCGCGTGACCGGAGGGAAGCCCAAACGACGACTCGGAAGATAACGCCCTCACATTCTCACTGACCCAATACGGGCGCGGACCCGCGAACCACAGTTTGAAAAAATAGTTCAGGCTCACGCTGGCGAGGAGGGTGAACGCAACGCGCAGACCGAGGCGCGAGTCAATGCTCCAATACACCAGCGGCAGGACGAGGAAGAAAAAATCCTGCGTGCCGAGGAACGAAAAGAATTTCATCGGCGCTTCGAGCCAGCCGCCCAGCGCTTGGATCGCGATGATCCAGTTGACTCCGTTTTGAATCAGAATATCCATCTTCTTCTCCTCAAGTTACCGATTTTTCAAAATACCCCTCTGCAGTATTTGACGTGTATCCTCCTTAATTGTACACTACCCCCCTCATGAGAAAACTACCCGCCCCTCCCTCTGTTCACTGGTGGGATTGGACTTCCGTCGTTTTGCTCCTCCTGTTGCTGGAAACCCTCGCCGCGCGGTTGATCGCCACCGAATGGACTCCGTCGCTGTGGCTGATCCGCGGCTTCACTTGGATGGGAGCGATCATCGGTCTATCGCTGGGGTACAGCACGATCCCTCAACGACGGGCGCGCTGGCTCTCCTTCTTCTATATGCTCTTCATGCTTCCATTGCAATGGACGACGATCATCAAGGGCCCCGTCGCGTTGGAGGAGAAATTATCCAGCGTCGGCGGGCGGATTCTGTTCTCGTTCTCCGAGTTGTTCGCAAGGCGCCCGGTGGAAGACCCGTTGTTTTTCATCGCGATCATGTCCGTCATTTTCTGGGTCTTGAGCGCCTCCGCCGGATACCAACTCACCCGCCGTCAGAATTTTATCGCCGCCGCGGTCCCATCCATGTTCGGCATTCTGATCATCCAGAATTACGACAACATCACACGCGGACGAATTTGGGTGATCGCGTTTTTCATCATGCTCGCATTGCTCTTGCTGGGTCGGATGAATTTCTTGCGCGAGCAAAAACGCTGGAAAGACAAACACATCTTCCTCTCGCCTGAAAACGGCATTGACCTCTCCAGCGGTATGGCGATCGCGGCAGGTCTGCTCATCGTCATCGCGTGGGTCACGCCGCCTTCCATCTTTCGAGTCGAAACCGCGCGGAAAACCTGGAACCAGATCACC
>JAXLVX010000122.1:0-4428 GCA_046328795.1 Anaerolineales bacterium | reverse complement strand
TCTTCGCGCTCTTTGCGTGCTTAGCGGTAAAAATTGTATTTCGCATCATCGTCCCAACAACACGATCAATGGAGTTAACGTCAGCGGGCTGAGCAGTGTGCCGATGAACACGATGGCGGTGACGAGCGACGAATCGAGTTTGTATTCCGAGGCAAGGATAGTGGTGTTGACCGCCGCAGGCATGGAGGCTTGCATCACGCCCGCTTGCCACGCCGCGCCTTGCAAGCCGAGCAGAGGCGTCAATAACAGCGCGATGATGGGCGCGATCAGCAAGCGCAGTGAAACGCTCAGCCCCACGCCGCGCAACTCCTTCGACCATTTGATGCGCGAGAGTTCGACGCCCAGCAGGACGATCATCATCGGGATGCTGCCGCCTGCGGCGAGGTCAATTGTCCGCGAGAGCGCGAGGGGCATCTCGATGTTCAATCCGTTGATCAGCAGGGCGAACAAGACGCCGTACACGGTCGGGACTTTGAGCAGTCCCA
Source organism: Anaerolineales bacterium (assembly GCA_046328795.1). Lineage (GTDB taxonomy): Bacteria > Chloroflexota > Anaerolineae > Anaerolineales > Villigracilaceae > Defluviilinea. The sequence continues at coordinate 3,943 of JAXLVX010000122.1, read as the reverse complement.
GCGCGGCATCTTTGAAGTTTGCGTGCCCCAGCGAGGCGATGAGGATGCCCACCGTATTGAACAGAACGGATGTAGTCACGAAAAGCAAGCCGCCGTAACGAAGTCCCTGCTCGCCGAATGCGAATGAAACCAGCGGCAAACCGTAATTGCCCGTATTGCCGAACATGGTAGCGATCAGCACCGCCATCAACGCGGGACGCGTAAGTTTCATCGCCGAGCCGATGGCGAACGTGAGCAGACCCATGATAAGAATCATCGTCGCTGTGAAAACGACAACCGAGATCGCTTCGTTGACCTTGATGTCGTTGTGCAAAAGCAGGTCGAAGACCAACATGGGCGCGAAGATGTAAAAGACCACACGCCCGATCGTGCGCGAGTCAACGGAGAGGAATTTTCCCACGATGAAGCCTGCGCCGCTGAGGAGCAGGATGGGAAGCAGGTTGTTGGCGAAAGTGGAGAGGAGAATGGAGAGGGACATAGAAAAGATAATTCCATGTCACTCTCCCGAAGAACATCGGGACCATGTGAGAGAGCGGTGTTTGCGACCGAAGAGTCTCCGTTGCTGTGTAAGAGACCCTTCGCTATCGCTCAGGGTGACATGCTGTAGAAATGAAAAAGTCACGGGGATTATAACGTCTCCGTGACTTTGATTATAGGCAACCTTGCGAAGGTTCAGGACCTTCGCAAGGTTGTGTTAATTCAACAAGGCTTTGTTCTCGTCGTCTTCATCAAAATCGAGATCGGGTTCAAAGTTGAGGAGGTCGAAGCGGTCGAGGTCTTCGGTGAAGGCGAGGTTTTCCAACGCTTCTTCGAGGAATTCGATCTGCTCTTCGTCTTCGGTTTGGTCGAGCAAGGTTTCGATGTAGGAACGCGCGTCTTCGCCGCCGATCTGCGAAAGCGACCAGATGACCTCGCTGGTCACATCATCGTCATCCTCTTCTTCGAGCATCTTCAACAAGATGGGGCTGGCGGCTTTGATGCCAAGATGCCCGGCGGCTTCGACCGCGGCTTCGCGCACGTTGCGGTTATCGCTCATCAATGAAGCGAGGACTTGTTCGTCCCAGCGATTGTCGGCGGAGCGCCCCATGGCGAACAACGCGCTCGCCTGCCACGCCGAGTCATCCTGTTGAAACGCGGATTCGATCAACGCCTGCGCTTCCGGGCGGGATGAAAAGCCGAGCGACTCAAGCGCGCGCCTCCGCACTTTGACATCGTCAGCGCTATTCACCGCGTCGAGCAAAGCATCTTCCGTTTGACGATGGAGCGCTTCGGGAATCTCTTCGAATTCGCCCAACGCAACGAACAAGCCTAGCGCGACGGCGGCTTCGGCGCGGGTGTTCGCATCCGAGTCGTTTTTCAGGAAATCGAGATACATGGAGGTCAACTTCGCGTCTTCGCATTCGCGGAGGAGGCGAATCGCTCGCGCGCGCACGGCAGACTCCACGTCGGAGAGAAGCGCTTTGGCGAGATCGTCGAAGTTGACGAGCGTATCGTCCTCCGCAAGCGACTCGAGTCCTTCAAGCAGAGTCAACTTGCGTTTGACCGAAATACGGGGCCAGACATCCAAGAGAATCTTGAGTTCGAGTTCGCCGAGGTCGGAGAATTGCTGGAGATGTTTGCGCGGGAAATCTTTTTTCTCGTCGAGCAGAGAATCCAGCACGGGTTGAAATGGATTGGGCTGTGTGTTCATTTGACCTTTTAACTAGCCACAGAGTTCACAGAGACCTCTGAGAAAATCTTTTTCTCTGTGTTCTCTGCGGCGAATAGGTTTTTACAATGGGTTTATTTATGGAATGACGATATTGACCGGGTTGACGAAATCCATGACATTGACGTAGATCATGAACAGCAATAACACAGTCATGCCCAAGCCATGGATCAGATTTTCCACGTTCGCAGGGACGCGGCGGCGGAAGATCAACTCGGGCAACAAGAAGATGATGCGTCCGCCATCGAGCGCGGGGAACGGGAACAGGTTGAACACGCCGAGGCTGATAGAAAGCGCGGCGATCAGATCGAGCGTGCGAATGGGTTGATCCATCGGATCGGTGGAGGGCGTGGTGTTCGCGGCGGCATTCTCGCTGGCTTGGATGTCTTGACTCACGGTCTGCCCGACGATATCGAAAATCCCTTTCAAGCCGATCACGCGGCTTTGTTCCGGCGTGAGCGTGCCGCGAATCATTTGCGCGGGCAGAGACAATAAATTACGAATGCTGGAATAGGTGTAACGCGTGCCCAAACTGAGAGTTTCCACCGGGGAAGAGGAGCGAACGAAAGGCGTTCCCAGCCCAACGCCGATCATGACGCGCTGTTCATCTTCAAAGAGTTTCGGCGTGACGCTCAGTTCGATCTCTTTGCCTGCGCGGTCCACTTGAAAGACGACCGGCTTACCGGCGTTCGCATCCACGATGACGCGCAGTTCGTCAAAACTGCCGATGGGATTCCCATTGCCGCTGATGAAGATATCGCCCTCTTGGATTCCCGCTTCTTCCGCCGGGGAATCTGCCATCACTCCGCTCACCATCACCCGGCTTGTGTCGGGGACTCCGACGCGGTAGAAGATGAAACTATAAATGAGGACTGCCGTGAGTAGGTTCATCGCGGGTCCCGCCACAAGGACGATGAATCGCCGCCACGGGGTTGCCGCCGCGAGTCCGCCTTGAACGGTTGGGTCGTTCTCCCCTTTCGGGCGGACGAAGCCTCCCAGCGGAAGCCAGTTCAACGTGAAGCGCGTGCCTTTCCACGTGAATAATGTGATCGCGCCCGGCGTCGGCAAGCCGATGCCGAATTCTTCCACTTCGATCTTGCACAAGCGCGCGGCGATGAAGTGACCCATTTCATGGATGATCACCATGCCGCTGAACGCGAGAATGAATACGAGCCAAGTCAACAGAGTTTCGTTCATTTGTATTCCTTTGTCCGCGCATTATATCGCCAATTGCAGGGACGATATGAAGGCGCGGAATATTTCTAATCCTTTTCATATATCGGTCACAAGGTAGAATAAGACAAAAGTCATCCTATCCTGAGGCAGGTTTCCATGAATCAAGACTGTATTTTCTGCAAAATTGTTTCCGGCGAAATTCCCGCCACAATCGTTTTCAAAGACGAGCGGGCGACCGCCTTCCGCGACATCAACCCGGTCGCGCCAACGCACATCCTCATCGTGCCGAACAAGCACATTGAATCGGTGGGAACGCTCGAACAAGCGGATGAGCCGCTAATGGGCTATCTGTTCAGCGTGGCGCGTCAATTAGCTGAAAAAGAGGGGATTGATAAAACAGGCTATCGTCTGATCACGAACACCGGCGCAGACGGCGGGCAGACCGTGTTTCATTTACACGTCCATTTGATCGGCGGGCAGAGGATGAAACATCCGATGGGGTGAGAGGGAAAGGGTGAAGGATGAAGAGCGAAGGGTGAAAGGGGAAGGCGAACAAAAAGCATTTGAAAGAGGAAAGAAGAAAGATCAATCGCTTCTTTCCTCTTTCTTCTTTCTTTTCTATCGTTTATCCAGCGGAGTTCCTTTGAGTCTGTTCTTTGGCAGGTTGGAGCGCCACGCAAAATAGCCAAGCCCTGCGCCAGCGAGCAACAACAGAAACCCAAAGATTCCCAACATTGGCGAACGTCCGCCGGAGGTTTCCTCCGCCGGTTCGCCGGCAGTGACCGTTTTAGACTGCGCGCCGAAATCAATCGAAGCGCGGTCGCCGGCTTTGACGGCAAATTTGTAGGTCAACACCATAGTTGGGTTGTAGTTGTCCGGCACAGCCATGCTGACGTTGTAGTCGCCTTGAGGCACATCCAGAAAACAAGTCCGGTCCGGTTCGAGCGTGTCCGGGTCGAAAGTTGACACCGTGTTTTGTTGCTGCGAATACGAGCCGTTGAGATTCGTTAGACTAACCGCGCCGCCCTCGATCCCAAATTCAGTTTCCTGCCGCAGCGC
>JAXLVX010000121.1:0-4527 GCA_046328795.1 Anaerolineales bacterium | reverse complement strand
AAATCCGTGACTAAAGGCTCGAAAGATTAAATTCGGGGTGAGTCATATCATCTTTCACCTTTCCTCTATTCCTCTGTGATCGTGATACTCTCTATCGCGTCACCGGGGAAATCGGGATTTAAGTCCGGGTCGCGGCGTGTAATGCCGTCAACCACGTCCATGCCCTCGATTACCTGACCAAAAATGGTGTAGTCCTTTTCAGACAGTCCATAGGCATTAAACATAATGAAAAATTGACTGCCGTTGGTATTCGGTCCCGAATTTGCCATGGCTACTACACCGGCTTTATCGAAGGAAAGATCGTTCAATTCGTTGTCGAACTCATAGCCGGGACCGCCTCCACCCGTGCCGGAGGGGTCGCCGCCCTGCGCCATGAATCCATCCAGCACACGATGGAACGTCACGCCATCGAAATATCCGTCGCGGGCAAGGAACACGAAACTGTTCACGGCAAGCGGCGCCTTATCCGGGAAAAGTTGAATGACGAATTCTCCGCCTTTCGCCATCTTCACTGTGGCGAGATATTTTTTGGCAGGATCAATCGTCATCGGCGGATATGCGTCATACTGTTTGTACACAGGCGTTGAGGTGGAAATCAAATTCTCAGGAATCGCGGAACTTTCGTTCCTGAGAAACATAATCCCGAGCAGTAACAGCACAAGTATGATCACGCTCAAACCAAACATCCTCATTCGCTGTTCCGCCTTCTTTGCTTGCAACACCTGCAATCGTTCTTCGATCTTTTTCTTGTTCGCCATACCGGGTTTCTCCTTTGTGTTTTCCTGATCTGTGTAATATTTCTCTATTAACTCGCGCGCTTCTTTCACGTTCTCTTTTGGAACAAAAATCTTGACGGGCGCAAACGAAGTCACATGCGTTAGACGATAAACCGCTTCTTCCACAAGGACCGCGTCAATTCCCTTACTCTTCAATGCAAGCGCAAAGACATCCGCTCTCCAACGCCCGGGAACCTCCGCCGCCATAGCGTATTTCAAATTCTTCGCAGACCAGCGCTTCGTCATATTTGATTCTCCGTCAGGCTAGGCGCCGACTCCCGCGCAGAATAAGCAAACCTTGACCAAGTCTTCTCGAATTGACGCCATCGATTCTAGCACACTCATAACCGAATATAATTGCGGGCATGACAAATCCATTCTTCCGAAAACACATCGCAATTCCTCAAGACCACGGCTCGTGGGTCTTCATCCTCAGCCCTCTGCTGATCGGCATCGTTGCAGGGGAAAACTTCAATTACGGCACATTCAACCTGATCGTCGCATCCATGACGGCGTTCCTGCTCCGTCAACCCATGACCGTGCTGATCAAAATTCACGCGGGCCGCCGCCCTAATAACGAACTTTCCGCCGCGCGGAGTTGGCTCGCGATCTATTCAGTCGTCGCATTGACATCAGTCATCGCGCTCATCCTTGAAGGCTTCCACTACATCCTATACCTCGCAATTCCGGGCGCGTTCGTCTTTGGCTGGCATTTATGGCTGGTGCGCAAACGCGATGAAAGAAAACAACTCGGCGTCGAAGTGATCGCCACAGGCGTGTTGTCGCTCACCGCGCCCGCCGCTTATTGGATCGGCGTTGGGCATTACGATCCGACAGGCTGGTGGCTCTGGATTCTCGTCTGGATGCAATCTTCGGCGAGCATCGTCTACGCATACTTGCGGCTCGAGCAACGTGTTCTAAAAGCCATACCCACACGACAAGAATCGCGGAAGATGGGATTCCGCGCCGCGCTCTACACCACCTTCAACTTCGTCTCAACCCTGACGTTGAGCCTGCTCGGCTTTCTTCCGGCTTTCATCTCCCTTCCCTACCTGCTACAATGGACAGAGACCCTCTGGGGCATTTTCCATCCCGCTGTTGGATGGAAACCGACGCGCATCGGAGTCCGCCAGCTGATCGTCAGCACAATGTGGACGGCGCTCTTTATTTTCGCATGGAGATAACATGGACGAACTGAAATGGCAACTGCTCACTGAAATTCAGGGACGTTGGGAAGCGGACATCATCAAAGCCTACCTTGCAGACAAGGGTGTCGATTCGGAACTGTTTCAAGAATCGGTTAGCTCACTGTATCCCACATCGCTTGACATGCTCGGACTTGTACAAATTTTCGTTCCGAAAGAACAAGCCGAATTGGCAAATAAACTAATGAAAGAATACCTCGACGCAATGGAGAATGAATGAATTTTGATCTGACCGACGAACAAAAAATCTGGAAAAAAACTGTTCACGATTTTGTGGCAAAGGAAGTTCAGCCCAAAGCCCATGAAGTGGACGTGACCAGCGAATTCAACTGGGACGCGACGCGCAAGATGGGTCCGCTTGGACTGCTGGGACTCAACATCCCCGAATCCTACGGCGGCGCAGGCGTGGACTCGGTCAGTTCGGCGATCGCGCTGGAGGAACTCGGCTGGGGTTGCGGCTCGACCGCGCTGGCGATCGCCGCGCACAACGGGCTGGGAACGACTCCCATCGTGCTGTATGGAAGCGAATCCCTGAAATCGAAATGGCTCCCGCTCATCGCAAGCGGAAAAAATAAACTCGCCGCGCTGTCGCTCACCGAACCCGGCGCAGGCTCCGACTTGCAAGGAGGCGTGGTCACGAAGGCCGTCAAAGATGGAAACGAATGGGTCATCAACGGCGCGAAGATGTGGTGCACGAACGCGTCTATTGCTGAATTCATCATCACGCTCGTCCGCACGGACGCGAAAGGCGGCTCTCGCTCGTTGAGTCAAATCCTTGTGCCGACGAACACGCCGGGACTCACGATTGGTCCTGCCGAAAAGAAGATGGGACTGCACGGCTCCCCCACTCATGCCGTCACGTATGAAGATGTGCGCGTGCCGCTTGAAAATTTGGTTGGCGAAGAAGGGAAGGGTCTGCAGCAAACGCTTGCGGTCCTCGATGGCGGACGAATCGGAATCGCGGCGCTTTCGATCGGGCTGGCGCAATCCGCATTTGAACATGCGGTGAATTATGCGCGCGAACGCAAAGCCTTTGGCAAGCCCATCGCCGATCATCAAGCCATCCAATGGATGCTGGCGGACGCGGCGACCGAGATCGAACTGGCGCGCACGATGTTGTACAAATCCGCGTGGCTCAAAGAGCAGGGACGCAACTACAACAAGGAAGCCGCCATGGCAAAGATGTTCGCCACCGAAATGGCAGAGCGCGTCTGCCGCAACGCGATCCAAATTCACGGCGGCTACGGCTATTCAAGCGAATACCCTGTCGAACGTATTTATCGCGATGCAAGATTGATGACGATCGGAGAAGGGACGAGTGAGATTCAGAGATTAGTCATTGCGCGGCACGTGCTGGCAAGCGAGTGATTCTGTAATTTTGTCGGCGCAAACTGCGAGTATAATTTTTAGTGAAAGGAAGCAGGTATGCTAACTTCTTACATTCACGAGGCGATGCGGCTTGCCAAGTATGAGATCCTTGAGGATCGCACTTACTATGGCGAAATTCCCGGCTTTCAGGGCATTTGGGCAAACGCAGAATCGTTAGATGCTTGCCGCGAAGAATTGCAAAGCGTTCTGGAAGATTGGCTCGTCGTGGGGTTGCGCATGGGTCATGAATTGCCCGTAGTCGCAGGGATCAATCTCATCCCCGCTGAGGCTAGTTAGTGCCTGCGTTCGGTTCGATCAAGCGCAAGGATTTTATTCGCGCGTTGAAAGAGGCTGGCTTTGAGGGTCCCTACTCAGGCGGCAAGCATGAATTTATGGTGAAAGGGAATTTACGTCTCACATTACCAAACCCGCATCAGGGAGAAATCAGCAGAGATCTGCTTTCGCGAATTCTAAAACAGGCAGGCATTTCGCGCGAGGAATGGGAAAAGCTGTAAGAGACGAGTGAGATTCAGAGGCTAGTGATTGCAAGACATGTGCTGGCGAGCGAGTGATTTACAAAAAGACCTCACAGGTCTGCGAGACCTGTGAGGTCTAATTTAATCTACCGTAATCAAATCCTTGATCCGTTCATACGTCCCGGGACCGATTCCCGAAACATTCATAATATCTTCCGTGGATTCAAAGGGCCCATTTTCCTCGCGGTACTCGATGATCTTCTGCGCGGTTGTGGGCCCGATCCCCGGCAACGTCTCAAGTTCAGATTGTGACGCGGTGTTGATATTGACCAAGTCGGCTTCCCCCGGTTCTACTTCCTCAGCCCCCGGAGTGGGAATCACCAGTGACGCGCCTTCCCCAAAAGGAATATCGAGCTGCTCGCCATCGTCCAATTGACGAGCTAGATTGATTCCAGTTTTATCCGCATCGGCGAGAAAGCCGCCAGCGGCAGAGATGGCATCCTGCACGCGCGCGCCTTTTGGAAGCGCGTACACGCCGGGGCGCGGCACCGCGCCGGAGATATAGACAACGATAGGAGTATCCGTCGGCACGGGACGAAGCGTGATCGCCTCCCCACTTGGGTTGCGCGACACAAGCCAAACAAGCGCGGCAACGAACAAGCCGAAGAGAATCCCCGAAGCCATGTAAAGAATTGATTTAGC
>JAXLVX010000120.1:0-4536 GCA_046328795.1 Anaerolineales bacterium | reverse complement strand
CGCGATTGCAGGTCGCGGTTGATGGTCAGCACGAGCGTCGTTCCATTCGGCACACGCGGAATTTCGGTGGCTTTGTTCGGGTCGCTTGGAACCCACACTTGCACCGGGTTGCCGGCGAGCAGGTCGTTGTATTTTTCTTCGACGCCGAAGTAGCCGCGTCCGTCGCGGGTGACGAACCCCAGCACGTTCGAGGCGAGCGAGTTTTCGGGGTAACTGCGTTGAAAGTGCGGCTTGAAGGCGATCCCATTCAAACGGTTATCATCCACATCTTCCATCTGTTGAATGAGTTGTTTGAGAGAATCGGCGACGCCGGCGTCCACGTAATCTTGAATGACAACGTATTGCCACGATTTGGGAGAATCGGTGATTTTGTTGAACACATCTTCATAGGTCAAGCCGAGATAGGTGCCGAGGATGTAGGCAACCGATTCGGGATCGGCCACATCGGAGAGGCTCACGCCCACTTCGTACACCGTCCGATTACCGGCAAGCAAATGACCGTTGCGGTCGTAGATCTCGCCGCGCTCCGGGTAAAAGGTGTGAAACTCACCGGCGTATAAGTCGCCTTGCGAGAGGAAGATCGAAGCCTGCTCGCTGTTTTGAATGCGGATCATCTGCGCGAGGATCGCCACTCCAACCAGCGCGAAGCAGAACACAAGGAACAACGAGCGGACGGCGTATTGCTGACGCATGTTATTGCGCGCCTCCAAAACGGATGCGCTCATCGAGCCATTCGATCAGCGACTGTGTGTATTCCGAGGGGATGATCCGCTCGAACGACGCCACGTCTTGCGCTTCGAGCAGGATGCCGGGTTCGGGAGCGATAAACCCCGGCACCGCCAGATACTGCAATTCGCCGGGCTTCACCGGGCGATAGCCCAATTGCAGCGCGCGTTGTTCCATCACAGCGGTGGAGGTGAGGTCGGCGAGTTGCGTTTCCAAGTCCGCGTTGTTGCGTTGAAGAGCAGTGATCTCGACGCGCAGTTCTTGAATCTCGCGTCCGGTCACTGCGGCGCGGGCGCTCACGGTGAGGTAAAGCGCGGCAACCATCGAAGCGCCGATGACGAAAAGCAAAAACGCGCCCGCATATTGGCGTTGAACGCGCCACGGGGCTTGTTTATAAGCATGGATGATCTGTGTTGCTTGCATAACGACCTTTTTCTTTGGGCGATGGGTCGCGTAGCGCCGACTTAAGTCGGCGTTACAGTTTTCCGGCAATGCGAAGTTTCGCACTGCGGGCTCTCGGATTGTTTTTCGTTTCTTCTTCCGAGGGCAAGATCGGTTTTCGGTTTACCTCTTTGATCGTCGCCTTGCGCTCCACTTCATACAATTTTTCGTAAGGCGGATTGACCAAGTCTTTGCTTTGTTCTCTAAAAAAATCTTTGACGATCCGATCTTCCAATGAGTGGAAGGAGATCACTGCGAGTCTGCCTCCGACGTGGAGGCTGGTTACCGCTTGCGGAAGCGTTTTCGCCACTGACGCCAACTCGTCGTTCACCGCGATTCGCAACGCTTGGAAGGTTCGCGTGGCGGGATGGACGCGATTCCCTCGACGGGGGGAAACTGCCTCAATGACTGCGACCAGCTCGCCCGTCGTGTGAAGCGGTCTCGCGTTCACGATGGCTCGCGCGAGTTTGCGAGAGTCGCGTTCTTCGCCGTATTCGTACAGCACATCCGCAAGTTCGCTTTCGGAATAGGTGTTGACGATGTCTGCCGCGGTCTGCAACGCGCTTGGTCCAAATCGCATGTCGAGCGGAGCGTCGTGTTGAAACGAGAAGCCGCGCTCGGGCGTATCGAACTGCATGGAGGATGCGCCGAGATCGAGGACGATGCCGTCCACCGAATCCCATTGGAGAGTCTTCAACTGCGCCGAGAGAGTCGTGTAGGAGGCTTGCGCCAGATGGATGCGATGTTCGTAAGGAGCCAAGGTCTCACGAGCGATCGCCAACGCCTGCGGGTCTACATCGAGACCCAGCAGACGCCCATCTGGCGCAGACGCCTCCAAAATTCCGCGAGCGTGACCGCCCGCGCCGAGTGTCCCGTCCACATAGCGCCCTCCGCGACGAGGTTGCAACGAGTGTATAATCTCTTTGTAAAGTACAGGTTTGTGCGGCGAGTCGTTCATGATGTAGTAACGACTTTAGTCGTTTTCGTTGACGACTGAAGTCGTCACTACGAGGTGTTGGTCTTTGAAAGATCGAGCGTGGCGAAGCGTTGTTGGTTCGCTTCCACATCCTGCAAATTATCCATTTGCGATTTCCAATCGGCAGGAGTCCACACTTCGAAGTAATCGCCCTGCCCCGCCACCGTGAGTTCGCCGCTGGTGATGCCGAGAAACTCGCGCAAGTTTTGCGGGACGAGGATGCGCCCGACTTTATCCACTTCCACTGGGTACGCGTTCGAGAGGATGAGTCGGCGCAACATGCGGGCAGAGGCGTCTGCCATGTTCATGTTGTTGATGCGTTCGTATACTTCTTTGAAGTACGCATCGGTCATCACCATCAGGCATTTGTCGAATCCTTGGGTGATGAACGCGCCAGCCGCCAGCAAGTCTCGATAGCGCGCGGGAATCATCAGGCGCCCTTTGTCATCGAGGTTGTGCTGGAACTGACCGAGGAACATTTGTGCTAATTATCCTTTAACTGGTGAACGCCGGGGATGCCGGCGTTCCTACCACTTCGTACCACTTTTTCCCACATTATATGCTTTTTGAGGGAAAAATCAAGGTTTTGTAACCTGTTTGTGAAGTCCCTCTGTTGTCCTATTGGGGTGAGTAGTAAGTGGTAATTGGTAATTTTAGAGACTGGAGACTGGAGATTAGAGACTGGAAGAGCAGAGAATTAGAGGATTAGAGGATTGAGGAGGGCGAGATAGAAAGTGGAAAGTGGTGGGTAGATTCTACTCACTACTCTCCACTTTCCACAATTGAGTTTTAAATCGGCAACTATATTTTATTGCCTCACCTTGTGCAAAACGTCCCGCAGGTTTCCTTGAAAGACCTTGTTGCTCACGTCCAACCTGCGGGACGATTAATAACATTAGTTATTGCTTCGTTCCGCACTCGGCGCAGAATTTTGCGCCAGCCTCCATTTTTGCACCGCAGTTTTTGCAGAACTTTTCCGCCGCGAGAGGTTTGCCGCATTCCTGACAGAATTTCCCTCCGCTCGCTTTCGCCCCACAATGCGGACAAGTTGCCACAATGGTTTGTTTGAATTGATCGGCGGAAACGTAATCCACCGTGTCGGCTTTTTCTTGCGCGTCGCGTATGGCGGCTTGCACCTGAATGGACGACATCTCTTCCTGCATGTCGGGGGCGCAATCTTTGCACAGGGAACGTCCGTTATTCCAGCAATCATCGTCCACCCATTTGCCGCAGCGTTTGCACTTGTGGAAGTGCGGTTTGGCTTCCTCGACCGCTTCGGCAAAGGCATTATCGTGCGCCTTCTCCCATCCCGCCGAGCGGACTCCGCGCGCTACGTTCGCGGCTTTGCCAAGTACACCGCCGAACAAATTGCTGGCGGCATCCAAAACATTGGTTGCGGTTCCCATCGCCGAGGCTTGAAATTCGGTCTGGTAACCGTTTCCGCAACGGTCGCAGAAGAACTCGAACTGGAATCCCGCGTCCGTGCTTAGATCGCGGTAGTTACGGGTGAATTGGATCAGCGCCATGGGTCAACCTCCGTGAATTGGATTGATTCGATTGTAGCACGTAACCACAACCTGTTTAGCTTGCTTTCAGTCGTTTCTGCTTTTGTGCGAGTTGAAGTTTTGCGTGGGCTTTCTTATCCTTGGACGCTCCAAGAACAAATACACGAGACGGCTTTGTTTCGCCGCGCAGTATTTTGCCGCCATCGCGCACGCTAGTAATCAGCTTATCGAACAAATCATTCTTCATTCGAAAACCTCACCGGACGTTAGAGAACGTCCGTCTACGCGATCCCAACTTCCTTGTTGAACTCGACGATCAACTCGTCAATCTCATCCGCTTGCGTTTGCACGTCGGTCCAGTAGGTCGGTTCGTACCATTGTTTTTGAATCTCGTCATACGTTCGTCCCTGCTGTTCGACCCAGGTGTAATATTTCAAATTATGCACGCGGCGGCGGTCGGGGTAGCGGAGTTCGAGCATGTTATCCGTTGACTCGCCGTGCAGATAGCGGGCAAAATCGGCGGCGGCATTGCGCTCGGTGTATTCGCCAAATTCTTGATGCATCTCATGCAGGCGCGAGCGATAGAGTTCCATCGAGTCGGTGAGGATGGTGATCATCACATCGTTCTCGTCCATTTCGTAATATTTGGCGGTTTTGATGCAGGAGAGAACATTCGAGATGCCAGAGAAACCAAGCAAGTCGAGATTGGAGACTAGAGATTCTGGCACGCCTTGTTCGACGAGATATTGCCGTCCCGATTCTTCATTGAACAGACGCGCAAGGTTGACAACGGCGTTATCGTCAATCGCGGTGACAACATCCGTGTTCTTCACGTTGTGAACCCACGGCACATGCTTATCGCCGATGCCTTCGATGCGATGCGCGCCG
>JAXLVX010000012.1:0-62791 GCA_046328795.1 Anaerolineales bacterium | reverse complement strand
GCGTGACGAACACGGGTCACTGCCATCCGAAAGTTGTTGAGGCGATCCGTGAGCAGGCGGGGAACTTCATCCACGCGCAGGCGAACATCGTCATCCACAAGCCGATGCTGCAACTCGTCGAAGAACTGCGGAAAATTTCCCCGCCTTCCATTGATTCGTTTTACTTCGCCAACTCAGGCGCGGAGGCTTTGGAGAACGCGGTCAAGATCGCCAAAGTCGTCACGGGCAGACCGAACGTGATCGTTTTCAACGGCTCCTTCCACGGGCGGACTCATGCCACGATGTCGCTGACCACCTCCAAGACGATCTACCGCGCGGGCTTCGCTCCGCTCATGGCGGGAGTGTACGTCGCGCCGTTTCCATACGCGTACGCAATGAATATGACCGAAGAACAAGCCAGCCAGCATTGCCTCGAACAGCTCGAATACCTGCTCGCCTCGCAGACCGCGCCGAAAGAGACTGCTGCGATTCTGGTTGAGTCCGTTTTGGGCGAGGGCGGATACGTTGTTCCGCCAACATCCTTTATGAAAGGACTGCGCGAGATTTGCGACAAGCACGGCATCATGCTCATCTTCGACGAAGTGCAATCGGGCTTTGGTCGCACAGGGAAGTGGTTCGCGCTCGAACACTTCGGCGTCGTGCCAGACATCATCACCGCCGCGAAGGGAATCGCATCGGGGATGCCGCTCTCTGGCGTGTTCACGCGCACAGACATCATGAAGAAAGTGGACGTCGGCTCTATCGGCGGGACGTACGGCGGCAACGCCATCGCCTGCGCGGCGGGAGTCGCCACCATCCGCGCGATGCGGGATGAGAATATGCTGGAGAACGCAACCGAAAAGGGAATCCAACTGATGACGGGACTCCGCAAATTGCAGGAGGAATATCCGCAGATCGGCGATGTACGAGGCAAGGGACTGATGATCGGCACGGAATTTACTGCAAACGGCAATCGCGCCAAAGAAAAGCAAATGGTGAAGGACGTGATCCATTCCGCTGAAGAGAAAGGCATGTTGCTCCTGTCGTGCGGAACGTACGACAACACCCTGCGCTGGATTCCGCCGTTGAATGTGACGAGCGAGCAGGTCAATGATGGGTTGAGGATATTTGGGGAAGTATTGAAAGAATTTATCAAATAGCTCATGGAACAGTATTTTTGTGAAATCCGTCTAATGATGTATCGAAGAACAAATCTTTAGATGGGAGACGTAGCTCAAAATGAAAAAATTCAAGATTTCTCGGCGGCGCGGAATATTAATCATAGTTATTGTGCTCGCGCTTACATTGCTTGCCCCTAACATTGGCAGTGTGCGAGCTGTGTTGACGGGTACGCATGCTTTTTATGTTGTGTGGCGTTTTGAGCGAGAAGTATTACGGGATTCGCGAGTTGGTCAGTATTACGAAGGATTGATAATAAAACATGCTAAAGAGGGATTAACGTTATTGATTCAAGATCCATCAGGTGAAGAGAAATTTAACGCATTCAGAGATAGTGCTGTTCCTCTACTGGATGGATACCTGAAAGGACAGGGCGACTCCGTTTTTGTTACTGCTGAGGCAATTGATGCTTTCAAAGATATACTTAATATATGGATCACGCAAGGTGGGTCATCTTTGCAAAAAGATATTCAGGCTGAATATGAACGCTTTCCGCTCGACCACTTTGTTGGGATGAATATGAACGAGGCGTACGCTTATGTGTTGGGTAATTTTACAGGGGTTTTGGAAGAACCCGATCTTGTTGAAGGCACAGATGGAAAATGGGCATACTATATCTACAATAATGTATATTTTGAATACCCTAGTAATTGGTATGTTCAAGTGTTGGAAATAAACAAAGAGAATAAAAGCACAATTATTATTATCCCATCTTCGGAAAACCCTGATCAGTGGGATGCGGAATGGCTTATTGTTGGTGTCGCCGCAAATGTTCCTCTCGAGGCAGCATTTAATGGCGATTACAATAGCTTCAATACTGATGGCTATAACCAATTATGGAGAGAACCTATTCAGGTCGGCAATTTGAATGGATTTGAATATGCCGCGCAATATAAAATAGCAGCTGTCATTGCCGCCGAACTTTATCAGCCAGAGCATCTTATGCTTGTGGATGCAGGTGTGATTTTGCTTGACCCTCTTGGGGCTCAGCTCACTTCCGACCGCGAAGTTGTGAAAGAGCGATACGAATATTTTTATCATCTTGTTAATAGTTTGAAGATATCACAGCCTTAACTTTACAATGGTTAAATATGATGTCGTCAATTAGCCGTTCCAAACTCGCATCTCTCCTCCGCCAAGAAGAATCCCTCTTCCACAAAACCCATCCTAAATCGTACGAACTTTATCAACGCGCGCGCAAGTCTTTGCATGGCGGCGTGCCGATGCTGTGGATGGTTCGCTGGGCGGGATCGTTTCCCGTTTTCGTCAAATCGGCGAAAGGCGCGCGCTTCACCGACGTGGACGGCAACGAGTACATTGACTTCTGTCTCGGCGACACGGGCGCGATGACGGGTCACTCGCCCGATGCGACGGTGAACGCCGTCAACGAGCAGATGCAAAATGGCATCACGCTCATGCTCCCGTACGAAGACGCGATCTGGGTAGGCGAAGAATTGCAACGCCGTTTCAAGCTTCCCTATTGGCAGTTCACCCTCACCGCCACTGACGCGAATCGTTTCGCGCTCCGCATGGCGCGGCTCATCACCGACCGCCCGAAGATTCTCGTCTTCAATTATTGTTATCACGGCTCGGTGGACGAAACCTTCATCACGCTCGACGAAGAAGGCACGCCGATCTCGCGCCCGAACAACATGGGTCCGCAAGTTGATCCGCGCGAGACGACGAAGGTCATCGAGTTCAACGACATCGCCGCGCTCGAAACCGCCCTCTCCGCCCGCGACGTTGCCGCCGTCCTCGCCGAACCCGTGATGACCAACATCGGCATCATCCATCCCGACGCGGGCTATCACGACGCCCTGCGCGAGATCACGCGCAAATATGGGACGTATCTCATCATTGACGAGACTCACACCATCTGCGCGAGTCCAGGCGGATACACCGCTTCGTTCGCCCTTCAACCTGATTTCCTCACCCTCGGCAAACCCACTCGCTGGGCGTCCCCGCGGCGGTCTATGGATTCACCGAAGAGGTGAGTCAAAAATTCGCCGCGCGCACTCAACCTCGACGATGCGGATGTCGGCGGCATCGGCGGGACTCTCGCTGGCAACGCCCTCTCCATCGCCGCCATGAAAGCGACTCTGCAACACGTTCTCACCGACGAGTTTTACTCTAAAGCGATTGCATTGCAAGAAATTCACCGCCAGGCGTTGAATCGGTCATCGCAGAGGTGAACTTCCGTGGATCGTCAAACGACTCGGCAATCGCTCCGAATACTGGTTCCGCCCCAAGCCGCCGCGCAACCGGAGGAAGCGCACACGCCGTTGACCCTGAACTTGATCGCTACGCGCACTCTTCGCCCTCCAACCGCGGCATCCTGATGACTCCGTTCCATAATATGGCGTTGATTTCTCCCGATATTACACAGGAAGATGTGGATTATCACGAAGGTATTTCGCGAGGCAGTGCAAAGCCTGTTTGTGTGATGTATAATGTGATGTATAACCACAGGAGCATCCATGAAACAGATGGTTCGCAAGCAAATCTATATCCAAAAGAGTCAGGAAGAACGGCGCAATGCCATTTGCAGAGACAAGAGGTGTCAGCGAAGCGGAGATCATCCGCCGCGCGTTGGACAATGGTCGAAACGCGCTGGCTATCGTTTAGCGTATGACAACGATGCAATGAAGCGCCTTTACAGATGATGCGATCAAGACGAAAGCCATCTGTGCACTCAAAAAAAGCGCGATTGGACGCGCGAAGACCTTTACGAAGAACGCATGAAGCGATATGACCGTCGTTCTTCTTGATACGAACGTGCTGGTGTACGCGTTTGATCGCGGGGAGCAGAAAAAGCGCGAGCTGGCGATGCAACTCGTGCTTGATCTACAGCAAAATGCTGTTGGTTGTTTAAGTGTGCAGTCTCTGTCGGAGTTTTTTCACGCAGTGACGCGCGGAACGAAGCCCAAACTATCGGTAGATGAGGCGTTGCAATCCGTTCAGGAATATTTGTTGGCGTTTCCTATTTACTTTCTCACGCCTTCCGTTGTGCTTGAAGCCGCTCGCGGCGTAAGAGACTATTCCTTATCATTTTATGACGCCCAACTTTGGGCAATAGCATTGATCAACGATGTGCCAGTCATCTTCAGCGAAGACTTTCAAGATGGGCAGGTGTTGGAAGGTATCCGTTTTGTGAACCCCTTTGCAAAAGACTTTGAATTGGAGAAGTGGATATAAAATAACCCTGCGAAGGTTGATAACCTTCGCAGGGTTCGCCGGTTATGACGATTACGAATCGTCTGCTCTACCAGCTGAGCCACGGTGGCAGATGTGCCGCAAAATTAATTTTGCGTTACAGCGAGCGGGGATTATAAAGGAAACCAAATAAACCCGCAAGTTTTCAATCCCACGCGTCGTCTGTGTCGTGAGAAAATAAACCTATGCTTCGTATCGCAATGCTTTCCTATCACACCTGTCCGCTGGCAACGCTTGGCGGCAAAGACACGGGCGGAATGAACGTCTACGTCCGCGAGCTCACGCGCCAACTCGGCAAAATGGATATTCACGTGGACGTGTTCACGCGCTCGCAGGACGATCACGTGCCGCACGTTCTGCACGAACTCGGCTACGGCAACCGCGTCGTCCACATCCCTGCGGGTCCCGAGCATCCCATGCCGAAACAGGAACTTGCAAATTACATCCCTGAATTTGTGGAGGGCATCAAAGCCTTCGCGTGCGATAAGAAAATTAAGTACGACATCATTCACAGTCACTATTGGATGTCTGGAATTGCCGCCGCTTCACTTTCCGACGGGTGGGCTGGTTCGCCCATCGTCCACATGTTCCACACTTTGGGCGAGATGAAGAACCGCATCGCCCGCGCGGACGAGGAGCGTGAAGGGGCGTACCGAATCGAGGGTGAGAAGCAGGTCCTCCGTCGCGCGGACCGAATCGTTGTCGCCACGTTGGCAGAGCTGACGCAGTTGCGATTCCTCTACAAAGCCGACGCGTCCAAAATGGTCGTCATCCCGCCAGGCGTGAACGTGAGCCGCTTTTATCCGATTCCATCCGATGAAGCGAAAATGTATATCGGGTTGAAGCCCGAAGATCGGATGATCCTGTTCGTCGGGCGGATCGAGCCGCTCAAAGGCGTGGACACTCTGCTCGAGGCGATGTCTTGTTTGCAGATGAAGGAGTCGCGCCCGGTGCATTTGGCGATCATCGGCGGCGACCCCTCGGCAAGCCCGGAGATGATGAATGCCGAAATGGCGCGGCTGAAAAATTTGTGCGAGGTGCTTGGCTTGGATCAATCGGTGGTGTTCTTGGGCGTGCGCGATCAGGATAAACTTTCGTATTATTATTCGGCGGCGGAGGTGGTGGTGATGCCGTCGCATTACGAGTCGTTCGGCATGGTCGCGCTCGAAGCGATGGCGTGCGGCACGCCCGTGATCGCCTCCGAAGTGGGCGGGCTTGCCTATCTCGTGCGCGACGGCGAGACAGGATTCACGATTCCCGCTGAGGAACCCGAAACGCTGTGCGAAAAATTATCGTGGCTGTTAAACGACCGCGAACTGCACGACTCGATGAGCAAACGCGCCGTGGAGTACGCGCAGGATTATGCGTGGGAGAAAATTGCGAAACAGATTGTGGATGTGTATGAGGGGTTGATGAAAGAATAACGGCCCGCGTTAGTGGCGCGAGCCTTATAACTTTTGCTTTCGTGCCGCTTGTGGCGAAGTGCCCACTGCACGCTGTGTTGGGCAGGCCAAGTTATTTCTTTTTTATCCTGAACTCTGTTTTTTCAAAAAAGTGACCCTTTGGCCAAACCAAGGTTGCAACTTCTGCTGCTTTTTGTAACTCGTCAGGATTAATTCCTGGTTGCCTTAGTGCCCATTCTCTCCATCGTGGAACAGAATAAGACCACCAAAGCCACCCCAAAACAAATCCTAAAACCAGACCTGAGCCTATAAATATTCCACTTTCATCATCAATAACAAATACGCCTAATACGAGAGTTGCGATGAATATGCCTAACATCAGAAAAGCGCTTACTAAGGAAATATCCTCAGCTCGGCAACAACAGCCTGAACTGCTGGCGAAAAATGCGAGAGTTGATTTTCGGTAATTCTTGTTCCTTTGCGGTTTTTTGTTCTTGCACAACATCGGGAACATACGCACTGCATTTAGGACAAATAGTTTCCTTATAATTTACAGCAGAATAGCAGGAAGGACAAAGTTTTTGGATGGTAATAGCAATGCGACAATAAGTAGGAACGGCCCAGACATTACAGAAACAAGAACAATTACTGATAATACTTCTGAGCATTGCGCCTTCAAAATTTCTACCAAACACCAATTTGCTCGGATTTTGAGCCAAGGATGTATGCGCCAATTAGTCCTGTTCCAAGCCATACCATGTATTCGATGTTCATAAATCGCGTATTATCCTTTGGTTAAGCCTGCCAACGGTTTGCGTTAGTGGTTGGCGGGAGGTGACCACAAACAACGAAACCAAGAAATTTGCGCCATGTTACTTTAGAACGCGCAGACCTCGCCAATCCACTGCACGCCTTGTTAGGTGGCGTTTTGACGATCAAGCATCAAAGCGCCTCGATTCAATGCGCAGAAATTTCACTTTCCAAAAGCTTCGGCAAGGCTGAAAACTTACTACTGAATTTGGGGACGCATTTGAGAGCCAATCAAAGGTTCGAGCAAACGCCTCAGCCCCTTCATGGTCATCTGCCCTGTCCACTGCAAGTGTGCCTGTTCCTTCCGGCTCAAACCTCCATGTGCCTAAAAAAGTCGGGTCCGTTTTACTGCGCAACACAAACCGTTTGTTGGTTTCAAAGTCAATGATTTCCTTTGAAAATACTTCTTCAGCCAGGAGGACCCCCTAAATTCGAACTCGCGGAACTGGGAACCCGCTTGCCATGGACTAGGTGTCAGCAGTTCCATTTCCAGAGATAGTCTTGTCAAACTTGGCATGATTCTGGGCAGTTGTGAGCCAAGTGAATACTTTGTCCACAGGACGGTGGATATGTAGATCAGCCGAGAATTTCAACATGGGTCGTCTCCAACGATAAAAGATTCATGGATTGGCGGGGTTGTATTCTATTGTTATCATTGATTCAACCTAACCTGTAATCCTCACTACCAAACACATGTAAAGCAAAGCCACCAACTATGTCTTTAATCCTACTTTTCGCAGTATAAGATGCGCCGTAGGGGTGGTTAGACGGCAGATTGTTTGTATAACCACCTTTGTACATTATTCCTTCATCCTCACATAAAAGATCTGCTGACTTTCCGTGTCCTAGGTGCGCATTTCGAAGCGGTCTTTGAGACTGGCGTTGAAATATTCACTCACTGCGAGTGAAATCCATTACCCAGTTCGTCTCCCACGTAGCTCCGGGCGTCGAGCGAGAAGGCTTGCTCCCAATGCGGTGTGATCCATCCTGTGACTGAGTCCAAAGAAAACGGACGCGCAGAGGCTTTCCTTCCCAAGTGTCCTCGGCGATGAATGTGCCGACCCCTTTTCGAATTTGCCGAACCACCGCCACATCAAGACGCCCAAGCCAGTGACCATCCAGCCACCAAATGGACCAAGCGCCTGTTTTTACATCGAAGAACGGATTGTCATTGCGCGGTACGCGCCGATGGAATCTCAAGGGTGTTGTCATCTATGTTTCCGGAACCCGCCCAGAGTTTTCTGGGTAACGTACACGCCTGCAAACGTTTCCCATTCATCAGAGTTTGCTAGTCGTACTTTGAGTCTGCGGTGCGAAACCTTCTAACTACCGATGAAGAAGTCGAAATCTGTGGGAGCAGAACGGTCAATTGCGAGATCCATGCTGCGCCTCCAATGTTTGTAGATTCTGGATTCGCGTCGCCTATTAATTTACATGATCTGCGCTGGGGCGAGAGAGAGCGCGGAGAGACCTTGATTATTCCTTCATCCTCACATGTGCAGATCTGCTGACCTTCCATGTCCTTGGTGCGCATTTCGAAGCGGTTTTTGACGCTGGCGATCATCATTGACCCCCGCCCATTTGTGGGTTTTTGCCCGAATCTGTAAGCGTTCGCGGATTGCTGTTGGCTTCTATAATAGTTGGAGCCGAGAAACTTATTATGTTCCGCCAAAATTAGGATACCGATAATTCTAGTGCGATGTTCTGTCATCCAGGTTGCCCACCAGATTTCGCCTTACTCAACGCGAAAATCAGGATAATTTCAATTTTCAATAAAAAGATGAACAGGAAAATAATCCTCCTCTGGAGGATTTGAGCAAGGAGTCCGATGGCCCGGCGCTGATGTTTCCCCTTGGCATCTTCCACCTTGAAGTCTTCGTTCATCCCTTTACTCTTTCATATCCTCACATAAAAGATCTGCTGACTTCCATGTCCTTGGTGCGCATTTCTGTCTTGGAGGCTGGCGATCATCTTCGAGAGTTGCTTGTGACCGTACGTGCGTGGGTCGAAACCCGGGTCGAGTTGATAGAGCGCGTTGCCCATCCCTGCGAGCGGAGCCTGGCCGTCTTGTCCCGCCGCCATCTCGAAGGCTTGACTTAGCATCGGCATCGGGTCTGATTCTTCCTTGTCGTCTTTGCTTTTCGTTGTTTTCTTCGCGTGCAGTTGTTTCTGTTGCGCGGCTTTTTTCTCCGCCGCGAGATTTTCCGTGTAGACGAACACATCGCAGGCGTTGACGAACGCCTTGGGCGTCTTCTTCTCGCCGATGCCCATCACGAACACGCCGGTCTCGCGGATTCGAGTCGCCAGCCGCGTGTAATCCGAATCGGACGAGACGAGGCAAAAGCCGTCCACCACGCCGGAGTGCAGGATGTCCATCGCGTCAATGATCATCGCGCTGTCGGTGGCGTTCTTGCCGACGGTGTAGCGGAATTGCTGGATGGGCTGGAAGGCGTGAAAATTCAGCGTGTCTTTCCACGAGTTCATGCTGTTCGTCGTCCAATCCCCGTAGATGCGGCGGACGGTGACTTGTCCGTGCCGACCCGTCTCCACCAGCATTTGCGCGAGCAGGGAAGATTGCGCGTTGTCGCCGTCAATGAGGATGGCGATCTTATTGCGGAGTGTGTTTAGGTTTTCGTTTGCCATGAGAGGGATTATACTTTAGTTAACCAACTCAATCGGAGGCTGAACATGGAAATTGACCCCGTCTGCAAAATGGAAGTGGACCCGTCCACGGCGGAATGGAAGACCGAGTACAAAGGCAAGACCTATTACTTCTGCGCGCCGGGTTGCAAGCGCTCGTTCGAGAAAGACCCGGAGAAATACCTTGCCGAGACTGACGATGCCGAAGGGAAGCCGTAAACGAAAGGAATCAGCCACAGATTACACGGATTCTCGCGGATTTTAATTTTTCTGTCCCGAATCGGGAAAGAGGAAAGCCGACCAAGTTGAAGCTGGTCGGCTTTTTTCGTGTAAATTCGTGAAATCCGTGGCTAAAGCTCGAAAGATTAATTTCGAGGCGAGTCATGTCATTATGGCGTGATCGGCGCCGGGGTTTTGAGTCCGCTGGGGACAGGCGCGAACAAGCCGATTTCGGTGCAAGAGGCGGCGCCTTCGCGCGGGAAGAGTCCCTGATCGCTGTTTACCTCCACTTGAATGGGAGTCGCTTTTTTGTAGGTCGTATCCGCTGTTAATTTCATCGTCACCTGATACCCGATCGGCAGGGACGTGATGAGCGCGGTCTGGTCGGGATGTGTTTGTTGCCCGGGGTCAAGCGCGAGCAGTGTCACTTTGACGTTCGTCAACGGCGCGCCGCCGGTGTTTTTGAGAGTCACATAGGCGTCGGTCACTTCGCCCATGCCGTGCGTGGCGTCAAAACTGGTTTTGCATCCAAGCACAACGAGTGTAATGGATGCGGCGGTTGACGTTGGTGGAGTGGCTGTGGCAGTCGGCGTGGATGTTGCGGCTTGCGCTGTGAATGTGACTGTCGTGAACGGCGTCACGCTCGGCGTGAGCGTGTTGACGTTCGGCGTTGGAGAGGCTGTGAAAACTCCGATCACCACCGGCGTGGCGGTGAAAACGGACGGCTGTTGCGTGAACGGCAAAAACGGCGTAGGCGGGTTGCCCGGCAAAGGTTGGATGATCCAGCCGTTGCACGACGCCAGCAAAAGCGCGATCAAGATGAAAGGTGTTACTCGTTTCATTTTGTCTCCTCGCCTTCATTGTATCCCTGTTGACGGGCGGAGGATAGCCCCCTGCATGTCATGTCAATTTGAGATTTTCGCGTTCAATTCATCCCAACTCGGTTCGACGAGCACTGACCCGTCGGGGAAGACGATCGTCGGCACGCTTCGATATCCACGGTTGACCTGGGTCACAAATTCGGCGGCTTTCGCGTCCCCTTCAAGCCCCACGCGGAGGTAGGGGATGCCCTTCGCCTCAAAATATTTCTTCACGCGGACGCAGTCGGCGCAATGTTCGGTGACGTACATGGTGATCTGGCTTGGGTTGAGTGTGTAAAGGTCTGGCATGTTCCTGCTTTTCTGTGTTGTGAATTTCGTCCTGAGCGGAGCGGGGAGAGTTTGTTGTGACGAACATCGTCGAAGAACACTCCGCACACCAGACATGGCGTGGCAAGGTCTATCTTACCCCATCTCTCTCGCCGCCTCCCGGAGGATTTGAAAGGCGGCGCGCATCACAGATTTGAATTCGGCGGGCTCCGGGGAATTCCCCTCTTCGAATCGCTCCAACAAGCGGAGCAGGCTTCCGCGCATTCCGCTGGCGCGATGAGCCCAGACCGAATCGGCGGAGATCCGCTCAAGGCGGTTGAGGAGCATCTGAATTAATTTTGCTTCAGAGGGAAGATCGCGCATAAAAAATGGGACGCTGATTTGCGCTGATAAACGCAGACTTCTACGTTCTTTCTTAAATCAGCGTGGTCAGCGTTACTCTGCGTCCAAAAATTAAAAATGGCGTCCCCGGCGCGGGTCGAACGCGCAACCACCAGATTCGAAGTCTGTTACTCTGTCCATTGAGCTACGGGGACGGGCGACGCAGATTATACACGAAAGTTTAATGTCATTTCTATGTCATTCTGAGCCGCGCTCTTGGTCTTCGCGGCGAAGAATCTCTATGCTTGTTATGACGCACTTTGGGATGCAAGTCGTCCATCAAGCTGTGTGAGCCATCTCTTGATGAGGAGATTGCTTCGGCGGAAGAACACCGCCTCGCAATGACATCACGTAACACCCCTCCATAGAGGGGTGAAATTCACTTGCCCATGCCATCGAATACCCGTACAATCAGACGGCGTTACCACCTCTTCAACACGAAAGGCGACCTCTTTCATGACCGACCTCAAATCTTTTGGCGAGAATCTCATCGGCAACCTCGAGCGAGTGATCGTTGGAAAAACTCACGCATTGGAACTTGTTACCATCGGCTTGCTCTGTCAGGGACATTTGCTCATCGAAGACGTGCCGGGCGTTGGCAAGACCATGCTTGCGCGCAGTCTCGCCAAATCTCTCGATTGCACATTCAACCGCATCCAATTTACGCCCGACATGCTCCCCAGCGACGTGACGGGCGTATCCATTTTTAATCAGCAGAAGCGCGAATTCGAATTCCGCGCGGGACCGATCATGGGGCAGATCGTCCTCGCCGACGAGGTGAACCGCGCCACGCCGAAGACTCAAGCCGCGTTGCTGGAAGCCATGGAAGAAAGACAAGTCACGGTGGATGGAGTCACGCATCCGTTGCCGAAGCCGTTCATGGTGCTTGCCACGCAGAATCCCATTGAATACGAAGGCACGTTTCCATTGCCCGAGGCGCAATTGGATCGCTTCTTGTTGCGGATCCGAATGGGTTACCCAAGCCCGCCCGAAGAGTTAAGAGTGCTAAGCGGTCAACAGCTCAAACATCCGATTGAATCGTTGAAGTCGGTAGTGAAGGTCAAAGAGTTGTTGAGCGCGGTCGAGGAAGTCCGCAAGATTTTCGTTTCTCCTGCTGTGCAAAAATATATCATTGACCTCGTTGGACGCACGCGCAACAGCGCGGACGTGTACCTCGGCGCGAGCCCGCGCGGGAGTTTGGCGTTGTTCCGCGCGGGGCAGGCGCGCGCGGCGCTGCATGGACGCGATCACGTTTTGCCCGACGATATCAAAGCGCTGGCGGTGGCGGTGCTAGGGCATCGCATCATCGTTTCGCCTGCGGCGCGTTTGCGCGAGTTGAGCGCGGATCGTATCGTGCAAGAAGTGTTGCTCAGCGCGGCGGCGCCGGGCGGAGATTATCGCGCATCCGTCGAAAAGGGCAAAGGCAAATCAAAGTGACCGCTGGGCGGGCATTCCTTCTCGTCATTCTGTTGGTTGGCGGCATCGGCTCGTTGGTTGACGGCTCTGTATTTTATGTGCGCCTCTTTTACACGGGAGTACTGCTTCTGATTCTCGCGTGGTGGATGGCGATCACCTCACTGCGCGGCATACGTGTGGATCGCCGCGCGCGTTCCTTGCGCGCCGCGGTCGGCGATGTGTTCGAGGAGCATTATGAGATCGTCAATGCAAGCCGCACGCCGAAGTTTTGGCTTGAGGTGGCAAACGAATCGGGGATACCTTTCGCGCGCGGTTCGCGCGTGCTTACTTTGATCCTCCCAAAACAAAAACGTTCATACACCGCCCGCACTTGGCTTACCCTGCGCGGCGGATTCTCGCTCGGACCCACGCGCATCAGTTCAGGCGATCCGTTTGGTATCTTCCGTGTTTCGAAGATTTTTCCTGCAAACGATTCGCTTATCGTCTTGCCGATGTTGTTCGGCGTGTCTTCCTTCCTTTCACCGCCGGGCTTGTTGCCGGGCGGACAAGTGATCCGGCGTAAATCGTATGACGTGACGCCTCATGCGGCGGGCGTGCGCGAATATGTGCCGGGCGACCCGCTCAAACGAATCCATTGGCCGACGAGCGTGCGGCGCGGGCACTTGATGGTGAAAGAATTCGAGCAAGACCCGCAGTCTGAAGTGTGGCTGTTCCTGGATGCGAATCAGCGCGCGCATGTTTCAAAGTTCGATGAGGTCATCGAGGCGCCGCCTCCAGACGATCTCTTCCTCCTCAAACGCCGCAAAGTGAAGTTGGCATCTTCCACGCTTGAATATTCGATCAGCGTTGCCGCGTCATTGTCGCGCTATTTTTTGACGGGGCGGCGCGCTGTCGGTTTGGTCACCGCTTCCGAGAACGCGTACAAAATTATCCCCGCGGAAAGAAGCGAGCGGCAAGAGGCGAAAATTCTCGAAGCGTTGGCGTTCATCCAAGCCGAGAGTTCGTTCACACTGCCCGCGCTTGTCACCGCGCAGATGGGGCAGTTGCCGCAAGGCTCCAGCGCGATCCTCATCACGCCGACGGTCTATCCCGAATTGCTGATCGCGGTGGATAGTTTACAGCGCCGCGGTTTGCGTCCTGTGGTTGTGTTGATGATGACCGTCTCGTTCGGCGCGCGCGCGAGCAATGAAGACCTTGCAAAATCTCTCGACGAGCGCAAGATTCCCGTCTGCCGCGTGCATTGCGACGACGACCTCGGCGTGACGCTTTCCTCTTTTTATGATAAAAACACTTCGCAGGATACTTCATGGCGCAGACCCGTATTGTCACACTTGATCTAAATTTTCAGGGACGCTCACACGCGATCGCTTCATATTTGATTCGGGATTCGGATTCGGTCATCCTCATCGAAAGCGGACCCGGCTCGACTCTTCCCGGACTTCAGGCTGGGCTCGCCATAGAGGGCTTATCTACCCGTGATGTGACTCACGTCCTGCTCACGCACATCCACCTCGACCATGCGGGCGCGGCGGGCTTTCTTGCGAATCAAGGCGCGGAGATTTATGTGCATCCCATCGGCGCGCCGCACATGCTTCACCCTGAAAAATTGATCGCCAGCGCAACACGAATCTACGGCGATCGAATGGAAACGTTGTGGGGAGAGTTCTTGCCTGTGCCTGAGCATAAATTGCACATCGCAGAGGATGGGGAAGCAATAAAAATTGGCAGCGCGGAATTCGTTCCGCACAACACGCCCGGTCACGCCGAACATCACTTCGCCTATCAATTTGAAGACATCGTCTTTTGCGGCGACGTGGGCGGAGTGCGAATCCCCGGCTATCAATATTTGCGCGTGCCTATGCCTCCGCCTGAATTGAACCTCGAACGCTGGCGGGAAAGCGTTGTCAAACTACGCGCGCTCAAATCCCCGCGCATCGCGCCGACTCATTTTGGGATTTACAACGATGTGGATTGGCAACTCACCGAAGTGGAAAAAGGGCTCGACTCCGCCGCGCGTTGGATGGAACAGTCTATGCAGAATGAACCGCCCATCGAGGAATTGCGCGAGAGTTTTACAAATTGGGTGATGGACGAAGGCAGATCGGCTGGGCTGAGCGCAGATGTGGTCAAAGCCTATGAACTCGCCAATCCCCTCGGCATGAGCGCGGATGGGTTGTTGCGATATTGGAAGAAGGTTAGGAGTGCGGGATAGTCCCGTGAGTATAATGGGGGACTGAGCCATTGCTATGAATTTCAACACCGCCCTGTTTTTATTCCTCTTCCTGCCGTTTTTTCTGCTAACTTATTTTTTTGCCCAACCGCGCTGGCGACCCATCATCGGGATTCTCGCCAGCCTGCTGTTTTACGCATGGGGAGATGCGGTCAATCTCGTTTGGATCCTGCTCCTGATCCTTTTCAATTATTGGCTTGGACGGTTATTTGATTCCAAGCCCGCAAAATGGATTCTTCCGTTCGGCTTGCTCGTAAACGTTGGCGTTCTGATCGGCTTCAAAGTTCTTGTCACTTATGGGGATAATTTTCTCGTCCGATACGGCGAACTGCTCCCGGCGCGCGCAAGCAATTGGTTGGATACTGTGACGTTTCCGCTTGGCTTATCCTATATCAGTTTTCAGTTGATCTCATACTTGCTCGACGTGAAAAAAGGTGCGGTCAAAAGCGAGAAGTCACTCGTTGCTTTCGCGTTTTACATTTTGCTTTTCCCGAAATTGCTCGTAGGACCCATCGTCCGCTACCGCGCGTTGGCGGAACAATTACCCGCACCGACTTTGAATCCGCAACAGATCGCCGATGGCGCGCGCCGCTTTTTGCTCGGCTTTGCGAAGAAAATTCTCATTGCCGATACGCTGTCCAAAGTCGTTGACGCGGTGTTCGGTCTGCCTGTCGGAGCGACCACGCCTCTCGTCGGCTGGCTGGCGTTGATCGGTTACACATCTGCAAATTTATTATGACTTCTCTGGGTACACCGATATGGCGATCGGTCTCGCGTCCATGATGGGACTGCGTTTTACCGAAAACTTCAACAATCCATACATCGCGGAAAGTATCGGCGATTTCTGGCGGCGTTGGCACATCTCGCTTTCGTCGTGGTTCCGCGATTATGTTTTCTATCCTCTGGAGCGATTGAGAATTCCCGTTGTGGACAATCGCTCAATATTTTGATCGTTTTCCTGTTGACTGGTCTCTGGCATGGCATCGCGGTCGAGTTCTTTCTTCAGGGTTTGCTTCACGGATTTTTTATCATGCTGGAAAATCTTTTTCTGAACCGCTGGCTTCGTAATTCGTTTCGACCGATCCGCCACATCTATGTGCTAGGCGCGCTCATGTTCACGTGGCTGATCTTCCGCGCGCCGATCTTAATTATGTGGGCGATTTCCTGTTTTTGTTTTTGTTCGGACAGAATCAAGCGGCGTATCAACTTTCATTTTCTGCGACTAGCCCGCTTCCGTTCATCGAACCGTCATTTCTTATGAATTCCGCTGACGGGACTCTTGTTCGCCCTGCCTGTCGGGTCATTCATTCAGCCGCGCATTGATAAATCGCTTGCTTTGCAAATATTGGCGGATGTTGTCCTGCTGATCCTTTTTGTTTTATCTGTGGGCGTGATGGCGAGCAGTCAATTCCTGCCCGGTATTTACAGGAAATTCCTGAAAAATGAGAGAACGCTATTCCGCTGGCTTTTATCGTGACCTTTCTTGTGATGTTGTTGATTCCCTTGCGGACTCTGGCGCTCGACCCCAACACGATTGAAGGAATCGTTCTATCCACGTGGACGCCTGATCGCGCTGATCTCCGAACCTGCGACTAGCCCTCGGCGACCGTGTCTTCCCTAAAGTTATTGTCGGCGACGACGATTGGCTGGTCTACACTGCCGAGGGCGATATTGAAGATTATCAAAAAATCGAGTTGTTCACCGAGGAAGAGTTAGCGAACTTTCAAAGAATTTCTCGACGCGCTATCAGAAAGTTATGCCGAACGAGGAATTAAGTTGTTGATCGTCGTTTCGCCAGCAGAATACGATTTACCCTGAACGTGTCCCTGATCGATCCCCGTTTTTGAACCGCATCAAAGTTGGATCAAGTCATCGCATACCTGCGCGCGAACGGCAAACAGCAAGTGATTGACTTGCGTCCCGCGCTCCTTACCGCTAAATCAGAACGCCAAGTCTACTACGCTACCGATACGCACTGGAACGACTACGGCGCGTATATTGCGTATTCGGCGATCATGAATGAGTTGCGCAAAACAGATCCGAAGATCTCATTGCGCATCCCGCCTCGGACTTTGAACCTGTGTCGCGCGACTCGGGCGCCGCCGACCTTGCGGCTGTGATGGGGGTGACGACATTACTCAGATCAAGATCCAATTTGCGCCGCTGTTCGACCTGAGCAGTTCCTACAAAACCACCGCAAACCTCGGCGGGCGGAAGTTGATGTTCTCCACAACCAGAACGCCGACTTGCCCGATATCGTCATGTGTACTATGATTCGTTCTTTTTTAACGGATTCCCATGCTTGGCGAACACTTCCATAACGGATTGTATGTCCAGAACTACACCGGGAGCGGATTGTGGAATCTCTCGTGGGTAGACGAGCGCGAACCGGACGTGGTCATCATCGAATTCGCCGAGAGATATTTGGGCGATCTGTTGCGCTTTGTTGACTGAATCCAGCCGACATTGCCGCCCGCATACTCCTCGACGCTCGATCCAGCCATTCGCTGACCAATGCGCGGAAGAGCGTTTGTTGTTCGCGAGCCAAGCCGTGACCAGCCCAGTCTAGGACGATGAACGTGCATATGTGGGTAGTTGTCCAGAATGTTGTAGGCGTCCTGATAACCGCACCAGTGATCAAACCTGCCCGTCAGGATGAGCGTGGGCGGCAGGGAATGGTTCCGTTGGCTGGTCTACCGTCAAATGTGAAATTGTAATTCTGGTTGAGCCGCTTTAAAGAAAATGCGTGACTCGCATTGAGCCGACGCCCGGAACGGGATCGAAACCGAAATGCCCCAGCACAAGCATACTTTGCGCAACAGCCACCTCACGGATGGTTTGCTCGCTAGGCGTAAGCGCGTTGAGAAATGCTTCATCGGTATGAATAACTCGGTGCCTGGGGAAGTGATGGTTTCCTGTCTTTGGGGGCGATCGCTGGCGCGTCTAACATAACTCCATCAGTACGACCGCGCCGGCGATAGACGATCCACGCGCCAGACCAGCCCCCATAGGACGCTCCGCGACGACAGATCGTTGACCGGAGCCCAACTGCATCCATGAACTCTAACGTAACATCCAGCATGTGGTCTTGATGCGTGATCCAGTCTGCGCCGCGAGTTTTCCCCATGCGGGCAGATCGGGATAGATGCGCCGCCATCCGTCTCGGTTTTGAAACAAAGGCTCCGTAACCGTAAGTCATTTGGCGATGATCGCCGGGCGAACCATGCAGCAAGAGCAGAGGTCGTCCTGAGCCTGCTTCTTCATAGTACATGTCAATATCTCTGACTTTGATCTGCATGCTTTCATCAAGATCCTCTTCGTGCGCTATTTCTGGCTGCCTGGCACTTTTGTTTTCAAAGCACCCGTCGGTCGAGTAGTCCCGCGCGTTGGTCGCGGGACGTATCAAGACCAAAAGGAAAAGGTAAAAAACAGAATGCGGTAGATTTTCGATGATGTGGTCTCGATACGCCGCTCAAAGAGCATTCGCGGCTACTCGACCACCCGATTTTGCCAACCTGTCAGGTGGTTAGTTCTATATCACCTCACGGATTGAGTTTCCCGGTGAATCCTAATACCAGAAACGGAAGCCGACCCCCAGCGCAAACCCGCTCCCAGATAACCCTACCGCATTCACAAGTCTTACACCTTCTGAAGCGCAGTAAGCCCATTATTCCGAACACGATGATAATTGCGACCGATGGGGAAATCGTTTTGAGTTTTTCATGTTTGATACACTTTCAAGGTGAATGGATTTGTAAAGCCGACGAGAACCTCACTAAGAGGATGCAAACACTTTCCAGTGTTTTTCGGATATGATTTCGACGCCTCCAATTGATATGTTGAGCCGATGCACTCAATTCACTATGCTCGCCTGACGAGCCAAGAAGCTCCACTTTCCATCTTCGAATAAGAATACGTTGGTAAAGCGGCGCTTCAAAAGCTTGTCGCCGTGATGGATACCGAGTTCGCTTGCGGCTGTAGGGTGCACAACCTCCCGTCCCATCACGATGCCTACATTTCCGGTGATGGCAATTCCCTCGATTTCTCGTTCGAAGTGGTCGTTCCCTATCTTGCCGTGAGCCAACATCTCGACGACCATATTTCTTGTGCAGCACCACGATTGGTCATTGATGATGAAATTCGGGTGCATAAATTCTTGTTGCGCTTCGGCATCCGCATCTATAATGATCCGCATTTGTTCCGCGTCTGCCGCGCGAAGCGAGACTCGGAAATTTCCGCAGGAGCGCCTCCACCGGAAGAGTCGGAAGCCGAATTGAGAAAACGTTGACGTGGAACAGTAAGAGACATGAGGCACCTCCGTAAAGCTATGACGAGTATACGCGCCCGTTGGCCCTACCTCCCAAAACCATTTACAATTCAACCCATGACCTCAACTTCGCTTCGCTGGTTTCGACACCGTCCGCGAAATGACCAAAACTCTAGTTTCAATTCCCAGCGTGAGCCCAAGCGTGGAAGCGGAAGGAGAATCGCTGCGCCGGAAAAGGATCCATGAATTGCTCATGAGGATTGCGATTCTCTCGCCAACTTTGGGAGACAAACGACGGGCGGAAAATCTCGCGTGCTTGTTGAAAAACGGGGGCCCGAATAACCTGGGCAAGACCATCATTTTGCTGAGTCACTTCGACACAGTTGGCGTGGATGGAGTTCCCGGCTCGACTTGGCGACTCGGGTCTTGCCTTCCAGCCTGATGAATTGGCGAAGGTCATGCGTGCAACTCTCGACAAAAGATCCGGCGGTAAGATCGGAGAAGGTCCGCGTTGATTGCGCTTCAAAGCGGCGAGTGGATGTTCGGGCGCGGCTCGGTGGACATGAAGTCGGGCGTGGCGATCAATATTGCGCTCATGCGCGAGTTTGCGCGCAAGCAAGAGAATGGAAAAAGATTGATTGACGAACTCGCGGGCAACCTGCTCTTTCTTTCCTGCCCCGATGAGGAAACCGAATCGGCTGGAATCCTTTCGGCGGTTCCAGAACTGCTCAAACTCCGCGAACAAGAAAGCCTGAATTACCTCGGCGTGATCAACACCGATTACACCGCGCCGCGCGACGCCGACGAATCCCAGCGATATATTTACTCTGGTTCGGTTGGAAAATTGCTCCCATCGTTTTATATTCTGGGAGTCCGAACGCATGTCGGCGAAGTCTTCCGCGGTGTGGACGCGTCGCACGTCGCCGCGGAGCTGGTCGGCCGAATCAACCTCAACCCCGAATGGATTGATACGGTGCAGGGTTCGCTGGGCGGTGAAAAGATGACTGAGGTCGCATCTCCTCCGATCGCGTTACACATGCGCGACTTGAAATCATCATATAATGTGGAAACGGCGGGCGAAGCATTCGTCTATGTCAACTGGCTGACGCTCTCGATGACCCCCGAGCGTGCGATGCAAAAAATGAAGGAAACCGCTTTCGCGTCGTTGGAGGCTGTTCGTAAGAAACAGGCGGAATCGTTCAATCACTTTTCGCAACAGGGCGGGCAGGCGCGGTCTCCGCTCGATTGGCAGGCGGAGGTTTTGGACTACGCCGATCTCCATACGAAAGCAAAGAGTCGTTGGGATGCGGAAAATACAGGCGGGGATTTTTCAGAATGGTTGAAGACGAAGACAAAAGAACTTTCTGCATCCGCACAGGATGGGCGCGAGTTGAGCCGCATGATCGTCGCGAAGTTGGCAAGGATTGCGGGGATCGGCGGACCTGCCGTCATCGCGTTTTTCTCGCCGCCGTATTACCCGTCTGTGCTGCCGCGGGAGAATGAGATCACACGCGCCATGTCGGCTGCGCTGGCGAGGCAGGCTGACGCCGCCGCCCTGAGCCGTTGCGCTGAGCTTGTCGAAGCGGTGTCGAAGAGTCGGGTTCAGAGGCGCGGGTTTTATCCGTATATTTCTGATCTGAGCTATCTTCAACTGGATTCGGAAATTGAGATCGAGTCGCTTGCAAAAAATATGCCGTTGTTCGGTTTGAAAGATTCGGCAGGGAATTTGTTTTGCTCGCTCGATGAAGAAAAGCTGGAAGAGATTCGCGCCTTGAATTGTGCGGTGGTCAACATCGGTCCGTTCGGAAGCGACGCGCACGGATTATATGAACGTGTATACATGCCATATTCATTCGAAGTTGTTCCAGAATTGATTTTTCAAACGGTCGCTAATTGCTTTAAAATAGGTGAAGCATGAACTGGACATACGCGTATCAATCACGGATCGTCAGCGCGCAAGATGCGGTGCGGGCGATCAAATCGGGAAGCCGCATTTTTCTGACTGGGAATGTGTCGGTGCCGCAAACGCTTCTTTCTGCGTTGGTAGATCATGCCCCGAATCTTGAGGATGTGGAAATTTGCCAGGCATTGAGCATTGGTCCAGCCGATTATGTGAAGCCTGAAATGATGGGGCATTTGCGCGTGAACTCGATGTTCATTAGCGAAAATATCCGCAAGGCAGTACACGAGGCGCGCGCCGACTTTACGCCAGTGTTGCTCTCCGAATTTCCGCTGCTGTTCAAGCGCGGAATCCTTCCGCTGGATGTCGCGTTGATCCATGTTTCGCCGCCCGACGAACATGGTTTTTGCAGCTTCGGAGTGGAAGTGGGGTTGACGAAAACGCCGGCAGAATCGGCAAAGTTCATCATTGCTGAAGTCAATCAACAGATGCCGCGCACGCTGGGAGATTCGTTCATTCACGTCAATCGCTTGGATCGTATCGTCCCTGTGGATTATCCCGTCCGCGAATTGTCGTTGAGCGAAGGGAGCGCTAACGAGGTGACCGAAAGGATCGCGCGGCACATCGCGGAATTAATTCCCAACGGCGCGACCATGCAGATGGGAATCGGCGCGATTCCCGATGCTGTGCTGAAATATCTTCTTCATAAGAAAGACCTGGGCGTGCACAGCGAAATGTTTTCCGATGGAGTTATCAAACTTGTAGAAGCAGGCGTGCTGACCAATTCACGGAAGACTTTGCACGCGGGTAAGATCGTTGCGGGTTTTATGATCGGCACGCACAATTTGTATCGTTGGGTGAATAATAATCCTATGGTGGAAATGCACCCCATTGAGTATGTGAACGATCCGTTCGTGATCGCGCAGAACGAACGCATGGTGGCGATCAACTCCGCCATTGAAGTTGATCTTACGGGTCAAGTCTGCGCCGATAGCATTGGTCCAAAACTGTATAGCGGTGTCGGCGGACAGTTGGATTTTATCTACGGCGCATCGCGCTCGAAGGGCGGGGTTCCAATTATTGCTTTACCTAGCACAACCACGTTGAAAGACGGTACGCTCGTCAGCCGAATCGCCGGGATGTTGAAACAAGGCGCGGGTGTGGTGACCAGCCGCAATCACGTCCGATTCGTGGTGACCGAGTATGGCGTGGCTGACCTGTACGGCAAATCCATCCGCCAGCGCGCGGCGCAGTTGATCGGCATCGCCCATCCCGATTTCCGCGCGGAGTTAATGAATCAGGCAAAGGAATTGCATTACTTGTAATATGGAGAATGCTATGAACGAAATTCACATTGACGCGCTTCTGCCCGCTGAAATGGCTTTGCGCGCGGAACAGATCGGCGCTCGGAAGGCGGAGATGCCCGCCGTGCCTATGTTCATGCTTGCGGGTTTGGCGGGCGCGTTCATTTCTCTCGGCGCGATCTTTGCTACTACGGTCTCTGCCGGAAACGCCGGGCTTCCGTATGGGATAACCCGCTTGCTTGCAGGTCTGGTCTTTTGCCTCGGATTGGTACTCGTCGTTGTCGGCGGGGCGGAATTGTTCACAGGCAACAACTTGATCGTGATGGCATGGGCGAGCGGTAAAGTGACCAGCCGCGCGCTGCTTCGCAACTGGGCGTTGGTATATCTTGGGAATTTTGCAGGCTCGTTCGCTACTGCGATATTGATGTTTTTTACCCGCCAATATACTTTTGGCGCGAACGCAGTGGGGATAACAGCGCTCAAGACCGCGATCGGCAAAGTTGAGTATGGTTTTTTGCAGGCAGTAGCGCTCGGCATTTTATGCAACGCGCTGGTGTGTATGGCGATCTGGCTGACGTTTAGCGCGCGCAGCACATGGGATAGAATTGCCGCTGTTATTTTTCCTATCTCTGCGTTTGTCGCTGCGGGGTTTGAGCATAGCGTCGCCAATATGTATTTCATCCCGTATGCGATTCTGATCAAAGACTTTGACCCAGAATTCGTTTCGAAAATTGGCGGCGAGGTTCCGCGTTTGGACGCGCTTACTTGGGAATCCTTTTTTATTGCGAATCTGATCCCTGTCACCATCGGCAACATCATCGGCGGTTCGGTGTTGGTGGCGGCGGTGTATTGGGCTATTTATCTGCGCGGCAGAAAATCTTAAGTTGAGGATTGTAATGACAAGAAAAGTAAAAATTGTGGCAACGGTGGGCCCTGCGAGTCAGACCGAGGAAACGCTCGAGAAGTTGATTCTGGCAGGCATGAATGTGGCGCGGATGAATTTTTCGCATGGCACGCATGAGGAACACGCTACGCGGATCGGGTTGATTCGTAAAGTGTCGGAAAGACTCCACGTTTCGGTCGGCATTTTGCAGGATTTGCAGGGACCGAAGATCCGCGTGGGCGAGTTGGCGGCTCCGCTTCAACTTTCGGACGGGGAACAGGTCTGCCTCTACGCGACCGAATCCACGCCTCCAGAGTTTGGCGGGCAAAAGATTCCCGTTGATTTTCGGCAACTGTTCGATTCGGTCCGCCCAGCGGATCAACTTCTGCTCGACGATGGCCGTCTCACGTTAGTCGTGCTTTCCGTTCAAGATCGCAATGCGTTGATCGCAAAGGTCATTGTGGGCGGACCGCTTTCTTCGCACAAAGGAATCAATCTGCCCGGTATCCGCTTGCGGATCGCGGGGTTTACGGAAAAAGATGAAGCCGATCTTCAGTTTGGTATTTCACACAACGTGGATGCAGTGGCGATCTCATTCGTCCGTTCGGTAGACGATGTGAAGAAAGTCCGCTATGCGATGGAGCGATTCTCCAGCGGCAAACGCGTGCCGATGCTCATCGCCAAACTGGAGAAGCCCGAAGCGCTAGATAATCTCGAAGCGATTCTGGAGATCGTGGACGGCGTGATGGTGGCTCGCGGCGATCTCGGCGTGGAACTTCCGCCGGAACGCGTGCCAGCCTTGCAGAAGCACATCATCCGCGCGGCGAACGCGCGGGCGAAATTGGTGATCACCGCCACGCAGATGTTGGAGTCGATGATCACGAATCCGCTTCCCACGCGGGCAGAGGCGTCGGATGTTGCCAACGCCGTCTTCGATGGAACGGATGCGGTGATGCTTTCCGCCGAGTCGGCTTCGGGAAAATATCCCGTCGAATCAGTTCAGATGATGGATCGCATCGTCCGCGAAGCCGAATCGCACTTCGTCGAGTGGGGCATGGAGCCGAGCGTGAACGGATATGATCACAGCGACGCGGCTTCGATGGCGCGCGCCGCGCAGGCGTTGGCGAACGATAAGAACGTGACGGCGGTGGCGTGCTTCACCACGCAAGGACGGACGGCGTGGCTGATGTCGAAGATTCGTCCGCGCGTGCCTGTGATGGCGTTTACTCCCGATGAGGAAACGTATCGCCGCCTTGCTTTTCTTTGGGGAGTGCGTCCGCAGTTGATCGCGTTTGCGAGATCGCTGGAAGAAATGCTCGATCTGTTAGACGCGGCGTTGATGCGCTCGGACGTGGTGAACGTAGGTGATCAAGTCGTGCTGGTGTGCGGATTCCCCGTCGGCGCGGTGCGCCCGCCAAACATGGCGTTGTTGCATACGGTGGGGGAGAATTAGAAAACCCCGATAGTTTCAAAGAAACATTTTGTTTCAAGAGTTGTCCTGTGCTGCGTTGGTCTCGATACGCCCTTCGCAAAAACCGCTCAGGGCTACTCGACCAACGTCACTCTTTTGTTGAAATTAATATCCCAATCCCGATCAACACGCCGCCGAATAAAAACAGCGGCGTGATCTTTTCATTGAGGAACAGCCAGCCGAGCAGAGTCCCGACGACGGGTTGAGCGAAGAAGGTCAGCGAGGCGAGCGCGGCGGGCAACTCCTTGAACGCGTAATTCCATAGGAACATGGCGATCGCGGTGGAGATAATGCCGAGGAAGAGAATCCCGCCGACGATTCCCAGTGTGATCGCGCCAATGCCCTGCGAGTTGACTTCGTAGAATCCGAGAAGCGCCGAGGAAGGAATCCCACCCAACAACATGACCGCGCTGGATGTGAGCAGGTCAATGTTTCTCGCAACCTTCCGCACAAGGACGGAGTACAGCGCCCACGTGAGACCCGCGAAGAATAAAAGCGTGTTGCCCAAAAATAGAGAGGGAGAAAGTTGCGCCGTGCGCGGGTCAATGACCGCCAGCACGCCGAGCGTGGAAACGATCAGAGCGAACGTTTGCCGCATCGTTATTTTTTCATGGAGCAGGAGGAATGCGAATAGTAAAACGAACGCAGGCGTGGCGGAGGTGATCAACGCTCCATTCGACGCGGTGGAGAGTTTTGTCCCTGTGAATTGAAAGCCGAGCGAAATCCCGTAGCCCACGATGCCGACGAGAAAACTTTGCCAAAATTCTCTTTGTGTGATCGGAGCGCGCGTTTTGCGAAACAGGATCACGATGCCGAGCGAGAGGAATCCCAACGAAAGACGAAGGGTCAGTAACGCGAACGGCGGAATGACTTCCAGCACAACCTTGCTGACCACATACATCCCGCCCCAAATGGATGCGGCGCAAAGTCCGCAGAGGAGAGCGGTGAGAGTTTTATTCATGAGATAAAAAGGTCCTAGCTTATTCTGCTTAAGTTAATGTCAATATCCTTGTTCGACACCCCGTCGGCATCTAAGATTACATAACCCTCATGGTGTTCGAAATATTTATTGTTCACTCTCTCCAGATCTATTATTGTGAAAGCGATATCTGGTCCACCTTGTTCCGCACCATGCAGCTTCATTGCGGATTGAGCGCGCTCAATTTGATCGTTCGACATTACATCGAGCATTATTTGGGGGAGACAATCTTCAAGAGTGGATGAGTAATCCATTATGAAGGTATTTCGCAAATAATTTATTGCTCGCTCCACCCATTCCTTCGTAATTTCAATATTTCCGTTAAGATCAGACAACGGTAGCCCCAGATAATAATTGTTCTTGTGTTTACAGAAAATCACCAAAGTTACTACCACTCCTGAAATCGGCTCTCTGGTGCTTGAGTCGCGTAGAGTGATTCTCAGCTGGTTTGGAAATAGAAGTATATTAGATTTTGTCATTGTAGCGCCTTGAATCACTCAAAAGTCTTGCTCTGCCTGCTCTTCTTGATTTCCCCTCTTTGTTTCTTCGATTGCAATCTTTTTTCTTTCGATGCTTTTGTGGGCTTTGTCTTTTTTCGCAGTTTGGGTTTGACCGTCGCTTTTCGAATCAATTCAACGAATCGTTGAATCGCATCCTCGCGGTTCTTCTCCTGCGTGCGGAATTGCTTCGCTTCGATGAGCAAAACTCCATCATCCGTCATCCGCTTTCCCGCAAGTCGAGTTAATCGTAATTTGATTTCTTCGGGCAACGATGAAGCGTGTGTGTCGAATCGCAGTTGCACCGCCGTCGCCACTTTGTTCACATTCTGCCCGCCCGGTCCCGACGCGCGGATATAGTCAAAGTGCAGTTCGGATTCGTGGATGTGGATGGAAGGGGAGATTTGGATCATACAATAAAACCCCCACCCCAGCCCTCCCCCAAAATCCGACTGGGGTTCGTCGGATTTTGGGGGAGGGTGCCGAAGGCGGGAGGGGGTGATTAAAACATCAACGCGTTGACTTTATCCATCATCGCAGGAGCGGGTCGCAGATCCGCTTCGGTGAGGCGGTTGAGAGGCGTGTCAATCAGGTTGTACGTATCTGCAAGCGCGGGTTTCTCCGGCGATACGTAGATCAATCCCGTTGTCAGCCAGTTGTTGCGCTGAGCTTCTTCGAGAGCGCGGATCGCCTCAAAGCGATTCGTGGGATCGTGACTCTTTTCCAAATTCTTGAGAACAACGATCGAACCGTCGTGCATCGTCACTTCGCGCACTTCGCCCGCTTCCAATTCTTTTTCGAGCATGATCTCTTCGCGCGGCGCGATGTAGGTGATGTCGTGAAGCGGCTCTTCGTGATCTTTACCCCACGCATACGAGTGATGCGCGTTGTCTGCGTTGTTGAACGTCACGCATGGGCTGATGATGTCCAGCACCGCGATGCCGCGATGAGCGAACGCGGCTTTGATCAGTTCTTTTACCTGCTTTGCATTGCCTGCGAATGAACGCGCCACGAATGTCGCGTTCGAGATCACGGCTTCCATGCAGATGTCAATGGGCATGAATGGATTCGTTCCCTGCTTCTTCAACTCAAGTCCGCGTTCGGCGGTGGCAGAGAATTGACCTTTGGTGAGTCCATACACGCCGTTGTTTTCAATGATGTACACCATATTCAAATTGCGGCGCATCACATGCTTGAATTGACCCATACCGATGCTCGCCGTATCGCCGTCGCCGGAGACCGCGACGCCTTTGAGCAAATGATCGCCAAACAACGCGCCGGTTGCGATCGAAGGCATACGCCCATGCAGGCTGTTGAACCCGAACGAGCGGTTCATGAAATAGGTTGGGCTTTTGCTTGAACAGCCGATGCCGCTGAATTTGATCATGTCTTCGGGCAGCACGTTCATCTCATACATCGCCGCGATGATCTGATTCGAGATCGAATTGTGACCGCACCCCGCGCACAGGGTCGTCGGCGCGCCGCGATAATCGTGTTTTGTAAGACCAACCGTATTGACGTTTGCGGGCGCGCCCGCCATAGGAAGAGCAGACATTATTTAATTCCTTTCTTGCCGTTCTTTGAAACGATTTTCTTTCGCGTGGTTGAAGCCTTTGCGAAAGTTTTTTTCTTTGCGGGCAATTTTAGTTCGTCCGCGTGTTTTGCAAGGATGCCGTCGCGTACCCATCGCGCCGCGGCAGGCAAGCCGTCTCCATGCGCGACGGAGATCAACTTCATCGTGGATTCGGGATTCGCCAGCCTCAACAACTGATGCAACTGCCCATCCCGGTTCATTTCCACGACGTATATCTGGTCGTGCTTGGCGACGAACTCATCCACCTCGGGCGTGAATGGCAGTGAGCGCACGCGCAGGAAATTCGTCTTCATGCTGTGGTCGCGCTCCAATTGAACGCGGGCTTCGTTGATGGCGGCTTCGGTCGAGCCATACGCGATGATACCGATCGTCGCGCCTTTCGTCTCATGCAGAATAGGCTTGGGTAAAAATTCTTTTGCGGTTTGGTACTTTTTCTTTAGGCGCTCCATGTTGCGCAGAAAGACCGCAGGGTCTTCTGTGTATTTTGCATATTCATCGTGACCCGTCCCGCGTGTGAAATAAGCGCTGAACGGATGTTTGTTACCGGGCATGGTGCGGTAGGGGATTCCATCTCCATCCTTATCGAGGTATCGTCCCCAATTGCCTTTCAGTTCCTCGAGGTCTTTTTCCCAGAGAACTTTACCGCGATCCATCGGGGATTTGGGGTATTCGAACGGTTTGCTCATCCACTGGTTCATGCCCATGTCGAGGTCAGATAACACAAAGACCGGCGCTTGCATCCGCTCGGCAATATCGAACGATTGCCAGCCGAAATCGAAACATTCGTTGACGTCGCCGGGCAGTAACACAATGCTGTCGCTGTCTCCGTGTCCCATGCTGACCACGAACGAGAGATCGGCTTGCGAAGTGCGCGTGGGCAAGCCGGTACTGGGCCCGATGCGCTGAATATCCCAAATGACAATCGGAACCTCGGCGTAATATGCCAAGCCCGCAAATTCGGTCATCAAACTCAAGCCGGGACCAGAGGTGGAGGTCATTGCGCGCAGTCCGCTCCAGCCTGCGCCGACGGTCATGCCGATCGCGGCGAGTTCATCTTCCGCTTGCACAACCGCGTAGGTGTGTTTTCCATCATCGCGTTTGCGGAGCATCGGCATGTAATCGTTGACCGCCTCTGCTAATGACGACGCCGGTGTGATGGGATACCACGCTACGAATTGCGCCCCGCCGAAGATCGAACCGATAGCGGCGGCGGTGTTACCGTCTGCCATGATCAACCCTTCGGTCTTGTTCATGGGTTCAAGATAAAACGCATCCTTCTTTTCAAGATTTGCCTTCGCCCATTCCGCGCCTGACTTCACCGCGTTGAAGTTCATGTCAACCGGCTTTTGCTTGCCTTTGAAGTGAAATTGCAGAGCGGCGTGGATGGCATCGAGGTCAATGCCGATCATGTGCGCAAGCGCGCCCACGTAGATCATGTTGCCAACCAGGTCGCGGAAATCGCCGGGGATGCTCGGATCGTCCTTGACGAGTTTTTTCACGGGCATCGGGTAGATGGCAATGTCCGCGCGGGTGATGGGGAGGCGGATATCGTCGGCGTAGTAGAAGGCTCCACCCGGCGGCACAGAGGCAAGGTCGCGCGTGAACGAATCGGGGTTCATCGCAATGACGATATCCTGTTCTTCGCGCCTGCCGAGGTATCCATCCTTGCTCGCGCGGATCGTGTACCATGTGGGCAATCCTTGAATGTTCGACGGAAAAAGATTTTTTCCCGAAACGGGTATGCCCATTTTGAAGATCGCCCGCAAGATCGTATTGTTAGCGGTCTGACTGCCTGAACCGTTCTTCGTGCCGACTATGATCGAAAAATCGTTGACAACTCTATTCATGTATTCCTCTGCTTACGGTCTTTGATATAAAAGGTCGGTGTGCGCTACGAGCGCATCGTACCCCGCCTTGTAGTTTCCATTACATATTGATTCAACCATCACTTGATGGTATCCCCAAACTTCCTGCAAATATTCATAGCCGCCGGTGAACATATTCAAGCCAACGGTTTCGTAGGCGTCCCAGTAGGCTTCCAAAATTCCCATCACAAAAGGGTTTTCCAACCGGCGGTAGATCAATAAATGCAAGGCGCGGTGTTCTTCATGCGGAACTTGAATCGGAGTTCGCGCCAGCTTATCTTGCGCGCGGCGGATCAGTTCCTGCAATTCAGATTGATCTCCGCTTGTTAATTTCCCCACCGCCTCATACCAGAATGCCGCTTCGACATGATTCCGCAAGTCGGCATATTTTCGGAAATGGGCATCATCGAAAGCGAGCGCATATTGCAGGCTTTGGCGGATGGCGGGCAGACGAAAATGCGCGGCGCCGCGTCTTTCCGCGCCCCGGCTTGACCTCGACCAACCCCAGCGCGCGCGCCACCTCGAGTTGCTCGCGCAACGATGCGACCCCCACGCCTAATTCTTGACTCAACTCATTCAGTGTTGGAAGACAATCTTCGGCTTCTTCATGAGCGGCTAAGTAACGAAGAAATTCTGAAATATCAGGAGAAACTTTAGCTCGGACTATCATTTCATTAATATGATTAATCCGAGTATATGTCCTATAAGCCGGTGCGTCAAGTTATGTTCGTCACATCAAATTATGACAAACACTGAACCACATGCTCAATTGTTACATGCTTACTTTAGGCTGGGATTTGAATCAACCGTTTATGGAGTTGGAGAAGGAGGCACGGGTGTATTCGAAGGCACAGGCGTATCTGAAGGTTCCGGCACCGGAGTGTCGGTTGCCGGCTCTGGGACTGTTGCGGTTCCTGTGATCGTAGAAATAACAATAGCCGTGTTAGTGGGTT
This sequence comes from Anaerolineales bacterium, assembly GCA_046328795.1. Lineage (GTDB taxonomy): Bacteria > Chloroflexota > Anaerolineae > Anaerolineales > Villigracilaceae > Defluviilinea. Next base: position 32,460 of record JAXLVX010000012.1, on the reverse strand, counting down.
TTGGGGTCCGTGTGGCTGTCGGCAATACGAGCGGCCGGCTTGGCTCTTCTCGCTGCTTTGTTGCGGTTCTTGTGGGCGGAATAGTCGGCGTTCGCGTCTTCGTTGGGGTAAATGTTGGCGTCGCGGTCTCGGTAAACGTGGCTGTGTTAGTCGGCGTGGAACTTGGGGGGATTGCCAGTTGTTGGAACGCCTCTGCCGTCAATGCGGCGGCGGTGTTGAGATTCGAGAATGCGAGGTTGGCGATGTTCGCCGGTTCGATCACGATCGGAGTGGGCAGGCTGGGGTCAGAAAGCGCGATTGCCGAAGTGGCGCAAAACAAACTGACGCCCAATGCGCCGGCTAAGAAGATCCACAAAAGCCCGGCGTAGTCTTTGGGTTTGTTCGCGGTTTCGATGTTTGCCTGTCTATCGTCCACGGGAAGATTATCTCACACCTTGTTAGAAATTTCTATCAACCGTTTAGGTGGCTATGCTGAATACAATTTCTTGCGAATATCGGGTCGTGTAAGAACCGCTTCGAGCACGCCTCCGCCAATGGATAGCGATTTGTCCGATACGAGGAAGCACGCGCTAGCCTCGTTGCGCGCGTCCACATCGCCGATCTTCAGTCCGCGCGTCACTTTCAAACCGTCTCGAATTATCCCTCGCAGTACGCCCTTGAAAGGACTGCATACTTGTACGCGCGTGTTCGAATCTATCTTGATCTCTGCGATCACATCACCCTCCTCGCAATGATCGCCGATCTTTTTCTTGCCGATCAACACACCGTCGGCGCGCGCAAGACGCGGCGTGGATCGCCATCGGGTTCGCCGGAATCGGGCTGAGTTGGTCCCTGCCAATAGACTCGCCCAAGCGTGTGACTGCGCCGCGTTTCGATGACGGCGTGGCAGTCGCTTCCCGCTGTGAAGCCGGGTCCAAGTCCGATGTGAAGCGGGATGAGAGTCGGCAGAGGCTGAGGGGGAGTTTTGATGAGTCGCGCATCCACAATAACTGGAAATTGGAAAGTGGAAAGAATGGATGCTTCTGGATCAATGATGACCGGGATGACGTCCGCTTCGCTTCGACTGGGCTCAGCGCGAGCTTTCCACGGTTCGAGTTGACTCGCTTCGACCAACTTTGCCGTCACACCTTCGACCGTGTGCGCGCCCTCGTACACCGCCTCGCAGAAAGATACCGCGCGTCGAACTGCGAGCGGCTGGGCGAGTTCGGTGATGAGAATGTTGATGCCAGCGCGATGCAAAACGAGCGCAACGCCCGTTGCCAGATCGCCGCCGCCGCGGATCAGAACGCAATTATCGAAGCGCATCGCTGGGTTGAGTTGCCGCCAACTGCTCCGGGGTTTCGCGGGCTTTGAGGTTTTGCTCGCTGAGCATGTGGCTGAAAGAATAAAGCAGGAGATAAACGAAGAGGTAGAAGATCGTGTACAACAAAATGAAAGCGGCAAAGCGGCGGCTGGGATCTATGACCAAGCCGAGAATGGACATGGCTGTTTCTGCCGGGTCTTGCAAAATATCCCATGAGTTCAACCGCACGAAGCGGCCGATGTACATGCCGAAACTGCTCAGCGGCATGATCGCGAATACGAATAACCATGCGGCGACCCTGCCGAACGTCCGCAGGATAATGTCTTGCATCAAATACAGCGAAATGATGCCGAGCAACATGCCCGTCCACGAACACCAGACGACGATGATCACGTCATACCAAAGCGGCGCGCCGGTGGAAAAATCGGGCAAGGTCTTGCAAGTCTGTGAGCATGTAGGGCGCATTGGGGAAAAAGAGCAGCCACAGAATGGAGATTACGGGAATGACGATATACAGAGTTATCCGCCGCCACGAAATGGCATGAGCGACATACGCAAGGATGAACGGAATCCACGCGAGGAAGAGATTCCAGACCAAGCCGATGTGCTGTCCGATTCGCTGTACACCACTCGCGCCAGCACCAGCCCGATGCACATGGCGCAGGCAATGTTGAGCAGCAAAAAGACCGTGAGGTTGTGACGGTTGCGGACAATAAAATTGCGGAGTCTATTTCTCATGCGTTAGTTGTTTTCGATCAAGTACCAGATCAGGTCAATGTCGCCGGGCGAGCGACCGAAGCCTGTGAGGATCGCCGCCGCTTCGGTTTTGTGTTGCGTGCCGTGATTGACCACGTGAGCCATCGTCTGCCAAAGGACGCGCGCATGACGTTTTCCTTCGGTTGTTGTGTACTCGAATGTTGCGTTTAGTTTTTCGTCGGTTACGTTATCAACGAAAGCCAGCAATTTTTTTTCTTCATCTATCCAACGAACGCGCAGTGACTCGAAGGTGGGAAAGTCCTCCGCTTTCAGGCGGTGAGTTGGAGAAGTCCCTTCCCAGCGAGTGCGCCAGATCCATTCGGCGAACAGCGCATGGACGAGCGTGCCGCGCAAACCTCCGTGCGGAAACTCCGCAGGCGCGAGGAATTGTTCCTCACTGACGCCGGATGCGGCGTTGAGAATCTTCGCTGTTGACCATTGGTTGTATTTGTACAGGAGGAGGATATCTTGTTTATTCATTTCGCTTGCTCCTTGGCTTGCGCTTGTCTTTCCAGCAGTAGGTGACCAAAAGTATACAGCGTGATATACAAGAAAAGGAAAAATGCCGCGAAGAGGCTTGTGAAGCCTATGGACGTAAGGCTAGGGTCTTGCGCGCTGTGAAGCGTGTAAAACGCCATTCCTTTGGGATTATTGAAAATGTCCCATGAATTCCAGCGGAGGAATCTGCCCGCGTAGACCCCGGCGCTGCTCAGCACGGCGACGACCACGACGAATCCCCATCCGATCCAGCGGCCAAACTCGCGCCGCATCACCTCCTGCATGAGGAAAAGCGATACCATGCCGAGTAACAATCCGGTAAACGAGAACCAGATGAGCAGTAATACGTCGTACCAAACCGGGGCGTTTCTCCACCAGTCGGAGGCTAAATGTTGAAAGTCGGTTAGCATGTAGGGTGCGTTGGGGAAGAAGAGTAGCCAGAAAAACGCTGAGACCGGTACGATCAGGCGCACCCATCGTCGTGAAATTGTTGCTGTGTATGTGAAATACGCAATGAGGAAGGGAATCCATGCGAGGAATAAATTCCAGATCATGAAGGCGTAATTGCCCGTGCCGCTATATTCCACGCGGACGCGCCATACAACGACCGAGAATACGGTTGCGCCAGCCAGCAGCGCGAACATTGCCAGCCGATATTTGTTGTGGGAGAAATAATCGAGAAACGTGCGGATCATGGTTGCCTCAGAAAATTCAAAAGGATGGGATTGACCTCATCGGGTTTTTCGTAATGCGGGATGTGCCCGCAATTTTCGATGACGCGAAACTCAACGCTCGGCAGGGCGTCGCGCAGGATTTCGCTTTGCTCGAAAGGGACGGTTTTGTCGTTCCGCCCCCAGAGCAATAGAATTCGTTGATTGAGTTTGCCTAGCGAGCGATACACCTCGATGTTCGAGCCGAGCATGTTGTTGCGGATAGTGGAGAGGATAGATCGTATAAAGCCTTCGTATTGCATCTGCGTTTTATATCTTTTCTGAAAATGATCCACGAGGGCGGGGTCGAAGAAATCTTTTGCGACATTGTCGGCGAGACTCTTTGCGCCGAGAAGACCATAGGCGATTTCGGCAAGGATCGGAACACGCGCAAAGCGGACCAGCAGCGCGGTATCTACGGGTTTTGCGCCGCACGGGTCAATGAGGACGAGTTTGGCGATTCGCTCGGGGTGGCGGAGCGCGAACGCCGAAGCGATGGGTCCGCCCATAGATAAGCCGATCAAATTGACCGGGCGAGAGAAGCGGAGCGCGTCCAGTAATTCCAAAAGTTGGCGGACGAAGAAATCCAAATTGTTGCGTTCGCGCGGACGATCCGACAATCCGCGCCCGAAGAGATCGTATCGTAAAACGTGAAAGCCTGACCGAGTTAAAAAATCAAACGTGGGATCGTAAATAAAATACGGGACGGAAAAGCCATGCACAAGAACGACGATTTCGCCCGATTCGTTCCCGCCAAGTTCGTAATGAGTCATCCCGTTGGAGAGGCGAACGAACGAGCCGTCTGCAGATTGACGAGCCTCGTCGTTCAATTCTTTGATTTCACTGCGATAGGGGAACGGCATGTGACGCGCGGCGCGAGGCTGCGCCGAGATTATATTTTTCCCAACGCTCGCAAGACGCGTTCGGGCGTGTATGGGAATTCATTGATCCATACGCCGGTGGCATCGTGGATCGCCGCGCCGATGGCGGGAGCGACGGTGAGATAGGGAAGTTCGCCCACGCCGCGCGCGCCCCACGGCCCGTTCGGGTCGGGGATTTCGAGGATGACCGATTCGACTTTTTCGGGAATGTCCCAAATGGTTGGGATGAGATAGGTGCTGAGTTGATCGGTTAGCACGCGCCCGTTTTTTGTTTTGTAATCTTCGAGGATGGTGTAGCCCTGCGCTTGCACGACCGCGCCTTCGATCTGTCCTTCCACGAGCGAGGGATTGATCGGTTTGCCGAGATCGTCTGCCGAAACGACGCGCGCGACTCGCACGTGACCTGTTTCGGTATCCACTTCCACTTCGACGGCTTGCGCCACCCATGCGTAGGCAAAATTCGGAGTCGAGTGACCGGTCTCTTTGTCGAATTGCGTGGTGCGCGGCGCGAGGTATTTAAATTCGGCGATAGCAGGTCGTTCTTCCGCCTCCCATTTTTTCAGCGCGAGTTCAGCCGCTCCCTTGATCGCATTGCCAGACATGAACGTCATACGCGATGCGGAGACGGAGCCAGAGTCGCCGGTCTTTGCGGTATCCGATGAGATCAGTTTTACTTTATCAAATGAAACGCCCGCCGCTTCCGCCGCCATTTGAATCATCACCGTGTGCGTGCCCTGACCAACTTCCGCGCTGGAGTGATGCAAAACGACTTGCTCGATCTCACTCTTGCCATGCAGTTCGATCTTTGCCCAACAGTTTTCAGCATAGCCAAATGAAAAGCCGATGTTCTTGAAACCAGCTGCAAAGCCGCGTCCACGTTTTAAATGCGAGTCTCCACTTTCCACTTTCCACTTTTCATCTTCCCACCCAAACCGATCCCTCGCCGCTTCGATGCACTGCGTCACTGAAACGGGACTCGGCGAAGGCGTGCCAACCCCAAGCGGATCGCCATCGTGCAACGCATTCTTCAAGCGGAACTCAACCGGGTCCATGCCAAGTTTTTCCGCGAGCTTGTCCATTTGCATCTCAGCCATGAATAACGCTTGCGGCGCGCCGAATCCGCGGAACGCCGCGCCCGGTACGTTGTTGGTGTACACGCCGTATACATCGGTCTTGATATTGTCAACGCGATACGCGCCCGATGAAGTGATGGTTGTGTTGCCCAACACTTTATTCGACGTGTACATGTACGCGCCGCCATCGCCGATGATCTCGTTTTGAATCGCGGTTAATGTCCCATCTTTCGTCGCGCCCCATTTCGCGCGGAGCAAAACCGCGTGACGTTTCCCATGTCCGATGATCGATTCTTGCCGCGACCAAATGATTCGCACCGGTCTCTGCAACTTCCACGCCGCAAGCGCCAGCACGATCTGCACCGACATATCTTCGCGTCCGCCGAACGCTCCGCCGATGGCGGGGTAGATCACGCGAATGCTTTCGTTCGGCATGTTCAACGAATGCGCCACTTGATGCTGGTCTTCGTGCGTCCATTGCCCGCCGCACACGAGCGTGATGCGTCCCTCCTCGTCAATGTATGCGAGTCCCGCCTCGGGCTGCAGGTAGGCATGTTCTTGCACCGGCGTGCGATATTCGCTTTCGACGATCACGTCGGAATTTTTAAACGCCTCGTCCACATTTCCCCGGCGGATCTTGTAGTGGACGCAAACGTTCGAATCGCCGATGTGTTCATGGATGCGCGTTGCGCCGGGCTTCATCGCCTCTTCCGCGTCGGTCACGACGGGGAGGTCTGCGTACTCCACTTCGATCAACTTCGCCGCCTCAGCCGCTTCCGCTTCGCTGCGCGCGACCACCGCCGCAACTTGATCGCCCACAAAGCGGACAACGTCTGTGCCGGGTTTTTCGGAGCCGGGTCCGCACAGCACGGGTTGATCCTGCCATTGCAATCCATACTCGTTGACCGGTACATCTTTTGCCGTGTACACCGCCACCACGCCGGGCGCGGCTTCGGCTTTCCCTGTTTTGACTCTGATCACGCGCGCGTGAGGACGATCCGCGAAGAGCATCTTCATGTGCAACATGCCCTTCATCGCGAGGTCGCCGGAGTAGGGCGCGGCGCCAGTGACCTTATCGCGCGCATCTATACGCGGCAATGATCTGCCGATTGTTTTATGTTCGCTCATCGCTTATGTTATCTCTTATAGCGTTTTACTTTAACGCGGATCGGGGGCGCATCCTTAGGTCCGTATTGCGATGGACCAAAGAATTTATACAAATAGCCGAAGAAGATCGCCATGAAACCGCCCAATACGACCCCGACGCCGAACCCAAACACCAGATTTGCGGTCAGGTTTGCTTGGCTTTCGATGAAGGTGAGAATCGGCGAGAGTCCTTCCAGCCTCCACACGATCGGATTGATATTCACATAGCCGAGAAACGAGGGAGGAATGGGCCAGCCTTGTTGGACGCCATATTGAACCAAGAGGGCGCCGATTCCATATGACAACGGCGGCACGAGTAGAAAAATAAAGCAGCCCAATCCTTTCATGATCGGGTTCACGCCGGTGATGCGCGGCGTCTCTTCTTTCTTTACCTGGCTTGTGTATTTACCCATGATTCACCTCCGCCATCGTTTGGGCGTCCTCGATGGCTTGAACGATCTTGTAATACCCTGTGCATCGGCACAGATTTCCAGTGATCGCCTGTTCGATCTCATTCTTGGTCGGGTTTTCTTTTTCTTCCATCAGCATCGCCGCCGACATGATGAAGCCCGGCGTGCAATATCCGCATTGTACCGCGCCGTGTTTGATGAAGGATTCTTGGACGGGGTGTAGACTCCCCTCTCCTTTAGGAGAGGGGGCGGGGGTGAGGTCGGCAACTCCCTCAATCGTCACAACCTCCGCGCCATGCGCCCTCGGCGCAGGGACGAGACACGCCATCACAGCCTTGCCGTCGAGGAACACGGTGCACGCGCCACATTCGCCCTCGGCGCATCCTTCTTTTGTGCCGGTCAAGCCGACATCCTCGCGCAGGAATCGCAATAATGTTTTTTCGTGACCGTTCTTCAGTGAATATTTTTTGCCGTTAACTGTTGCGTCAATTGAATTCGACGACTCGCGAATCGTCAATTGTCCAGCGTCCATCGTCTGCTTGCCCCACAACAAAACCGCATCGTCGGGCATTCCGTCTCGTTCTTTACCGTCGCGGATGGATTTCAATCCACGCGATGTGCAAACGCGGACCATTTCTTTTCGATATGCCGCGCTCCCGCGAATGTCGTCAATCGGCTTGGATGCGTTCATTGTCAATCGCGCGGCTTTGGTGATGACGTCGTCCGTCAGTTTTTTGCCCTCGAGATATTTCTCCGCTTCGGGCGCGTGGATGATCGTCGGGGCGACGGCTCCAAGCGTGATGGAGGCTGAGGAAACTGAATCAGAATCAAAGTCGAGAAGAATCGCAACGTCCACGAGGGAGATCGCTTGCGCGCGGCGTAACGCAAGTTTGATGAACGTGCCGCGCTGGGTAGTCTTCATCGCGGGGAAGGAAATATCCACGAGCATTTCATCCGCTTGCATCACGGTCTTGCGGACGCCGGTGTAAAAATCTTTGAGCGCAACTGTGCGCGAGCCGTTCGCCGATCGCAGTGTGACCGACGCGCCGAGCGCCATCAGCGGCGTGATCGTGTCGTTGGCGGGCGAGGCGGTGATGAGGTTGCCCGCGATCGTGCCGCGATTGCGAATCTGCGGCGCGCCCACTTCCCATGCCGCGCGGGCGAGCGGGTAGGCGCGTTCGCGGATCAATTTCGATTCGACGCAATGGTTGTGCGTGACGAGCGGTCCGAGATGGATGATGCCGTCTTCGTCTATTGTGATTTTGTCGAGGTCGGGGATGCGCGTCACGTCAATCACGGTTTCGATCCCCTTGCGGACGCCGCGCTCGAGTTCGAGAATGAGATCAGTTCCGCCCGCGATGACGCGAGCATGTTCCCCTTTATCTTTTAACGATTGTAAAACTTCGTCAATGGAGGTTGCGTTGATGTAAGTGTGCCACATATTCAACTGCGTGGGGCGGGATGCCATCCCGCCCCACGATTATTTATTTCGATCCGTTCACAACTTCGGCGCGTTTTTCGTAGGTCTCCACCGCCAACCGCGCTACGGTGGCGAGGTTGCGGATCGCGGCGGGAAGCGCGGCATCGTCTGCGAGCGATTGCTCCACGTTGTCGAGCGCGCGCCCGACCTGCTCGGCGAGATCGAAGAACGCGGCGTCGAATTGATAGATCGCCTCCAGTTCTTTCTCGTTGATCTTCACCGCGTCGAACAGACCGGAGTATCCGCGCGGGGCGCGGCTGATCTTATCAATGAACGTTTGGAGTTTGATCGCCGCCTTCTCCATATCGTCCACGTATTCGATCTTGCCCGCGCTGACGAGGTCGGTTTGCAGTTGCGAGGTGCGCTTGTGCTGTTCCTCGAAACGCTGAGCGACGGTGTCGCGCAGGAGTTTGTCTGCGTCGCGGCGGTTTTGCCGCTCGATGTATCCGCCGAAACCGGGGATGAACGAGAGCAATTTTTTGAACGGGTCTTGCATACTTGTTACTTTTTGAAAAAAATCATCCATGTGAGCCTCCAAGAAGAATATACGAGTCCGAGCGTTGTAAGTCGCGCAAACCCATTATAATCAAGAAAACAGGGCTTACGCGGAACGATTCTTAATCCGCTAATCCACACGAATTTACACTAATCTCTTAAAATTCGCGCGGATTAGCGCAGATTAGCGGATAAAATGTTTTGCGCAAGTTCGATAACTCAAACTGGAGAATTGCCATGTCAACCGATATTCAATCCCTGCTGGGCGATAAAGCCGAATCCCTTCTCAATTTCAACTCCCCGAAAATTTCAAAAGATAGACTTCACCTGCCGGGCGGCGACTCGGTGGACCGCGTCTTCGGTCATTCGGATCGGAACAACCGAGTCCTCCGCAATTTGGGCTGGATTCACAACTCGGGCCGACTCGCCGGGTCGGGCTACGTGTCCATCCTGCCCGTGGATCAGGGCATCGAACATTCGGGCGGCGCGAGTTTCGCCAAGAACCCCGATTACTTCGACCCGGAGAACATCGTCAAACTCGCCATCGAGGGCGGATGCAATGCCGTCGCTTCGACATTCGGCGTGTTGGGAATCGTGTCGCGCCAATTTGCGCATCGGATCCCGTTCATCGTGAAAATTAATCACAACGAGTTATTGACCTACCCGAACAGTTTCGAGCAGATCCTTTTCGGCACGGTCAAGCAGGCATACGACATGGGCGCGGCGGCGATCGGCGCGACGATCTACTTCGGCTCGGACGATTCGCATCGTGAGATCATCGAGATCGCGCAAGCCTTCGCGCTCGCGCACGAACTCGGCATGGCGACGGTGCTGTGGTGCTACCTCCGCAACAAAGCCTTCAAATCGGACAAGGACTATCACGTGTCGTCCGATCTCACAGGTCAGGCGAACCATCTCGGCGTCACGATCGAAGCGGATATCATCAAGCAGAAACTTGCCGAGAACAACGGCGGCTATCTCGCGCTGAACAAGGACGGCGTGTCGTTCGGCAAATTCGACAAGCGCATGTACACCGACTTGATCAGCGATCATCCCATTGACCTGTGCCGCTATCAAGTGGCGAACTGCTACATGGGGCGCATCGGACTCATCAACAGCGGCGGCGCGTCGGGCGAGAACGATTTTGCCGAAGCCGCGGCGACCGCCGTCATCAACAAACGCGCGGGCGGCATGGGTCTCATCTCCGGGCGCAAAGCCTTCCAACGCCCAATGGCGGAAGGCGTGAAGTTACTGAACACGATTCAGGATGTGTATCTGGATAAAAGCGTGACGATCGCGTAGTGCAAAACATGATCAACCCAAAAATTATTTTGGGACGCAGACACCTGCACTTGCGTCAGGTGCAAGTGTAAACGCTGACTCACGCTGATTGAAAAAATCTGCGTTTTCTGCGTTGATCAGCATCCAACACAAAGGTTTTAAAGCGACACCCGAAATTAATCCTCGGGGTGTGTCATGTTTTTATCGGATCCGTAACGCGACTCTTCGACAAACTCAGGACAAGCATTCATGTCGCATTTGCTTGAGGTGTTACCGATCGAAATCTCCCGAAGCCTTATCCGGGCTGATAGATTATTTTCTTGATCAGCAATCGTCGTTTGCCCGCTGGGACGTCCCATTCGAACGTATCGCCGACTTCGTAGCCGAGCATGGCTGTTCCAACCGGCGCAAGGATCGAAATCTTTCCCTGTCGCACATCGGCGTCCTCTGGAAATACCAGCGTGTACACCTCCTCTTCCTTCGTGTCTAGGTCTTCGATGCTGACCGTGGAATTCATGGTGACCACGTCGCTCGGAATATTTTTGGGGTCAACCACTTCCGCGCGGCTCAATTCCAACTTGAGTTTCTCAAGATACTCGCTTTTACGGTAATCGGTGGCTTGCGCGTCCATGAGTAATTTTTGTAAACGCTCAAGGTCGAATTGCGTGATGTGAATGGGTCTGTCGTTCATGATTCTCTTTTTTCGCGCAACTTGCGAAAAGTCATTCATGTAATCCTCCAGTGGGTTAGTGGGGGTAATGTTTGGGAGCAGGAAAAACTCGAAGCATGGAAAATGCTTGAAAATGGCGCAGAACCCCACCCGTCAAGTGCGCGCTTTGTTAGCTGCCTTCACCGAACTGGATTACCAACTCTGGTCCTTGACCATACACTTCGCCTTCATAACCTCCCCAACGATTATGAATGACAAATCCGTGTTCAGTGATGAGCCTTTCAAATGTGTCTGGATAATAACATCTCATCACAATCTTCAAAAGACTTTCTTCCATGAGAGTCTCTCCTTCGTATCTTCGATATATCAGCTCTGGATAAAGAATAAGTTTCTCGGTATCAATACCTGCCTTTCGATCATAACAAACTAACTTGCCGCCTTCCACAGGTATTTCCCAACTTATCTTTTCTTCTGGCGTAGCCCATAGTTTTCGCATTTCTTCAACCTCGCGAAATGGTCTGAAAACATTGAGAATACACGTACCATTTGAGGCGAGGTGTTTACGAATACTCCTAAAAAGCCCATCTACCTCTTGATCGGTTTCCAGATTTTGTAAAACACGGAAAGGAGCAATAATAAGGTCAAAGGTTTTATTCAAATCGAAATCTGAAATATCACCCTCAAAGACTTGAACCTTCGTCTGTGGAATGTTCGCTTTGAGAAGTTTCTCCCGACAAATGGAAATCATCGCGGGAGATATATCAATGCCTTGGATATACTGACAATAAGTGACTAAAGCTAAAGTGACTCGTCCAGTACCGCAACCTAATTCGAGAACGGAACTATTGGGCGAGGGAATCAGCTTCTGATAAAAAGGAGTGTCGTTCAGGAAATCAGGATTGCTGTCGTAGTATTTAGCGGCTTCTGTACGGATGTCGATTTTCATAGGGGCTCTTCATGTTTTGCGAATCAGGCAGCTAACGGTTTGCGTTAGGGGCAGGTGGGTGAGACGAGAGTCGCCGTCGAAACGGGAAAAACCCAAAGCCAAGATAAAGGCTCGAAAACGCGGCGCGTACCCACCTGTCCACCGCACGCATTGTTAGGCAACCTCCCGGTCCGCAAGGCTCCTTGTCAAAAAAGAAACGTCTTGCCGACTGCTTAACGATTTTCACTAGCCAAAGTTGTTTTCGCTACTGAATGTTGACAGCTTTACCAGTTTTCGCTGATTCGAGCGCTGCCTGAATCACTTGCTGAGCTTTATACCCATCATAGAAATTCGGTTGAAGTGGTTGATCATTTACGATGGCGTCTACAAACAGGCGTGGACCTACAATCGGTTTGTCGTTGAAATCGAACATGTTTTCCCTACCAGCGCTTCCAAAGTAAGAATCCGGGACTTCAAGGGTTTCTGCTTTTTCAGCGCCACGTTTATATCCGACAATTTTTGAGATGGGATTCGACGACCATAATCCTGCGCGAGACTCAATCGTGCCATCCTGTCCATGCAGTGAAATGAATTGTCCAGCGTGGAGTAATTCATTACTAACCTGATTTACGCTACTCACATGAATCGTGGCATGAGCTCCATTCTGGAATTCTAGCAAATAGATGGCTGAATCGCTGGCTGGATTATCCATTTCATTTCCATCTTCACCAGATCTTTTCACAAAACTGTGTATACTGGCTTGGACGCTTTTGATTTCTCCCAAATACCAGCGCGCCTGATCAATCATGTGCACGCCTAGTTCACTCGCTACTCCATGGGAATGTTTGGGATCGTAATACCACGTATACTCCTCACGTTCAGGATGCCAACCTGACAGCCAGTGAAAATGGGCATGATAGGCGGTACCAAGGTAATTGGATTCCACTAAGTGTTTCAGATATTGAAAATGTGGAATCCAACGCATGGTGAAATTGACCATATGCTTGACTTTTTCGCCTCAGCTTTGCGATACATCTCTAGTGCTTCATCTGCTGTGAACGCCATTGGCTTTTCGCACAGGATGTGAAGTCCTTTGTCTAGAGCGGCAATAGTCATTGCGTAATGTTGATCCTCTGGGGTGCAAATAATAATCGCATCCAAATCTTCGTCAAGCATGCGACGATAATCTGTAAAACTCTTGCCTACTCCGAACTTGCGAGCCAATTCTTCTGTCCGTGTCTGATTTCTACCACAAAGGGATGTGACGAGCACGTTGGAATAGTTTTCTAAAATTGGCAGATGAAATCCATCTACCCAGTAACTCGTGCCGATTATGCCGATGCGGACTGGTGTTGTCATAGTTTCTCCTCTTAAAATTCAAAGGAAAAGAGACATATTTTGCAAGACAGGTTGCCTAACTAGGGGCTATACGGACAGTATAATGTCTTATGGACAGTCCGTATAATGTCCTAAAAGCTTTCGGACGTTCCCCTGAAGGGGACCATGTATACCGCCGAAAGTTAAAATTCAATGAGCAAATTATAGCACCGGCGCCGAAAATCTCTCATGCCTCAATCCGATCAAGTCTCCACCAAAAACCGCTACACCCTCATCCCGCGCACGGCGATATTCTTGCGGCGCGGAGACTCGTACCTGCTCCTCAAAGGCGCGCCGACGAAACGTCTGTGGGCGAACAAGTACAACGGACTCGGCGGTCACGTGGAAAGAGGGGAGGATGTTCTGTCTGCGGCGAGGCGCGAACTGCTCGAAGAAGCGGGCCTCACCGCCGACTTGTGGCTGTGCGGAACGGTCGTTGTTGATGCGGGCGAAACGGGAATTTGCCTGTTCATCTTCACCGGCGAGGTGACGGGAGGTCAACTCACCGCTTCCGAGGAAGGTTTGGCGGAGTGGGTCGAATATCAAAGAATTGGAGAAGTAGATGTCGTTGAGGATTTGCCGATTCTGTTGAAGAGAATTCATGGCATGAAGCGCGGCGACACGCCGTTCAACGCGCGGTCGTTTTATGATGAAACTGGAAAATTGGTTGTCGTGTTTGGGGAATGAAGACCGAGAACATAATCCGCAGATTTAGCAGATTGCGCAGATTAGAATCAAAAAGATTCTGCGAAATCCGCGTACTCTGCGGATGAAATTTTCTAATTCAACTTCTTCAACACGATCGTAAACGTGCTTCCCTTGCCGGGCGCGCTGGTGACGGTTAATTTTCCGTGATGCTGTTCGATGACCTGCTTCGTGATGGCGAGTCCCAGCCCGATGCCGCCGAAGAGATCGTTCTCGTGTCGTTCGAGGTGATAGAAGCGGTCGAACACGCGCGACATTTTTTCTTTTTCGATCCCGATGCCGCGATCCTCCACCGCGAGAAAAACGTCATCGCCGCGCGTGCTGAGGCGCACATCCACGTCTCCGCCGTTGGGGCTGAACTTGATGGCGTTGTCCACAAGAGCCGAGAGAGCGCGCTCAAGAGATTTCGAGTCGCCGGAGACGCGGGGCAGGCTGACGTCGGGAGAGAGGCGCAGGTTTACCTTCCGCTCGATGGCTTTGGGCGCGTATTTATCCGTCACATTTTTTGCGACCGCATTTAAATCCACCGCTTGAAATTCGGGGAGGACGAGGTCCATCTCTTGTAAGAACAGGATGTCGTTGACGAGGCTGACGATCTGCTGGACGTTGCGGGCGACCGTGTCAATCCCCGTGTTGAGCTGGTCGCCGCTCATCGCGCCTTTTTGCAACATTTGGAGATACCCGCTCGCCGCCATCAGCGGAGTCCGCAACTCGTGCGCGATGTTGGAGAGGAACTCGCGGCGGGCGAGGTCTTGCTCGGCAAGTTTTTGATACGCCTCGGCGAGTTCGCTCGCGCGCAAGCGGAGGTCGTCCACCGCCATCTGGTCGTTCGAGCGCAGGCGGTTGCTGATCTCGCTGACCATCGCCATCGCGATACTGCTTGAAGAGTGAAGCACGCGGTCGAAGCCGGTCTTTTCGAGTTCGAGCGTGGTGAGTTGTGATTTGGCTGTGACCGTTGCGGCGCGAGGCGCGTTGTGGATGAGCGCCATCTCGCCGAAGAAATCGCCGGGTCCTAAGGTTTTCAACAGGCGCGTTTCACTGTTGTTGATGATCTTGGTCACTTCCGCTTCGCCCTCGAGGATCATGTAGAAGCGATCCCCCGCCGCGTTTTCGCGGCATAATATTTCGCCGGGCGCGTACGCATGGACTTGGCTGTTGGCGATGAGTTCTTCGATCTCGCCCGCTTGATTCCGGGAAAGGCTCGCGGGATGATCTTTGAGGGCGCGCGAAGGTTGGTCATGGTGGGATGATTCTAGCACGGCGGGCTTTTGAAGCGAAGCCCCATTTGAACTAAAAGGAAATTGCAAGGATGATTTTTGTAGCGCGAAATGACATTTCGCGCTACGCCTTCGGGAACCACGGAAAGAACGCGCTTGTTCTCGCATGTATTCCTCGTAGCCGGGCTTGAGTTGCATCGTCCGTTCGAGCATGGCGACGCCGGAGACTCGCAGTAGGAGCCAGGTCATCAGGATGGGGGAGAAGATCGTCCACCACGCGCCAGCCGCGAGGGCGAGGATGTAAATTCCCCACCACACGAGAGATTCGCCAAAGTAGTTTGGGTGGCGAGAAAACTTCCACAAACCTGTTGTGAGAATCTTTCCTTTGTTGGCTTTGTTCAGTTTGAAACGAGTCAACTGCAAGTCAGCTATGAATTCAAAGAGTAAGCCGAAGCCCCAGACTAACGCGCCGATCAGATCCATCGGCGTGAGAATCGCGGGGAACCCGAACGATTGCGCGGCGAGGATGGGGATGCTGATGATCCACATCAAGAATCCTTGCAGTAAAAATACTTTGAAAAAGGAAATCCACCACCAACGCGGACCGTTCTCTTCGCGCCATTTGGCATAGCGGAAGTCTTCGGGCTTTCCCCAATTGCGGAGTCCGATGTGAAGCGCGAGGCGCAGTCCCCACAGTGTAATCATCGCCGTCATCCATTGTTTGCGCGGCAGATAACCATATCCGTACGAAAAGCCGATCCATGCGATAACGATGAATCCGATTCCCCAGAAAATATCCACGATGCTCGAATTTTTGAGAAGCAGGCTCAACAGCCAGAGCAAGGTCATCATGAGCAGGATAGCGATTCCGCTGTTGATAAAAAGAATCGCGAAAGGCATCACGGCTTCCTTTCGTAGAACACGAGAAGCGTGTTTCCGTATTTGCGCTGGTCAAACTCCACAAGATGTTCGAGCGCGAACTCCTTTTTGAATTTGTATTCGCGCGGCGCGATCTGAACGATGACCCAGCCGTCCTCGCTGAGCCATTCGATGTTGTCGTCCACGAGTTCAATCGCGTTGATCCACATCTCTTTGAATTGCGGGGGAGCGATGTAAATGTATTCGAACTTCCTGTCGGGCGCCGAGGCGAGATACGCGAATGCGTCCGCGCGGCGGATCTCCGACTGCGACGCGAATCCGCAATGCTCCACGTTGGACTTGATCGTCTCGACGGGCTCGCGGTTCGAATCCGTAAAGCGAACGGATGCCGCGCCCCGGCTTAATGCCTCGATGCCGACCGCCCCGGTGCCCGCGAACAAGTCCCACCAATTTGAATTGATCACGTCGCTGGCGATGATGTTGAACAACGACTCCTTGACGCGGTCAGTGATGGGGCGGGTAGTATCGCCGTCCACTGATTTCAACTTCCGACCTTTGGCTTTCCCTGCAATGACTCGTAGACTCATGGGATTTGTTTGACCTCGCAGAATATCGCGCCCTCGCGTCCGATCTGTAATACCGGCGGCGCGTCTCTAAAAACGGAACGGTCATCGTTCGCGCGCGTGTTGACGAGAACGTAATCGCCGGGCTTCACGTCGTTTCGCGCGTTGCGTAAATCGCGGACGAGGGTATTGCTCCCCGAATAATATTCGGCGATGTATGCCTCGCGAAGGACAAAGACATTCGCTGGTTGACTCAATCTCGCGTCCAATGTTTGCATCGCTTCTTTATAACAGGTGAGCCAATATTCCGTTTCGTAGTTGCGGAAGACTCCACCCGTGCCGCCGACGAATGAATTGTAATACGCGTATTCGTAAGGATGGAGTTGGATGATGCCGCTAACGCCCGGCAACAGAATCAGCAAAACAAGTCCAGCGCGTAGCCAGATGAATGTCATTCTGAGCGAAGCGAAGAATCCCTGATTTGCCATAGATATACTTCGAGACGTGGGGCGAGTCGTTGCGTTTGTGAGTTTCTCAAACATCCACTCAAATGCAAAACCAGTAAAGATAAACACCGGCGGCAGGATGAATAGGAAATGCCGCAAGCCATCGTACACGGCGGGTCGAAGGATTAGCACATAAGCGACGAGGAGGATGAACCAACTGAGGGTCAATGCCAATGATGCAAACTCTTTTGAATTGGATTTGAATTTCCGAAAACCAAAAAATATACCAAGACCGAACAAAATCCACGTCGGCTCGGTGAGCGTTGACCATAGCATGAAAGGGAGGTAGCGGAGCGGCATGTCGTTGGCGCGGAAGATTTCGCCGTTGAACAATACCGCCAGTTGCGTCGGGTTATCGGACATGAACTTGAGCGTCCCAAAAAGCCTTGCGATTGGATTCTCCCAAAGATAAGGCCATGTGATGAGCATCACGCCGATTGCAATTGCTATGTAAATTGCAAACGTTCGAAAATAAATTTGCCGTGGGCGCGAGTCCGCTTGAGCGGACTTTGTTGACGTAGCCGCGGATTTCAATCCGCGGCGGGCAAAGACGATGTAGCCCGCATAACCAAGCACGATCAATCCCGCCAGCGGACCCAACACGCGAATCGAAGTTGCAATCCCCAAGCAGAAAGCGGCGGTGAAAATTTTCCAGAAATTGGCTTTTGTGCCTGCTTCGATTTCGTCCACCAGTTCAAAGCCGAGACAAACCGATGCGAGGAAGAAAGTTAGAAACGGCGGGTCTTTTGGGTTGATGAAGGCATGTCCCCACAGCAAAGGTTGATAGGAAAAGAATGCGGTCGCGGCGGTCGCGGCGGAGGGTTTCATCCAGCGCGCGCATAATTGATAAAAGAAATAGACTCCAAGTTGGAAAAAAATAAAATTGACGAGATGCCAGGCTGAGGCGCGGTCTGAACCGAGGTCTTCCAGCCCGTAGACAAAATTGCGCGCGAGAAAAAGATAGGCGGGTCCGCGCGTCTTGTGATCCTCCGCGCTGGGGCCGTATGAATTTTCGAGATCGAAATTTCCGCTGAACCATTCGCGCGGCGAGTAAGCGTAGCCGAGCGCGTCGGCATAATCGTAAAAGAGCGGCTCGTCCCACGAAAGCCCGTAACTGCGAAAAACAAAAACGCCGATCAATAAATTGACGGCGAGCAAAAGATAGATCGGTTTCTGGGTGATTTTCCCTACAAAGGATTTCATAACAGTGAGTTGCCAGCGGCGTCGAAGGCTTTGATCTCCGCTTTCACCGCCGGGCTGTTCGGGTATTCGCTTTCAAGCAAACCCCAGATCATCGAGTCGCTCCAGCGATCGAGAAACGGTGTCTTTGCGCGGAGCGTCCCTTCGTGCGTGAAGCCGAGTTTGCGCGGCACAGCGGCAGAGGCGGCGTTGCGCGGGTCGCAATGAATTTCAATGCGATGCACATGAATAATTTCGAAAGCAACTTTGATAAGCGCGGCTGTGGATTCGGTCACAAGACCTTGCTTGACGAAGTCCTTGTGAATCCAATACCCGATCTCAAGTTGTTTTTCGCCGAGCCGCGTGTGCAATCCCGTCCCGCCGAGCAGTCGCGTTTCTTCGCGGTTGAAAATCCCATAGGTGTAATCTTGTCCGAGATCGAATTTGCCGCGAAATTCCACGACGCGTTTTGCCTTGTATTCAAACGGCTCGGGTTCATTGTGCGCCCACGGCATCCACGGTTTGAGATGCTCCACGCTTTCGCGTACCGAGTCCGCGAGCAGTGTCGCGTCGGCAGGGTTGTAGCACCGCACTACAAGCCGCGCTGTTTCGATTCGATAGGCTGGGTTGACAATCGTCGCCTCGCTCATTTTCTTTTACCTGATCTTTTCTTTGCGGGTCTTTTGCCAAATCCGTTCAGCAACGCGTTCATTTCTTTTTCCTCGCCCGCCTGCCCTTTGAAATAACCGTTCATGAACACAGACCGCCGCAATCGCAATGCCATCGGCGCGACAACTTTCAAATCATCATTCGTCACTTCGCTGCGCCCATCCGCCGCCGCGTACGCGCGCGCCGATTCGAACCACGTGATCTCCGCGCGCAGTGAATCGATTCCCATTTTTTGGACGAGCGCGATGGCGGGATGCGCGATCGAATCTGGGATGGCGACTTTCTTCATCTGCTCGCGCGCGCTGCGGATCTCTTGAGCCGCCGCTTCCATCTCCGGGGCAAACTGGTTCACCAATTGACGCGGATTCGCCAGGTACGCATGGACTCGGCGGTACGCCTCCAGCCGCAGAGACGCGTCGTCCAAGCCGCGCACGATAACCCGGAGCCCGAAGCGGTCCAAAATCTGCGGGCGCAGTCTTCCCTCTTCGGGATTCATCGAGCCGATCAACACGAAGCGCGAACGATACGTCGCCGCGACCGGTCCGCGCCGCACAGTGTACGTTCCCTGCGCCGCGGCATCCAAAATCGAATCAACGACATCGTCGGCGAGCAAATTGATCTCGTCAATGTACAACAAGTTGCGGTCTGCCTGCGCGAGGATTCCTCGGCGGATTCGCATCCGTTCGTGGATGGCGGCGCGTTCGTCAATGCCGCCGACCACATCTTCAAGCCGCGCGTTCAACGGCAGTTCGATCAAGCGGACTTTATCCGGCGCGGTGAGCGGTTTGCCCTCGGCGAATTTTTTCGCGCAGTCCGGGCAGACCGCGTCCACTCCGCCTGCTTCGATATCTTCGGGCAAACAACCATACGGGCACGTGCTGCGCTCGACCATCGGCAACAGATCGAGCAGACTTCGCACAGCCGTTGTCTTCGCCGTGCCGCGCGGACCGACCAGCAGAATCCCGCCCACGTTTGGGTTGATCAGGGCGAGCAATAACGCAAGCTTCATTTCTTGTTGCCCAACGATGGCGAGGAACGGGAAGGGGAGCGCTTCGGTCACGCGCCCGTCTTCCGATGTGAGCGGCGGTAGATTTTTGCCCGAAACAAAATCCACCAGTTCGCGCAGACTCTTGAACGAGTGCGCGACCGGTTCTTTTTCTTCCGATTCGGGCTGGGTGAGTTCGGGTTCGGTCATTGCGACTCGCGTAGTTTCTTTTCTTTCAAGCGGCGTTCTTGCCGTTCTTTTGCCTGCAACAATTTTTGGGTTTCTTCTTCATTTTCCGCCATCAATTGCGGAATTTCCATTGGCTTCCCTTCGTCGTCGAGCGCAACGTACACGAGGTAGGCTGTGTTGGTGTGGGAGCGTTCGCGGGTCAGCGGATTCTCGGCAAGCACATCCACCTTTGCTTCCATGGAGGTTCTGCCGGTGTAAGTGACCTCCGCGTTCAAAATGACGAGGTCGCCGATCTTGATCGGCTCGCGGAAGGTCATCGAGTCTATGGCGACAGTCACGACTTTGCATTGGGCATGACGCATACAGGCGAGCGCGCCTGCTTCGTCCACAAGTTTCATGATCCAGCCGCCGTGCACATTGCCTAGTAAGTTGGCATGCTCGAGGTGCATCAACTGCGAAAGGGTCACGCGCGATGCGCCGAGAGGTTTAGGGGAAAGGGCGTTATTTTTCATGGGTGAGCAAGAGTTTACCATGCTCTAGTAAGCGGAATGGAGGTTGAACGCCCGGTCTTTCTTCTGGTAATTTTATCTCCGATCTGACGACGCTACCGATGGATATGTAAGCCCCCGTAACCTTGTTAGAAGCGCGTCGTCTACTAAATGATATCTTTCCGTCTGTTGCTAAAACGCGCCTCCGCGCACAACGATGTAATTTTATGGTCATCAATACGATTTCAAGTCATGCGGTAAAAACCCCGAACGCACTGGCGGTTCAATGCGGCACCGAGCAGGCGACTTATTCCGAACTGCTCGCGCGCGCGAATAAACTCGCGTCGTACCTTCGTCAATCGGGGGCTGGCACAGGAACGTTGATCGGGATTTGCCTTCCGCGTTCCGTGGAAATGGTTGTTGGCATTTTAGCGACTCTCATCGCCGGCGGCGCTTATGTTCCTATTGATCCCTCGTACCCAAAAGAACGCATAAGTTTCATGCTTGAAGATGCAGAGGTGTCTCTTGTTATCACAGAATCAACCCTGCTCCATATTTTCTCCAAGCATAACGCGCGCCTGGTTTGTATAGATCGGGAGGCGGACGAAATAGCGAAGCAGCCAGCGGATCATCCTATGCGCGATGTGCCGCCTGAAAGTTTAGCCTATGTGCTGTACACATCGGGGTCAACCGGCAAGCCAAAGGGAGTGATGGTCTCCCGCCAGAGTTTAAGCGAGTTCGCGCGGGTCACTCAGTCTGTTTTAGATATTGATAAGGCGGATGTGTATTTGCAAACCGCATCCATCAATTATGCGTTATCCGTCAGGCAAATGATGGTCCCGCTTGCTTGCGGCGCTTGCATTGTGGTTGCCTCTGCGGAGGATACTCGCGATCCAGTCGCCTTGTTTGAATTGATAAAGCATCGGCGCGTCACGCTCATGGATGTTGTCCCGTCGTTGTGGCGCACTTGTATTAATAGATTGCTTGCTTTGCCTCACCACGAGCGAAATGCTCTATTGGATAATCATGTGCGGCGGATTGTCTCTGTTGGCGAGCCTCTTCTCTTCGACATTCCTTATGACTGGCGAGTTAAACTCGGTCACCGCGCGCGGATGGTTAACATCTTTGGGCAGACAGAGACAACAGGTGTGGTCGCCGCTTACGATGTTGAGCCTGAAAAGATTGGGAATTGCGATGGCGTTGTTCCGATCGGTCGGAGCATTGCGGATACTCGACTCTATATTTTGGATTCAACATTTAGACCAGTGTCTGCCGGTGAAATCGGCGAGTTGTATGTGAGCAGTCTATGTCTGGCGCTTGGTTACTTGAATCGTCCCGAATTATCTGCGGAAAAGTTTATGCCCAATCCTTTCAATGACGGGATCAGCGAGAGGCTGTACCGAACCGGCGATCTAGCGCGTCAGCGAGAAGACGGCGTGATCGAACACCTTGGGCGCGGCGATCATCAAGTCAAAATTCGAGGTCAGCGGCTTGAACTTGGGGAGGTGGAAGCGGAGATTCGGAAGTTTCCAAAAGTTCAGCAATGCGTTGTAGTTGCCAAAGGGAAATCCCCCGATGAGCGCTATCTTGCGGCATTCATCATCGCCTCAGACGCAGTCTCTGTGAAAGAACTCAAAACTTTTATGCGCAGACATGTTCCGGAGTACATGATCCCAGCGGCGTATCAATTTCTGGATGCCTTTCCGCTCACGCCCAACGGCAAACTGGATCGCCTTGCCCTTCAAGAGTCTACAACCCCCGGCGACATCGATTCGGATCTGTCTTCAACTGATCAACCTAGAACCGATATCGAAAGTAGAATGGCTGAAATCTGGAAATCTCTCTTGAAACGCGGGACAATCGGGATACACGATGATTTTTTCGACATCGGCGGGCACTCGTTTTTAGCGGTTCGACTTTTCGCGCGAATCGAAGATGAATTTGGCATACGGCTCCCGATCACGACTCTTTTTCACGCGGCGACGATCGCGCAACTTGCCGAAGTTATCGGTCAGCGAGACCGGGCTGACGTTACTTGGAGTCCGCTGGTTCCGATTCGAACGAGGGGTGAGAGACCTCCTTTCTTTGGGATACATGGGCACGAAGGCGGCGTATTGTTCTGGAATCCTTTGTTGGAATATTTACCCGAAGACCAGCCATTTTTTGCGTTGCAAGCCCAAGGCGTGGATGGGATACAACCGGCGTTCAAAAAGATCGAAGATATGGCTTCGTTATACATCCGTGAGATTCGCAAGGTTCAACCCCATGGACCGTATTATCTTGGAGGATATTCTTTAGGCGGGGAGATCGCCTTGGATGTCAGTCAGCAATTACTGCGTCAGGGTGAACAGGTCAAACTTTTAGTCATGTTTGATACGAGGAATCCGAAGAATAGGGCGAATCGAGCCGCGCGGGATGCGAATCGTGTTTCGACGCCGGGTGACTGGTGGCATAAAATGGGCGGGCACTTCCGTCGTTTGTCTGCTTTGAATACAAGGGGAAAAGTAGCGTATGTCACGCATGACTTGTCGTACCGGATGGAGCGCATTTGGATCTACGCTGTTGTTGGTATGTTTAGGGCTTTGAAAAGACGGCTTCCAGATAACCTTTTGCTCAATTATCTGCGTAAATCGCACACGCAAGCGTTGCTTGCGTACTCACCTGAATGGTATCCCGGACGTATTACGCTTTTCCGCGCGAGCGAGACATTATCGCAAGAGTCGGATAACACATCGCAAGGCTGGGATACTTTCGCTGGCGGAGGCTTGGAAGTCTTTCACTTTAATGCCACCCATAATTTGTTAGACGATCAGTATGCAAACGATGTTGCCTCTCAACTCATTGCGTGCATAGATCGGGCGTAAATTAGTCCCCTAATCCATATCCTGGCGCATTTCGCCGCTGTCAATCGTGTGTAATCTTTCAGGTTCCTCAACGAGTACGTCAATCAAGCCGTAGGATAATTCCTGCATCATTGGGGCAAGCGGGACTTGCGCGGGGGTTGTTATGCGTTTCGGTTGGGGTGGTGGAGCCAGACGCGGCTTATCCACGTCGCCTGAACGATGACGCACGATGCGCGGATCGCTGGTGAGCGTGCCGACGAAATATCCCATCACGGAATAGACTTCACGCTGAGGCGTCACCCATCCGATCCATTCACCGAGGCGGCTGAAGAGATGAGGATATTGCAGGAAGGCTTCTGCATCTCCCTGAGATGTGTAAATTGGGATGATACGGCTTTGTTGTTGCGCCATTCGATTACTCTACATCATTATACGTCCAATAACGGTTCACGAAGAAATTCCAAAGCATTACAATTCCGATGGCGATGGCGAGAGTGGCGTTTTTCGCCAGAGTTTCAGGGGAGATCGAAGCGAACGTCTTCATGCCTGAGAATACTCCTTCCAACGGCGGCTCGACAAAGTGCAAGATCGGTATGCGGATCGCTATCCCAATTGCGTTCACCACAAAGAACATGCCCAATTGATGAAGAATATGCCTTGATCTCGATTCGGGATATGTCCAGTAGCGG
Source organism: Anaerolineales bacterium (assembly GCA_046328795.1). GTDB lineage: Bacteria > Chloroflexota > Anaerolineae > Anaerolineales > Villigracilaceae > Defluviilinea. Next base: position 8,543 of record JAXLVX010000012.1, on the reverse strand, counting down.
TTGCCGGTGAAGTTGTTGATCACCGCGCAGATGAACGAGATCGTCCCTGCGTAGACCAGCCGCATGGAAAAGGCGCGCGAGAGCAGGTTCATCACGCCGAAATCTACCACCGAGCCGACAGCGCCCACCACTGCGAATTTCAGAAAGCGTGTCCGCTCACGACTGTCAATGATCGTCATCCGACTCCCAGTTTTTCTTTGAAGTAGGGGATGGTCTTCTCAATGCCCTCGTCTAGCCCGACGCGCGGTTCCCAGTTCAGGATCGTTTTCGCGCGGGTGATGTCGGGGCGGCGTTGTTGCGGGTCGCGGACGCTGCGCGCGTCTTTGACGAAGGTAATCCCGGCTTTGTTGCCAGTGATGCGGTTGATCGCTTCGGCAAATTGCAAGAGGCTGATCTCGTGCTGGTTTCCAATATTCACGGGCAGGTGCTCGTTTGAATACAGTAATTTCACGATCCCGTCAACGAGATCATCCACATAACAGAACGAACGTGTTTGACCTCCATCGCCGTACACGGTCAGAGGCTGACCAAGCAATGCCTGTTTTAGCAAGTTCGGCAGGGCGCGGCCGTCTTCCAAGTCCATGCGCGGACCGTAGGTGTTGAAGATGCGCACGATGCGCGTGTCTACGCCGTGATAACGATAATATGCCATCGTGATCGATTCGGCGAATCGTTTTGCTTCATCGTACACCGCGCGCGGACCGGCGGGATCAACGTTGCCGGTGTAATCCTCGGTTTGCGGATGCACAAGCGGGTCGCCGTAAATTTCGCTGGTAGAGGCGAGCAGGAAACGAGCGCTGTTGACTTTCGCCACGCCAAGACAATTATGTGTGCCAAGCGCGCCAACTTTCATTGTTTGGATCGGCAGATTGAAATACCCCGAAGGGGATTGCGGGTTGGGGCTGGCAGGCGAAGCGAAGTGCATCACCGCATCCACTTTGCCCGGCACAAAAATGTAATTCGAAACATCGTGCTTGTAAAACGAGAAGCGTTCGTTCCCCATCAGGTGGGCGATGTTTTGCGGATTGCCTGTGACGAAATTATCCAGCCCGACGATCTCATGCCCTTCGGCAAGCAGACGGTCGCTTAGATGTGAGCCGAGAAAGCCCGCGGCTCCAGTGATCAAAATACGCATGTTTTATCTCCAATCAATTTTTGTGACCAGCCCATCGCCCGTCACTTGGAATGCTTGATGATTGCCGGTGTCTATCAGCCAAAGATTGCCCTGGTAGACGACCGCGATGAAGTAACCAGACTGCCCTTCGATCTGACCCGGCGCCCACATCGGCGTTTGCGGATCGAGACCCGGCGCGTCTTTCGCAGGGAAAACTGTTTGCCGATTTGAGCCGTCGCGGTCCATGACGACGACCCGGTAGCGGCTGGTCTCGCTTTGCTCAGGGAAGATGGCTTGCAGGTACGCGACTTGGTATTGTCTTTCCCGCGAACTCGATTGCGACGGCGACGCGCTTGGGTAAGCGAACATGCCGGTCTGTTGCGCGATCTCTACTGCGGCGTCGTTTTCGAATGATGCCGCGCTGAGATCGAAGAAGGGCGAATCTTCGCCGCTTACCAGACTAGTTGGCGGCGCATGGGTTACAAAATAAAGCGTGTCGCTATCGGCTCCCCATGAAAGCGACGGAAGCCATGCCCAGTCGCTGTGTGTGTTGAGTGGAACAATGTCGAGCAATGGCTTGAGGGCTTTGCCGTCAATGTCAACGGTGCCGATTCCGTCGGGGCGGGCGTAGGCAAGCCGCCCGTCGGGAGCGAACGCGAACGTCATCCCCCACCAGCCGTAGACTCCGCCGGCGCTTGCGTCCAGAATTTTTTTCTTCTCGCCGCTTGAAAGAGTGTAGCGATAGAGATCGTTATTTGCCTGCCAGCCCGGCGCGGTGGAGCGAGGCTCGACCGTGGAATACGCGACGTTGTTTGTTCCGGGGAACCAATCGGCGAAGTGGACGACGTTCGAGATGCCGGTGCTGAACGGTTTGCTTCCGGGTCGCGTGCGGACAGCCCACAGCGAGTTGATCTCTTTATCGGCGGGTCTCGTTGACTTGCGCGAGTAGAGTAGGTAATCGCCGCGTGGCGAGAGCCTGAAGATGCGCCCGTCGAGGTCGCCGGTGGTGACGAGGGGGATGCGATTCGCGGTGGACGTATCCATCAGCCATGCGTTGCCGCCGGCGATGTAGGCGAGTTTGCCCGGAATTGCCAGAGGCGCGAATGAGGACTGCGCGCCGATCATGACGATCTCGGGAATCGCTTCTTGAAGAATTACGGTCTTGACTTGCGATTTGCTGATCTCTTTCCCGTCTTCGACGACGCGGCGATAGGTGATCTCTTGCGCGCCATTGGAACCGGCTTGCACGAGGCGGGTTTCGCCATCGGGGAGTGATTCGTTCCGCACGACTTGTTTATCGAATGGGATGATCTGCTCTTCGGTCTCAAAGAGTTCTTGAACGCGGATGATCGTTATCGAATCTCCGTCGCTCAACACCGTGTAGAGCGGAGGGTCTGCGCGGTCGAGCGCGCTCAAGATGATCCCCGCCGATTGAAGCGCTTGTTGAACGGTACTGCCGGACGCAACTGTTGCGGCTTGCGTTGTCCCGTCCACTGCGATGTTCACGGTGATGTCTGCGGCGCTGAGTTGAGGGGAGCGGCAACCCGTCAGTGTGAGGATTGCCGAGAGGAGGAGAATCAGCCGGATGGTCGGAGAGAGGCGGGGCATTTTCAAGTCGCGTTGATAATCCGTTGTATAATTTCGCCCGCTATCGGATTCGCCCGGTGATGGTCATTATGCCGTTTGCGATCGTGATCGTTTCGATGCGCAAGCCGGTGAGTACCGGACCGAACGAGCCGGTGAAGGCTTCGTCTATCATCGCGGTGATGGTTTCGTTGAGCCCTTCCGGCGCGGGGAACGGCCCGAAGTCTGCCGATTCGATCTCGACTTTGGGCTTGCCGTTTTCATCCACGCTGATGTTGATGATGATGCCGATGTTCGCCGTGAAGATGCCTTGCTGTGTTTTGCCGTAGATCTTCATTTTCCCGTCGCGCAAATACACTTGCGGATCGGTGATCAGAGGTTTGTTATCTTGTTGCAGGTTGGGGTCGCTTTGCAATCGCAGCGCAACCAGAGATGTGATCTGCGGTTCGGTGATCGTGATGGTGACGACGCCGGTCTGCAAACCATCCTCGAATGATTTTTGGATGCCGTCCTTGAGGCTTTGCGCGGCTTCGGTCGAAACGGGGATGGGGTCGAGGTCTGAATAGTCCGGGCCGCCGGTGTCGAGCGTGCAAGCGAGCGATGCGAGGATGAGCGTGATCAAGAAGATATAGAATTTGGTTGGTTTCATTACTGCGTATTCCGTACTGCGTACTTTGTAATTTGGTAATCGCCAATCGTCAATCGTTAATCAAAAATCGTAAATCATAAATCGGTAGGTATTATAGCATGAGCGATTCGCAGGCTTCTTCCACAGAAAATTCCGAAACCGAATTGTCACTTTCGGCGAAACTCGAGGCGTTGTTGTTCGTTTCGGGCGAGCCGGTGGCGTTGGCGCAGCTTGCCGCCGCGTTGGATGTCGCCCCTTCGGTGATCGAGCGCGGACTCAACGAACTGGACGCTTCACTCGCCGGGCGCGGCTTGAAACTCCAGCGTCATGCGGGACGCGTCCAATTGACGACCGCGCCTCAGCTCGCGGAGTTGATCGAACTCTTCCTCGGCTTGGAAGCGACGTCTCACCTCAGCCGTGCCGCGCTGGAGACGCTGGCGATCATCGCCTATCAACAGCCGGTTACGCGCCCGCAAATTGATTCGATCCGCGGCGTGAACAGCGACAGCATGATGAAGAGTCTCTTGCACAAGAATCTGATCCTTGAATCGGGCCGCGCGGACGGTCCCGGCAGACCGATCCTTTATTCGACCACGCCCGAATTTTTACAGCACTTTGGCTTGAATTCGATCCTTGAAATGCCCCCGCTGGCGAAACCTGAGGAAGAAGACACGAAGCAGGATGAGTTGTTGAAGGGGTAGTTGCTAGCCAGTCCTGCGCAGCCACAAGAACAGCAAGACAAAAATTATATCCAGCGCGGCGGCTGGCACGCCGAGCCAGTTGAATGTGCCAGCCAAAACGGCAAACGCCACGACAACGCCGGCTATACTGTGCGCCAAGACGAAACTCCAAACTATCGCATCGCGCAACGCGCCGGCTGGAATATTCCGCGCCATCCATGAGATGACCGCCAAGCTCAAAATGACCCCGCCCGCAATGTGTGAGAACACGAGCCCGGTCGCGTCTGTGCTTGTTCCCAAAAGCCCAAGCAGAAAACCCGGAGCGAGCAGGAAGCCGGACCCAAATATCACCTCTGTCACCGTGTGCGCAATGAATACATTCTTCAAATTTATAGTTTGCATTCTGGCTTAATCCTTTTGTTCTTTATGGATGTGTTTCGCCATACGCGGCGCGGTCAAATCTATTTTTGCGCGGTCTTCCATAAGATCTCATTTATTTTCCCATCCCTCGCCTTTATATACTCGTATGATTCTTGTACAATTTGCTCAAGGATCGGCAAGTCTACATCGCTAAGTTGTTTGATGTAAAGACAGTACCCAGTAGTTGTGTGTTTGCCTAGTTTCGCCAGCAGTGCGGAGTAACGCGCTGTGCCGTCCATTAGATAAACGGTGATCTTGCCTTTTCTTGGATAAAAGCCAATAACGTGACCGTCGCCTTCGCGCCCGCTGTCGTATTTGTAATGGTAGGTATCGAATCCGAGTGTTCCTGCATTCCAGAGCGTTGGCTTATGCCCGCTGATTCGTTGCATCATTTTGATCAGCGTTTGGCTGTCTTTTACGGTTTGCTCATCGTCGAGTGAAGCGATGAACTCTTTAACCGAACTGTTGTTTTGGGCGGCTTTGCTTTTGGGTGAACCGACTTTTTTAGTCATGGAAATTCTCCGTTAGTTGTGTGCGCGAGGTTCCCAAGCGAGCAGGTCGCCTGTCCGCTTGAAATACCCCAAGCCGGGAAAGGGAAAATGATACGCCAGCGTCAGCAGGGACTCGTCAGTCCGCGCCAGAATTGTTCGCCGGGTCGCGTTGGCAATTTCTGGTTGAAAATCGAACGCCGATACGTCCAGCGCGGTGAGTTGAATGGGCATGTGGATGGCGTCTACCAGATGCAACAGCCGTTCGCCCTGCGATTCGATGTTTATCGCCTGATGTCCGGGCGAATGACCCAGCGCAGGCACATAGCGAATCCCCGTCTCGATATCTGTTGTGTCGTCCAGCAGAGTCAACCTCGATGCGTAGGCGGCGAAGGTCTGACGTAAGCCGTTGGCGGTCTCCTCGTCCATTTCGGCAAGAACGTCATTGCGCATCCAGAAGTCATGTTCTAATTTGGGAACGACCAGCCGCGCGTTGACAAAAGTTGGATTGCCCTCGCTGTCCAACAAGCCGCCGATGTGATCTCCGTGATAATGGCTGATCACAATCGTATCAATGGACTCCGGCGTGATGTTTGCCGCGTGTAGATTGTCAAGAAACTGTCCTGGGTCAGCCGGGTCGGTGAGACCATTACCGGCGTCAATTAGAACTCGTTTCTCTCCCGTTTCTAAAAGGAGAATATTTCTACTGAAGCCAAGCGGAGTGTCAAGAGCCCGAAACGCGGCGAGCATCCGTTCCGCGCCATTCGCAAACATGTTGGCAATATCTTCTTCCCGTAATGTCTCGTTCCCGTCACATAGCAAGACACACGAGAAATTTCCCAAGCGAAAGCGGACAACATTTGCGGGTTGGGTCATATTATCCTTCTCCTTATGCTGAATAATGCTATAAGGCGGATGATAGCACGTTTGTTCTAAAACGCCAAGACGTTCGCTTCCCCAGCCATACGTCGCCAATTTTGATACCGCCTTTATTTCGCGGCTCTCCTTCGCAGGGACAGCGACGAAATGAAATGGCGATGGTCCGCGCCAAAATATGATCTTGCCATTGAATTCGATTTCCATGGTGGAAATATATCAAAATAACAAAAGCTAAAATGCGGTCAAGGTTTGGGAAGTACGCAGAACCCCCTAACGTCAGACGCGCGAATTGTTGGGCAGATTTTTGACTTTAAGATACCTTCTCTAATACAGATTCTTCGAAAACCTGAATCAAGTTCAATCGCTTTGCCAGAAGCGCTGAATTTATGTTCTGTACATCGTGACTGTAAAAAGGAATCAGACCTTCCTGTTGCATATTTTCTGCCCAAGCCGTTACCACTTGTTGAGCAAGTCCTTTTCGACGATATTCGGGATGAGTGAACACCCATGCTTCTGCGGATTTAGAATTTTGACGTGATGAAACACACGCTGATAATATTACTCCTTCGCTTTCAATTGCAAAGACTTTCTCGGCAAGCCCATTGAATCCAAAAGTTATTATTTTAGGGTCGTCTTGACTGTAGCATTTCACCGCTTCTGTGTTTTCAGACGCCAGACCTTCTGGAAAAGAATAAGTTTTAAAATGACCTGCTTTTGTCTGGATATCTGATTTTTCAAAAACTTCAACAGCCTTTTCTATATTGAAGGCTTGTAAATTGCTGGATAATTCATAGCGTATTTCTTCGGCAATCAATTCATCAAAACAAATTAGATTTTCTTCATCCGATGTTTGGGCAATAATGACAAGCGGAAAATCACCTATATTTTGTGAAATACGAGTTATCAAATTGCTGGAGACTCTTTTTATGCCCTCGAGTTCCATTTGTAAATGCAAATATTCAAACGGTTTCATGGCTGATTGTCGTTGTGGGTGAAAAGGAACCACCTAACTATGTATTATACGGAAGCTTTCCATATGACGTTATCGTACAGAACATTAGCGGACACTATGTCAACTCTCTCGGCAACTAATCTCTAATCATCTAATCTCTTGCTCTTCACCCCTTCACATACGACAACTTCTCACAGATCAAACCATCTCTCAACTTGAACACATCCACCCCGCGGACGTGACCGTCGCCCCAGGTGTACGTCCAGCGCATGATACAGCGGTTGCCGAAGCCGAAGATCTCTTCGATGTCAATGTGCGCATTCGGCGCGTCGCGGAAGAAACCCTCCCAGAATTTTGTCACCGCATCTTTGCCTGAATATTTCGCCCCGTCTGGCGAGGGATCGGTGTTCTCGAAGATGGTGTCATCGGTTGCCAACTTCATCATGCCTGTGACGTCGTGGCGATTGAACGCATCGTTGAATTCCATCACGGCGCGGACAGAGGTTTCGATCTTTGACATGCGGGTTGGGGTCATGGAAACATCTCCTATATTTCTGTGTCACCCTGAGGGAGCGGTTTCCAGTGACCGAAGGGTCTCGACGGCCGTGACAGAGATGCTTCGCTTCGCTCAGCATGACAGGGTGTGTTACTGTTGCGGATTCTCTTCCTTCAACCAAATATCTTGCGCGGGATCGTAGCGTAGAAAATAATCGGTTTGGATGCGTTCGGTTCCCGCGATCAAATTATAGTTGAACGCCGAGCCGCGCACGTACATTTCATCCGCGCGGCGGAAGACGATGCGGCGCGCTTTGTCGTCGCCATCGGCGCCCCAGCCCGCCATCGAGAATTCGAAGCGGGGCTTGCCGCGAATCTTCCCGTCGTTGCCGAGCGCGACAGACCAGACCTCCGATTTGCGCGTCAAGCCGAAGTACAGTCGTTTGCCCGCGACGCGGTTGAACACGCCCAGCCCGAACGCGTCAATATTTTTTAATTGCGATTCGACCTTGCCGCTGTTCAGGTCAATTTGATAAATAACTCCCACCTCGGAATCTTTGCCCGAGCCATACACCGAAGCGGCATACAAACTGTTCGTGTCGCAATCGTACGCCAGCCCGATAATGCCGAACGGATTTTCAGGCGGCATCGGCGCGGCAAACGGCAAGCGGATATATTCCGCCAGTTCGCCGGTGTCCGTGTCCACTTTGAAGATGGTGTTTTGTTGATCGGGCGGATTATCGTACAGATTGACTCGCGGCGCGGGCGCGACGTAGATGTTTCCCTGCGCGTCGTTGACCGGCGTGCCGAGATAACCCGCGTCATCCCACGTGGGATGCTGGTACACGTGCGTCAGCAGTTGCCCCGCTTCGAGCGGACGGTCGTAGATGAACAATCCTTTTAGAGTTTCGTTCGTGCTCATGATCGCGGAATCGTCGTAGCCCATTTCCTTGGCGAACTTCGGCGTGGATTGGCAATACGTCACGCCGCCGAGACCGAACCCCGGCGCGAGTTTTTCTTCCGAGGTGTTGACGGAATAGGCGATATACCCGATCGCGCCAACGACAAGCGCGAGAGGAATCGCCCATAGCCACACTTTGCGGCGCTCCGCGCGTTGTTGTTTCGCTTGTTGTTTTTTCTTGTTAGCCATTGTGTGTATATCGTACCGCAAGATTTATCTTGCGATTCGCTGATTTTTTGTCAGCCGCAAACGCAAAGTGAACTTTGCGGTACAAGATTTATCTTGCGATTTGCTGGTGTATGAAGTCGCGTGTGAAAAGTGAACTTCGCGGTACGCGGGCAC
>JAXLVX010000119.1:0-4624 GCA_046328795.1 Anaerolineales bacterium | reverse complement strand
GCCGCCGAGCGTGTCACCCCATTGCACGGTGACCGAGGCGGGGCATTGCGCCCACGCCCGCGCCTCACCCGCCGAAGCGAAGGACGCGATCAGGAGCATGAAAACCAGCGCGATTTGAACAATTCTCTTCGTCATTGCATCTTCTCCTTGGTTGACTCGACCGCGGGATGAAACAGCAACGTCGTTCCTCGCGCGGCGACATCCTCAAGAATACTCGAAAAGAATCTTTTTTTCAACCGAAAGATGATGATTTTTGCTGACTCTTCGGTTCGTGTAATGCTACTTCAATTTCAAATTCCCGCTCTTATCGAACTCAAAATATGGGTTGTGCGCCACTTCCCAAAGATAGCCATCGGGGTCGGCAAAATACGAACTGTACCCTCCCCAAAATACCTTCTGCGGTTCTTTCACAATTTTCACGCCCTTCGACTTCAAGTCCGCGATGATCTCATCCACCTCAGATTCGCTTCCTGCGTTATACGCCAGAGTGAACCCCGCAAAGCCGCTCCCCTCTGCGGATGTCAACGCATCTTCTGCCAATTTCTCGCGCGGATAGATCGAAAGGACAATTCCGCCCGCCTGAAAGAATGCCACGTCGTCACTGCTTGCGCTGGCTGGCTTCCAGCCGAGAGTTTCCCCATAAAATTTTTTCGACTTCTCGAAATCTTTCACGCCCAATGTGACCAAATGCAAATGTTGATTCATGATCTGACTCCTCTATGCTGGATTATCCCACGGCGCGACGCCGCGCCCGCCCTCGCCTCTCAACGACCTTCGAACTGCCTCGCCCAACCCCGGCAGGATTTCGCCTGTCGCCGCAAGCAGACTGACTGAACTTCACGCAAACTGGATATCATTTCAAGGACCAGATACTGCAAGGAGTATCAAAGCGGCGACCGTATACAGATCAATCGCTAGGCTGAGAACGCATAGAATTCCTGCGGTGATCGCCAATTTTCCTCGCGATGAACTTTTTCCCCTTATGCTAAGAATTATTCCCAAAATTGGGATTGGTGCAGTGATCAACGGCATAATAGGTGTCATCAAAAGGCTGATGATCCCCAATACAAAGCCTGTGACTGGGGCTTTTTCTTTCTCCGTAAAAGAATCTTTAACCGATACTGAAAGCCATGCGATTAATCGTGCAATTAGATCGGCGGACCCATAGTCCATGAATTTCTCCTTTCAAAACTAACCCGTATGCTCACAAGAAGTTTCGTCGTCTGGATTTCCTCCCGTAATCTGACGATAGCAAATGTAGATTCACGATTTGATAACTCCTCTATACTGGATCATCCCACGGCGCGACACCTCGCCCGCCCTCGCCTCTAAACGACCTTTGAACTGCCTCGCCCAACCCCGGCAGGATTTCCCCCGTCACCGCCAGCAGACCGAAACACCCCGCGATCATCATATCCCCGAACGGGACAGCGAAATAAGGACGGAGCGATTGACGATTTGCGATTGACGATTTGCGATTGAACATCGAACGCCTCGGACCTGTGACCACCACATCAAAGCCATCCTTCCCAAACTCAAATACTTCGTCGGAATACATCAACGCGCCGTGTCCCATGTCGTTGAAAACATCTTCGTGTTTGAGCGAACCATCCGCCAATTTGCGGATCAACGACTCCAACTTCATCAGATCAATCTCGCCTGTGTGATGTTCGAAGACTCCCTCAATTCCCTTTTCACCCAGACGAAACGCCAGTGTGTGGAAGTTGCCGACATTACAAATGATCTTTTGTTTGCGAGTCGCCGCTTGCGGATCGAAATTTGCGCCCAATACCGCCGCAGGCGCGGTATCCATTACCACTAGCGGACAGGGCAACTCTCCCGCTGAATCCGCTACCGATTGCAAGCGTGTCATAATTTTGGGAATGTCGCTCGATAAATAAGCAAACGCTGAAAGCGAATTCTTTGCTTTTATTCTTTCATCCAAATAATCGAAACGAAATTGCCTGTCCGAGACCCCCGCAGGCGCATTGCCGTGATCGAACACAGCGACAGCGATTGCAGAAAGATCATTCAACGAAACGCCGTAATCTTTGAAGGTTTTTGAAATCAACTCGAAATCAAAATCTCTCAACTCCAAACTTTCCACTTTTAACTTTCTACCCTCATCTTCTCCCACGATCTTAATTCCCAACGCCTCCACCTTCTCCAACTCATCGTTGATCGTCGTCGCGGCGGACGGGGTCATGTACACGGGAATTCCCGTCCGCGCGTATTCCTCGATCGCCCACGCCGAGGGTCCGCCTCCCATTTGATGCCCGGTGAGCAGGATGGGGGTCCGCGAATGAAGCGATTGCTTGAGACGGCGATGAACCATCATGGTCGGCGATGGCAGGACGAGTTTGAATCCGTTCTCAAGATCGAGATTCGAATCGTAAAGAAAAATATCCTGCGTGCCTGTGCCGATGTCTATGGTTAGGATCTTCATGATGCCTACTCTGATAATCGAATTGAATTCTAAGCCATTTTGAGCGTCTGCTGATAAATTGCTCCGCCTCTCGCTGGAAATTTTGTAATCAAATAGTCTTTAATAAAACCATTGTGCTTTTTATTTGATGGTTTTATATTCGGGTGAATAAAGGAGGTTACATGATGAGTAGCTCCAAGAACCGCCTCTGTTTGTAGTGTGAACAACTAGCCGTTTGTGTTCGAGCCAGATGAGCAATGGATTCTTCGAACAGTTTTATTCGCGCGTCAAAACAAATGTTGATTAGGTTGTACGAAGAGGAGATGTACATGAAAACCCAACGAATAATAAGAACGAAGGCGCTCACTGTTTTTGTTTTGAGTGTCTTACTATCTGCCTGCGGCGCATTCGGAACCGAAGCGCCCACCGCCACGCCCCAACCAACAGCAACGAAGACGCTGACCCCGACAGCGACCTTCACCGCTACTGCCACTTTAACGCCCACCCGCATACCCAACCTCACTGCAACCCAATACTCGGCGGAGTTGAATGCCGAAGTCCAAAAATATTTTGACTTGGGTTATCTTCCCACGACAGAGGGGAAGTTTAAGGGATACAGCAGCTTCAGTTATAAATGGGCGCAATTGGGATGGTATCGTCAATGGGACTTGTTCTCCTCCCCCAAAGTAAAGGATTTCCTTCTCTCAGCCCACTTAAAATGGTCGAGCGCGTACCACAATGCGGATGTGTCGGGCTGTGGGTTTTATTTTGCGTATCAGGAAGACACGGAATCGCATTATGCTGTCTTCCTCGATCGTACAAGAGTTTTTTTCGTAACAACAGAATATTATTACGAACCAATGACCCCAACTCATGGGTCGGGGCTGGTGAAGTTCGGCAACCCTGCCGACAAACCAGTTGAAGCCGATCTCACTCTCATTGTGATCGGGACCCGCGCCGACGTGTTCGTTGATGGAGAGTTTGTGGCGGAATATACACTTTCGGAAAGGAAGGCTGTAAGCGGATATATTGGCACTGCCTTGCTCTCCGGCACGAACAAAGATTTCGGCACAAGTTGCGACATGAGGAATATCCACACCTTCGTTCCTAACGAGTGATCTTCTCTTGCCGCAAGATCAAAGTAGTAACGACTTAAGTCGTTACTACACTTCTATGCCCAACCACATCCGAATGAAGTAACCGATGATGAATGAGAACAACGCCACGCCGAGACTCAGCCCCGCCATCTCCAAAAACCGCGCGCGGAATGATTCATCTTTCGCCACCGAGATGTAGTAATTGAACGCGGCGATGATAATCACGGCGGTCGTCAGCGCCCATGCCAGATCGAAAAAATAATTTTCGAATAAAAGATACGGCAGGATGAGCAGAAAGACCGTGCAGATGTAAGCGATGCCCGTATAGAGCGCGGCGCGGGCGGGATTCTTGGTTGTGTTCTCCGAGCGCGTGGATAGATACTCCGATGCCGCCATAGACATCGCCGCGGCGATGCCCGTGATCAAGCCTGAAAGGGCGATCAATTTGACATTTTGCAAAGCAAGCGTCAGCCCGGCGAGAGCGCCGGTGAGTTCGACGAGCGCGTCGTTGAGTCCCAGCACGACCGACCCCGCATATTCAAGACGCTCCTCGCTCAGCATCGCGATCAATTGCTCTTCGTGTTCATCTTCCTCGTGTTGAATCCGCGCCGCATCGGGGATGATCGCCGTGATTTCCGCATAGCCTTTTTGCGCTTTTTCTTCGCCGCGTTCCATGAGTTTGACGCCGAAGGTATACCCAAATATGCGGCTGATGAGGTAATACCACCAAACTTTAAGCCATTGCGGTCTCACGTCTCTGCCGCTGTGTTGCTTCCATTCGTTGTAGTGACGTAACTCATCTTGCGCGATCTTTTCAAGTAACTTCGCGTTTTCAGGCGACTTGATCCGTTTCGCAAGCCTGCTGTAAATGTGATACTCGGTGATCTCGGTTCGTTGGAAGCCTAGGATCTTTTGTTGCACGTCTGCCGATAATTGCATGGTTTTCTCCTCGATGTTGCGGTTATATTCTAAGCCATTTTTAGAACGGATCGCATAGTGCCTGCCGCGTATGTTTGGTAGGTTGGCGGTATTGCTCTGCGAAGTGTAACCTTTTATGGGCGAATTTCTCTTGAATTTTATGGGATACGTTATATTGTGTTGA
>JAXLVX010000118.1:0-4826 GCA_046328795.1 Anaerolineales bacterium | reverse complement strand
GATGGGGATTCGTCGTGGTCGTCGCCGTGCTGAGCAGCGCCGGGGTCTACGCGGGCAGATTCCTCCGCTGGAATTCATGGGACATTTTCAATAATCCCAAAGGAATGGCGTTTTACACATTTCACAGCGCGCAAGACCCTAGCCTTACGTCCATAGGTTTCACAAGCCTCTTCGCGGCATTTTTCCTTTTCTTGTATATCACGCTGTATACTTTTGGTCACCTACTGCTGGAAAGACAAGCGCAAGCAAAGGAGCATACAAAATGAACAAACAAGACATCCTCCTCCTGTACAAATACAACCAATGGTCAACAGCGAAGATTCTCAACGCCGCATCCGGCGTCAGTGAGGAACAATTCCTCGCGCCTGCGGAGTTTCCGCACGGAGGTTTGCGCGGCACGCTCGTCCATGCGCTGTTCGCCGAATGGATCTGGCGCACTCGCTGGGAAGGGACTTCTCCAACTCACCGCCTGAAAGCGGAGGACTTTCCCACCTTCGAGTCACTGCGCGTTCGTTGGATAGATGAAGAAAAAAAATTGCTGGCTTTCGTTGATAACGTAACCGACGAAAAACTAAACGCAACATTCGAGTACACAACAACCGAAGGAAAACGTCATGCGCGCGTCCTTTGGCAGACCATGGCTCACGTAGTCAATCACGGCACGCAACACAAAACCGAAGCGGCGGCTATCCTTACAGGCTTCGGTCGCTCGCCCGGCGACATTGACCTGATCTGGTACTTGATCGAAAACAACTAACGCATGAGAAATAGACTCCGCAATTTTATTGTCCGCAACCGGCACAACCTCACGGTCTTTTTGCTGCTCAACATTGCCTGCGCCATGTGCATCGGGCTGGTGCTGGCGCGAGTGGTCTACAGCGAATCGGATCGGCACATCGGCTTGGTCTGGAATCTCTTCCTCGCATGGATTCCATTCATCCTTGCGTATGTCGCTCATGCCATTTCGTGGCGGCGGATAACTCTGTATATCGTCATTCCCGTAATCTCCATTCTGTGGCTGCTCTTTTTCCCCAATGCGCCCTACATGCTCACAGACTTGCAAGACCTTGCCCGATTCTCAACCGGCGCGCCGCTTTGGTATGACGTGATCATCGTCGTCTGGTGCTCGTGGACGGGCATGTTACTCGGCATCATTTCGCTGTATTTGATGCAAGACATTATCCTGCGGACGTTCGGCAGGGTCGCCGCATGGTTGTTCGTATTCGCGATCATGCCGTTGAGCAGTTTCGGCATGTACATCGGCCGCTTCGTGCGATTGAACTCGTGGGACATCTTGCAAGACCCGGCAGAAACAGCCATGTCCATACTCGGCTTGGTCATAGATCCCAGCCGCCGCTTTGCCGCTTTCATTTTGTTGTACACGATCTTCTACCTCTTTGTTTACCTTCTGCTTTATTCTTTCAGCCACATGCTCAGCGAGCAAAACCTCAAAGCCCGCGAAACCCCTGAGCAGTTGGCGGCGACTCAACCCAGCGATGCGCTTCGATAATTGCGTTCTGATCCGCGGCGGCGGCGATCTGGCAACGGGCGTTGCGCTTCGTTTGCATCGCGCTGGCATCAACATTCTCATCACCGAACTCGCCCAGCCTCTCGCGGTTCGACGCGCGGTATCGTTCTGCGAGGCGGTGTACGAGGGCGCGCACACGGTCGAAGGTGTGACGGCAAAGTTGGTCGAAGCGAGTCAACTCGAACCGTGGAAAGCTCGCGCTGAGTTCAGTCGAAGCGAAGCGGACGTCATCCCGGTCATCATTGATCCAGAAGCATCCATTCTTTCCACTTTCCAATTTCCAGTTATTGTGGATGCGCGACTCATCAAAACTCCCCCTCAGCCTCTGCCGACTCTCATCCCGCTTCACATCGGACTTGGACCCGGCTTCACAGCGGGAAGCGACTGCCACGCCGTCATCGAAACGCGGCGCAGTCACACGCTTGGGCGAGTCTATTGGCAGGGACCAACTCAACCCGATTCCGGCGAACCCGATGGCGATCCGCGCCGCGTCTTACGCGCCTCAGCCGACGGCATGTTGGTCGGCAAGAAAAATATCGGCGATCATTGTGAGGAGGGTGATGTGATCGCAGAGATCAAGATAGATTCGAACACGCGCGTACAAGTATGCAGTCCTTTCAAGGGCGTACTGCGAGGGATAATTCGAGACGGTTTAAAAGTGACACGTGGACTGAAGATCGGCGATGTGGACGCGCGCAACGAGGCTAGCGCGTGCTTCCTCGTATCGGACAAATCGCTATCCATTGGCGGAGGCGTGCTCGAAGCGGTTCTCACACGACCCGATATTCGCAAGAAATTGTATTCAGCATAGCCACCTAAACGGTTGATAGAAATTTCTAACAAGGTGTGAGATAATCTTCCCGTGGACGATAGACAGGCAAACATCGAAACCGCGAACAAACCCAAAGACTACGCCGGGCTTTTGTGGATCTTCTTAGCCGGCGCATTGGGCGTCAGTTTGTTTTGCGCCACTTCGGCAATCGCGCTTTCTGACCCCAGCCTGCCCACTCCGATCGTGATCGAACCGGCGAACATCGCCAACCTCGCATTCTCGAATCTCAACACCGCCGCCGCATTGACGGCAGAGGCGTTCCAACAACTGGCAATCCCCCCAAGTTCCACGCCGACTAACACAGCCACGTTTACCGAGACCGCGACGCCAACATTTACCCCAACGAAGACGCGAACGCCGACTATTCCGCCCACAAGAACCGCAACAAAGCAGCGAGAAGAGCCAAGCCGGCCGCTCGTATTGCCGACAGCCACACGGACCCCAAAACCCACTAACACGGCTATTGTTATTTCTACGATCACAGGAACCGCAACAGTCCCAGAGCCGGCAACCGACACTCCGGTGCCGGAACCTTCAGATACGCCTGTGCCTTCGAATACACCCGTGCCTCCTTCTCCAACTCCATAAACGGTTGATTCAAATCCCATAAAGCTAAAGTAAAGCATGTAACAATTGAGCATGTGGTTCAGTGTTTGTCATAATTTGATGTGACGAACATAACTTGACGCGCCGGCTTATAGGACATATACTCGGATTAATCATATTAATGAAATGATAGTCCGAGCTAAAGTTTCTCCTGATATTTCAGAATTTCTTCGTTACTTAGCCGCTCATGAAGAAGCCGAAGATTGTCTTCCAACACTGAATGAGTTGAGTCAAGAATTAGGCGTGGGGGTCGCATCGTTGCGCGAGCAACTCGAGGTGGCGCGCGCGCTGGGGTTGGTCGAGGTCAAGCCGGGGCGCGGAAAGACGCGGCGCCGCGCATTTTCGTTCACTCCTGCCATCCGCCAGAGCTTGCAATACGCGCTCGCGTTCGATGATGCCCATTTCCGAAAATATGCCGACTTGCGGAATCATGTCGAAGCGGCATTCTGGTATGAGGCGGTGGGGAAATTAACAAGCGGAGATCAATCTGAATTGCAGGAACTGATCCGCCGCGCGCAAGATAAGCTGGCGCGAACTCCGATTCAAGTTCCGCATGAAGAACACCGCGCCTTGCATTTATTGATCTACCGCCGGTTGGAAAACCCTTTTGTGATGGGAATTTTGGAAGCCTACTGGGACGCCTACGAAACCGTTGGCTTGAATATGTTCACCGGCGGCTATGAATATTTACAGGAAGTTTGGGGATACCATCAAGTGATGGTTGAATCAATATGTAATGGAAACTACAAGGCGGGGTACGATGCGCTCGTAGCGCACACCGACCTTTTATATCAAAGACCGTAAGCAGAGGAATACATGAATAGAGTTGTCAACGATTTTTCGATCATAGTCGGCACGAAGAACGGTTCGGGCAGTCAGACCGCTAACAATACGATCTTGCGGGCGATCTTCAAAATGGGCATACCCGTTTCGGGAAAAAATCTTTTTCCGTCGAACATTCAAGGATTGCCCACATGGTACACGATCCGCGCGAGCAAGGATGGATACCTCGGCAGGCGCGAAGAACAGGATATCGTCATTGCGATGAACCCCGATTCGTTCACGCGCGACCTTGCCTCTGTGCCGCCGGGTGGAGCCTTCTACTACGCCGACGATATCCGCCTCCCCATCACCCGCGCGGACATTGCCATCTACCCGATGCCCGTGAAGAAACTCGTCAAGGACGATCCGAGCATCCCCGGCGATTTCCGCGACCTAGTTGGCAACATGATCTACGTGGGCGCGCTTGCGCACATGATCGGCATTGACCTCGATGCCATCCACGCCGCTCTGCAATTTCACTTCAAAGGCAAGCAAAAGCCGGTTGACATGAATTTCAATGCGGTGAAGTCAGGCGCGGAATGGGCGAAGACAAACCTTGAAAAGAAGGATGCGTTTTATCTTGAACCCATGAACAAGACCGAAGGGTTGATCATGGCAGACGGTAACACCGCCGCCGCCATCGGCTCGATCTTCGGCGGGGCGCAATTCGTCGCGTGGTATCCCATCACACCGGCGTCGTCATTGGCAGAGGCGGTCAACGATTACATGCCGATGCTCCGCAAACGCGATGATGGAAAACACACGTACGCGGTTGTACAAGCGGAAGATGAACTCGCCGCGATCGGCATGACCGTCGGCGCAGGCTGGAGCGGACTGCGCGCAATGACGTCTACCTCTGGTCCGGGCTTAAGTTTGATGACCGAATTTGCGGGCTTGGCATATTACGCCGAGGTTCCGATTGTCATTTGGGATATTCAGCGCATCGGGCCCAGTACCGGCTTGCCCACGCGCACTTCGCAAGCCGATCTCTCGTTCGTGGTCAGCATGGGACACGGAGACAGCGACAGCATTGTATTA
>JAXLVX010000117.1:0-5018 GCA_046328795.1 Anaerolineales bacterium | reverse complement strand
CCCGGTCAACAGATCTGGTTGTATTACACACACATGGCAGACCGCTTCGGCAATTCGTTCATCTCGGAAGATTTCCCGGCAGGCACGTCTGAAAAACCGATCGAGGCAGGAACCTTTCTCGGTTATCAAGGAGATTACTCCGGCGACCCGAACAATCCAGTCGGCGTTCACCTGCACTTCTCCATCGTGGAAGATGACGGCACGGGTCAATTTAAAAATGAACTGGATATTGAAAACACCCTCGACCCCTCGCCCTATTTGGGCTTGCCGTTGAACGGTTACGAAAACAGCGACCGCGCTCCCATTTGCGAATCATCGGAGGCAGAATGAAAGAAGTACTCGAATATCGAAAGCGATTGATCGAAAGACTGCTGACTGTCACAAAAGATTTTCGCGCGGATTGTCTTGCCGTCAAAGGCCCGTTCGCGCCTTTGGAAGAGGGCGGATGGAACACGCATCAACTCGCCGCTCACACCCGCGATGTAGACCAACTTGCCTACGGTCTGCGCGCGCGCCGCACCGCCAGCGAAGATAACCCCGAGTTCGAAAGTTTCGACGGCGATACATACGCCGCCGAGCATTACGATCCGAACGAATCGCTCAACGAATTGCTGGATGGCTTTGTAGCAAATATCGAATCGCTTGTTGAGTTATTGAGGGGCTTGCCCGTTGAAGCGTGGGCGCGTGAATCGCGTCACGTCACGCTAGGCGGCGGGTTCACGCTTCAAACATGGGTAGAGCGAGACCTCGCGCACATCGAAGAACATGCAATAACGGTGAAACGTGGAGCGGGATGATATCCCGCTCAAATTACCAAAGGGGAAAACCGATCAAGCCAGAAACCCACATCAATAACGGCTCATACATTTGAAGCCCCACCAGAGCGAAGAGGATGCCTAACACTGCGCCAGCGACGATATCCGAAACATAATGCACGCCCATCGCCACACGCGCCAACGCGACGAGCGGCGCCCAAACCCATAAGATGATCGCCAGCCATGCGGGTCCCAGCCCGGTGGCAAGAGTCGCGATCATGAATGAACGGGCTGAATGTCCAGATGGAAACGAATGCGGATCCGTGTTGCGATAGATGCTCCCCCACTCGCCTTCCGGGCGGCGCCTCCGCACGATGAATTTGATTCCCATTACCAGCGCCGCCAACGCGCCGATCCCCACGAATTGCGCGACCGCCCATTGCTTCCAAAACGAATCGCCCAACCACCACAGCAGGATCATCGCGAGCCACCAAAACCACGAATCGCCGGAATGCGCGAAGAATACCGCAATAGAGCGTAATGCGCCCGGCTTTTCAGCCACGCGCATTTGATCGGAAAGACGCGCATCCCATTCAAGAGCGGATCGAAAACTCATCGTTAGCGAGGTTTGGGTTTGATACGCGCCGCAACCTTCTTCACCGCGCTCGGTCTCTTCATTTTCTTCGGCGCATCTTTCCGCGCGGATTGTACTTTGCGCTGCGACTTCGCCAGATCCGCGCGCATCATTTCGAGTTGATGCGGCTTGTCCACGTCCATGCACGGTTCAGCATAGGGCCAAACGACCGCGCGTCCTTTGATGCCGATGCGCTCGCTGATTCGAGTCACAGCAGATTCCAGAGTCAATTGTCTCGTAGCCAGAGCGAAGAGTAATCCCAGCCCCAACTTGCTCGCCTGCGCCAGCGGACTCTTTCTCGCGCCAAGCAAAGATTCCCACAGATCCAAATGTTCGGTCGCCATGCGCACGTGGCAGAGGTTGATATCCGAACCGCAGAGTTCAATATCTTTGAGGCGGGTATATGTGCGATTCGAGCCGGGATAACGTTCTTCCATCACCTCGCGCGAGCAAACGCCATAATAGAGATCGTCTTTCGTTTGCATGGCAGTGTCCACGAGCCAATCCACCATGTGCGCCTTGATCGCGGGAATATCGGATGAAACGATCAGCACGTATTTGCTTTTCTTATCCAACTGCAAGGACTTGTTGATCCCTGCGACAATGTTCGACAGCATTCGCCCTTGATTCGAGAGGAAGTGCAGAGGCTTCTTGCAACTCAGTTGATTTTTCGGCGATAAACCGACAACGATCACGTTATCTACACGTTTCGAATCACTGAGAGCATCGAGAACCCATTGCACCATAGGCTTGCCTGCAATATCCACGAGCGCTTTTGCGTTGCCTTTCACATAGGAATAAAGCGGGTCTTCCGGTCTTGGGATTCCACCGGCAATTACGATTGCATCCATAAAATCTCCTCACGATTTACGATTAACGATTTTGGATTGACGATTTTCTGCCTGATCGCAAATCGTCAATCGCAATTCGTAAATCAGTTTAGTTCCTGCAACTGCGGCTCGAAGCCGAGTTTATCGAGCATTTCGGTGAGTTCGGGCCAAGTAAGCGGACGTCCCTTGCCAGAGACGGCAACGAGCGCGGCTTCCATCATGTTCGTGCCAAACGAACGCCCATCCAATACAGGCGTGGTGGTGACAAGATATTTCACGCCCGCCTTGCGGAATTGCTCCACATCCTCCGGCGTGGTCGTGTTGGTGACGATCACCTTGCCCTTCAAATCATCCGGCATGAAGCGTTTGATGTAATGGCAATCGCCCGCGATCACGGTCGCCCAATCATAATACTTTCCCCATTTGGGTGTGCGCTTCTCCTGCTTTTCGCCCGTTGGATAGACCCATGAAAAGGGCAATCGCCCGGCAATAGGCATGAGCAACGCCGCAAGAGTTTTCAATTGACTCAGTTTATGTATGGCAATGGGAATGTCCAACCCGAACATCAGGTCGCCGAAAACCATTTCATACCCAGCGTTTGAAAACGCTTCTGAAAGTCCCCAGCGGTCTACACCCACAGTCACGAGCGCCTTGCGCCCATGTGAGTTAATGTAATCGCCAATTTTTTTATCGAGAAATACAGGGGCTTTATTTTCGAGCGTGTTCTTCAACCCTCCGCCGTCTACCAGCGGGGTCTTTTTGACAAACCTGACCATTGGCTGAACCGAATAAAACGGATACCACTTTCCGTCCGCCAATGCCCCGAGGTCTGCGCCGCCAACGCCGAAGGCATCCACGTTTCCGTCGAGTTCTTTGAACTTCAGGGCGGCGGCTTCCATGTCCCCGTCTGTGCCGATGCGTTCGATGCTCACGCGTTCGCCGAGAAGAGTTGCTTCTACGGCTTTATTTCTTTTGGACGAGCCAATACTGATGCTAACCGCGCGTTTCATAACTTTTTCCTCCGCAACTGGGATGTCAATATTATATAACGGAATCAGATACCGGCTGGGAGGGAAGCGTGAAGAAAAACGTCGAGCCGTTGCCCGGTTCGCTTTCAACCCAGATCCTGCCTCCATGAAATTCGATGATCCGTTTTACCAGCGAGAGACCAACGCCGGTGCCTTCTGTTTTCGGGTCGAGTTTGTTGAACAACCCAAACACACGCTCGAAGTGATCTTGAGAAATACCGATGCCATTATCCCGAACAAAAAAGATGGGCATTCCGTTCTCTTCGCCCGCCTGACCGATCTCCACGCGCGGATCGGGCTGATCTCCCGTGAATTTGATCGCGTTATCCACAAGGTTTTGCAAAACCTCGCTGATGCGCTGGCGGTCCGCAAACACGCTCGGCATATCCTCTTGAACTTGCACGGTCGCTCCGCGCTCCTGGATTCGTCCCTCGACCAAATCGAGAACCTCGCGCACAAGCTCGTTCATGTTGATCGGGGCAGGCTCATTCATCATCCGTCCAACGCGGGAAAGTTCCAGAAGATCGTTCAGCAGTTGTTGCATCTTCTCGGTAGCGTCGGCAATACGCTGCGCGTCGGTTTTGAAGCGCGCGTGATCTCCGTCAACCATATCTTTCTCCAAATATCCGAGAAAGCCGCGAATGGTGAACAGCGGAGATTTGAGATCGTGCGACACCGTGTACGTGAACCGTTCAAGTTCGGCATTCTTCGCCGCGAGTTCGGCGATCAACTTCTCGCGTTCGATCTCGGATAGTTTGCGCGCCTCCAATTCATTTTGAACGTTCGTATACAACCGCGCCCGGCTGATCGCGATTCCAATATGCTGGCTTAGCGCATCCAGCAGTTTGAAGTCGGTCTCTGTCAATTTGATCCCTTGCGTGCTTTCCACGTTCAACACTCCCACAACGTTGCCCTCGTCGAGCAATGGAACGCAAACTTCAGATACAAAGTCCGCAGTATCGCCGAGGAAATCAGGATCGGTTCGAACATCCTCCACAAACACCGGTTTGCCGGTTCGCGCCACACGTCCGCTTATCCCTTGCTCAATGGGAATCCTTGATATCACGCGGTCATATCCCACTTGATGTTGAAAGATCAACTCGCCCTTCTCAAGCAAATATATGCTGACCAATCCATAGCCAAACGACTCAGCCACCGCTTCGACAACGCGGCGAAAAAGCGATGAGAGGTCCAGTTCCTGCGACATAACACTGCGCACATGACTCAACAACGCGAGTTCCTGCGTTTGCTTCTCAGCCATTTCATATAACACGCGATACTTCTGCTCGCGCGTTCTTAATTCCGCATCCGCCGCCTGGCGCTCGATTGCCCTGCCGAGAATGTTGGCGGCTACTAACAAGGCGTCCACCTCCGAATTCGACCAAATGCGGGACTCATCCATATCGTCAAAACCGATAATGCCCCACCACTCGCCGTCTACAAAGATCGGCACATCGAGCAACGCTTTTATCCCGCGCGCAGTAAACATACCCAGTTCATCTTCGGTAAGGCGCAGCCGGTCGCCGATAAAAGGCGATCCCGAACTCAAGGCTTGGTGCCAAAAATCATAATTAGCATTCTTCAACAAGACATTCTGATACAGCGTCCCTTCAAGATCGTTGGGATGATCCGGCGCAGTCCATTCGTAGCGCAGGGACGTTACCGCCGCGCCGTCATCCTTTAGATGATTCTCGAACAGATAGGCATGGCTTGCGTGGATCACTTCGCCCAGATCAGCAAGCAGCGTTTCGATCTCAGACTCCCAATCGGG
>JAXLVX010000116.1:0-5028 GCA_046328795.1 Anaerolineales bacterium | reverse complement strand
AGGAGCTGGTCTCATCCACCTTTCTTTGGCAGCAACTTCTGCGCGAACAACAAGCCAACGCGCCGTGGCAAAAACTCAAGCGCAATCTTCTGCTCCTCCTGCAACTCCTCATCCTTGCCGCGCTCGTCATTGCCCTCGCCCGCCCCGCGCTGCAAGTCCCCGTCGTCGCCAGCGGATCGGTGATCGTCCTGCTCGACGCCTCCGCTTCGATGAATGCGGTGGATGTGAACCCGACTCGTTTCGACTCGGCGCGCGACTCCGTCCTCGACCTCATCAACGGACTCTCCCCCGATTCTTCCCTGACCTTGATTCTGGTCGCCGAGAAACCCCAAACTTTGATCGCCGCCGAAACCGACAAAACCCTCCTGAGGCAAGCGCTGGGGGACGCGCAAGTCTCGCAAGGCTCAGCCGATTGGGAATCCGCGTTCGCGCTGGCGGCGGGCGCGGGGAGCGACTCGACCTTCGTGATCGTCTCCGACGGCGGCTTGCCCGAAAGCGGACTGCCCGCCTTGCCCGGCGAAGTCCGTTTCATTCCAATCGGCGAATCGCAAAACAACCTCGCCATCTCCGCGTTGGCGTTGCGCCCCGCGCAGAAATCACCTCAGTTGTTCGCTGAAGTCACCAACTACGATTCATCCGACCGCGCTGTGTTGCTCTCCATTTATTTCAACGACCAGCTCATTGACGCGCGACAACTATCCATTCAAGCCAACTCAAGCCGCAGTCTCACCCTCGACGATCTTTCCAACAATAACGGCGTGTACAAAGCGACGATCACAACTCCCAATTCCCCTAATTCTCTAAATTCTCTCAACGCTCCCAACTCTCAAAGTTCTCAAAACACCCTCGATTCTCTTCCCCTCGACAACACCGCCTTCGCCGTCTATCAATCTTCCGCCTCCCGCCGCGTCCTGCTCGTTTCAAAAGGAAATCTGTTCCTCGAGCAGTTGCTCGCTTCACTGCCCGGCATCCAACCCTTCCGCGCCCTGCCCGCCGCCGACGGGACGATTCAGATTCCCAACGACCCGTTCGACCTCTACATCTTCGACGGCATCGTCCCGCCCGAACTGCCGAGTGCGAATCTGCTGTTTGTGAATCCATCGTCCACCAATACGTTGTTTGAAGTCGGCGGAACGTATAACGAATTCAAAAATATGCAAGTGACGGAACACGACCTCACCCGATTCGTGGACTGGAGCAACGTTCACATCCTGCAAGCGAAGACGATTCAAACTCCCGCATGGGCAGAGACGTTGATCGAATCCGACGCGGGTCCGCTTGTGTTCGCGGGCGAGACGAAAGGTCAGCGCATCGCGGCGCTCGCCTTCGACCTGAAAGAAAGCGACCTGCCGTTGCAGATCGCCTACCCGATTCTTTTTTCCAACCTGATCAACTACCTCGCGCCGCCCAGCGCCTTCGACGCGACTCAATCGCTGGAACCCGGCGAAAGCCTGTCCATCCTCGCCCCATCGAACGTGGATCGGATCGTCGTCGCCTCGCCGTCGAGTCAAACCTACACGCTCGCGCTGAATCAAACCACCTTCACGCAAACCGACGAACTCGGCTACTACGCGGTCAACTTCATCTCCGGCGATTCAAATCACGTGGAATATTTCGCCGTCAACCTTTTCGACGAAAGCGAATCAAACATTCAGCCAAGAGATTCGATCCAAGTTGGGCGTTCGACGGTCACGCCCACTGTCTCGCAACAGATCGGTCAACGCGAATTGTGGGGCTGGCTCGCCGCGCTCGCCCTGCTCGTGTTGATGATCGAATGGCAAGTGTTTCATCGCAGGCAACTTCCGTCGTTGCCCATCTTTAGAAATAATTTGGACGCAGAAAAACGCTGAGAACGCTGATTTTTTGATTCGGAGGAAGAATGAACAAGAAACCCGTTTATAGCGCATCGCTTTACAAACACTCAGACCTGACTGAGAAGATCATCGCCGGGTTTTACGCTGTGTACTCCGCCTTGGGATATGGCTTTCTATAATGTTTATGTCAAGGCGCTCCTGATAGAGTTAAACCGCAGAGGCGTTTGAAAACGGCGATGAACTTCCATCCAAGTGTTCTATCTCGGTCAACTCGTTGGCGAATAATGGCGCCGATATTGTCGTCAATGATTTGGTTATCTTGGAAATCAAAGCAGGTATGCTTTGGCTGTAGGAGCATGAGGCGCAACTGCTCAATTATTTGAAGGCTACACCATACGAAGTTGGTTTATTGCTCAACTTCGGACCAAAGCCTGAGACCAAACGCCGCTCCTTCGACAACACGCGGAAGGAATGGTGGCTTGCCCAACAAAAACCTGAATCCCAAAAATAGAATCAGCGTTTTTCAGCGTTCATCAGCGTCCCAACAGGTATTATGCGTTTCGCTACCCCTCTCTTCCTCCTCCTTCTCCTCCTCGTGCCGCTCGCTGCCTGGATGGGCAAACCCGCCAAAGGTCCGGGGCGGATGCGCGAGATCGTCTCGTTGATTCTGCGCGTGATCATCCTGCTGTGCCTCATCTTCTCGCTGGCAGGGTTAGAGATCGTCCAACGCGCGAACAATCTGGCGGTCGTGTTTCTGGTGGATGTGTCCGACTCGATGCCGCCCGAAGCGATCGCCGCCGAAGTGGGATATGTGCAAGACGCGCTGGAGGCGATGTCGCCCGACGATAGATCGGCAGTGGTGTTGTTCGGCGCGGATGCGTTGGTCGAACGGCAGATGTCCGCCGCGAAAGAGTTGAGCGCGTTCACCTCCGCGCCGGTCACCAACCAGACGAATCTCGAAGAGGCGATCCAACTCGGCTTGGCGTTGTTCCCCTCCGGCTACGCCAAACGGATGGTGATCCTCTCCGACGGCGCGGAGACTCGCGGCGACGCGCTCGAAGCGGCGAAGTTCGCGGCGGCATCCGATGTGCAATTGGTCGTGTTGCCTATCGTCAATCAGCATGACAAAGAAGTGTTGATCCAAAACGTGGACGCGCCGACGCATTTGCGACCGGGCGAACGCTTCGATCTCACCGTCACCTTGCAAGCGAACGAACCGACTCGCGCCACCGTGCGCGTGCTGGGCGGAAGCGAAGTTCTGTACGAAGGCGCGTACGATCTGCGGCGCGGCGTTCAATCGTTGAGCCTGCCGTTGGTCGCGGGCGAGCCGGGCTTTGTCAATTTTCAAGTGCAGATTTCAGCGGAGCAGGACGGCTTTTATCAAAACAACATCCTCGACGCGTTCTCGCAAGTGGAAGGACCGCCGCGCATCTTGATGGTCGCGCCGCCGGCAGGCGAGAAATTGCCCGGCGGCGAACCGCGCCCCGATGAATCCTCCGCGTTGTTCGCCGCGCTTCAATCGGCGGGCTTTCAAGTGGACTTGGTCGCGCCGAACCGTTTGCCTTCCGACCTGCCGTCGCTGGCGCAATATGATTCGGTCGTGCTGGTGGATGTTCCCGCGCGCGCGCTCGGCAACAATCAAATGAAGAACCTGCAAAGTTACGTGCATGATCTCGGCGGCGGCTTGGTGGCGGTCGGCGGACCCACCTCGTACGGCGTGGGCGGATATTTTCAAACCCCGCTCGAAGAAACCCTGCCGGTGGACATGCAGATCAAAGACGAAAAACGCCGTCCCAATTTGGGAATCGTTTTCATCATTGACCATTCCGGCAGTATGGAGGAAACCAGCGGCGGCGTGACGAAACTCGAACTCGCCAAAGAAGCCGCGGCGCGTTCGATCGAGTTCCTCTTCCCCACCGACCGCGTCGGCGTGATCGCGTTCGACGATGCCGCTTCGTGGGTTGTGCCGATGACCGAACTCAGCGACCCCGATCAGGTGATTAGCGCCATCGGCTCGATTCGCGGCGGCGGCGGAACCGACATCATGTCCGGCGTGCGAGCCATGTCTGAAGTCTTGCCGGGCGATCCCGCCAAAGTGAAACACGTCATCCTGCTCACCGACGGCGGCGCAGACGAGACCGGCATCCCCGAACTTGTGCAAAAATTATTCGAAGAAAACAACATCACCATGTCCACCGTCGGCGTGGGCAACGACGCCGCGCCGTTCCTCGAAGACCTCGCCGAGGTCGGCGGCGGACGCTATCACTTCACCAACGACCCAAGCAGTATCCCCAGCATCTTCACCGAGGAAGTGTCGCTCGCCGCGCGCGCGTATCTCGTGGAGGAGCCGTTCTTCCCCGCGCTTGCCAACTCATCGCCGATCCTTTCGGGCATCAACGAACTGCCGCGCTTGTACGGTTACGTGGCGTCGAGTCCGAAAGACCTCGCGCAGGTGATCCTCAAGTCCGATAAAGACGATCCGATCCTCGCGGCGTGGCAATATGGTCTCGGTCGCGCGGTCGCGTTCACCTCCGACGCCACGGGCCGCTGGGCGCGCGATTGGCTCGCTTCGGATAACTTCGCAAAATTTTGGGCGCAAACGGTTCGATACACCATCGGCAACACGGTAGACAACACGCTCGATGCCAGCGTCGAACTCATCAACGGGCAAGCGCGTATCACGCTCGACGCGCAAACGCCAAGCGGCGAATTCATCAACGGATACGAAGCCAGCGCCAACGTGGTGGCGCCGAACGGCGAAACCGAATCGCTTACGTTGAAGCAGGTCGCCCCCGGTCGGTACGAAGCGGTCTTCGATCCGAAAGAGCAGGGCGTGTACTTGATCCGATTCGCGGGGACATCCGCCGATGAGACGGATTCATTCGCCGAGACGACGGGCTGGGCGTTGTCGTATTCGCCCGAATACAAGCGGCTCGATTCGGACCCCGACCTGCTTCTGCGTCTTGCGGCTTTATCGAACGGGCAGGTCGCCACGTCGAACCCCGCGGATGTCTTCTCGCACAACCTCGACGCCGCGCGCGCTTCGCGTCCCGTGTGGCAATGGCTGATCCTGCTCGCCGCGTTATTGCTCCCATTCGACATCGCCGCGCGCCGACTCATTATCACCAAACAAGATATTTCAAATTTGCGAACGCGGGTGACGAAACAGTTGGGACTTGGTCAGCCGCGCGTAGCGACAACTCCGCAATCGTCG
>JAXLVX010000115.1:0-5162 GCA_046328795.1 Anaerolineales bacterium | reverse complement strand
GCGTGATCATCGCCATCTTCGGCTTCATGCTCGCGTGGGCGTTGTGATCTTTGTATCGTTCAACCAATCAGCTCGGATAATTTCGCCGCCCTCGCGTAGCAATTTCGGCAACAGGGATTGCAGAGCGGCGGGATTCCCCGACGTGATCAATTGGATTTTCCCTCGCGCCGACATTTGACTCTTCTTCCATCCCGCCTCAAGCAGACGTTCGACCTGCCTCGCCACAGCGGGAGCCGGGTCAATCACTCGAACTTTCTCGCCGACGATCTCCTGGATCAATGGAATAACAAAGGGATAATGCGTGCATCCCAAGACGACTGTATCAATATTTTGTTCGAGCATGGGCGTAAGCGCGTCATTCAGAATTCTGCGCGTTTCACTGCCGCCTAAATTTCCCTGCTCCACCTGCTGAACAAGCCCGTCGCATGTGTTCTGAAATATTTCCACGCCATTAGCAAACCGTCCCACAACCGATGCGTATAACTCGCCTTGAAACGTCGCCGGCGTGGCAAGGACTCCCACTTTGCCGGTGCGCGTATATTCTGCGGCGGGCTTCACTGCTGGCTCCATGCCGACGAATTGAACATTCGGAAATTTCTCTCGCAAATATTTCAGCGCCGCGGCGGAGGCTGTGTTACATGCAACGACGATAATCTTCGCGTTTTTCTCCAGCAGAAAATTTGTGATCGCTTCTGAGAAGCGCCGGATCTGCTCCATCAGGCGCGGCCCGTAGGGGATGTGCGCCTGATCGCCGAAGTAGAGGATCGCTTCGTTTGGCATCCGCTCGCGGATCGCGCGCAAGACCGACAGCCCGCCGACGCCCGAATCAAAGATGCCGATGGGGGAATCTGAGTTTGAATCCATGTGTGAAAGTATAACGGAGATAGAGATAATAGAACGGTGCGATGTTTGTAGATTAACCAATAAATCTAGCAATAAACCTGATATGGATTATTGCCATAGAGCCAATCCCGAAGGGATGGCAGGATTCTAAAAATGGCAAATGGATCTTCAAATCCCGAAGGGATGACATAAATTTGCCGCCTCTGACACCCCTTCGGGGTTGAATGTGATCCATCCATCAATTCTAGAATCATTTGACCCCTTCGGGGTCTTTGGGCAATTTCCGTAATGGTTGGTTGAATTGTTAACTTGCAATTATCTCGCTCTACAGAAGTTTCTAATGCTTGTAAAAATCCGTTGGGAAATCGGGAGGCTGAAGCCAGCCTAAAATTCCATGCGTTGGCGGCGGACTTGATGGGGGCTTTTCAAACCACACCAAGAGCAGGCTGAAACCCAAGCCCAACAAGCCAAGCCATTGGCGCCCGGTGAAGTTTTCACCTAAGATGAGGTGGCTAAACACGATGGCGACGATCAGCTCCGCCAGTCCGAGAAGAGCCGTTTGCATCCCGCCGATGTGCTTGACGCCGAGGAAGAGAGTCAGACGCGAGAAAAAGGTCACCGCGGTCAACATCAGCACGGGAGCCCAGACGGCGTTTTTACCCGGCAGGCTTCCATCGAAGATAAAATACGCCGGCACGACGATCGCGCTCATCGCAAGCAGAGTGTATACCGTAACGGTGGGCGCGGGGACATCGTATAACGCGCGTTGATTGATGGGGAGGTGAAGCGCGTACAGCGCGGCGGCGATGAGCATGAATATCGCGCCGACCGGGTCAATGAATCCTGTTGCGCCTCGAGTGAGGAAATACACGCCGACGAGCGCGACTCCAATTCGAGCCATGGTTAAACGGGTGGGAGGTTGTCGGTCCAGTTGAAGCCAGAACGCTACGAAGAATGGATACAGTGAATACAACAATTGCGCTACGCTGGCGTTTAACTTGCTCAAGCCGATGTAGTAAAAGATGGAACCGATGCCGTTGATCGCCCCGGCGAGCGCGGTGATATACAACGCCGCCGGGTAGATGTATAACGCGCGGCGATTGACCACGGCAAGGATCAAGACGAGCAGGAGCGCGGCGATGCTGGTGCGCAGGGCAACGACGGCGAACGGCGAAAATTTATCCGCGCCCATGGCGGCTTTGCCGAAGACCGGCGCGAGCCCAAGGAACACGGCGGATAACAGCGCGGCATTGATTCCCCGAATTTTCATTTTGTGCATCAAGCGGGTTCTCAATTTCAACGAGGGGTAGGTTACCTCGTTGATACCAACCGGTGTTTCATCCCGTTCGGTCATTATCGTATCAGGGAACGGACTTCATCCAGAAAATCATCGTTGAGGAAATCGCCTTTTTGCATCAGCGATTGGATTTGCCCCTGCAGGCGGCTTTTCTCGTTCACCGTTAACTCCTTCGCGGTGGCAACGATTACCGGAATGTTCGCCGTTTCGGGCTTGCTTCGCAATGCGTCTAACACGGCGAAGCCGTCCACTTCCGGCATCATCAAGTCGAGGATGACGATATCGGGATGCTCGCGGTTCACGAGTTCGATGGCGTCGCGTCCGTCCACCGCCTCGAAAATTTCAAAATCGCCCTGCGATTGCAAAATGCGGCGGATGAGGCGGCGCGCCTCCGGGCTGTCGTCTACCACCGCCACGCGCGGGAAGCGGTTCGGCGTCACATTGTTGAGCGCGGCAAGCAACCCCTCTTGCGGCGTCTCCGATTGCGCCATCGCGCCGGGATAATCTACATCGCGCGTCCAATTTTCATCGAACAGGAATTGTTCCGCCGGGACCGTGTGACCCGTGCAGTTCACCACCACTATGTCGGTAGGTTTGATCGTGCCAGCGCGGACCAGTTTGAACAAACCGGCGAAAGCGGCGCCAGCCGCGGGTTCAGCCGAAATGCCTTCAAGTTTGGCAAGCACGTGCATGGCTCTGAAAGCATCATCATCTGAAACGCTTTCAAATGTTCCGTTCGTTTCGAGAACTTCTTTTCGCAGGAGTGTGTACGTTCTGCCGGGGTCGCCGGTAGCGAGCGTTTCGATTCTGGTATTCGGCGAGAGAACCGGCTCGGCTTTTTCCAAACCTTTCCTCCAGCCATCAACCATCGGCGCGCAACCCTCGGCTTGGATCGGAGCAAGAGCCGGGATGCGATCAATGATTCCCAATTGTTTCAGTTCGCGGAATCCTTTGTACACGCCGAGCGGTCCCATCCCTCCGCTGACGGCTTGAATGTACCAATCTGGTGTTTTCCATTTTGGGTTAGCGCCGTTCGCTTGCTGAACCGTGTCATCTTCCATTGTGAGTTGTTCGGCGATTTCGAATGCGATGGTCTTCATCGCTTCGACCGCCGTCACCGTGCGCGCGCCCATGTCTTGATACAGTCCGCGTTGACGCGCGAACTCCGCCGCAACTTGTTTCGCCTGATCGTACGAACCGGTGATCTTCACCACCTGACTGCCATACAACGCGATCTCGCGCATCTTCACGCCGGGGACGAGGCTGGTGACGAATGCCCACAGTTTGATTCCCGCCCGCGCCGCATACGCGGAAAGAGCGATGGCGACGTTCCCCGTGGAAGCGGCGACCATTTCGGTCACGCCGCCTTCTTTGAGCGCGGCAATCGTCACCGCCGCTTGCCGATCCTTGAAGGAGGAAGTTGGTCCTTGGCGTTCATCCTTGATATATAAATTAGGCAAGCCCAGCATGTTGCCGAGATTCGCGGCTTTGATGAGCGGCGTGCCTCCCTCGCCTAATCGTAACGTTGGGTTCGGCGTGTGGATCGGAAGCAATTCTCGGTAGCGCCACAAGTCGAACCGCCGGCTGTTTAGTTCAGCGGGAAAAGTTTTAGCAACTTCTTTGAGGTCGTATTCCGCTTCGCGCCATTGGCTGTTGCAGTTGGGGCAGTGCATCGAACGCGGCATGAAAGGCGCGGCGTGACCGCAGTCGAGACATCGTATGACGAATAACATTTTGTGTGAGAAGCCTTTTATTCGACCTTTTGCAAATGCTGTTTTTGCCGCAGAGACCGCGGAGAAACACAGAGATTTTCTCAAGGGTCTCTGCGGCTGAGCGAGAGGTCAATTGATTTTTCTGCGCCGGATCAACCCAAAAGTTCAAGCGCTTGTTCGATGCTGGTGATCAGTTCGGTTTCGTTGAGCGAGCCTTTCAACAGCAGGCGCTTTCCGAACTCTTGTAATTGCTTCGATTGTTCCTCGCTCAAGCCTCCGCCGCTGATGACGAGCACAGGCAGGTTTCGCAGTTGCGGGTCCTCGCGAAGTTTTTCCAAAACGGTGAACCCATCCCAATCCGGCATGAAGAGGTCAAGTATAACAGCATGAGGCTGATTGGCTTTTATCGCGTCCCAGCCATCGCGTCCGCCTTCCGCTACGGCGATCTCATATTTTCCGTTTGCGCCTAATATCTTTTGCATCAGACGCCGGTCTTCCGGGCTGTCGTCAATCACGAGTACGCTGTGGATATCTCCCTTTTTATCCAGCCTGCTCATGGCTTGGACGAGGTCTTCCTCCAGAATGGGTTTCGTGAGGTAATCAGCCGCGCCGAGGTTGAATCCTTTATCCGCCTGTTCGAGGATCGAGCAGATGAGGACGGGAATATCTCGAGTGGCTGGGTCAGACTTCAATTCCGAAAGAAGCGTCCAGCCGTCAATGTTGGGCATCATCACGTCGAGCGTGATCGCGTAAGGCTTGATCGCAAGGATGCGTTCCTTCGCGCCTTTGGCTTCGATGAAAGGTATCACGAAGTAGCCTTGAGGAGTCAAGTATCGTTCGTAGAGGCTGATCACTTTGGGATCGTCGTCAATGGCGACCACGATCTTGCGGTCTGCGGGGATTTCTTCGAGCGGTTGAAGGTATGGCGGAAGCGTGAACCAGAACGTCGAGCCTTGCCCCGCCTCGCTGGTCACGCCGATGCGCCCTCCGTGCAATTGAACAAGGTTGGCGCAAATGGAAAGACCCAAGCCGGTGCCGCCGCTTTTGCGCGTGGCTGAACCGTCCACCTGTGAAAAGGCTTTGAACAGTTTTTCTTGATCTTCAGGCGTGATGCCGGGACCTGTGTCTGTGACGCGGATCATGACTTCCGTTTTTCCATCGGCGGTCTTTTGGTTTTGCGCCTCCACTTTGATCGCGCCTTCTTCAGTGAATTTTGCGGCGTTCGAAAGCAAGTTGATAAAGATCTGGCGGATGCGCATCGCGTCGCCGCGCACGGTGGATGTGCCGGCAAGAATATTCGAAACCAGCTG
>JAXLVX010000114.1:0-5377 GCA_046328795.1 Anaerolineales bacterium | reverse complement strand
AGTACAATGGGGAAATGAAAAACAAAAACGGATACTTCATCGCGTTGATCGTTCTGACGACTCTTTCATGCAATTTAAGCGGAGGAGGACAACCCGCTTCTCCCTCCCTTCAACCTGCCTACACACCCTCGACCGTTCCATCCACTTCAACCTTCACCCCCGCGCCGACCGCCACCTCGACATCCACGCCCCTCCCCACCGACACCCCCGCGCCGACAGATACCCCAACGCTGACGCCGATCCCCACCGTTGAAAGTTTACGCGCCACCGTCACCGCCGATAAATTGACATGCCGCTACGGTCCCGGCGCGGAATATTTATATCTCGTTGCCCTCAACCGTACCGCAAGGATAAAATTGATCGGGCGCGCGGATGGGAATAACTGGGTCTGGGTGGAAAATGTAGACCCTCAAAACCGAAGCGCCAACTGCTGGGTCAATAAAAAATTCCTCGAGATCCAAGGCGATCCGCAAGCATTGCCCATTGTGTATCCGGGCGTCAAACTTATTGTTTCACCGTATTATCCGGGTCCCAGCTGGGCGAGCGCGAAACGCGATGAAAACGGGAACGTGGTCATCTCGTGGGAGCCTGTGCCGATCAGCCCCGGTAAATTCGCAAACGAGAACATGCGCCAATACCTCGTCGAAGTGTGGAGATGCGAAGCAGGGCAGATCATTTTTGAAACGCTCGGCACCAACTTCCCATTCATCACCGTGGAAAAAGATGAAGCGGGTTGCGCTGTCCCTTCGCATGGACGAGTCTACGTCCAAGAGAAACACGGCTACGGCGGACCGGTCGAAATCCCGTGGCCCAGTCCTTGAAAAAAATAGAGGCGTGGGTCAGGCAATGATTTCTCCTCGCTGTGTGTCCTTCGACTGCGTTCGTCGCAAAGATCGCTCCTCACTCCGCTCAGGGCGGAAATGATTTTGCAGTGAGCGAAGTCGAAGGGCGAGATCGGCTGGTTAAACAGAATCAAGCCGCCCTGAGAATGAAGCGGTGTTGTCCATGTAACAAATAATCCATTGACATCCAATTAAAGGGGTGTAAAATCCGACCACTCTCGTATACTTTATATAAAAATCCGATACTGTTTGGTTGCTAAACGTTGACTGCGTAGGTCAGCGTTTTCAAAATATCTTCACATAGAGGAGAATGTGTATGAATAAAACAGTCAGGTATCTATTGTCTGCCATGGTCGTGCTGACCCTGTTATTGGGGTCTGTGACAATGGCGCCCGCCGCGCGTTCAGAGGCTTCGATCCATCTGAAGAGCGGCGTTTTCGTTCCCTCGCAATTGGAGAGCGCCGCGCAAGCAAGCGGCAGGTACTTCATTGTGCAATTTGCCGGGCCCGTTGAGCAGTCATGGAAAGACGCGCTGACGGCGGAAGGCGCGGAAGTATTGGGGTACATCCCAGACTTTGCGTTCAAAGTGCGGATGAACGCCGGCATTGCCCAACGCGTGAGGGGGTTTAACTTTGTCAGCAGTGTGACGCCCTTCCGCGCGCAATTTAAGTTGGGCGCCGACCTAAGGCGCGACAGCGCGACGAATGTGTACATGATCCGCCTCGAGAGAGGGTCGAACTTCGGAGTCGTTCGCGCGTTGATCGCCCAAGCCCCGGCGCGCAAGTTCTCGCCTTCGAGAACGACACGTTGATCACGTTTGCGGCAAACGGCGCATTCGTGGATGCGATCGCGGCAGTGGATGATGTTGCCATCGATTAATGCTTGCCATGAACGAAACTCTGCTCTCCAGAGCGGAAGGAATCCCGGCGAAGAATGACACAGCCCGCGACATCATCGGCGCGATTGCCGCCAACTTGCGCGGCTACGATGGTTCGACGCAGATCGCCGCGGTAGCGGATACCCGGCTTATGGGCGGCGGGACAGCCGCCACCGCGCACGCAGACATCCCGTCGAGTCGGTCGTCGCCATCTACGGGTGGCGGCGCGGCAGGCGGATGTTTCCAATCCATCACGAACGATGGCTCGATTGATGTGGATTCCGGTCACGGCACGCATACATCAGGTTCGGTGTTGAGCGATGGCGGACTCGGCGGAATCGGCATGGGCGTTGCTCCAGCCGCGCGCTTGGTTTTTCAATCCACTGAAAACTGGGCAACGGTCACATCGTTCTGTCAGATCTTTTGGCGGCTATCCCGCGAACGGATATTTCCTGACCCGGACTTCAAGCGATTTGAAAACGCTGTATCAACAGGCGTACAACGCCGGCGCGCGCATCCATTCCAATTCAGGGATCGGCGGCGGCTGGCGATTACACCGTGGACAGCGCCAACACCGACTCGTTCATTTGGACCCAACCGCGATATGGTCATCACCTTCTCGGCGGGCAACGAAGGCATTGAACTCAAACAGCGACGGCGTGATTGATAACGACTCGATCGGTTCGCCCGCCACGGCAAAGAACGTTCTCACCGTGGGCGCCAGCGAAAACCAACGCGCGGATAACTATCATGCGATACGAGTCTCGCTTACACCACCTGCGCCTTGCAAAGCGGAGCCAACGTGATCGCCACGTACGGAACTTCGTGGCCCAGCGATTATCCGGCGAACCCGATCAACAGCGATCCGGCGGCGGGTAATTCGGATCAATGGCGGCGTTTTCAGGCCGCGGTGCGGTAAATGACGGGCGCATCAAGCCGGATGTGGTCGCCCCGGAACGTGGATCTTTCCACTTGTTCAATCTGTATCAACAAGGCTACGATGCTTCGGCAGATCCTCCAGAACAGCGCGTATCAATACGACGGCTGGGGCTTCCCCTTACAACGCAGACTATAAATACATGGGCGGCACTTCGATGTCCAATCCGCTTACGGCGGGCGGCGTGGCTGT
The DNA here is from genome assembly GCA_046328795.1 of Anaerolineales bacterium. GTDB lineage: Bacteria > Chloroflexota > Anaerolineae > Anaerolineales > Villigracilaceae > Defluviilinea. The sequence continues at coordinate 2,529 of JAXLVX010000114.1, read as the reverse complement.
TGTAAGATTATTACAACAAAGCGTACGGGATCAATGCAACCGCCGCGTTAGCCAAAGCAACGATCATCAACTCCGCGGTGGATATGGCGGATGAGAACAACGACGGCGCGAACGACAACGACTTCCCCATCCCGAACAACCATGAAGGCTGGGGACGGATCAATCTCGATGCCGCGACCGATGGGACGATCCAATTCGTTGAAGAAGCCACAAGCGGTTTGAGCGGCGGCTCGCAAGTCTTCAACGTGACCCGCTTGCCGGCGGTCCGCTCCGTGAACTCTCGTCTGGTCAGACTATCCTTCCACGGATACCGCGTCGGTCAACCTCGTCAACGATCTCGATCTGACCGTGGTCAACGGCGGCAACACGTATCGCGGCAACGTCTTCTCCGGAGGATGGAGCGCGACTGGCGGTTCGGCTGATCGCCGCAACAACGTCGAGAATGTGTACATCCAATCGCCAAGCGGCTCATACACCATCACCGTCAACGCGTTCAACGTTCCGAACGGTCCGCAGAAGTTCGCCCTCGTTGTGGATGGCGGCACGTTAGGCACAGGTCCAACACCGACACCGGGTCCGACGAACACACCGACCAACACGCCCACCGCGACCTTCACACCCACTGCAACCTTTACGCCCACAGCCACCAACACGCCGGGATCATCCACCAGCACGGGTTATCTCGCTCCCTCTGGGCAAGCCGCGCAAACTTCGAGCGCCGGCGATAACAACGGTTACCAAACCAACCCGACCAACGCTTTCGGCAACGACAGCGTCTTTGCAGTGGACACGAACAGCGGCAACGGCACCAGCACCTCCTGCACGAATAACCGAAAAGATAAACATCACTTCTTCAACTTCGGTTTCAACATCCCATCTGGCACGGTGCTGGGGATTCAAGTGCGGCTCGACGCGCGGGTAGATTCGACCAGCGGTTCGCCGAAACTTTGCGTGCAACTTTCGTGGAATGGCGGCTCATCGTGGACAACGGCAAAGCAGACCTCAACACTCACCACATCCGAAGCCACATACACACTCGGCAGCGCGGCAGATACATGGGGACGCGCGTGGTCGTTGAGCGATTTCTCAAACGGCAACTTCCGCGTCCGCGTGATTGATGTGGCAAGCAGCACCTCGCGCGATTTCTCGCTCGACTACATCTCGGTGAACATCACGTACCAACCGTAATTCCCCGCGCTGAGCGGAGTGACGATGTTCTCTCGTCACGTAGACGAAGCGCGGGCATAAGTAACAAAAAGATGGATGCGACTCACAACGCATCCATCTTTTTCATTTGACTAACGCCTCTTTCTCAGCCGCCGCCTGCTTCTAACCCTCAGCCTGTTTCTCGCTTCATCTTATTACTGATCACTTCTCACTGATAACTTCCTCACTCTCAGTGATGATGCCCGCCCTCGTGCACGTGACCGTGATCCAATTCTTCCGCGTTCGGTTCGCGCAGATTAATCACGCGCACGTAAAAATGCAACTCATCGCCCGCCAGCGGATGATTGAAATTCAACGTGACCACATCGCCTTCGATGGAATCCACGCGCGCGAGATGCGAGTTGTCTTCGTTGTCGCGCACGTTTAACTCCGCGCCTACTTCCAACTCCATTTCCTTGGGGAATTGATCGCGCGGCACTTGCATGAACGCCTCTTCATCGAATTCGCCGTACCCGTCTTCGGGCTTCACGACAACTTTCTTGCTGTCGCCAATCTTCATGCCCATCATTTCATTTTCCAGCCCAGGGACGATGTTGCCATATCCCGCCAAAAAATGAAGCGGACCCTGTCCCTCAGAACTATCCAGCAATTCGCCATCCACGTGAAGCGTGTACTCGATCGAAACCACCACGCCGTTTTCAACGGTATCTTTACTCATTGTTTATCCTTTTCCTGAATTGATGCGCCGATTGTACCAGTGGGAGGGAAACAAGTACACAAGTAAACAAGTACACAAGTAAACAGGTAGATACGGAAACAAGTAGACAAGTAAACACGTAACTTGTAACTTGTAACTTGTAACCTGAAACTTGAAACCTTCATAATTCATCCTTCATCCCTTACAATTCCCCCATGCACTACGACCTCTGCCTCCCTTGGTATTGGGAACATGATATTGACTTTGTCCACTTTGTTGAACATGCTTGCAAGGAACAAGGATTAACCTTCTGGCAGATCACACCAGAAAATTTGCTTGAGTCGCTCTCTGCATTGTACAAGGGTGAAAAAACTTTCAACACGCTGCTTGACCGTTCGCAGGGAGAAGATCGTTTCCTGCCGATCAACAACTGGGCAAGGGAATACAACAAACGCCGCATCAACCCTCCCGAACTTTCAGCGTGGTCGGAAGATAAAGCCACCATGCACCTCGAACTCATCAGCGCGGGGATGCACACGCCGCACACGATCATCCTGCCGCCGTTTCTCGAACAGCCCGTGCCTCCCGACTTCGATCTCTCTCCGCTTGGGAATCATTTTGTCATCAAGCCTTCGCACGGCGGAGGAAGCGAGGGAGTCATCCTC
>JAXLVX010000113.1:0-5455 GCA_046328795.1 Anaerolineales bacterium | reverse complement strand
ATGGACTTCATGCAACGCAAGCCCTTCGCTTTGCAACCCTTCCTCGGTGATATGAATCAACCCGCTGAACACGGGCGGCGAAGGGAGTTTATTTCTGTTGAGAAGCGAAAGAATATCAGCGCGAGAACTCATGTGGGCATCTTTCCAAACAACCGATAACGAATTTCTTTTCCCAGCGGGTATAGCGGGAGCAAGTCCACGCGATAGCCTTTGCCCGCGTATTCCTGCATGAAGACACCCGCTTGCTTCAACACGTCGCGATCCCAGCCAAACGGAAGCGCCAAAAGTTTCCGAATGGATGAGTGCATCCTTGCATTCGTTTTTTGATGATACAACCTGAACTGCAATTGCCACGCCTCCAACTCGCCATAGACCGAAAGCGCAGTGACGAGTCCCTGTTGCAAATGTTTCACCTCGTGGATCAACAACGTCAGCAGACGCGGGTCAGCGGGATTCGATTCAGGCGAATATTCAACGGCATTCAAATGGATCGTTCCCAGCGGCGTCCAAAACGCGCTAACGTTTTTCCGCACCTTCCAAAAGCCAATGTAAGTTTTACGCGCTCGCAAATACGACGCGTAGATTTGTCCCTCCTCCCCAAATTGCTCTAGTGCAAGCAGAAGATTTTGGCTCCATGCCGCGCGCGTCATTTTTGATAGCAAGTGAGAGTCGCTCCGATTACAATTACAACCATAGTACATGAGCGTTAGAGAACGCTCACTACACAATCAATCTGCTGGTAATGGCGACTCTGCGAAGCGCCCTATGGGTCAGTCGCCTTTTACCTGAACGACTAAAGTCGTTACTACTTAATTCGTGATTGACCGAGTATAAATCATCTGAGGCAAACATGCGACCAGTGGCAATTTTAGGAATCGGACAAACAAACATCGGCGAGCAGTGGGACAAATCCCTGCGCGAGATCGGCGGGGAAGCCGCCTTCGCCGCCATGCAAGATGCGGGCGTGGATCGAGTCGATTCGCTCTTCGTCGGCAACATGCTCTCCTCCACCGTCAGCGGGCAGAACCAGCTCGGCGCGTTCTTTTCGGATTGGATCGGATTGTGGAAGCAGGAAGCGGTGAAAGTGGAAGCTGCGTGCGCTTCGGGAGCGGCGGCGTTTCGTTCTGCCCTTATGGCTGTTGCGGCAGGCGACGCGGATTCAGCCCTCGTCGTTGGCGTCGAAAAGATGACCGACAAAGCCGGTCACGACGTCACCTCCGCGCTTGCCACCGCCGCCGACGCGGACTACGAATTGGAACAGGGCATCTCTTTCGTCGGGTTGAACGCGCTCATCATGCGGCGTTACATGCACGAGTTCGGCTGGAAGCATGAAGACTTCGCGCCGTTCTCGATCAACTCGCACGCGAATGCCATGCACAACCCGTTCGCGCGATTGCACGAAAAGATCACGGTTGATAAATTTGAAAAATCCTCGATGGTCGCCACGCCGATCAATTTGCTCGACGCATCTCCTACTGGAGACGGCGCGGCGGCTGTGGTCATCGTCCCTGCGGAGAAGGTTGTGTCGCTAAATGGGAAGCCGAAAATAACAATCGCGGGTTCCGCCTCCGCAACGGATACCATCGCGGTCCATTCGCGCAAAGACCCGCTGTTTTTATCCGCCGCGTATGAATCGTCGAAGCGCGCGTATGAGATGGCAGACGTTTCGCCTGAGGAGATTGACGTGTTTGAACTGCACGACGCGTTCTCGATCATGGCGGCGTTGTCGCTTGAAGCGTGCGGGTTCGCGGAGCGAGGTCAGGGGGTGCGACTCGGCTTAGATGGGCGAATCAGCCCGACCGGGGAAAGACCCGTCTGCACGCGCGGGGGACTCAAAGCCCGAGGGCATCCAGTCGGCGCGACGGGAGTCTATCAAATTGTGGAGGTCGTCCAGCAATTGCGAGGCGAGTGCGGCGCGACTCAAGTGGACGGCGCGCGAATCGGCATGGCGCAAAACATCGGCGGCTCGGGCGCGACGATCCTCACGCATATCTTGAAAGCGGACTAAACTCCAAAATCCATTTTCTGTTTTGCAACTTTTTTTGATTTGGCATATACTATGGAAGGAAGGAGTCAGAATGGCAGATAAGCGAAAAATAGACCGCCGTGAATTCACTTACTACATGCAAGTGAAAGATGAAGGCACGAAGCAGATCATCGGCTATCTCTCCGACATCAGTTCGGGAGGCTTCAAACTCGATTGCCCAAAGAACATTCCGCCCGGGCAGGATTTTCGCATGCACATTGACCTGACGCCCGACCTTGGAGCGGAACAAACTGCGGTGGTCTTTATCGCCCGCAGTAAATGGACTCACCCCGATTATGTAGACCCCAACACGTTCAACGTGGGCTTTGAGATCATCAACATCGCGCCGAGCGACATGCTCATCTTTCAGCGCATGTTCGAGAAATACGGCTCGGAAACACATCGAAAAAGTTCGGACGATTACCTGTGGAGATAACGTTGACTTTTCGTTTTCGCACAAGGCGAGCGGCTGATGCCGCTCGTTTTATTAGTAAGCCAAAATCCGTTTTGGACGCTGATGAACGCAGAAAAACGCAGATTTTCTCTTTGAATCAGCGTGGATCAGCGTTCACACTTGCACCTGACGCAAGTGCAGGTGTCTGCGTCCCAACTTTCTTTCCGATAGAGTCTATTGTACAATCCCGCCAATGACATTCAGAATTGTTCGCTCTGTTATCCGCATGTTGATGCGCCTCATCGCCGATATTGAGGTTCACGGGATGGAAAAGATCCCCGGCGGCAACCTCATCGGCGCGGCAAACCATTTGGGCAGGCTCGATACCGCCGCGCTGTTGGCGGTGATTGACCGCGAAGATATCATCATGCCGGTTGCCGAGAAATATAAGAACCATTGGCTGTTCGGCGCTATCGGGCGAGCCGTGAACGCGATTTGGCTCAACCGCTTTGAAGCGGACTTTTCGGCGCTGCGCGAAATTTTGACACGCATGAAGGAGGGCGGGTTGCTCGTCATTGCGCCGGAGGGAACGCGCTCGAAGACCGAAGCCTTGCAAGAGGCAAAACTCGGCGTGGCGTTCCTCGCCAGCAAAAGCGGATTCCCAGTGGTGCCTGTGGCGGTAACCGGCACCGAAGACCGCGTGATCGTGCAAAACTTGAAACGATTTCGCCGTTCAAGAATCGTGGTACATGTGGGCGAACCGTATAAGATCGAAATCTCGAAGGGCAAGGGAGGGCGCGAACAAGAATTACGCGCCGCCACCGATGAACTGATGTGCCGCATTGCGGCGATGCTCCCTGAAAACTATCGCGGGTTCTATGCAGATCATCCGCGCGTGAAGGAATTGCTCGACCAGCCATGATACTTCGCGTCTTGCGGTTTTTGATCCGCATCCTACTTCGGGTGATCGCGCGCATCGAAATTCGCGGGAGAGAAAACGCGCCGCTCACCGGCGGGATGATCCTTGCCGCGAATCACATCGGCATTCTCGATATCGTGATGGTCTTCTACGCAATTGACCGCACCGACCTATTTATCCCGGTTGCGGAAAAGTTCGAAAAGATCGGCTGGATTCGCTGGCTGGGAAAACACTTGAACTTTTTATTCGTGGATCGCTTCAACCCGGACCTGAAAGCGATTCGCAAGATGATCGCGCTGATGGAAGCTGGCAAGTGTCTCATCATCGCCCCCGAAGGGACTCGCTCGCCCACCGGTTCTTTAATCGAAGGGAAGCCTGGTGTCGCTTTTCTGGCGGCGCGTTCGGGCTTTCCGATCACCCCGGTGGGAATCACCGGCACGGAAGATAAAGTAGTTCTTGGGAATGTAAAGCGACTCAGAAAATCAACCATCACGCTGACGGGAGGAAAGCCGTTCGTGATCCCGCCGCTTGCGAAAGCGAACCGCGATACCGCGCTTCAACAAGCGACAGACGAAGTGATGTGTAGAATCGCGGCGCTGTTGCCTGAAAAGTATCGCGGGGTGTATGCGGGGCGTGAGAGGGTGAGGGAGTTGATGGAGGGTTCATCCAGCAGTTGAACTGCTGGATGAACTGAGACAGACTTGTACTACCTACTCAAATATTGAGAATTGCAAGGAATTTTTTATGTCAACTAAATCTACAAGGTCGCTCTTGATTGCGTGTCTGCTCATCAGTTTATTACTGTCTATCTTTGGATGCCTGACAGCATCTTCAGACCCTAATAGTGTGTCTGTAAAAGACTTTGAGATAACAATGGACGCCAATCATCTCGAGGAATTTCGCGCTCAACTTCGAAAGTTTGCAGATAAACATTCGCTTAAGCTTGAAGAGGCTTTTTACAATAAAGACCATACATATTTCTCCATCTTCATGGAAACTAATGACTTCCACATAGTTGTTAGCAACAGAATAGATTCTCCAGGAGAGTTTGGTTTCTCTTTTTTTAATTCAGCCTCCCCTCCAATTTCTCAGGAGACTTTTGATGAATTATTTAACGATTTCAAGGGGTACGTCATGGAAATCCCGAAAGTCAGGATTTCAGAAAGGATAAAGTCTTTGGTTATAACCATTGATGAGAATCGAAGTCAGGAAGTTCTTGACCAGTTGCAAAAGTTCGCGGATAAACATTCTCTCGACTTTAAATTATTCTTTAGCTCAGACAAATCGATTTTTCATCTTGAAATATATGGCGATGGTTTCCATATTATTGGCGGGCTAGGTCTCAAGGACCATATTCGTACGACTTTTTATATCGATAGTGATAACGAAATCCCCAACGCCACCCCATTTCCACAAGAGACATTTGATGAATTATTTAACGACCTCAGAAATTTTCTTGAAGAAATTCCAGATGCGACGGTTGTAGAAACATATTGAGCAAACGATTGCCAGCCTCAAACCCGCACGGGGACGAGCCCCCGTGCTATTCTTACAAAGCCCGCTAAAGCGGACTCAAACAAACTCTCCCTCTCCCCTCTTCAAAAACTTTCCATCGCCTCGCTTGCCTTTCCATTCAGCACCATCCACAATTAACTTACCGCGCAGAAAAACTTTTTCGGGGTAGCCAGTCAATTCCCAGCCCTCGTAGAGGTTGTAGTCCGTGCGCTGGTGTGACATGGCGACTCCGTAGTTCACTTTCTTTTCGGGGTCCCAGATCACAACGTCGGCATCGGAGTCTTCGAGCAGGGCGCCTTTGCGCGGATATAAACCGAAAATTTTTGCAGGGTTCGTGGACATGTACGCCACAAATTGATTCGCGGTAATTTTCCCAGCGCGAACTCCCGTCGTCCACAACACGGGCATACGATCTTGAATCCCGGGCAGTCCGTTCGGGATTTTTGTGAAATCGTCTTTGCCTAATTCCTTGCCGGGGATGGCAATCTTTTCACCTTCATACAAAATCGGCTTCGTGCCATCAAAGAAGAACGGACAATGATCTGTGCCGACGGTTTGCAAGATGCCTTCGGTCAATCCTTGCCATAAGCGCGCGTTGTCT
>JAXLVX010000112.1:0-5618 GCA_046328795.1 Anaerolineales bacterium | reverse complement strand
CGTGTGCAAAGTGAACTTTGTGGTGCGTTTGCGCAAAGTGAACTTTGCGGTACGTTATGGGATCGGCACGAACATTGGACCCATGTAACAGGGATATTCTTTTGCCGCGTAGACGCCGCGATCTAAGATCGATTCTGCCCAGCAATATTGTTCGCCGGGCGCGCCGTCGTTTTCCACTTGCGGAACATACCACAAGATCAACTGCGCGTTCTCGATGGATTCGCCGTCAATGAATCGTTCGGGACCCTGCTCGTAATTCACGTTGCAACACGGACCGATGGTGATCATATCCGAATCGCCTTCGTCGCGGTCGGGGTGGTCGAGGGTGACGAAGATGAACGCGTTGTCGCCGCGCTCACCTTCGAATTGTCCGCGCCCCGGTTCGACGTAGAAGCCCGCGCCGCTTGAATCGGTGAAGCGATATTGGTAGCCTTCGTCTGTCGGCTCCGAATCGGACTGTGCCTGCCAGCCTTCGGTGGACCAGGTTTCCCAAGCCGAGTCAGCCCAAGTGGCGAAAGAGTTATCCGCGGCGAGAGCGAGGCGGAGCACCGGTCGGTACGTGCCGTTCGTCCCGCATCCGCGACCGACGTTTCCAGCCGCCACGCGGAATCGCCCGTCGTTGTAGAAGTCGAATCGCTGGACGTAAAAATAACTGCACGGCAGGGGCCATTGCTCGCCCCAAAATTCTTGTTGAAGCCGAAAGCCGACGACTTCGCCGTTTTCAGTGATCTCCTCGACGGTGGGACCCTGGAACGCGACGACCGCGGCTTGACTAAAAATGGGACAGCCGACCGCGTCGCTGTAGCCGAACGCTTCGGTGGTGGAGTAACTCACGTGCCAGTCCACGAGTTTTGCGCTTTCGAGAATGGCGCGACCTTTGTATTGCACGTCGGAGATTCGCAAACCGTCTGAACTGGTGAGGATGAAATCCATGCGCCAATCGCCGCGATCGAGCGCGGTGTTTTTGTTGCAATATAACTGCGTGACGATGTCGTCTTGCAAACTGCGTTGCGTGATCGCGGGTCCATACTCGCCGACCTCCGTCCAGCGGACTCCGACCAGCACGCCATCGGTGAGATCAACGATCGCCCATAACGCGCGGTCGCCTTCGACGAACGTCGGCGCGAGACAGAGATGCCGCGAACGTTGACAGCGCGTGAGGTTGAGCGCCGTCTTCGTGTTTTCCATGCGGGCATCTTCGCTGTCGGGGGCGTAGCCCAGCGCGGCGATCACTTCGGGTGATTTGCTTGCGATCTGTACCGCAAGGTCAACGAGGTATTGCGGGGCGTCTGGTTGGGTGTCTGGCATTTTTGTCACTGCAAGGAGCGCTTTATCGGTGACGCTGACGAAGCCAACGGTGGTCAAGTTTTTTGCGTAGTTGTACATCTCCACGCGATAGCAGGCGGATTGTTGGCATTGCGCTGTAGATTCAGTGATGTCGCTTTCGCGCATGGGATAGACGCCGAAGATCTCGTTCCGCAACGCCGCGCCGGTGGATGCGTCCCACAGGTCGCCTTGAAAGCGCGAGTCGGTCACGGCGATCTCTTGCGCCTGCGCGCGCTCGGGGTCGAGTCCCACGACCAACTGAACGGGGATCGGCTGACTCAAAACATTTTGCACCAGCGTCGCTTGCGCCTCCAGCGCGGGGAGTGGATATTGTCCCGGATTGATCGTCGCGCGCGGCACGACCGCGCCCGGCGGCGTGGGGGTTGATCCGCTTGATGCGGAGGTGCAGGAGGTGAGGAGGAGGGTGGTAATCGCGATAATTGCACAAACTTTACGAATTCTTTGTTTCACTTTGAAGACTCTTTTCTATTTCTAATCATCTTAACTACTTGATACACCATTATGACAAATGCTACTAATTCTGCAAAAACACCTGCAAGCAATATAGTTGGTACAGAGTAATTTACCTCTGATAACTCGGCACTGAATCTTATTGTGCCATGACAAGTAGCCATACCGCCATAAGAAAATCTCGGGCCCATTAATCTCATCATTGGTATTATGAGAAAGCAAAAACACATCGTAGCAATTACTGCAGAACTAATTGCATAGGAAACAGGACGATGCTCATGCCAAATTGTGAACCACAATATATAAACCAGAGAGATGGCAATTTCAATCAATATCCACCATGTCACCCTGTAAATATTACTGTCGTTGATTTGAAACGCTAGCGATAGTCGATCCAGTAATTCATCATTCTGCGAGCGTTTCACTACAACATTAAAACCTCTTGAAGAACAATACATACCATCATTCAAAACAGCCACCTTGTTAAAGACATAAGATTTGTCATTTAGGCTGTCACCGATTATGGCTATCCAGGGCGATGGAGCGATACGGACTTCGTAAGATGATGGAGCATCTATAATGATGTTACTAATTTGCCATTCAAACACTGGCTCTATGGAAGCAAAGAAGATCATGGGCAATCCAATCAAAGCCAGAACAAAGGGTATGAAACTTCGAAACATCAAATAAGAATGCTTTTGAAAGAGGGGTTAACTAGAAGTTATACAACCAAGGACTGTATAACTCCTTAATTTTGGGTGTGTTAAATAATAATTCAGCGTCATCGCTTATCTATAGAATTATACGCGCCAATTCACAAATGTCCGTCTCGCTTCTTAAGCAGGTGGTTCCTCGCTCCTTATCGTTCTCAATACCGTACCGAGTAGCCATAGGACAACAAGCACTGACAGAATATCCGAAATGATCAAAACGATATCCAGAGCCGCATACTCCTGAACTTTCAGCAGTCCCAGGACCAAAGCGAGGATTTGAACAAGCACGAACACTCCGCCTTCGGCGATCCCGCCCAGCAATCTGGGGATGCGCTGTACATTCGACGGGGAGTCTTTGCTGATAGAGTTGAATTCCGTTTCAATATCGCTTTTGATAATCAATTCCAGTCGTTTTCTTGCCAGCCAATTATGCGCGGCTAGGACTCCCAGCAACATGCTGATTATGGGGAGCACGAAAAGGACAGAAGCGGCGGAGGATGGCTGTAACCCAAAACTCAGAATGGCGGCTGAAATTGTTAGATGGAGGGAGATCATTTGATAATTGTACGAACTGCGGTGCTGCATTTCGTTTCTGAACGCTGTATATCTGGCGATCAGGAATTCGACTCTGGCATAATCAAGTTGCGGAGATTTTTTGAGATTGGTAGTCATTTGAATCGCCTCCAATTCACAAATGCCTGCCCGCCTCTGCCTGATCCAGCACGGCAAGGATCGTCTTCACCAACTCGCGCGCCGCTGACTCCCCAGCCTTAGGCGCGAGATTTGCGCGGCGCTCTCGATTTTCGCGCTACAACCGCAGGACGGCGGGGCCAAAGGAAGTAAACGTTCATGCCAATGAAAATGGCAATGGAAAGCCACGGATTGACAAATGCAAGAATGGTCGCCAGACCGTAGCCTGCGGGTCCTATCAAGAACCTCTTTCCAATGGCTTTTGCCAGCTCAGGCGAAACGGTTTCATTTAGCAATTCACGACGCGACGCTACATACCACCACATGGCGTTTACCAACACGCCAATAACAGTCAGAGTGCCCGCATAGAAGGCAGACGCGACATCGCGTCCGGAGTTGGTGTGAAATGCCTCGGCGAGAACTGCTGTGGGAAACGGTAGGAAGGCGATAAACAGCAAATGGAATGTGTTTAGTAGCAAAAGTTGATGATCTATGCGAGCGATCCAATCAAACATTGCGTGGTGGTTTATCCAGATCGCTCCGATAACGATAAAGCTAACGATGTATGCGAGGTACGAGGGCCAAAGATTGAGCAAACCGGTTGCAATGTTTACTGATTCGGGAACTTTTATTTCAAGCACCAAGAGCGTAATAGCGATTGCAAAGACGCCGTCACTGAAAAATTCAACTCGTGTTTTATTCATATTGACCTCGTCGAATACGAATTTGTTTTGCCGCCTAACTATATCTTAATCCTACTTTTTGCCATACAAGATGCCGTAGACGTGATTGTATCCATTATACTCTTGCCTTTTCCAAATGCCCGCCTGCCTCCGCCTGATCCAGCACGGCAAGGATCGTCTTCACCAACTCCCGCGCCGCGGACTCGCTCAACTCCACCGCCACGCGCGCGGAGGGACCTTGCGAGGCGTTCACAAAGTCAATGTTTAGGGCGTGTTCCATCGGCGCGTTGAAGGGATGGTCATACGAAATGTTGGCTTGCTCGAGGTTGAACCATCCGCTCGCGCCTTTGCCGCTTCCGTCAATTTTTACTTTTTCAACGATCATGGTGCACATAGCGTTTTCCTCATTTTCCGTATAAGCGGACGCGAATGCCTTAATTACATCACATATTTCTTTTAGCAATTTCCTTGGCTTGTGAAAATCTTTCGATTGGATCCCCATAGTGTCGCCATGGATATTCGGGTACGATGTTGTTGAGTCGCTCCAACTCCGTGTGAGCTTGCCTGAATGCCTGGCATTGAACCAGAGCCAGCGAGAAAAAACCACTTTGCAAGCGCGTGTTTTTATCGGGTTTATAGGCTCGTGAGCCAAGCGACCGATGATAGGCATCTACAATTTCACGACGGATCTCCGGCTGGTCGTAATACGCATTTGCAAATTCCTTGTCTCGGTCAAATGCGAATGCGTAGAGATAACGTTCATGATGCGCAATAGGTATCAACGCGTGATACCCACTACCATCCGGGGCGGATGCGCTGACTCCCCTGACGAATTCGAACATTTCTTCGTGCGATCCGTGCCATTTTTTGCAAAGATAATAGAGCGTTGCAGAGTGTGCCTGCCAGGAAACCATAGACCGAGCAAGCGCATTTTCAAGGCATTGAAAAACAATTTCCTTCTCCATTTGTAAGCCCATTGCACAGGGTATAAGGAATCCAAACGGGGTAGCGTCTTTGGGATTAAGTTCTATCGCGTGGTTTAGATCTGACCAGGCATTTTTAAGTCTCTCAAAGAATATTGCCCAAGCCTCTTCCGGTACTTGTTCTGCTTGCGCTCCTGTACGCGCCTCCCAGGCCCATTGAATGCCATGCGCGCCTCGAAGGAGCCAGGCTTCGGGGCACTCCGAATTGCCTTCCACCCACGCATCGAAGAACGTTGGGCGTTGCTTCCATTCAGTAAGTTTGCCAACGTAGAATTCACGATCAATGAGATTGGTCGCTTGACTAAAAAATGCTTGTACAGTTTTCCAGTCATTCTTCTGTTGCGCAAACCGAAGACGTTTTGCCTCGGGGTCGTCATCTGGCGACTCGAGGCGTGGTGTTGAATTACCGAAAAGTTTTCCTATGAATCCCATTTTGGTCTCCTTAATTGAATTAACTCAGCTGTTTTTCCAAAAACGCAAAGACTTTTTGCCAACCATCCATGGCTTGCGCTTGACGGTACGCGGGGCGAGTGTAGTAGAAAAATCCGTGACCCGCGCCATCGTAGCGATGGAACTCATACGTTTTATTGTGTTTCTTCAATTCCGTCTCATGTTGATTGACTTGCTCCGGCGAGGGCGCGGTATCGTCGTTGCCGAAGATTCCAAGCAGAGGACACGAAAGGTCTTTGGTCAAATCCAGCGGCGAGACCGGCGTCTTTTCGTTCAGTTGATCGGGAGTCATGACGACGCGC
>JAXLVX010000111.1:0-5659 GCA_046328795.1 Anaerolineales bacterium | reverse complement strand
TCCACTCTTTCTCTGTGACGTTGCTCCTCTGCGGCTAAATCGCGTAGCGTGAATAAAGTATATCAAGCGAGATCATCCAAACACGGCGATCATCAGAACCCCGGCAAAGATGACGAACGCGCCGAACACGCGCACGCCTCCCAATTTTTCATTCAAGAGCCACCAACCGGTGAGCGCGCCGAAAACGACGCTCACTTCTCTGACCGCGCCGGCATAACTCAGCGGAGCGATGGAATAGGCAAAGACCGCCATCAAATACGCCAGCACGCCTAATACGCCCGCCATCGGCACTTGGACCGGTTGTTTGACCAAAACCTCCTTAATCCGCGCCCAGCCATACCGTCGGAAAATGAACGGCGAGATGACGAAGGGGACAAGCGCAAACATGGTCATCACGTACGGCATGGCGTATCCATTCTTTACAGCGGAGCCGTCAATCGTGGAGTAGATCGAGATCAAAAAGGCGATAAAGAGCGCAACCGCGACTCCTTTGAAGTGGACGCGGGTCACATGCGCCTGAGTCAACGCGTTGACGCCGATGACGACCAATCCGCCGATGATGAGCGCGAGACCGGTAACGCCGCCCGTGGTCAGCTTTTCGCGCAGGAACAGAAATGCCCAGAGGGCAATGAACGCGGGAGCCGCGCCGCGCGCGATCGGATAGACCAGCGAAAAATCGTTATCGTGATAAGCATAAGAAAGAGTGATGAAATACACCACCTCGACGCACACGCTGATGACGGCGAAGAGCCACATTCCGTGCGGAGGCAAGCCTGTAAAGAACAAGGCAAACAACGCGAAGACGCCTCCGAAGGTCACCATCCAAAATGTGACGATGTATTTGTCTTCGGCTTGCTTGATGAGGAGGTTCCAAGCGGTATGAAGGACCGCGCTGACCAGTAAAATGGAGATGGCAAATAGTGACATGGCTGGACGAATGTACCATAAAAACAGCCCCGGCAAATAGTTGCTTTTTATTCGCCCGTTGCGTATACTTGCGCAAAATCCAATTGGAGGATGTGATGAAACCTTTCAAACCCCTATTCTTTTTAGCCTCGCTCGTTCTGATCGTGGGCTTGGCTTGCGGAGGCGGAGCCGACACGCCGACCCAACCGCCCCCGCCGCCTGCTAACACGCAGGAACAGCAACAGCAACCGACGCAAGAGCCGCCCCAGCCTCAGGCGACCGATACCGAAGCCGCGCCGGCTGACACCCCAGCGCCATCCGCGGATAAATTCTTCACCGAAGAGTTCGATTCGCCGCTTTCCAGCGCATGGGAAGTCCTCACCGTGACCGGATCTGACAACGCCGACCCAGACAAGGTCACTGTGGAGACGAAAGATGGGTTCCTTGTATGGAATTTCGACAGCCCGCAAGTCTATTATTACATGTTCTACAACGCGTTTGAATACGAAGATGTGACGGTTGACGTTCGCGCCGATAACCGAGGCAAGAACACCAACTCGGTCAGTCTCATCTGCCGCTACGACCCGGAAGTGGGCTGGTATGAGTTCAACATTGACAACGGCGGCTTGTACAACATCCTCTACGCCGAGGTGTCCAGCAACGGCGATATCGGCTACAACCTCATCACCAACGGCGGTTCGACTGCGATCCACCAAGGCAAAGACGTCAACGAGTACTCCATCACCTGCAAAGGCGAATCGTTGTCGTTGAGCATCAACGGCGATGAAGTGAAGACCATCAACGAAAAGAATTACCGCTTGAGAAGCGGACAGATCGGCATGTCGGTCTCTTCGTTCAACGTGCTGCCGATCATCATTGAAATGGATTGGCTGAAAGTTACCGAGCCGTAAGCGATCATAAGAATCAAAAAACTCCGAGTTCATTGCGAACTCGGAGTTTTTCATTTATTACCGTACCGCAAAGTTCACTTTGCGTTCGCGCATAAGGGTGGTTAATACAACGGTATCCTCGCGCCGTTGATCTTCGACGCTTCCTCTGAAAACAAATACACCATCGCGGCGACGATCTCATCGAGAGTCGTTCCCGTACCTTTGCCTTCTACGTCTATGGCTTTCACTTGAATGATATTCGCGGTGACGTTGGACTCTCTGAGTTCAGCCGCCAGCGTGAGCATGAGAGTCTCCTGCGCGGCCTTCGCGGCGGTGTATGCTCCGCGCTTCGCTAACGGATGGGGAACTGTGGACGGCGAAACGGTGATCACACGTCCCCATTTGCTTTTTTCAAGAAGGGGCATGAAAGTTTGAAACAAATGAAATGTCGTTTGCACATGTTGATCGAACATGGAGTTGAAATCGTCCACGCTGGTTTCGGGGATGGTTTTGCCGCCGAGCCAGCCGCCGACGAGATGGATCAACCCGTGGACTCCGCCGAACTTGGCAGAGACAGCCCGCCCGGCGGAATGAACCGCATTTCCGTCGCGCAGATCAACAACAAAAGTGAGGAGTCGCTCGCTCGGCAGGTTTAACTCGCGGGCGAGGGAATCCAATTTATTCTGATCTGTTCCAAACAGCGCCAGCGAATGACCTTGCGCGGCAAACGCGTGCGCGGTTCTTTTCCCAAGCGCGCCTGTGGCGCCGGTGATGACAATTATTTTTACCCCCTCTCCCTTTGGGAGAGGGCTGGGGTGAGGGTTATTCACTCAACACATCCATCGGTAATTCGCTCATACCCTTAATAAACGGACGATCGCTTTGTTCGGGCAAATGCGCCTTGCCATGGAAGTCAATGAGATGACCCGACTTCGCGGCTTTCGTTTCAAGATAAAAACGGTTGTACTCGTTCGGCTCCATGATGTGCGGGATGCGATCCGAAACGTTGATGCCGTAATCAATGAGCTGTTGAATTTTCTTCGGGTTGTTGGTGATGAGCCGCACCGATTCGATTTTCAGCGACATGAGCATGTGCGCCGCGACCGCGTAATCGCGCTCATCGTCGCGGAAGCCCAACGCGTGATTCGCTTGCACCGTGTCGAGACCTTGGTCTTGCAAACTGTACGCGCGAATCTTATTGATCAAGCCGATGCCGCGTCCCTCCTGGCGAAGATACAACACCATGCCGCGTTCCATCGCGCCGATCATCATCAACGACGCTTCGAGTTGATCGCGGCAATCACAGCGCAATGAGCCGAGCGCGTCGCCCGTTAGACATTCCGAATGTAAACGCACCGGCACATCTTTTGCGCCGATCACATTCCCTTTGATGATGGCAACGTGTTCTTTGCCATCGCGATTATTTTCAAAAGCAATAATATGGAACTCGCCGAAGCGCGTGGGCAGTTCAGCCATCGCAACGACGCGCACGCACACCTTATCTTTTCCGATTCCTTCGCACTCATGGTCGCCTTCATTTTGAAGCAACACATCGAATTTTTCATGCAGATCTGTAATCATGCCAGCCTCTCAATCGAATATTTTAAAACGACTCCGCCATCGTCCCATTTTTCCACGTCTACCAATTTCAATGGGATGGCTTCGCCTCTTTCCAAGCCTCTGCCTGCCGCAAGCGTGGGAGCCGACTCGCCCCCGAAGATCATCGGCGAAACGAACGCATTCACCTCATCCACCAGACCAAGCCGCAACAATTCAAAGTTAAGCGTCGCGCCGCCTTCCACCATCAAACGCTTCACGCCGAGATCAACGAGTGTTTGCATCATGTGAGTCAAATCCACGCGCTTGCCTTCATGGACGAACACCTCCGCGCCCTGCGAACGGAGCAGGTCAAGTTTGTTCTTAGATGTTCGATTCGTGGTGAATATTACGATTCTCGTTCCGCCCTCTCGTAAGAATTTCGAATGAGATTCGATGTTCGCATCCGACACAACGCAAACCTTCATCGGATTTTCAGACAACCCGCGCGCCACTCGTTCAGCCCGCAACAATTCGGATTTCACAGTTAACTTGGGGTCTTCGTCGAGCAGTGTTCGTCCACCCACCATCACCGCGTCCGAGTCGGCGCGGAGTGTATCCACGCGTTCCTTATCGCGCGGCGAGGAAATTGCCGCGCCTCGTCGAGCAGACGTATCAATCTTACCGTCGGCAGTCATCGCCACATTGATGAACACGAATGGGCGCTTCATCGCGCAATTGTAACGCGATAATCATGTTAGAATCGTCTAACTTTAGTCAGTAAAAATTCCCGACACGCTAAATGAAATGATAATTACAAGGAGTCTGCAATGACCGCGAAGAAGGAACGAGTGGTGGTCACAGGGATGGGCATTGCCAGTCCACTCGGTTGCAATCTAACAGAATTTTGGGAGGGTCTGGTTGCGGGCAGGTCCGGCGTGCGGTCACTGGAGGGCGGAATTTTCACCGGGATGCACACAAAGATCGGCGGGGTCGTTTGGGATTATGACCCAACCAAACATTTCGATATCAAAGAAATAAAGCGAATGAGCCGCTCGTCGCAACTCGGACTGGTCGCGGCAGAACAAGCCATTGCTCACGCAAAACTCGAAAATGGGAACGTGGACCCCGAAGAGATCGGCGTGATGGTCGGAAGTTCCATCGGAGGCTACAGCGCGGCAGATTCATACTTTATGCACTTTTATGAAACCGACCGCCTCAGCCCATACACGATTCCGGTCTCGATGAACATCGGACCCGGCTCGAACATTTCGATCAAGCACGGATTCCAAGGTCCGCTCGTCAACGTGGATGCGGCGTGTTCGACCGCCGCGCACACCATCGGCAACGCGTTCAACATGATCCGCAACGGCAGTTTGCAAGTGGCTCTCACCGGCGCGGCGGATACCCCCTGCTCGCCCGGCGTCGTCGAATCTTGGATGGCGTTACGCGCAGTCTCCACCCGCGACGATAACCCAGCGGAAGCCTGCCGCCCGTTCAGCGCCGACCGGGACGGAATGGTCTTGGGTGAAGGGGCAGGCATCCTTGTGATCGAATCGGAAAGTCACGCATTGAAGCGCGGCATCCCCATCCTTGCCGAACTCAAAGGCTATGGCGCGTCCGCAGATAGTCATCATCTCACACAGCCATCGCAAAAGGGACCTGCCCTCGCCATGCGCCGCGCGTTGGACGACGCGGATATGACCATCGCGGACATTGATTACATCAACGCGCACGCAACGGGAACCGAATGGAACGACAAGAACGAAACGAACGCCATCAAAGAAGTGTTCGGCGAACGCGCGTATCAAATCCCTGTGGTGGGCAACAAAGCCGCGTTCGGTCATTCCATCGCCGGCAGTGGCGCGTTGGAGTTGATCGGTTGTGTGTTGTCCCTGCGCGATCAGGTCGTGCCGCCAACCATCAATTACAAAGTCCCCGACCCTGATTGCGACCTCGATTACGTCACCGAAGGCAAGCGGAGCCTGCCGTTGAAAAACATCATGAGCAATTCGTTCGCGTTCGGCGGAAGCAACGCCGTGTTGATCGTGGGGAAATACGAAGCCGCGCATTGAATCGAACTCACCCATGCAAAACAAAATAAAAACCGCGCTGGTCTTTCTTTTAACAGCGGGTTTCTATATTTTCACTCTTTCGCCCTCGCTGGCATGGGGCGATGGGACGCGCTTGCAAAGCGAAGCCATCTCCGGAGAGTCCATCGTCCTCGCAGAGATGACGCCGCAAGAATTTTCACCCGACCCGTATCTATTTTCAAAAGTGGGAGTCACCGCATGGGATCATCCGCTTTACGTTGTTCTCGGTCACAT
>JAXLVX010000110.1:0-5751 GCA_046328795.1 Anaerolineales bacterium | reverse complement strand
CCAGAAAGGAGAAAATTGGAATTGGTTGGCTTGTTTAGAGAAGAAAGAAGAAAGAGGAAAGAGGCGAGGAGGAGAACGAAGAAGGGATTTTCGGTTCCGAGTCCGAGGGGGTAAACGAGAAGCATGGGGTAGGCGGCGACAAGCCACGCGGAAATCTTTGCCGCTTTTTCTAACATCTTTCCTCTTTCGTCTTTCATTTCAAGAGGGAAAGAGGAAAGAAGAAAGAGTTTTTTTGTAACAAAATACGTCAACGGCGCAAGTGGCGCGCCGAGAAATATCGCTTGCGCCAGCCGCGCGGCGAAAAAGCGCGAGGGATCAATCCCGTTGAAAAAATAGACGATAGCGAGAAAGATGGGATAAAGCGGAGCGCGGAACGACGTGCGGACGCCGAGGATGGGATCATACTCGCGAGCGGTAGACAGGTCGAAGTCCACGAAAGAGGCGAGTTGGTTTAAATCCGATTCAGCGTACCAGCGGAATCCATGTCCCTGCGCGAGGCTCCGCGCGAGCATGTCGTATTGAAACATGTCGTCGAGACCGATGCCGAGTCCGCGCGCGGCGATGACGGGGATCAATCGGAGGATCAGTGCAATGAGATAAATTTTGAAGGCGAAGGATTTAAACATAATGAGAGTCACCGTCCCGCAGGTTTGTGTGAGAAACAAAGGTAATGAAAAAAACCTGCGGGACGATTAAAAATTAAAACGGATTGCACAATTGTACCGTGCAATCCGTTTGCGTTTTACAGGATTAAGGCATTTCTTCCGCCAATCTTCGCCAATCTGCGCGAATTTTTTCTTTGCGCGATTAGCGTGAATTCGTGAAGATTAGCGGATTCTGAAATACGATAACCTATGCGAGAACGCGCGAGGCGGCTTTGAGTTTCTCGATGCGCCGCGCGAGATACGGCATGTAATAGCCGTCGTATTTTTCCCAGAGTTCGGGGATTGTCCAATCGGTGCCTTTCACTTGACCGCGGCAGTTCGCGCTGCCACACTGACAAGTGAATTCGTCGTAGATCGAGCCGTCGCACATGGCGTAATCAAAAGTGACTTCCTCGCCCGCTTTGATGTCGCGCATGGCGACGACTCCGACCTGCCCGGTGAAACCCGCATTGGGTTCGCACGAATGGTTGAAACAATCGGAAGGCTCCAACGGATCGGGGGTGATCAAATAATAATCATCCTCGATCTGGAGAACGCGCTGAGTGAAGTGCGGCATGTTGGGGTCTATCTCGTCTCTCGACGCGATACGTCCTCCAAACAGCGCGAGCAGTTCGCCCTTCTTGATCGGCTCGCGCGCGAACACGCCGCATCCGCCTTTCTCTTCGAACGCTCCCGAACTGCATTTCGGATTCAAGTGGGAAGTAAATTGACCGGTCATTCTTTCCTTTCGTTTTTAGCGAGGGCATTTCGCCCAGTAAGATACTTTGGCAACTTGCGCCAAAGGGAAAACCATTTTCAATGTGTCACCCTGAGCGCTAGCGAAGGGTCTTCTCGCCGTGGAGGGGATTCTTCGCTTCGCTCACATCGTCCCGATGTCCTTCGGGAGAATGACAAACACAGGCAAACAAAAACAGCCAAGACAACAGCTCTTAACCACTGTGTTGACTGCATAGACCTTAAGCAGTCCCGCCGCCTCACCAACGCTGAGTTGGAGGGCGGCGGAAGCCAGATTTTATTCGTGGCGTAAATTATAGAAAAGGCACAAGCATCCGTTCATTCACACTCGTGCGAGTCGCTAGAATATCAACGCTCCTTGTAGGATATTGAACGCAATTGTAATGGGGATTGACGTGCTGTCAATATTTTTGAGGGAGGAAATTCCGCCTCTTTCGACGGGCAACCTGTCTCGCCAACTTCTGGTTGTCTCTCCTTCGGTATCCGCGCTCCGCGATGTGGATATTCCGCGAGGATGATGGGGATCAGCGCGTGATGAGGAAAGTCAACATGGCGACCACGTTCGTCACTGGGCGGTTGCGCGGACGCGCCAACTGCGTGAATATCCAAATTGGCAGAGTTTCCTGCTGACCCGCAGTAAATGTTGTTACGATAATTTCATCGAACGAAAGCGCGAACGAGAGCATCGCTCCCGCAAGCAGAGCCGTTGCGATATTCGGCAACACAACATATCGAAACGTCTGCCATGAATCAGCGCCGAGGTCCATCGAGGCTTCGATCATCGAATTCCCGGTGCGACGGAAGCGCGCGATGACATTGTTGTACACGGTCACGATGCAAAACGTGGCATGACCAATGACGATAGTCCAAAAGGTGAACGGCAATCCCACCGACCCGATGGATGTGCGCAACGCGATGCCAGTGGCGATACCGGGCAAAGCGATTGGCAGCACCAGCAGGAGAGTCACCGCGTTCTTGCCGAAAAATTCCGTGCGGTAGACCGCCGCCGCGGCAAGCGTGCCAAGTACAAGCGCAACAGATGTCGCTATCAAGGCGACGCCCACAGAGAGGAGTAAAGCCTCCCACATATCCTTCCGCTGAAAAGCGACTCCCAGCCAGCGAGTGGTCAACCCCGGAGGCGGGAATGAATACGTTGACTCATCGGTGGTGAACGCATACAGGAAGATGATCCACACCGGCACGTGAAGGAACAACAGTGCCGCCCATGCAGAAATGGATAAGAAGAACGGCGCGCGCTTACGATTGGATGATGAGTTAGAGCGCATCGAAGGCTCCCAACTTCCGCGCGATCAAGAGATACACGATCATGATCGCAATGGGTCCCATCATGAACGCCGCGGCGAGAGGAATATTCCCCGCCGTTCCCTGATGCGAATATACCGCCATGCCAATGACCACCTTTGAATTCCCCAACACTTGCGGAACGATGTAATCGCCGAGCGTCAACGAAAAGGTGAAGATCGAGCCAGCCACCACGCCGGGAAACGCCAGCGGCAAGATCACGTTGCGAAACGTCTGCAACGGCTTCGCGCCCAGATCGCTGGAGGCATCCTCAAGCGACTTCGGCACGCGTTCGAGCGCGGTCTGAATCGGCAATATCATGTATGGAAGCCAGATATACACAAAGGTGATGAACATCCCCAGCATGGATAATCCCAACGAAGGTCCGCCGATAGACTCGAAACTGAGCACCCAATCAAGAAGTCCCTGCAACCCCAAGTGACCTAAAACCCAACTGATGATCCCCTCTTTGGCGAGGATCAACCGAAACGCATACACACGGACAAGATAACTCGACCAAAGCGGGACCAACACGGCAAGATACATGAAAGACTTCATGCGAGGCGAGGCAAACTTCGCCATGTAATAACTCAACGGGAACGCGATCAACGCATCCGCCAGCGTGACCGCCAACGCCATCAGCACGGTGCGATTGATGATCAACAAATTGGAGCGCGTGAACAACTGAGCGTAAGTTGACAGCGTGAACGAGTGAATTACTTTTCCGCTGAAATCATCGAGATAAAAAAAACTATTCAAGAGCAGACCGAACAACGACCCCAAATACACCACAACCATGTACAGCATGGGCGGACCGAGCAACAACGCCAGCGTCACTTTTGGTCGGCTATATAAATACGTGGAAAATCGTCTCAGCATGTCAACTTCCCAGCGGGCGCACGTGCTCGCACTTCCACACGAGCCGCACCGACGATCCCTTCACTTTGGCGGCATCCATCGAAGTGGTTTTTAGATTTTGCGAGACCACCACCAAATCTCCACCGTCTTTCAACTCCACCAAGAAGCGCGTACAGCCCCAGATAAACCACATCGCGCATGATGCCATCGGCTGAATATGTGTCTGCATCAGGCGTAACGTCTGGCGACGATAAATGTATTTTTTCAGGCGGATGGAAAACTTCCGATCCGAGCCGATAATGCTTTGCCACCTCCCCTCGACGATGTTCGACACCCGACAAATCCCGCCACGAACGGCGAGACCGATGCTCGTAGATTTCCGAAGGCGTTCCGACTCGCTCGATCTTCCCTTGATTGCCCACCGCGATGCGGTCGCTCATCGTTAACGCTTCTTCTTGATCGTGCGTCACAAAGACGAACGTGATCCCCACACGCTGTTGAATGGACTTAACCCACCTGCATCTGCTGACGCAGTTTGGCGTCTAACGCGCCGAGCGGTTCATCGAGCAGAAGAACTTTGGGGCGGTTGATCAACGCGCGCGCGAGTGGCGACGCGCTGGCGTTGTCCGCCGGAAAGCTGGGAAGGCTTCCGCTTCCCAAAGCCGCAAGTTGCACCAAACCCAGCATTTCATTGGCTTGCTTTACGCGCGCGTGTCTTTGGGAACCTTCGATCATCAAGCCATAGGAAATATTATCCTCAACCGTCATGTGAGGGAACAACGCATAATCCTGAAAGACCGTATTCACCGGGCGGTCATACGGTGGGAGTTTCGAAACATCCTCGCCATAGACGAATTGTCCCCGCATCCGGGTCATTGAAGTTCGCGATGAGACGCAGGCACTTGCCTTGTTTGTTGATGTAGACCCAGCATGGAAAATTCCCCGTCGCCAATCTCCACGACGTTGTCCACCGCGCGCACTTCGCCGAACTGACGCGACACGTTTGAAAATACCGGCATAATGCTCATCCGACAAGGCGTCCATTTTTCAACGAACACGCCAGCATCCGCCTGAGCATTAATGACCATCCGCCAGCGCGTTCTCTGCTGTACGGTTATTGTCCCTTGATCTCGTTATATGCTTCAACCCACTTGCTGTAAGGCACGCAGTCGCCGCCTTCGCAGGTTGGCGTCTTCCAGAATTGGATCTTGTCGAAGTTGTCGAAACCGTTGGTCGCGCAGCCGGTGTCGGTCAGCAAATCGCTGGCAGAACAAGCCGCCGGAACTGCCGGAACAGAACCGAACCACGCCGCCACATCGCCCTGCACTTTCGGGTCGAGCGAATGTTCCATCCACATGTACGCGCAGTTCGGGTGCGGAGCATTGACGTGCATCATCGTCGTATCCGCCCAGCCCGTCGCGCCCTCAGATGGGATCACCGAAGCGATCGGCTTGCCGTCGAATTGGAGCAAGTTCACTTGATAGGGCCACGAGGAAGAAGCCACCGTGCCTTCGTTGGTGAAGTCTTCCATTTGCACGACAACATCATGCCAATAGCGGCTCACTAACTCGCGCTGAGATTTCAGCAAAGCCACCGCGGCATCGAACTGCGCCTGATTCAACTCATACGGGTCGCCAATGCCTAACTCCGGATTATGCGCTTTGAGATACAACGCGGCATCAGCAATATAGATCGCGCCATCGTACGCTTGCACGCGCCCCTTGTTGCTCTGTCCATCCGGCAGGGTCATCTCTTCGAACACCACGTCCCATGAGGTGGGCGCCTCAGGGAAGACCTCGGTGTTATACATCAACACGTTCGCGCCCCATTGATACGGCGTGCCGTAATGAACGCCGTTCACTGTGTGCCATGCGGCATTCTGCAAACGCTCATCCACATTTTTGTATGAGGGGATCAGATCAATGTTGATCGGCTGGACAGTGCCTCCCGCGATCAAACGATTCGAGGCATCGCCCGACGCGGTCACCAGATCCACGCCGCCTTGATTCATCAGCGAAACCATTTCATCGGAGGTCGCCGCAACCTTCACGTTCACAACACAGCCGGTTGCTTCGGTGAACGCTGTCACCCAATCGTACGCGGCATCGGTGGAACCATTCTCAATGTAGCCCGCCCACGCGATGATATCCACCTGCCCTTCGCCCTCGCCAAGTTTCGTGATCATATTGCC
>JAXLVX010000011.1:0-64169 GCA_046328795.1 Anaerolineales bacterium | reverse complement strand
ACTCCCCTTCGCCGGCAAATTCGGCGGCTTTAACATTTAAACTTCTAGTCAACGCGCCCGCCCCAGAAATGGCAGTGGATTCGGTGTGGACATTCCACCACCCGCCATGTTGCTGGAAGTAAGCAGTGAAGGAATTGATCTCAGGCGCGAAGAACGACCCATCGGTTCGACCGATAAGGTTCGTAACTTTGCTTTGAATGAAAGCAACTTCATCGGTGAATGGCAACGCTTCTGCAAACTTTCCACCAGCCAAACGAGCCGCTTCAATTAACACATCCGCAGTGGCACGCGTGGAATACATCGGCGAGATGACCGGTTGCGCGCCTGAAAGGACCGACTGCATCGCGCCGGTCGCAGAGCGTTGATAGCCCCACGATTCAAGTCCGTGATGATCGGGGAAGATGTAATCAGAGGCAAGCGCCGTCTCATCGGGGAATGTAGCGAACGAGATCACAGTTGAAACCGACGCAAGCGCTTCGGCAAACCCAAACGACTTGGGAAGTTCAAAGATCGGGTTCACGCCATGAATGAAGAGAGTTTTGATTCCGCCGCTCTTCATCTTACTGATAAAGTCTTGCATTTCCTGCGCGTTCGCCGGGCGGCGATATGTATCAGCGCTCGGTGAAAGCGGAGAGAGAAGCACACCGCCTGCGTTTCCGATATTATCCATCAATGCGTTGAGCGCCAGAACTGCCTCAGCAGTGGCAAGCCCGTTGCTCTGACCGAGAGCCTGTCCGCCGGGGATGGCAAGCGGCGTTTTTGCTTCAGCCAGAAGCGAAGCGACATATTCGAGTTGTTCAACCGAAACACCGGAGGTCGCCGCAACATCGTCAACGTTGATAGCGGAAAACGCGCGCGGAACGGAGATGCCTTTCGCCTCCGCTACGAGTCTGCCGAGCGCAGCCGCGACCAAACCCTCCGTCCCGGGAAGAAGCGGGATCCATTCATCCGCTTTTGCGGCAGTTTGCGACATCTGCGATTCAAATTGGACGAAGTGACCGCGTCGCTTGGGATTGCCGCGCCGCATTTTGGCAAAGCCGCGCGTGTATGCGACCGGTGAAAGCCACGTCTCGAGGAAGTTCGCGCCGAACGAAACGACAACATCCGCGTTTGCAAGATCGAAGAACGGCAAGCCGGGCTGACCAAGAACATCCTCAGCCGCTTTGCCCAGCGTTGCGCGCGACTCGAACATGCTCAACGCGCTAAAACGGATCGGGGTTGGCGCGCCGATCGCATTCGCAAGATCAGACATGAGATCAAACAGATGATCGGGCGCATTCCCCATCAGGAACGCGATCTCGGAAGCGTTTGTGTTTGTCAACGTGTCGGCAACAGTTTGAATTGCTTCGTCCCATGAAACTTGGGTGTTGGCTAATTGAGCGGAACGCGCTTGCTTTGTCGGGTTCTCCACTCGGTCTGGGTTATACATGCCCTGCAAAGTGGCTTGACCTCGCGCGCAAGTCTTGCCGAGGTTGATCGGGTTCGCCGGGTTGCCTTCTACTTTAATGGCGCGTCCCTGCATGGTGCGGACGATGATGCCGCAACCCGCCGCGCATTCGCGGCATGTGGTGGCGTAGTATGTGCTCAAACCGTTATACGTGTATTCCGGCATCTTCACGTACGGTTCGCGCGTAACGTAGCGCGACGCGGGTCCGCAACCGGTGAGAACGGCGGTTGTCGCCGCGCCTGCTGTGGCAAGTTTGAGAAAATCACGCCGGGAAATTTTTTGATTCATGGATTATTCCTCTGTACCCGGATTAATAATGACACGTTCCGCAGTCGGTGAGTTTGACGAATTTCTCGTGGTCGTCGCCGGCTTTTTGTTTATGGCAATTGATGCACCAACCCATGTTCATCACCTGCGGATTTTCAGCGATCGTCACCTGCGTCATATCGCCATGACAGGTTTCGCAATTTAATCCCGCCGCAATATGAGGACGGTGCTTGAAGTGAACAAAGTCTGGCACTTGCGCCACTGGAACCCATGTGAATCCCTCGCCCTTCGCCATAGCATCCACCATGGGTTTCAAGAGCGGACTAGTTTGTGTTTTTGCAATTTGCTGATGACATCCCCAGCATTTGCTGATCGTCGGCAGACCGGGCGAGGGTCCGCGCAATGCGCCGGGGTGGCAGTAGAGGCATTGAATCCCCAACCCCACATGCAACTTGTGTGTAAACTGTATCGGTTGTTCGGGAGGTTGTTGCGTTTGGTACAGCCCGTATGCGCCAAGACTGAACAAAGAGAGAAACGCAATCAACACCGCTATCCGCCCCATTGGACTAAATGCCCATTCAAAAAATTTTCGGATCATGCAAACTCCTGGAACGAGGATCTATTCGTGAAATATTACACGATTTTACTCAATCAGGGCTTTTTTGTAAACATCCAAACCGCTACATTGAAAAACTTGATTGGCAAGCGGCATTATAACGCAAAAGAGTATCGAACTATAAAAGTGCGGCGGATAAAAAGCCCAAATATGATCGCTTCCAAAATATCCATCAGATTCCCGCACGAGCAGTGCTTCACGAAAAGGCTTCGTAGTGGCGACTTTAGTCGCTTTTTTGCTAAACGACTAAAGTCATTACTACGTTTTCGTGATTTACTGATGATATACTTACCTCGCCATGAAAAGTTTTACGAGAAGATTCTACATGATAGGCATTGCTCTGCTGTTGGCAGTGCTGATCACTGCGTTTGCTCAAACCTCGGCAATTCAATCATCACAAAAAACCAACATCTCCGGCGCGGCGCTCGTTGCACAAACCACTTCCACCCCTCAACTGGAAGATCAATCCGAGATCGGCTCCACAGACGGCATCGTGGTCATGGGAGGCGTGATCGCGCTGATCATCTTTATCCCCATAGCGGCGCGGTATAAAAATTGGGCGCGCGCGTCTTCGCAATAAAACTGCTACATTAAAAAACCTTAAAACCCATGTATAATAAGGGCAATCCGCAAGGATTGAACCGGAAAATCTCCACCGCAACCGCGGTCTTGGCTGTACCTACTCTGGATATTCGAGCACGAACCTCCCCGTTTTGGGAGTTCCTTCAAGAAGTCAACCGAATGCTATCTGTGAATCAAAACCTGACTTCACCCCCACAACCCGTTCGCCGCCTGTGACGTAAACCCGTCCGGCGGATTCGCCCAACCCCGGCGCGCTTCATTCGGGACGTTGGGCTTGCTCAGCCTACCCAGATTTTCTCATCCCTTCGACCGGGATCTTCAACAGCCGAAACCGCTTAGGCGGCGCTTCGGCTGTGTGTTTTTAATTTGCCCGCCGCAGAGAAGATCGCATTCTCTCAAAAAACTCTGCGGCTAGAAAAGTATCGTCGTTAATAATAATGAAGAAGATCACCGCTCTCGAAGCGCAAAAGCGAAACCCGAATCGAGTCAACGTGTATCTCGATGGAGAATTTGCCTTCGGGCTGGCGCGTATCGTCGCCGCGTGGTTGAAAGTTGGCGACACGCTTGACGAAGCGAAGTTCCAGAAGATGCAGTTGGATGATGCGCGCGAACGCGCCCTCCAACAAGCGCTGTTGTTCCTCAGTTATCGCGCCCGGTCCGAATCGGAGATCCGCAAGAATTTGCGCAAGCACGAGATGCCGGAAGAAGTTATCGAAGAAACGATCGCGCGATTGCGGCAGGATGGATTGGCGAACGACAACCAATTCGCCCGCGCATGGGTCGAGAACCGGGCAACCTTCCGCCCTCGCAGCCGCCGCATGATGGCAATGGAGCTGCGCCAAAAAGGACTCGACGAAGAGACTGCCTCCGCCGCCTTGCAGGAAGTGGACGATGAGGCATTAGCATATGAAGCCGCGCAAAAAAAGGCGGCGCGGTTCGCAAAGTTGGAATGGCAAGACTATCGAAAGAAGTTATCAGAATTTCTCGCGCGGCGCGGTTTTTCCTATGCAGTGATCGCGCCTGTGGTAACAAAGATCTGGAACGAAACGAACAAGAACGAACATCATTATGAAGAAGAGGATACAACATGAACCCCCTAACTATTCTGGTGGATATCATCGCCCTGATCGTCGGCGTGGCTGCCGGGTACTTTTTCCACCGCTATCAAACGGAAAAAGCCCTTAAGAACCAGCAAGACAAAGCGGATAACATCCTGAAAGTTGCCAGCGAACAAGCCCGGCTGATCGAGAGTCAGGCGCGCGACAACGCGACCAAGATCGTGCAAGCCTCCGAAACAGAGATGAAGGAACGGCGCATCGAGTTGAACAAGGAAACCGACCGGCTCGACAAACGCCGCTCGGAAGTGGACAGCCGCGCAGACAAGCTGGAACAGCGCGAACAGAATATCAATCGCCGTCAGTCGCAAGTTGACAAACGGAACAACGATATTGAAAAACTCTACGAAGATCAGGTGACAAAACTGGAACAGATTGCCACACTGTCGTCCGACGAGGCGAAGAAAGAATTGTTCGCCGCCGTTGAAAAAGAAGCGCGGGGCGACATGGCGCGGATCATCCGCCAGATCGAAGCGGAAGCGCGTGAAGAAGGCGAGAAGCGCGCGCGCAAGTTGATCGCCGACGCCATCCAGCGCGTGGCAAGCGAACACGTGGCAGAAGTGACTCGCGCGGTCGTCACCCTCCCCAGCGAAGAGATGAAGGGACGCATCGTCGGGCGCAACGGGCGCAATATCAAAGCCTTCGAGCAAGCCGCGGGCGTGGATGTGATCGTGGACGATACGCCGGATTCTGTGACCGTTTCGTGTTTCGATTCGGTCCGCCGCGAGATCGGGCGACGCGCATTGGCAAAGTTAATTCTAGATGGAAGGATTCATCCCGCGCACATCGAGAAGATCGTGGAAGATGAAACCCGCGCGGTGGAAAAGATCATCAACGAAGCGGGCGAACAAGCCGCCTACGAGGCGAACGTCTCAGGCTTGCACCCAGAAATCCTACGGATGATGGGGCGGCTTAAATTCCGCACTTCGTACGGGCAGAATCAACTCGCGCACGCGGTCGAAGTTTCCAAGCTGGCAGGCATCCTAGCGGCAGAGATCGGGGCGAACGTTGAACTCTCGAAGTTGGGCGGTTTTCTGCACGACATCGGCAAAGCGATGGATCACAATCAGGATGGCACGCACGCGAAACTCGGCGCGGAATTCTGCCGTCGTTACGGCGTCAACTCCATCGTGGTGAACGCCATCGAAGCGCACCACCACGAGGTGGATCAACAGACCGTGGAAGCGGTCATCACCGAATCGGCGGACGCGATCTCCGGCGCGAGACCCGGCGCACGGCGCGAGGACCTCGAGGCATACATCAAACGCATCCGTTCGCTTGAGGAAATGTCCATGTCGTTCGATGGAGTTCAACAGGCATTTGCAATACAAGCGGGGCGCGAAGTGCGTATCATTGTGAAACCCGAAGCGATTGACGATCTCGCGTCGGCGCGATTGGCGCGAGACGTGGCAAAGAAGATCGAAGAGACCATGCAATATCCCGGTCAGATCAAAGTGACAGTCATCCGCGAGACGCGCGCGACGGGAATCGCAAAATAACCATCTCACGCGTAAGGCACGGATATGGCTCAGCGCAACACAAGCAGAGCGACACACAAGATAAAACAGCCCGCGAAGGCTTCCCGCCCGAAAGACAAAGCAGGAATGTCTTCGCGGGAGGAGTATCTTGCGCTTCTCAACGAGATGACGCATACCATGCTCCTCGCTGAAAATATTGACGACACGTTCAATACGCTGGCTGTTTACATGACAAAACTGATCCATGCCGATGATTGCTACATCACGCGGTGGGACGAAGAGAGGCAATTAACCATCCCCGTCGCTACGACGGCATCGCTTGAAATTCCTTATCACCAACATAGAGGCTACGACTCTGCAGAAATTACATTAACCGCCTCTGTATTAAAAGCCGGGCAGGCTCTTGCGGTGGAAGACGTTTCCAATTCTCCTTACATCAGCGCTGAGATCGCAAAGCGTTACCCATCGCATTCTTTAGCAGGTATTCCTCTCATTGCGAGAGGGCAAAAATTAGGGGCGGCGATCGTTGCGTTCAACACTCCGCATCGTTTTACCACTGAGGAGATCGAACGGGCGGAGGAAGCGGGGGACTTGATCGCGTTGGCGTTATGGAACTTCCAACAAAGCGCCGAGATACAACATCGCCTCAAAGAAAGCCGCGCGCTCGCCAAAATCAGCCGCGCCCTGAGCGAGACCGAGCGCGTTGGCACAGACGACGTATTGCAATTGATCGTCAATTCGGCGCGCGAGTTAATTCCGCAAGTGGAAAAAAGCGTGATCCACCTTCTAGAGAAGGAAGAGCAGGCGCTATTTGCCCACGCAGTCTCCGGTTTCAGCGACGACGAAAAAGAAGTGAAGCGAGTGAAAATGCGGCTGGGGGAGGGAGTCGCGGGGCAGGTGATCAGCGAAGGCGTTACCATCAACATTGGCGATATACGTACTCACCCAGATTTTATGCACGGCGAATCGATGCCCGCATTTCGGTCTTTGCTGGTTGCCCCGATCCACAGCGGAAGCCAGCAAATTGGAACGATCAGCGTTCAAAGCGCGGAGGCAAACGCATTTTCAGGGAAAGACACCGAACTGCTGAACGCATTAGGCACACAAGCCGCTATTGCCATCGAAAACTCGAATCTATTCGAGACCACCCAGCAGCGATTGAAAGAGGTCGGCGCGCTTTATCGAACCAGCCGCGGATTAGCGGCGTCGCTAGATGCCGACGAACTTATTAAAGAGGTTGTAAAACTTCTTCACCATAACTTCGGCTATTATCACGTGCAGATCTATTTGATCGAACCCGAAAGCAGAAACTTAGCGATCCGTCATGGCAGCGGGTATGTCGGCAACGAGCTTGTGCAACAGGGACATCACATCCCTTCCGGTGAGGGGATCGCCGGTCACGTCGCTGAAACCGGCGAGTCGTTTATCACCAACAATGTTGACGAGGTGGTTTTCTTCAAACGAAGCCCTCTGCTGCCAGAAACGCAGTCCGAAATTGCCGTGCCGATCAAGATCGGGAAACAAGTGATGGGTGTTTTGGATATTCAGCAGACCCCTCCCCACCGACTCACCGACAGTGACATGCAGTTGATGGTCGCTGTCGCAGATCAACTGACAGCCGTATTGCAAAAAGCCAATTTGTATAAAAACCTGCAAACCGCTTTACAGCAGGAGCAAACGGTCCGCTCACAGTTAGTGCAAAGCGAGCGGCTCGCGCTCGTCGGACGGTTACTTGCGTCCGTATCGCATGAACTGAACAACCCCTTGCAAGCGATTCAGAACGCGCTGTTCCTTTTAAAAGACGAGACGAATCTTTCCGCCCAAGCAAAACAAGACCTGGACGTCATTCTAGCGGAGGCGGAGCGGATGGCGGCTTTGATCGAGCGATTGCGAGGCGCTTATCGTCCCATCCGCATGAGCGATTTTCAGCCGGTCGAGCTCAATGGATTGATCGAGGACGTTCACACCCTCATCGCAACACACATGCGCCATAAAGAGATCGCATTCGAATTCATACCGGACGCCAACCTGCCGCCTGTGTCAGCGGTATCCGATCAGATTCGGCAAGTGGTGTTGAATTTATTTCTCAACGCGGTCGAGGTGATGAAGCCCGGCGGATGTCTCACCGTCGAAACGAGCGGATTACCTCAACAGAATGAAGTCCTCTTCACGATCAAGGATAACGGTCCCGGCATTGACCCTGAAATTCTCCCCAAGATATTCGATGCTTTCATCACAAGCAAACACACCGGCACCGGGCTCGGACTCACGATCACCCGCGACATCATCCAACAACATTATGGACGCATCGAAGCGGAAAACGATCCGCAAGGCGGAGCCATCTTCAATGTTTGGCTTCCGCTCCATACGGAGGCGTTGAATGATAACTAGCGGACACATTCTAGTCATTGACGATGAAGCCAGCCTGCGCCAAACGTTGACGCGCATTCTTCAACGCGCGGGGTTTGAAGTGACCGCCGCAGCCAACGGGACAGAGGGGTTTTCATTAGTGTCGCAGCATCTTTTTGATCTTGTCTATCTTGATATTCGGATGCCGGACATGAGCGGCTTGGAACTTCTCAAAACGATCCACGCGAAATATCCTGACCTGCCTGTGATCTTGTTCACCGCGCAACCCGACCTGAATTCGGCAGTGGATGCGCTGAGGAACGGGGCGACCGATTATTTATTGAAGCCGCTCAAGCCTCAGGCTGTCGTTGACCGCACAAATTCCATTTTAGCGAACCAGCAAAAAGAACGACGCAAGCGCGAACTGCAAAGGCAGATTGACTCGCTGCAAGCCGAGTTGAACGGTCTTGAACACCCGAAGGGAGAAAATGCCGATGCGAAGCCCGATCAGGCATCCACGTCGGATGACCGCTTTCTCAAACGCGGCGCACTCACGCTGGACCTGCATACGCACCGCGTCACGATGAAAGAGCGCGTCGTCAACCTTCCCCCGACATCATTCGGTTATTTGCTGTCGTTGGCGCGTCACACGCCGAATGTGGTGGATTATCAAACGCTCGTTTCTGAAGCGCAGGGCTACGAGGTGGACGCGCGCGAGGCGCAGGAATTGACGAAGTGGCATATCCACCATATTCGCCAGGCGATCGAACCCGATGCGCGGAAGCCGGTGCACGTGATCAACGCGCGCGGAACGGGCTATCGTCTCGTTTTGGATTGAGTTTCTTCAACGATCAGATAGGTTAAGAAACATTTTGTAAGAGACTGTTTCTTAACTTCTTTTTTGAACACGGACTCCACGGATTTCACTGATTTTCACGGAGAAGAGCTTAAAAAGATTTTTTCCGCGTGTTCCGTGAAATCCGTGTACAAAAGAACGACTTTTGAGGCTTAAGAAACATTTTGTAAGGGGACTACAAACTTTTGCCAACTTTATCCAATTTATACAAACGGTACGACAGAGAAGATGGGGGAAAATGGGACAATGGCTCAAAACTCTACTTCCGATATAACCAAGCCTGTAAGAATCCTTGTTGTGGACGATCACCCCAACGCAGCAACGATGCTGGCGCGCGCTATTTCGCAATTAGGATCGCAGGTGATGGTCGTTTCTGCCACCAGCGGGACGGAAGCATTGGATCACGCGAAAGAGGAAGCAATAGATATTGTCATTACCGATATGGTGATGCCGGAGATGACCGGGTTGGAATTGATCGAGAAATTGAACAGCCAACCATCGGGAGGACCCGCGTTTTCTTTCCTTATCACTGCGTATGATGTGCCGGGCTTAAAGGTCAGCGCGCGCCGCATTGGGGTCAAAGAGGTCATTCTCAAGCCCGCGCACCCGGAGCGAATCTGCCAGATCGTCACACGCGCCATGGATGAAATGAAACATATCAAACCGGTCGCGGCGAAAGAGCCTGTTTCATTAAAATCATTCACCATTTTGATCGCCGACGATCAACCAGACAACCTCACATTACTCGCCCGTTATCTGCACGGCGACGGCTATAAATACATCAAAGCAAAAGACGGCATCGAAACCTTGCAAAAAGTTCGCAGTGAATTGCCCGATCTTGTCCTGCTCGATATCAACATGCCGCACAAAGACGGGTTTGCCGTTCTGGAGGAGATCCGCGCGGACCCCGCCATTCAACATATCCCTGTGATCATTCTCACGGCGGCGAAGCTTGAGATCACCGACATCCAATCGGGGTTGAACATGGGCGCGGACGATTATGTGACCAAGCCGTTCGACCGCCGCGAATTGCTCGCCCGCATCCGCGCCAAACTGCGCGTCAAGGATGCGGAGGATGTCATCCGCCGCCGCAACCGCCAGCTTAACTTACTGCCTGAGATCGGTAAAGAATTAAGCGCGCGGCTTAACCTCGATGAACTGGCGGCTGTTTTGCTCAAGCGCACAGTTGAAACGCTGGGCGCAACGGCTGGGCATATTCTGATCTTAACTACAACGGGGAGATTCGAGCGGACATTTCATCATGATCCGTCTGCTCCCCCATTGTCGCTGCCGCAATGGCTGATCGAGATCGTCAACGAGTCGCGCCAGGGTTTTATTATTGATGACACGCAAAACGATCCGCGCTGGAAGGCAGAGGAGGCGGGTTTCAGCGGTTCTGCGGTGATCGTGCCCATGTTCGGCAGACGCAGTCTATTGGGGGTTTTGGCGCTCACGAACGAACAAACCAAATCGTTCACGTTAGATCATTTGCTGTTATTGCAAGCCATTGGCAGTCAGGCAAGTATCGCTGTGGAAAACGCCCAACTTTATAACGCTGTGACGCGGGAACAACAACAGCTCGCCGCTGTTTTGCAAAACGCGATCGCGCCGATACGGGAGTTCGGTCCTCGGATGAGGCAGGCGGGTCCCCTCAACGATAATCAAAATGAGTTGGTGGAGGACGTGCAGAGTTCCATGGATAACATGACTGAACTCGTTGGGAACATGCTCGCGCTGGTGAAGGATGCCGAAGCGATGACCCCTGCCGAGGAAACAGCGAGCAGTTCGACGGTCAGAGATGAAGCGCTGAAAATCGGCTGAGGACATTCTGGTTGGCAAGTTAATTGCGCATCCAGCAAGAATCGGCAGATGTAATTATCAGAAATGTAAGGGGATGGCTAAAGAAAAGGAAGAACGACAACTTTTCCCAACTTTCTTACACGAAGTCCATCGGTCAATTCGATCAATTCATGGAAAATATTACTATGGCGATAAGAAAGCAACTTTAAACGCCAAATCATAAGAACAATGATTTCTAAAGGAGTTAGGTCATGTCAATTAAAAAATTATTCATCCTGTTTTTCGTCCTTAGTTTGATCGTGTCGGGTTGCGGCACGGCGAAACCTCAAACCTATACCGTTGGGGTGATCGTGGAGATCAATTGGTTGAGCCCAATTTTCGATAACTTTAAAACTACGATGACCGAATTGGGTTATGTGGAAGGTGAAAATATCACCTATCTTTATAATCCCGAGGTGGGACCCGATCAGGCGGCATTTGACGCTGAGGCGCAACGACTGATGGATCAAAACGTGGACATCTTCTTTACTATCGGCACGATGACCACAAAAGCCGCCATGAAAGCAGTGGAAGGCACGGATGTTCCGGTTGTGTTCACTCCGGTGATCAATCCGGTTGAAGAAGGCGTGGTGGCAAGTATTGCCAGCCCGGGCGGTAACGTGACCGGTGTGCAAATCGTAGATCACTCTCCCAAAGGGCTTGAATGGGCGCTTAAGATCGCCCCGAAACAAAGCACGTTTATATGCCCTACAACCCAGCCGACGTGGTGACAATGACAATTGTCAACAGCGGCGTGATGGATGCGTTTTCTCAGCTAGGTGTGGAGTTGTTGCCGAGCGAAGTCGGCAGTGTGGATGAAATGCTGGCGCGCGTTGATACCCTGCCGGAAGATACGATCATTTACCTGCTCTCGCCGCTTTCGAGCCTTGAAGGTGGTTTGGAACAACTTAGCCAGCGGGCTAAGGAACATGGGGTTCCAGTTTTCTCGACGAACCGCGAGGTTGGCGTATCGCCTTTCCCTGTGGCGAATTACACAGTGACGTTTGCCGGCGAAGCCCAGCAAGGCGCGAACATGGTAGACCGAGTCTTGAAGGGACAAAAACCAGCGGATATGCCCGTTGAAACTGCCGAGTATTTCCTCGATATTGATCTGAAATCTGCCGCCGCTTACGGCATCGCAATTTCGGACGAGATCATTAAGCAGGCGAATGTGATCATTCGCTGAAACTATGCAAGATCATCAACAAGGAAACAATAGTATGAAAAGCACAAAGTTCATTCAGAATTTTTGGAAGGGTATCACAACCACGATCCTGATCGCTTTAGTGGTAAGTGGATGCGGCAGCGCTCCACAACCCAAGACCTATACGATCGGTGTTGTCAACTATCTCGATATTTTGCAACCCATTTACGATGGTTTCAAGGCTGGGTTGGCTGATCTGGGTTACGTGGAAGGTGAGAACATTACATTCATTTATAACGGCGCGGTAGCGCCTGAGCAAGCTGCGATCGAAGCGGAGATACAGAGTCTGATTGACCAGGATGTGGATATGATCTACGCGATGGGCACGCTTCCCACGCTGGTTGCCAAGGATCTCGTGGCAGGCACAGATATCCCGGTCGTTTTTGCCCCGGTCATTGATCCTGTGGGAGAAGGCGCTGTAGATAGTATTGCCCAGCCCGGCGGAAATGTTACCGGCGTGCAGAATGCCAACTATAGTCCCAAGGGACTCGAGTGGTTACTGAAGATCGTGCCGGGAACCGAAACTGTTTATGTGTTCTATCATCCCGAAGACGAGGTCTCGCTGACAGTTTCTCAAGCCCTGCCGGACGCTGCCAAGACTCTCGGTGTTGAACTTAAACTGACCCCTGTAAATACACCGGAGGAAGCGCTACCGATCGTTCAAAACTTGCCCGCAGGCGCAAGTATTTTGATCATCCCCACGCCAAGATTGGGAACGCTCACTCCCGTCAAGGAACTCGCTGTCGAATTGAATGTTCCGATCGGATCGTACGATCAACCCGCAGACGGTACATTATTCTCTTACAAAGTTGATTGGCCCACACAAGGCAGACAAGCCGCCCGTATGGCTGACCAGATCCTCAAAGGCGCCAAGCCAGCCGACTTGCCTGTAGAGACCGCTGATCTTTTCTTTACTGTCAACCTTCCTATCGCCCAGCAGTTTGGAATTGTAATTCCGGACGAAATCTTGAATCAGGCTGATACGATCCTTCGCTAAGGTAAATGCTTGCAGACCCCAACGGCTTCTGTTCGTTGGGGTCTGCAAAACATCACTCACATAATATTTCAAATGCTACGCGATCTAAAGTTCTAGTCGGAGACCCTTCATGAGAAAAAGCCTACAAACACGATTGACAGTCTACTTTATTGCTCTGGTGTTGATTCCTTTGTTAATCGTTGGAGCCATCGTGACGTGGCAAACCTACAGAAGCGAGGTTCCACACGCTCTAGAATCTCAGGATCAGATCGCACAACGCGTGGCTGAACAGGTCAGAAGCTTCATCGAAGGGCGCGAGACGGAACTGCACTCATTGACCGACATCAACGATTTTTCCAACGCTACACGGGAAGAGCAAACCGTCCTGCTTTCAAATCTTTTTTCAGACCAGACGGTCTATGAGGAACTTATTCTGACGAACGGTCAAGGCAGGGAATTGATCTTCCTCTCCCGCTTGAAAGTGGTCACCCCCGGGGAATTTAGCAATCGGGCTGGTTCCGAAGAATTTGATAAGCCGAAAGAAACGAACGCCACCTATTTTAGCCCTGTCTCTTTCAACGAAGTCACGGGCGAGCCGTATATGGTCGTCTCGGTTCCACTGCTCGATCTACGAAGCGGAAAACTCGAGTATGTGCTGATCGCCAAGTTTCGTTTCAAATCGGTATGGGATCTTATGGCGCAAGCGGGCGTAACCGGCGAGAGCGCAGTGTACATGACTGACAATAACGGTTTCGTGGTTGCTCATGCCAACCCTTCATTCGTTTTGAAAAGAGCGCAAATCACCCCTCCAGCAGAAAATTCATTTACCACCGGCTTAAGCGGGACATCTGTCGCTTTGGCGTTCTCAAAGATCGCGTTTGGAGACCAGACCTTCTACGTTCTTTCCGAACAGCCCGCCTCCGAGGCTTTATCGTTGGCTTTCAAGAACATTATCCTCACGATCATCACAACCCTGCTGGCAATCGTAGTAGCAGGTTTCTTGGGAGTGCTCGCGGCGCGTCAGATCACCACCCCGATCGCCGAATTAGCCACAACAGCCCAATTGATCAGCGAAGGCGATCTAACAACTCGAACGACTCAAGTGGACAATGAGGATGAAATCGGCGCTCTGGCGACCGCGTTCAACCGCATGACATCCCAATTGCGCGACTTGATCGGTTCATTGGAACAGCGCGTGGCTGAACGCACCAAGGCGCTTTCGTCTGTGGCGGAAGTGGGCATCGCCGCATCAACAATTTTGGAAAGAGACAAATTGTTACAACAGGTAGTTGACCTCACCAAGGAACGTTTCAATTTGTACCATGCCCATATTTACCTCCTGAATGACTCCGGTGACACGCTTGTGCTTGCGTCGGGCGCGGGCGCGGCAGGCAAGCAAATGGTCGCCGAGGGACGTTCGATCCCGCTGGACCGCGAGCAGTCGTTGGTGGCTCGCGCCGCCCGCGAACGAAAAGGCGTCACCGTAAACGATGTAACGCAAGCGCCAGACTTTTTGCCAAATCCGCTGTTGCCAGACACGCATGCCGAACTGGCTGTGCCGATGATCGTGGGCGAAAACGTCATTGGCGTATTCGACGTGCAATCGGAAACCGTTGGCCGCTTCACAGACGCGGATATCGCCGTTCAAACCACACTGAGCTCGCAAGTTGCCATCGCCGTGCAAAATGCCAATCAATACGAGGAAACTAAAACTGCGTTGACGCAATCTGAAAAATTATTCAACGCAAGCGACCGTTTGTCGCAAGCGACAAACTTACAGGAATTGGTCAAGTCTATCGTAGAGTCGCTAGGCATTCACGCGATCGACCGGGCCATTTTGGGAAGCCTAGCCTATGATGACAAAGGCGAATTAGATGGCATGACCATTGTTGCGAACTGGTCGCAAAGCGCGGAGTTGCCGGCATCCCCCATTGACACGCATTACTCGAGAAACATGTTAAGTTCACTGTCAATGTTTACAAGCATCGAACCGCTGTTTTTTAGCGACGTATTGAACGACAAGCGCGTGGATGAGGCGACCAGAGTCATTGCCCAAAAAGTGAATTACCGCAGTGTTGCGGCTCTCCCTATATTTATTGGATCACGCCGCGACGCCATCGTCTTGTTGGAAGGACAGCAACCGCACAATTTTACGCAAGCCGAAATCCGCCTGCTCGTCTCTTTAGGTCCCCAGTTTGCCGCCATTCTGGAGAACCGCCGCCAATTTGAACGAACGCAAGAACAGGCGAAACGCGAGGCTATGATCAACGTGATCGCCCAAAAGATACAAAGCGCGCCTTCCATTGAAGCGGCGATGAAGATCACGGCGCGCGAACTCGGTCATGCGCTGGGAATGAAAGCGACCGTGGTCTCTCTCGATTCATCCGCGCCGGCTGGCGAAGTTATGAAGAAGAAGGAGATCGCGCAATGAAAAATTTACATCCGGTCACAAGTGAAAAGCAGACCAATATGAGAGATTCCATCGCAAAGTTTTTGGAGTTGCCAGATTTCGGCAATATAGAAAAGAACCTGACAGCCCATCTTACACTGCGCATCTACCTTGCCATCGTAGGCACCTCGCTGATCTTCCTAGTCTATTTTCTTGTGCTTTTTGATGAGAATTCCATGTCCAACATTGGGATCATCCTGGGCGCTTTGTTCTTCATAGTAGTTGCCATCATCCTGTTACGCAAAGGGCTTTTGGAACTTTCCACAACAGCGTTTATCATCGTATGTTACGCGGCAGTAATAACATCCACGTATCAATATCCTTATGGGGTGACGCTCGTACTTGAATTGGCTTTGGGTCTATCTCTTATAAACCTGCTTGTGCCTGTCTGGCAGATGATCATGGTTATAGTATTGACAGTAGGCACATTCATCCATGCCTCCTTGATTCGCAGCGACCCTCCCCAACCGATTGGCGATGTAGCATTCGCCATCATCATTTACTTAGCCATGAGCGCATTGTTTGTGATCGTTTCCAGGGCGCGCGCAAATATCCTTCACGAGGTAACAAAGAGCGCCCAGCAGGCACAAGACGCCAACCGTCATCTGGAATCGATCACAACGGAGTTGGAACAACGCGCCGCTCAACTAAACGCCGTGGCAGAAATATCCACCGCCACATCTACCATCCTCGATTTCAAACGTTTATTACAGGAAGTGATGGACCTGACCAAGGAACGTTTCAACCTCTATCATTCACATATCTACCTGCTCGATGAAGCAGGCGAGCACCTGATCTTGACAGCGGGTGCCGGTGAACCGGGGCGCCAGATGGTGGCGGAGGGGCGCACGATCCCGCTCAGCCGCGAACAGTCACTAGTGGCTCGCGCCGCCCGCGAACGACAAGGTATTACCGTAAACGATGTAACGCAAGCGCCGGACTTTTTGCCGAACCCGCTATTGCCCAATACGCGCTCCGAATTGGCTGTGCCGATGACCGTGGGCGGCAACGTGATCGGCGTCTTCGATATTCAATCCGATCAAGTCGGGCGTTTCACCGATTCAGACGTCAACATTCAAACGACGCTTGCTGCGCAACTTGCCGCATCCGTTCAAAACGCGCGCTCCTTCGAGAAATCTAAAACGCAGGCTGATCTTGAGTCGCTGGTCAACACGATCGGTCAAAAGATCCAACGCTCGACAACTGTGGAAGACACGCTGCAAGTTGCTATCCGCGAACTGGGGAGCGCTCTGGGCGCAACGCGAGTGAAAGCCATGCTGGGAACACGTTCAAACGGCGGCGCGAATGAAGGAGCAAACTAATGAACAAGATCAAACAACCCGTCCAAATCCCTGAAATAGCCGTAACTCGAAGCGCCTTCTGGGGAACAATCATATTGGGCATGCTGGCGCTGTTGGTATTCGGCTACTTCCTAGCTTTTTTCTTGGGGCAGGAAAAAACACTGCTGATTAATATCGCGACAATTGTTTTCTTGTTTTCCACCCTTGCGGCTCTGACCAGCATCGTGCTGACCTTCCGTGGTCGGCAACAACTAGCGACGGAAATAGAGTTCTATACGCTCTTTGTGATGGGCATCGCTACCATATCCATCTTTCAGGGCAGGCAATCCGCTGTCATTTCCATCCTTTTAATCTCGATTCTGACAATCCTATACTTGTTGCCGAAGCAATCTCGACGATGGTATTGGTTTGTTGCCATTACAGGGACAGCCGTGATGTGGGCGATTGAAAGGATGAACCCTTCTTGGCGGCTGGAACTGAACGCGGCAAGACCCGGTCCAGCAGCCGTGATCTTATTTACATTGATCTTGGGGTGGATCGTATTTTCACAGTCGCGCCGATTCGTCGAAGCGAGTTTGCGCAATAGACTCACAGCGGCATTTTTAGCGCTTACCTTCTTCACGATCAGTGCGGTTGGCGTTGTAACAAATCTGGTAGCGACGGCGCAGTTGGATGAAGTTTTGGGAAAAAGCTTCAGCGACCTTTCTTCACGTATGGCTCTTGAAACGGGTAACACGATTGCCAGAAATAAAGTCGCCATGGACAGCCTCGCGCTAAACAAATTTGTTCAGGATTCAGTGGCGGAAGCCAACCTCAACGGAACTTCAGACGTAACTTTGCTCACTGTAGTAGATCAGCGTTGGCGTTCCGCAAGCGATAACAATTCGCTCATCAGAGGCGTGTTGGACAATGAACTGGCTGACGAGTTGCTCGAACTACAGGCTCGCTTGCCGCAATATGCCGAAATTTTCATCACGGACCGCTATGGAGCGATCATCGCTTCCACCGATCGAACAAGCGATTATTA
This sequence comes from Anaerolineales bacterium, assembly GCA_046328795.1. Classification (GTDB taxonomy): domain Bacteria; phylum Chloroflexota; class Anaerolineae; order Anaerolineales; family Villigracilaceae; genus Defluviilinea. The sequence continues at coordinate 46,663 of JAXLVX010000011.1, read as the reverse complement.
TCAGGCTGATGAAGAATGGTGGCAAAACGCATGGAATAAGGGCGCAGGCAAGGTTTATATTAGCGAACCTGTCTTCGATGAAAGCGCCGGTGTTTATGCGATTAATATTGCGCTCCCAATACCCGCGCATGAAAGTTCAGAAATTATCGGCGTTTTACGAGCCACCGTGGATATCAATGAAATGACCAACGTATTGTCGGCGGACCAACTCGGTAAAACCGGGCAGGCAATTCTGCTCCTGCCAAATAACCAGTTCGTATCTAGCGAGATCGGAGCGGAACTTGGCGCACTGGATGCCGAAACGCTTTCCAATATCGAATCGATCCAAACTGGCTATGCTGAAATTACATACGATGGAATAGCCAGCGAGGTTGGCAAGGCGCACGTAACCGCCAGCAGCGAGCAGGATAAAGACCTTATTGATCAACTCAATTGGACAATTGTCGTTCATCAAGATGCGTCTGAATCTCATGCGCCTGTCGCGACAACCACACGCAGCATTATTTATACAGCGATTGCCGTGTTGCTCGGCGCGGGTTTGCTTGCCCTCTATGTCAGCGGTCAATTTGTGAAGCCCATTGAAAACCTGACAGCCATTGCTGGGCAGATCGCTCATGGCGATTTATCGGTAAAAGCCGCTGTCACGTCACAGGATGAAATTGGTGTCCTCGCCAAGACGTTCAATTCAATGACTTCGCAACTACACACAACTCTTTCTACGCTGGAACAGCGCGTTGCAGACCGCACTCGCAACCTCGCGCTCGCGGCTGAAGTAGGTCGTTCCGTATCGCAGGTGCGCACGCTCGATGTGATGTTGAAAGATGCTTGCGAACTCATCTTGAAGGAATTCAACCTGTATTACGTGCAAGTTTATTTGACAGACGCCAGCGGTTCGAATCTCAGACTTGAAGCGGGTACCGGCTCCGTCGGCGATCAACTCGTCGGACGCGGTCACAGCCTGCCGGTCAACGCCAATTCGGTCAACGGACGCGCGGCAACTGAAAAACAATCTGTGGTGATCTCAGATACATTCAAAAGCGCCGCCTTCCGCCAGAACCCATTACTGCCCGAAACAAAAGGTGAAATGGCTGTGCCGCTCATCGTCGCGGACAAGGTGGTGGGCGTGCTCGATATGCAGAGCAGTCAGCCCGGCGTGTTGACCGTGGAAGTCCTCCCTGCTTTTGAAGCGCTCGCCGGTCAACTGGCGGTGGCAATTCAGAATGCGAATCTTCTCGCGGAGACTCAACAGGCGCGCGCCCAAGTGGAAGCCCAAGCCCGGCGTCTCGTGCGCCAAGGTTGGAGCGAGCATCTGGACGCCATCCACAATCCGGAACAACTCGGCTTTGTGTTCGATCATAACGTGGTCGCGCCGCTTGCAGAGGCGGGCGAATCACAACTCCCTGAAAACGGTAAAGCCATTTCAGTTCCCATCGCGGTCACCGGTGAATCGCTTGGTTCGCTTGTTGTGGAACTCGACGATGAAACCCGCGCCGAGCAAACAAGTGAATTGGTCAGTGTGGTTGCCCGCCAAGTGGCGCAACAGATCGAAAACCTGCGCCTGCTGGAAAGCTCGGAGCGGTATCGCAATGAGGCAGAACAAGCATCTCGCCGCCTGACCCGCGAAGGCTGGAAGTCTTATGCGGAAAAATCCGCTGAAAGCCTGCAATATATTTATGATCTGAATCAAGTCCGCCCGCTCAACGGCGACCATGTCGAAACAGCCGCGGCGATACCGCTGAAAGTTCGAGACGAAGTGGTAGGCAAAGTAGCCATCCAAGGCTTGGACAAGAATGACGCGGACGCGCTTAACCTTGCGAATGCGGTGGCAGAACGCTTGGGCGCTCATATCGAAGGTCTGCGTCAATACGACCAGACGCAATCCGCGCTGGCGCAATCGGAAAAGTTGTTCGAAGCCAGCCGCCGCATTACACAAGCCGCAGACTTGCAAGAACTCACTGCCGTCGCTGTGGAGGCGATCAATATCCCGGTCATCAATCGCGCGATCTTGACCACCTTCAATTACGGGGCGGAAGGCGACGTGGAAAGTTTGGACGTCATTGCGAATTGGTGGAACGGAACGGGAAATCAAGTCACCGAAGTCGGCACGCATTATCCTAGCAATGTGGTGCGCATGATGCAGACATTCATCAGCCCAACGCCGCTGTTCTTCGAAGATGGATTCACCGATGAACGCGTTGACGCTATGACCATGCAATTGGTGAAACGCCTGAACCTGCGCGCGGTGGCAGTGTTGCCGCTGCGAGCCGGTGCAAACCAGATCGGCGTGCTGATGCTGGAAGCCGAAGAACCGTACAGCTTCAAAGAGGAAGAAAAGCGTCTGTTCGTGGCGTTAGGGCCGCAGATCTCAACCGTGTTGGAAAACCGCCGCCAGTTCGAACGCGCCCAAGGACAGGCGAAACGCGAAGCAACGCTCAACTTGATCAACCAAAAGATCCAAAGCGCCACATCGGTGGAAGCCGTGTTACAAATTGCGGCGCGCGAACTTGGAACCGCGCTCGGCGCGCCGATGACCGTCGCGCAATTGAGTTTGAAGGATAAAACCTCTTAGCAAGAAAACGCTTGCAGGAGAGCCGCTAATGACCGACCACAAAGCCAAACGACGAGTCGAAAAGTTGTTCGCAGGGATCGAACCGCCTGCCGCCTCGGAACCATCAAACGGGAATGGGCACGACAAGCCTATAACGATCACACCGGGAAACGGCGGGGTCGCGCAGGTCTCTAAACTCGCATCGGTGCAGGATGAGATGGAAGCGTTGAGATCGCGCGTCCATGAATTGGAGACGCGGCTTAAGGAAAAAGAATCAAAACCGTATGCGGCTCCGATCCTCTACGAAAAAGAGGAAGTTGGTTTTGCCTTTACCGGGGATGAGATTCAGCCGGTTCGCGGCGACCAGCCTGAGGTCCGCAATGAAGCGGGCGTCGTCAAGAGCCCGTTAACATCCAGCGGCGAGACGATCGGCGAAGTGCAGGTCGCTCAATCGCCTGAGCGTCCGTTTACGCCGGATGATATCAAACTGGCGAACACGGTAGCCCAGCAAGCCTCGCTTCAAATTGAAAACTTGCGCCTGCTTGCCGCCGCTGAACGCGCCCGCGCCGAAGCGGAAGATGCCACGCATGAATTCACGCATCGGAATTGGTCAAACTTTCTGGACGCCATTCACAACAGCGAGCGCATCGGGTTTTCATACGATCGTTCGGCAGTGGAACCGTTCAGCGGACTCGCGCCTTCGCAATACGATCATGAAGAGGTGATGCAAGTGCTCGATCAACAGATCGGCAGACTCTTCGTCAAAGGCAACGGCGCGCTCACCGAAGAAGATAAATCGCTCGTCAATGCGATAGCGAAACAAGTGGGACAACAAGTTGAGAACATCCGACTGTTGGCAGATGCCTCGCGCGCCCGCGCCGAAGCGGAAGATGCCACGCGCCGCCTCACCCGCCAAAACTGGGGAAGTTACGCCAAGCAGGAAGAAGCCGTGACCGGCTTCGTATATGACTCGATCAAAGTTTCGCCGCTGTCAAATGAAACCATTGCAAGCGTCATTGATCTGGAACAACCGTTGATGGTGCGCGGCGAACCGATCGGGCAGCTTGCAGTCTCGGGATTGCTGAACGTTTCAGAAGACGCGAAAGAACTCGCCGCCGCCATCGCACGACAAACCAGCATCCATCTTGAAACATTGCGCCTGACCGAAGAACTGCAGAAACGCGCGGATGAATTGAAAGAACTCGACCGCCTCAAATCCGCGTTCCTTGCCAACATGTCGCATGAGTTGCGCACGCCGATGAACTCGATCCTCGGCTTTACCGATGTGATGCTCGAAGGCTTGGACGGCGAACTGACCGAAAACATGGACAACGACCTGCGCCTCATCCAGAAAAACGGACAGCACCTCCTGCACCTCATCAACGATGTGTTGGACATGGCGAAGATCGAATCGGGCAAGATGAATTTGAATCTTGAAAAGTTCAAAGTCCATAGCCTGCTGGACGATGTGATCAGCATCACTTCCACTCTGGCGAATGAAAAGAAACTTGCGCTCGCCATTACCGAAACATCCGATCAAAGCGTTGAAATTTTTGCGGATAACACGCGCTTGCGGCAAGTGATGATCAACCTCGTCAACAACGCCATCAAATTTACCGAGAAGGGCAAGGTGAGCGTCGCCGCAACAGCCATGGACGGCGCGAGGGTTTTGATCTCGGTCAAAGATACCGGTATCGGCATTCCGCAGAGCGATCTCGAAGCGGTGTTTCAAGAGTTCACGCAAGTGGACGTCTCCACCACGCGCAAAGCGGGCGGCACAGGCTTGGGCTTGCCGATCAGCCGCCGCCTCGTCGAAATGCACGGCGGGCGCTTATGGGTTGAAAGCGCGGGCATCCATGGCGAAGGCTCCACCTTCTTCGTCGAAATGCCTCTCGAAGCCCGCGTCACAGAAGTTATAGAAAAACGAGAAAAATAATATGGCAACGCCCAAGTATCTTGAATGTAATCTCTGCGGCAATCAACAGCCTTATGAACCACTCACCCCCGCGGTGTGCAAACAATGCGATTCGCAATGGCTCGAAACGCGTTACGATTACAACGCGTTCAAGCGCGAGATTTTACGCGGACTCCCCAACCGCCCCTCCAACATGTGGCGCTATCAGGATGTTCTGCCGCTCAACGATCCCGCCTCTTTGGATCTCTACCCCGCCGGCGGGACTCCCCTCTGGCTGTCACAACGCTTCGCTCCGGACCTTGGGCATGCTTCAGTTTACATCAAGGACGAGCGCTACGGGCCGACCTCCTCGTTCAAAGACCGCCAGGCGGCTGGAGCCGTGGCGGCGATGGCAGAAAAAGGCGTGAAAGAAGCGGTGATCGCCTCCACCGGCAACGCGGCTGTGGCATATGCCGCCGCTTGCGCCCGCGCGGGAATCAAACTCTGGGTCTTCATGACCAGCCTCGTGCCGCAGGAAAAATTGCGCGAGGCGGCATTGTTCGGCGCGGAAGTGATTCGCGTCAGCGGCAACTACGATCAGACAAAACAGATCGCCGCGCAATTCGCGCAACGCCGCCAACTCCTGCTTGACCGCGGCGCATCGTCCATCCCTGCGCGTGAAGCGATGAAGACCATCGCGTACGAGATCGTCGAGCAATTGAATTGGCACGCGCCGGATTGGTACATTCAAGCCGTCAGCGGCGGGTTGGGTCCGCTGGGCGTGTATCAGGGCTTCAAAGAATTGTTCAACATGGGACTCATTGACCGCATCCCCAAACTGGGAATCATTCAAGCCGAGGGCTGTGCGCCGATGGTCAACGCGTTCAAAGCCGGCAAAGATTCCGCCGAGGCGGTGATTCCCGAAACCAGCATCATCATTTTATCTACCGGCGATCCCGGCAAAGCCTATTCGTATTTGTGGAATCTCACCCAGCAATTCGGCGGGGTGATGGAATCGGTGACCGACGCCGAAGCGTTCGACGCGATGCGCGCGCTCGCTAAAAGCGAGGGCATGGCGGTCGAACCGGCAACAGCCGTCGCCTTCGCGGGACTCGAGAAGTTGATCCGCAATGGCATGATCGGAACCGACGAGAAAGTTGTCGTCAATTGTACGGGTCACACGTTCCCGGTCGAAAAACATGTGCTTGGCGATCAATGGGCAGTGGATGTACACTTGAGCAAGGATCAATCCCCCGCTCCGCGCGAAGGGTTGCAAGCCGCGCTGGAAAATTTGGATGAAAAGGCGACCACCGTATTGCTCGTGGACGATAACGCCGACGACGCTTTGCTCATCCGCCGTTTGCTTGAGGGACATAAATCCTATCGCGTGTATCACGCCAAAGACGGCTGGGAAGGTTTGGCAATGGCGCGGCAAAAACTGCCCGACCTGATCGTCTCTGACCTCACCATGCCCGGCATTGACGGGTTCGGCTTTGTGGAAGAACTGAAACTCGACCCGCGCACGAAAGATATTCCCATCGTTGTCGTCAGCGCGAAAGACATCACAACCGAAGAACGAAAACGATTGAACGGACACATTCAAGCGGTGTATCAAAAAGGCTCGCTCTCCACGAAAAAATTTGTAGACCAGGTGATCCACGTGATCGAAGAATCCAACGAGCCAGCAGGAGAGCAGACATGACCCCTCCCACCGTTCTGTACATCGAAGATCACCCGGACAATATGACGCTGGTTCGGCGCATTCTGCAATCTGAGAATTACACATTGATCGAAGCCCGCACAGGCTTGCAAGGCATATTCTTTGCAGAGAACGAAGAGATAGATCTGATCTTGCTCGATATCAACCTCCCCGACATTGACGGCTATGAGGTTGCCCGCCGATTACGCGCCAGCAAAAAGACACGGTTAGCCGAGATCCCCATCATCGCCGTGACCGCCAACGCCATGCGAGGCGACGACCAAAAGATACTCGACTCGGGCTGCAATTTTTATATAGCGAAACCCATTAATATTCAAGAGTTATTAGACACGGTAGAAGGATCAATTCAGAAAGAAGCATGAGGATGAGATCATGACTCAAACACGCAATGTACTTTATGTAGAGGACAACCCAGATAACACCATGCTCGTCAAACGCGCCCTGGAAGCGCGCGGGTATAAATTACTGCATTCACCCAACGGTATCGGCGGTGTGGCATTGGCAGAGGCTGAGGATGTAAGCCTCATCTTGTTAGACATCAACCTGCCCGACATTGACGGCTACGAAGTGGCGCGGCGGTTACGCGCCAGCGCAAAACGCGAACTCGCAACGGTGCCGATCATTGCCATTACCGCCAACGCCTTGAAAGGCGACGCCGAAAAAGCGTTGGAAGCCGGTTGCGACGTGTACATGTCCAAGCCGATCAATATCCGCGAACTGTGGGCGCGCGTAGAAGCGTTCGTCCCAACCGCGTAAATCCATGACCGCCTCATATTTATCCCATCTGCAATGTTCGGGGTGCGGCGAAGAATATTCGCACCAAGAACTTCATACGTTCTGCCCCACATGCCAATCGCCGCTTCTCTCGGTTTACGATCTGAAAAAAGCGCGCGGAAGTGTAGACCGTGAAGAGATCACCCGTCGAAAAAGAGGCATGTGGCGCTGGGAAGAAGTCCTGCCCGTCATTCACCGCGAAAACCAGATCTTCCTGGGCGAAGGCGATACTCCTTTGCTATCCCTGCCCCATCTGCAACAACAATTGGGGCTGACCAATCTTTTTGTAAAAGATGAAAGCAGTAACCCAACCGGTTCATTCAAAGCGCGCGGATTAGCCGCGGCGGTGTCCAAAGCCAAAGAACTCGGCGTCGAAAAAGTGATCATCCCTACCGCGGGCAATGCCGGCGGCGCGATGGCGGCATACGCGGCGCGCGCGGGCTTGCGGGCGCACATCTTCATGCCCAAAGATACGCCGGTTGCCAACATCGAAGAGAGCCGCATGACCGGCGCGGAAGTGATCCTCGTGGACGGTCTCATCAGCGACGCGGCTGGCATGGCGGGCATCAAAGCGCGCGAAGAAGGCTGGTTCGACGTCTCCACGTTCAAAGAGCCGTATCGTGTTGAAGGCAAAAAAGTGATGGGCTATGAACTTGCCGAAGCCTTCGATTGGACATTGCCCGATGTGATCGTATACCCCACCGGCGGTGGCACGGGTCTCGTGGGCATGTGGAAAGCCTTCGCCGAACTCGAAGAATTGGGCTGGCTCGAAAACACAAAACGTCCGCGCATGGTCTCGGTGCAAGCCGATGGATGCGCGCCGGTCGTCAAAGCCTTTCAAGCCAAAGCGGACTTCTGCGACTTTTGGACGAACGCACACACGGTCGCTTCGGGTCTGCGCGTGCCGAAGAGTTTCGCCGATCATCTCATCATGCAAGATATTTACGAAAGCAACGGGACCGCTGTGGCAGTGAGCGACGAAGCGCTTCTCGAATCGCAGGGACAGTTGGCGCGCGCTGAGGGAATCTTCGCCGCCCCCGAAGGCGCCGCCACCTTAGCCGCGCTGAAAGATTTGATCTCCCAGGGCTGGGTTCAGAAAGATGAAAAAATAGTTTTGTTTAATACGGGGTCGGGGTTGAAATATTTAGATCACAAAAGCTAACAACGCGTACCGCAAAGTTCACTTTGCGCTTGTCGGTTGAAAATCAGTGAATCGCAAGATGAATCTTGCGGTACTTAATACCGCACAATTGGATCACTCCTCTTCTCATTCCCATTATCATGCGCGCGTACCGCAAAGTTTACTTTGCGCTTGCGGGTTGCAAAATCAGCGAATCGCAAGATAAATCTTGCGGTACTTAATACCCCACAAACGGATTACTCCTCTTCTCCTCCCCCACCGTCGTTTCGGGACCGTGACCAGATAACAACCTTGTTTCATCGGGCAAAGTAAATATTTGCTCGCGGATACTTTTTTCGAGCGCGTTCCCAATCTCCGCCGGGGAGGTCGGTGCGGCCGACGGAGCCGGAGAAGATGAGGTCGCCGCAGAAACAGGTCGAGGCGGCGGGAACGTATAAGGCGCAGTGACCAGTTGTATGTCCCGGAGTGAAGCGGATTTCAAAATCCACCGAGCCGAGTTTCAATTTCATCCCGTGCACAAAATCAATCGTAGGCTCGGGCCCGGGGTCAATGTCGAACCCAAACAACGAGCCGCCTCCGCCCGCGCGCCACAAGACGTGATCGTTCGGATGCAACGCGACCAACGGAAGAGGATTCAACGCGTCGGCAATTGCGCCCGCGCCGCCGATGTGATCGAAGTGCGCGTGCGTGTACCAGAGGTGACCGATGCGCCATCCGCGTTGTTGCGCGGCTCCCAAAATGACATGACCATCCCACGCGGGGTCAATGACCGCGGCTTCTTTTGATTCAGAATCCGCGACGAGGTAGGCGTTCGTCTGCGCGGGACCAAGTGTGAACGAAACAATCTCAAGCATCGATCAATCTCCGAGGGACAATACTGCTGACGATCACCGAAACGGCGATCAATGCAAGCGCGAGCGGATACAGCGACGAGGGATTGCTTTCATAGATCAATCCTGCCAGCGGCGGGACAACGATGTAGATGGTCGCGTTGATCGTTTCGATCACGCCATAGGTGAGTCCCATTTGCGATGGGTGGACGAATGCGCGGGCTTGCGCCATCGCCAGCGGACGCGACGCGCGAAAACCGCCGAGCAAAAAATAACCGAGCGCGAGGATCGGCGTTCCCGTCCCGCGCCAGAGGATGACCGCGAACGCGGCAACCAGAATCTGCGCGACAACGTATCCGCGATGCGGCTCGAGGCGGCTGAGCGTGAGCGCGAGGAGCGAATTGCCCAACGCGCCCAACGCGAACACAAATCCAATGTTCGAAAGCGAAAGTCCGCGCGCGTCTTCTAAAAAGTTCGGCGTGAGCGGCTGGGCGATATACATGGCAAACACGGCAAAGCCGATCACGCCAAGAAAATATTTCAGGCGCGTGTTTTGTAATAGGTTAAGCGGAGGCGCTTCGGGGTCGTGACGATCTATCGGTTGATTTTTAATCAGACAAATGAGCAGCGACGAAAGCACAAAGACGCCCGCCGCCACAGAATATACTGCGCGCAGTCCAAAGCGCTCGCCGATCCAACCGCCTGTGATCGGTCCAAGCACCATGCCCATGTTGAATGTAAAAGTCGTCATCGCAAGCGCGGTGCCCACCGACCACTTCCCCCGCGCCGCAGTGACGTAACTGCCAAGCGGCGACGAAACGAACGCGGTCAGACCGTAACACATCATGCCGACGAGAAACATCGGCAGGTCGCGCGCGAACGCCATGATGATCGTCGAGAACAAACCGGTCAGCCATGCGATGATCAACAAAGGTCGCCGCCCGATCCGATCCGCGAGTCTGCCCGCGGGGATGTGCGTGACCACCATCGCCGCGCCGAACGCGCCAAGGATCAAGCCAATCTCTGATTCACTGCTCCCCAACTCTTTGAGATAGATCGGCTGGAAATTAAAAAACAACCCTTCGCCGAATCCCCATGTGAGAAGCGCGAGCGCGACGAATACAAGATTGCGATTCAAACAGTTCCTCCAACGCGCTGGATGAATTCCAACGCCGCTTCGAATACTTGATGACGAGCCGCGTCTTTCGTGACGACGTGGCCTGACTCGGCTACGTAAAGCTTTGTCCGCCCTTCGGCGTTGATCAGCGCGGTGTGGATCTTCTCCATGTTTTCGGGCAGCACGTACGCATCGTCTTTCGAGTGCATGAGCAGCACAGGGACGTTGACATTCGGCAGAGCCGCGCGCATTTCAAGGATCAATTTCTTCAACTCTGCCGTCGAGCGGATGGGGTTCTGCGGATACGAAACCTGCTCACGGTATGCGTCCTTGTCGAACCAGCCGCTACCCGGTATGCCTTTCCCTTTGGGGTTATATTTTTTGAATACGCTGACCAGTTTCAACATCCAGATCGGATAATCGCGCGGCAATGCGAACGGCGTGGACATCGCCACGACTCCCTCCACCTTCAACTTGGTAGACATCAGCAGCGACAGCACGCCACCCATCGAAAGCCCGACGAGAAAAATATGATCCGATACGCCGCGCAACAGATGATAGCCATCTTCGACGGACGCCATCCAATCCGTGTAACGCGAGCGGATCATGTCTTCGGGCTTGGTCGCGTGACCTGCAAGTCGAATCCCCAAGCAAGTGTATCCATGCTGATTCAAAAACTCCCCCATCAAACGCATTTCTTTGGGAGCGCCGGTGAATCCGTGAACGAGCAGGCAGGCTGGTTTTGCAGAATCGCCGAGAAAGAAAAACGGTTCCGCCGTTACGATGATTTGTGACATATATGGAATTATAGACTATTAAGTTCTTATCGCAGTACAACTGCGATAAGCCGTGTAACGCCATGCGCTAAGCAAACCAAACTCTCGCTTAAATTTTACTTTCTGCGCCGCATCCACGCGGGACGGAGGCTTGCCACTTTTTTGTACGCTGGGCAACTCTTCGCATGCGCCCCCTGCAAATACCCCGTAGACATGAGGAATTCGTTCACGATTTCGCCGCCAGTGAAGACGAATGTCTTCTTGAACAGTTTCGTCCATTCGTCTTTTGAAAGCGGATGATGCTCGTCGAGCCAACCTTTGAACGAGCCGAATTCTTTTTGCAACGATTGAATTCGTTTTGCGTTTTCAATCGCGGCATTCACTTTCAGGCGGTTGCGGATGATGCCCGCGTCCGCGAGGAGGCGCGCGCGATCTTTTTCGCCGAACTTCGCCACCTTCGCAATGTCGAATCCGCGGTAAGCTTTGCGGAAGTTATCCGCCCGTTTCAGAATCAGAATCCACGAAAGCCCCGCTTGATTGATCTCAAGGATCAATCGCTCAAAGAGCAGGTTATCGTCATCGAGCGGAAATCCGTATTGGGTATCGTGATATTCCTTGTTGAACAAGTCTTCGGGGTGTGAATTGACGTAGTCGCAGTAGGTGGTCATAAGGAATACAATTCAAATGTCGTTTCAGCAGACAAAACATCGGCAAGGCGGTTATCTCGCGTCAGAACCCCAAGCCCAGCCACTTTCCCCGTTGCAGAGATTAGCGCGTCCATCCAGCCAAGCCCTGAGACTGAATATTTTTGCATCCATGAGCCAGCCAGCCGAGCGGCGTCTGAATCAAGCGGCAGGGAAATGAACCGCTCGATCAACAATTCGTGCCGCTCCACTTCGTCGGCGTGAAGACCTCTCCATAATTCGGCTTCCGTCAGAACAGAAATGTAGGGAAGCAGTGAATCGTCAAGAATAGGATCAAAGTATTTCTTGAGGCCGCTCTTTCCGCGGTAGATGTCAATGAGCGCAGTTGTATCGAAAAGCAATTCTGCTTGGTTAGCCATTCTTCCAATCGCTTTCCCAATTTCTGCGGCTAACTTTCAACCAATCATCGTTGATATCAGAACGATCCGACCACATACCGAACGCTCCTCGTAATGCTTCAGCCTTCTTCGGGGTCAACCCTCCGCGCCGACGCGTACGCTCATATTCGCGGATGCTCAATATCACCGCGACGGGTTTTCCATCGCGCTCGACATATACTGGACCACCTGCTCTGGCAACTTCTCTCAGAACCCGCCCAAAGCGGTTCTTTACCTCGGTAGCGGGGAGATATTTGATAGACATGGTTACTCCTGTTAGCCATTTTAATTGGCTAACGTATTGTACCCTTATCTCATAAACGTAACAAGGCTTCCCCAGAAAAGAATTATTCCTCAACTTGCTTTCGCAACTCTCGTTTTATATCAGGAGGCAATTCATTCCACGGAATGTCCAACAGCGCGGCTTGCAGACCCCATAACATGTTCAGTGTCACTTTTTCAGGATACGCGGCTTTGACGCGCTTGTATGTTTCAACAACACCCAACCGCGCAACATCTTCAAGGGTATGCACGCCAACCGATGCCAGCCATTCACTGCTCTTTGGACCGAGATTCTTCACAACGCAATCTCCATGAGCGGAAGGACACGCGGTTGACCATCCACTTCGGAATGCCGCTCACCAATCTTTTCCATCCCCATTTTCTCATAAAATCCCAGCGCATTCGGATCCGCTTCAAGTTGCAGAGACTGGTATCCGCGTTGACGCGCCAGACTCAAGGCATGAAGAAATAATTCTTTTCCTATCCCCTTTCCAATGAATTCAGGCAAAACCCAGAGGTTTTCAAGCCACGCGATTCCGTCCTGATCCTCCAATGTGTAAAACGCGATAGGTCTATCGTTGTCTACTGCGACCCAACCTTCATGCTCTTCAAAGTAATTGAGTGTAAAGGTCAACTGCGGAGACCAGATTTCCATCCACCGTTCGGGGTAGCCCCAGTGACGTTTGGCAGACAAAGCGATTTGAGTTAACGCATTCGCTTCGTTTGGGTCAACCCGTCGAATCAATGTCATTGTCGTCGAAAACCTCAGCCGCGAATTTCGTGAAGGGCTTGTAAATTCGTGAAACTTGTGCTGACGGTTCGTCTTTCGCTCACCGTGTCGAAGTATTCGCGCAATTCGCGGCAAAAAGAAAGAAATCTATCCCACCACCCGCATCTCCCTCGGCATATCGGACAATACATCCGCGCCCGATTCGGTGATGACAACGTTATCCTCGATGCGGACGCCGTTTCTTCCAGCCAGATAAATTCCAGGCTCGACCGTGAACGCCATGCCGGGTTCGAGCAGTTGCATGTTGTCGCCGCGCATGTACGGATCTTCGTGCCCTTCCATGCCGATGCCGTGACCGGTGCGATGCGTGAAATATTTTCCATAGCCTGCTTGTTCGATCACATCGCGCGCGGCTTTGTCCACATCCGCGCACGGGACGCCGGGCTTCGACGCGGCGCGACCAGCCGCATTCGCCTCCTGCACGATCTTGTGAATCTTCGCGTACTCCGCATCCACCTCGCCCACTGCGAACGTGCGCGTGAGATCGGAGATATATCCGCCGTGCGCCGCGCCCCAATCCACGACGAGCAAATCACCCGCTTGCAATTTTCTGTCGGACGGCGAAGCGTGCGGATTCGCTGAGTTCGGTCCCGATGAAACGATCGGGCTGAAAGGCATCTCGGGTTCGGAGCCGTGCTTGAACAATTGCATCACCAACTCGGCTGACAATTCTTTTTCCGTCATTCCTATTTTGATTAACGGAATCGTCGCTTCAAGCGCGGACTGGGCGATCTGCACCGCGCGGCGCATGGCTTCCACTTCCGTTTTATCTTTTCGCAAGCGCAGTTGGGATAGCGCGTCGCCCGCATCGGGGAAATCCGCTTCGGGTGCGGCGTTCTTCACATAACGAAATTCCAACAGGCGCAATTGACGCAACTCGACTCCGATCCGCTTCCCATCCAGACCGAGAGCCTGCGCCGCCTTGCGAAACGCCGCATCCCATTCGGCTGGATTTTCGGAATACGAAAACACTTGCAGTTTGTACGGAAGATTTGCGACCTTTTGCAATTCCAATTCGGGGAGGACGAGCGCGGGGGTTTGATCTTTCGCAAAAAATAACACGACAGGACGTTCCATCAAGTGGAAGTTCAGCCCGGTGAGGTAGCTGAGGGTTGGACCCGGATTCAGGATAACTGAATCAAGCCCCCCCGTCGAAAGCGAAGCGTTGAGTTTATCCAAGCGGGTTTGAGTCATGTGAGTCTCCTTTTATGAACCTTGCAAAGGTTCTCAACCTTCGCAAGGTTTTCAATCCAATTTATGATTCTTCTTCGAGAAGAAATAAAGAATCCAATCCACCGCGACGGGGAAGAGCGTATCAAAAGTTGTGATGACGCGGAACCACCATGGGATGACGAGCGTGCGGCGCGGACGTTTGGCGACATCCACCACGCGCTGCGCGACATACTCGGAAGTGAGGTGCGGATATTTGATGCGCCGAATCGTTTTGCGCGCTTGCGTGCGTTCGAGTTTGTCGCCGAACTCGGTGACCGCGGGCCCGGGATAAATGCCCGAAACTTTTATACCGAGGTGACCCACTTCGCGGCGGAGCGCGTCGGTGAATGCGCGCGCGCCGAATTTGCTGGCGGAATACGAGGTGATGGTCGGCGCGGCGATGAGACCCGCAACGGAAACCATGTTGATGATGTGACCTTCGCCGCGTTCGAGCATGTGCGGGATGACCGCGCGCGTGACGAGCATCGTGCCGATGAGGTTGACGCGGATCAGCGTTTCGATGTCGCGTTCGGGTTTGAGAGTCTCGAACCAGTTGACCGCGCCGTAGCCCGCGTTGTTGAAGAGGATGTCAATGCGACCGTAGAGGTCGAGCGCGGTTTGAACCATCACTTCGATCTCGGCGCGTTCGTTCACATCCACAGGGACGGCGAGCGCTTCGCCGCCTTTGCTTTGAATCTCAGCCGCGAGCGTTTGCAAACGGTCGAGCCGACGCGCGGCGAGGATGACTTTGCATCCTTCCTTTGCAAAGAGTTTCGCGGCGTCTTCACCGAATCCAGATGACGCGCCGGTGATGAGGACAACTTTGTTTTTGAGTGAGATGGGCATGGCTTTTTTAAACACGAAGGACACGAAGGTCACTAAGGTTGGAAAAGTGATAAGCCGATAACCTTTCCATGATTTTCTTCGTGTCCGTTGTGTCCTTTGTGTTAAATTTACTCGCTCTCTTCTTGCGATTCTTCTTTCGTCGCCTGCTTCTTCGGTCGCGGAGGTTCGATCACCGCGTCTTTGCCGAGGGCGATCTGCAACACGTCGTCCATGTTCTTGACCGGGATGATCTTCAATTCAGATTTCGCGGTCTTCGGGAGTTCGGTCAGATCTTTGAGATTCTTTTCGGGCAGGATGACGGTCTTCAACCCGGCGCGATGCGCGGCTAACACTTTTTCGCGCACGCCGCCGATCGGCAGGATGCGCCCGCGCAGGGTGATCTCGCCCGTCATGCCGACGTGTTTGAACACGGGGCGACCCGTGAGCGCGGAGATGATCGCGGTCGCCATTGTGATTCCCGCCGACGGTCCGTCTTTCGGGATCGCGCCCTCGGGCATGTGGACGTGGATGTCCATGCGCTCGAAGACTTCGAGATCAATCTTCAATTCGCCCGCGCGAGATTTGATGTACGTCAGCGCGGCTTGACCCGACTCTTGCATCACGTCGCCCATCTGACCCGTCATCTGCAAGCCGCCCTTGCCTTCGAGAACCGCAACTTCGACGGGCATGATCTCGCCGCCATTCTCCGTCCACGCGAGCGACGTGACCACGCCGACTTCATCGGAGCGTTCGGCTTCGGGCTGGAAGACCTGTTGCGGACCGAGATACTTCTCGATCGAATCCGCTTTGATCGCCGACTCGAACTTCTTCCCCTCCGCTTTCATGCGCGCAACTTTGCGGCAGACCTTCCCGATCTCGCGCTCCAAATTGCGGACACCCGCTTCGTACGTGTACTCGCGGATGATCTTCCGCACCGCGTCGGGTTCAAACGTGAGGCTGAGTCCCTCCACCCCGTTCTCCTCGATCTGGCGCGGGATCAAATAGCGATTCGCGATTTCGAGTTTCTCTTCTTCGATGTAGCCGGGGAACTCGATCACTTCCATGCGGTCGAGCAACGGAGACGGGATGCTTCCCAGCGAATTCGCCGTCGTGACGAACATGACCTTCGACAAGTCAAACGGCAATTCGAGATAATGATCGCTGAACGTGTTGTTCTGTTCAGGGTCTAGCACTTCCAACATCGCCGAAGCGGGATCGCCGCGGAAATCGGAATACAACTTGTCAATCTCGTCCAGCATGAACAGCGGATTCGACGTGCCAGCGCGTTTCATCGTTTGGATGATTCGTCCGGGCAACGCGCCGATGTACGTGCGGCGATGTCCGCGAATCTCGGCTTCGTCGCGCACGCCGCCCAGCGACACGCGCGCGAATTTTCGTCCGAGCGATTCGGCGATGGAACGTCCGAGCGATGTTTTGCCAACTCCAGGCGGACCGACAAAACACAGGATCGGCTGTCGTTCTTTTTTCGGCTTCAACGAACGGACTGCGATGTATTCCAAAATCCGTTCTTTTGCTTTCTTGAGTCCGTAATGATCGCGCTCCAAGATTTTCCCCGCGTTTTTCACGTCGAGATTATCGGGCGAAAAATTCGACCACGGCAGTTCGAGGATCCAATCAATGTACGCGCGGATGATTCCCACTTCGGGCGCCATCGGCGGCATTTGATTCAAGCGCTCCAATTCTTTCAACGCGACCATCTTCGCCTCGTCGGGAAGATTCGCCGCTTCGAGTCGTTTCTTCAGATCGTTCGCGTCGCGCGTGAAGATGTCGCCTTCGCCCAACTCGTTTTGGATCTGCCGCATCTGTTCGCGCAGATAAAACTCGCGCTGGCTTTTGTCCACTTCGTTTTGCACCTTCGAGTGGATCTCGTCTTCGAGTTCCAGCACGTCCACTTCTTGCGCGAGGATTTTATTCAACGCTTGCAAACGTCCGCGCACGTCGAGCAGCATCAACAAACTTTGCTTCGCTTCGTAATTCAACGACAGCGACGTGGCGAGCATATCCGCAAGCCAGCCTGGCTCCGAAATATTCATCGCGAATAAATGCGCTTCTTCGGGGATCGAACGATCCAACTGCACGCACTGATCGAAGAGGTCCAACGCCGAACGCATGAGCGCGCTCGTTTGGCGGTCGGCAGTTTGAGGTTCCGAAACGACGCGGGCTCGCACCTTCAAATACGGCACACTGCGGATGAACTCCACGATCTCGACGCGGCGGCGTCCCTGCACAAGCGCGGAGTGCGAGCCGTCTGGCATGGCGAGCAAACGCCCCACCGCCATCTCCACGCCGACGGGCAGAAAATCTTCCGCGCCGGGGTTGTCAATGTCCGCGTCGCGTTGCGTCAGCCCGATCACGGTCTGCCCTTTGCGTTGCGCCTCTTCCACCGCGAGCAACGACGACTCGCGCCCGATAAAAATCGGCGAGACCATGCGCGGGAACACGACGAGATCGCGCAACGGCAACACCGCGGCTTCGATCATGCCATCGGCATCCGCCTCGCGATTCGCAATGCGATACAACTCCTCCGTGCGCTGCGAGAGGGTCAGGTCAAAATTTTCTTCTTCGGTCCAATCTTTTGGGTGACTCATTTATGCCTCATCCTTGCGAAGGTTTGAAACCTTCGCAAGGATCGTCCATGCTTTCATAACTTCCGCCGTGACGAACATGCTCCCAGCGGACAATACAATGCTACCATCTTTTGCGGAGTTCTCCAACGCCCGCGCCAACGCAGACTGGACGGGACTTACCGCTTCATACGGGACCTCAGCCTGCCTCGCCAACTCGACGATTCTCCCCTCCTCCAGCGCCCGCGGATGGTCGGCGCGCGTGACGATGAGTCGCTTTATCTTCGGTTTCATCGCGGCAAACATGCCGGGGATATTCTTATCCTCCGACGCGCCGAAGATGAGATAGGCTTTCTTATCTGGAAAATACGCATCAATCGTCTCGCGTAATTTCACAAACGAATCTTCGTTGTGCGCCGAATCAAAAATAACAGGCGGCTCGCGCCGCGCGATTTCAAATCTCGCTCTCCATTTGACTTGCGCGAATCCTTTTTGGATCGCCTCGTCCGAAACATCCAATCCGCTGGCTTTGAGCGCGGCGTACGCGGTGGCGGCGTTTTCGCGTTGGTGAGAGCCGAGCAAAGGCAAATGAACGGTAGTCGAGTAGTCCCGCGCGTGCTGAGCGGAGTGGCGCGTGCTGTTCGCGCCACGAAGTCGAAGCATCGTGGGACGTATCGAGACCACCTGCCCATCTAGTGATCCACTCACACTTTCATAAGTCACATCTTTCCCAACCAAAGTGAAACTCGAATCCTCCAGTTTGGCTACGCGCTCCAAAACTTCGAGGGCTTCTTCTTTTTGAGAGGAAGAAACCACAGGCACTCCGCGCTTGATAATCCCTGCCTTCTCGCCCGCGATCTTTGCGAGCGTATCGCCAAGCACAGCCATGTGATCATACGATAATGATGTAATCACCGAGACCCTCGGCGTGACAATGTTCGTCGCGTCGAGCCGTCCGCCCAAGCCGACTTCGATCACCGCCGCGTTGCATCCCTGCTTGGCGAATGCGAGAAACCCAAGCGCGGTTGTGATTTCAAATGTTGTGAGTTTGGGAATCTTCGCGACGGCTGGTTTGATCTCCTCCACCAAGTCAGCCAAAGACTCATGCGAGATCGGTTCGCTGTTAATTTGAATCCGTTCGCAAAAATCCAGCAAATGTGGAGACGTGTACAACCCAACTTTATATCCCGCCGCATCCAACGCCGACGCGCACAACGCGCACACCGATCCCTTCCCCTTCGTCCCTGCCACGTGGATGATGGGATATTTGTTTTGCGGATTCCCAAGTTCCTCCATCAACGCGAACATGCGGTCAAGGTTGAACTCCGCCTTCGCAAGTTCAGAGGAATGTTTCAGGCTATAATCCACGAACGAGTAGAGATAATCGGAGGCTTTGTTGTAGGAGGATCTGATATCATTCATAGGAAGATTGTAATCGGCGGAAATAGCGGATGCAAGAGGAGCTTCATTAAGGAGTAAACCATGAAACCAAAGGTGTTTTCCATTACACTTGAGCTCAATGCACAAAGCCACAAAGACGGACAGTTCACCGTCCCAAAAGAGGTTTGTGAACTTTTGGGAGTAGGAAATGGAGATGAGATTGAAGTAGAAATCAAAGGGCAAAAAATTTTGACAAAACTTGCCTCAGGCACCGAAGTATACGGATCTGAGTTCACTCCATTAATCAAAGCGGGTGAAAGAATTAGAATCTCAATCAATCTTCCTTGATGATCACCACCCTCACCATTCACCTCCACCTCCCCGCTTGCGCGTCGCTCAAACAAAAGCGCGGACAGATCAAGCCGCTCATCTCACGTTTGCACCGCGAGTTCAATGTGTCCGTTGCGGAGATGGATTTGCAAGACAAATGGGACGAGGCAATCATCGTATGCGCGATGGTGGGGAATGATGCCGCGTTTTTGCAGTCCGCGTTGGGGAATGTGGCAAAATGGGTCGAAGCAAATTGGACGGATGGGGATGTTTGGGACACGAAGATCGAAATCGCTTGATGTCGCTGCGAGCGCTTGTTGCGAAGCAGTCTCCTGTTTCATGCGGGGAGATTGCTTCGGCAGAAAAGCGCCGCCTCGCAACGACATATGAAATCAGAGGCAAAATGGATCTAGGATTGAAAAACAAATGCGCATTCGTGGCAAGTTCCTCCCGCGGATTAGGTCACGCCGTCGCGCATCTGCTTGCAAAAGAAGGTTGCCGCGTGGCGATCAATGGACGGGATGAGTCAAACATCAAAAGCGTGGCAGAGAAATTGACCACAGAAACAGGCATACAAGTAGAAGGTTTCGCGGGCGACGTGAGTCTGCCCGATATGCCTGAGAAATTGATTCAACAAACTGTGGACGCGTTCGGCGGACTCGACATCCTCATCACTAACGCGGGCGGACCGAAATCGGGTTCGATTGATTCGCTTGACGATGCCGCGTGGCAAAAAGGTATTGACCTATGCCTGATGAGTCACGTGAGATTGATCAAAGCCGCCCTGCCGCATTTGCGAAAATCGGATGCGGCGAGCGTGCTGACGATCACCTCATATTCGGTCAAACAACCGATTCCCAATTTGCTGATCTCGAACAGCGTCCGCGCGGCGACAGCGGGACTCACCAAGTCGCTGGCGTTGGAACTAGGCAAAGAGGGAATCCGTTTAAACTCCATTCTGCCGGGCTGGACCGAGACCGAGCGCGTCGAAGAGTTGATGCAGGCTCGGGGAGAAAAGAATCAGACCTCCCCGTCGGAAGAGAAGCGGAAGCAAGTTGAATCCACCGCGCTAGGCAGGATGGCGAATCCCGAAGAGTTTGCGAATGCCGCCGTCTTCCTCGTCTCGCCTGCCGCATCGTACATTACGGGCGTGTTGCTGAACGTGGACGGCGGAATCATCCAAGGAACTTTTTGACGCGCGACAAACCACGATACATAAAACTATTCCATGTTTTTCTTTAAATTCGACACCTCAAAACTTTCGTTTCTCGCGCGCACGTCGTTTTTGATCGCGTCCTTCTTCGCGCTTGATAAAGTCCTCGCGTTCGTGCGCGTGGGAATCATCTCGCGTCAATTCGCCGATTCGGTTGACCTGCTCGACACGTTCAACGCCGCGAATAACCTGCCCGACGTGCTGTTCGCGTTGATCTCCGGCGGCGCGATGGCGATCGCGTTCATCCCGTTGATGAGCGAATACCTCACCACAAAAGGACGCGCCGCCGCATGGGATCTGTTTTCGCGCGTCGCTAACTTCGCCTTCGTGTTGACTGCAACGCTGGCGATCATCGTCGCCATTTTTGCCGAACCGATCGTGAACGCCGAATTCGGCATCGCGCCCGGCTTCGGAGCGGAACAGCGCAAACTGCTGGCTGAATTGATGCGGCTCAATCTCATCGGGCTGATCATCTTTTCGATCAGCGGGCTGGTGATGGCGAGCCTGCAAGCCAACCAACATTTTCTTTTGCCCGCGCTCGCGCCCACCATGTACAACGTCGGTCAGATCTTCGGCGCGGTCGTTCTCGTTCCGCGCTTCGGCATTCACGGGCTGGTGTATGGAGTCATCATCGGCGCGGCGCTTCATCTGCTGGTTCAAATTCCCGCGCTGTTCAAATTCGGTTTCAAATGGACTCCCGCCCTCAACCTGCGCGACACGGGGTTGATCGAAGCGCTGAAATTGCTCGCGCCTCGTTTACTGACAATGTTCGGGATTCAATTGATCGTCATCGCCCGCGACAACCTCGCTTCGCGGCTGGACCAACCCGGCGCGGTCACCTCGCTCGCCTACGGTTGGATGATCATGCAAGTTCCTGAGACTCTTCTTGGGACGGCAATTGCCACCGCGATGTTGCCCACGCTTTCAGAGCTCGCCTCACGCGACGGGTGGCATGAGTTCCGCTTGGCAATCGAGCGTGCCCTTCGAGTCTTGATCGCCCTCACGATCCCCATCGCGGCAGTGATGGCAGCGGGGATCAATCCGCTCGTCCGCGTTGCCTTCGGCTTTGAGGCGGAAACGTCCACGCTCATCACATGGACGACCCGCGCCTATCTCCTCACGCTCACAGGGTATTCGATTCAAGAGATCGCCTCGCGTTCGTTTTATGCGCGTAAAGAACCGCTGTTCCCGCTCGTTGCCGTCATCTTGCGTTTCCTCTTGTTCATCGGAATTGGCTACGCGGGAATCACGTATTACAAACACATCGGCGCGCCGGTCATCGCGTTTGCAGAAATTTCACTGCTGGTCGAGGCTATCCTTCTTTTCACTTGGCTCAGCAAGCGGATGCACGAACCCATCGTCGTATGGAGCGCGGCGGTCAAGGGACTCGTCGCGGCAGTGATCGGCGGCGTGACCGCCTATCTGCTCGCGGTCTACATCCCCGGCTCGGCGGTCGTCACCGCGCTGATCGGCATGGTCATCGGCGGACTCGTCTGCCTGCCCATCATTTGGTCCGAAATTAAATTGTTGTTAAAACTCTAAAATCAAGGCTGATATAATCGTCCACTGTGTAGGGGACGTTCTCTAACGTCCCCGTTGCCTTACACCCAGAAAATAAAGTGAGAAAAAAATTCAAATGTCTGAAGACCTCGGAAGCACACAACCCAACATACGAATAAAAAAAGCCGGTCGCGGCAAACGATTCCTGTTCAACGCGCTCGGCGTCGTCATCCTTCTTGCCATCGCCATCTTTGGCGGATACCGCTCTGCGATCAGCACACGGCAAGCGCATCAAGTATCGGTGAGGAATGAAGAACTCAGCGAGCAACTGACGTATGCGCTGGTAGATATTCAATTCAAGCGTTACGAGAACGCCAAACAGCGCCTCGAGTGGATCATCCAGCGCGACCCGTCTTTCCCCGACGCGCAGAATCAATTGACCAACGTGCTGGTGCTGATGAACCAGCCCACGCCGACGGTCACTCCCTCGCCGGTGCCCACGCACGATTTCAGCGGCGCGGAGGAAGCGTTCTCGCGCGCGAAACAGCTCATCACTGCGCAAGATTGGCCCGGCGCCATCGGCGCGCTCGATGAAATGCGCAAACTCGACCCCACCTACAACACATCCCTTGTGGACGGCATGTATTACTTCGCCTTCCGCAACTACGGCGTAAAACTTATCAGCGAGGGAAATCTCGAAGGCGGCATCTACCAGATCACACTGGCGGAACGATTCGGTCCGCTCGACCGCGACTCGAACGGTCTGCGCGAAGGGGCGCGCGTCTACCTCATCGGCGCGTCATTCTGGGAATTGGATTGGCCCCAAGCCCTGCTCTATTTCGATCAGGCTCGCAACTGGGGAAACTTGTGGACGGCACCATGACTGCGTCCGAACGCTACCGCGTCGCATCCATGCGGTACGGTCGATGAATTGGTGAAAAAAGGCGATTATTGTGAAGCCTATCAACAATACACCAACGCACAAAGTTTCGGCGCGCTCGACAATGCCGCCCAAGAGGGTTTTGAACAAGCGAGCGAGGTGTGTTACCCCGCAACCGAAACGCCCGCTCCAGTAACCCCGACTGAAACGCCGACTCTCGGTCCCCCACCGGCAGATACCGATACGCCCTCGCCCAGCCCAACCCCATGACGCCTCCTCCCGTTTGGGCGATTGCAGTCGTTTACTGGCTGCATTTTCTTGGCACAGTGATGTGGGTCGGCAGTCTCGCGGCGATCGCGTTCCTCATCCTGCCCGCCATGAAGCGCACGCTCGACCTGACCACGCAACTCGCGCTCATCGAAGCCATTCAAAAACGATTCGAGCCGGTCACGTGGTTCAGTCTCAGTTTATTGGTGTTGACCGGCTTATTCCAGATGAGCGTCAACCCGCATTACGACGGTTTTCTTTCCACCAGCACGCAATGGTCGCTGGCGATCCTCGCCAAACACATCCCTCGGCATGATCGTCATCGCCGTCAGCGCAGTCCAAACGGGACGTGATCCCCGCCATCCGCCGCGCGATCTTAGTCTCAAAGAAAACGAAAAATCTAGATCAATTGGATTCACTGGTGACGGCGCGAGATCATGCTTTTGCAGATCAATCTTTTTGTGGCGGCTTTGATCCTCGCCGCGACAGCCGTCGCCTGGCGCCTCATAGAACCTTGCGAAGGTTGAGAACCTTCGCAAGGTTGCATAACAAGACAGCCCGCCTCGTTCGCAGGGGCGGGCTGTTTCTGTTTTCGTCAACCGAATCCACTCGTGGAGCATCCGTACCGCAAAGTTCACTTTGCAATTGCGCATCAATGGCAAGATAAATCTTGCCGCACGGATTACAACCGAATCAACTCTTGCGTAGGCACACCGGGCCAAGTCATACGCCATCGCCCCGTGATTCTGACCGGCACGATCTCGCCGATCTCCGCTTCTCCTTCGATGAAGACCAAGCCATCAATCTCCGGAGCGTCGCGGTAGGAACGTCCGATAGCAATGCCTTTGTCGCGCCCTTCCACCAACACATCCAACGTTTTGCCGACGTACGATTGATTGACCTGCATCGAAATTCCCTGTTGCAATTCCATCAACTGTTCATAACGTGCTTGCTTCACTTCGGCGGGAATCGGGTCGCCGAGCGGCTCGCTGGTCGTCCCCGGCTCGAACGAGAACTGGAACGTGCCCACGCGGTCAAAGCGGATCTCCTTCACAAAATCAACCAACGCCTGATATTCCTCGTCCGTTTCGCCGGGATAGCCGACGATGAACGTCGTGCGAATGGCAAGATTATGAATCCTCGATCTCATTTTTCCAAGCGTGCGATGTACCCAATCAATGTTCGACGGGCGGCGCATACGATACAACGTCTTCGGATGCGCATGTTGAAGCGGCATATCGAGATACGGCAGGACTTGTTTGCTCGAAGCCATCACGTCAATCAGGCGATCCGTCACGTAGCCGGGGTAAGCATACATGATGCGGAGCCAATCCATGTCTGGGACTTTTGTCGTGAGTTCTTCCAACAAATCGCCAGCCCGTCTTTCATCCCCAAGTCGTGACCATAATCCGTTGTGTCTTGCGCGATCAAAATTAATTCGCGCACACCGGCGTCGCGCAGACGGCGGGCTTCATCGAGAATAACTTCGACGGGGCGCGAGACAGCCGTCCCTTTGATGAGGGGAATCGCGCAGAAGGCGCACGGGCGGCGGCATCCATCCGCGATCTTCACGTACGCGCTCGCGCCCGCCACCGACGCGCGTAACGCGTCCTGTTCATCTGTGCCGACGGTTTTGGCTTCGGGCAAATGATAGATCGGCTCAGGGTGAGGCGTCTTGCGGAGTTCACGCACTACTTGAACAATGTCCATCCAGCGGCGCGTACCTAGCACGCCGTCAATTCCAGGGACTTTCTCGGCAACTTCTGAACCGTAACGCTGTGTCAAACATCCCGCCGCGATGAGGATTTGATTCTTTTTCTTGCCGTCGGCGAGTTCGCGCAAAACATCTAACGACTCTTGCTTTGCGGGACCGATAAAGCCGCACGTGTTCACGATCAACACATTGGCATGAGATGGATTCTCCACCGCATGATAGCCGTCGCGGACGAGGAGTTGCGCCATCGAATCCGAGTCGACGGTATTTTTGGCACAGCCAAGTGAAACGAGATGAAAAGTATTTTTTGACAAAAGATTTTCCTTGAACGTAGCGCAAGATGGCATCTTGCGCTACACGAGTTACGGAGTGCCAGTCACCTTCGGCGTGGCGGTGGGTATCTGCGTTCGTGTGGGACGCACAGTTGCCGTTGGCGTAAAAGTGGCTGTGGGCTGTTGCGTTGGGAACGCGGTAGGAGTGATGATCTCCTCTTCGCGATAAATGTTGCTGATGACCTCGCCAAATCCGCCGAGCAGACCGAGGTCCCGTCCATTGTACACGACGCGGATCGCCGCGCCGCTTCCGACTAACACTTCCACTTGCTCCTCCGCCTCGAACGGATACGCCGTTCCGGGAATCACGCGCCCGTTGAAGACCTCTTCCCCGTCCACGATCACGCGCATGTACGTCCGCTCGACGGCGAGTAAATTCACTTGCACGTTCACGTTCAAATTTTGCGTAGGGATGACGATGGTTACGGTAGGCGCGTCATCTTCCACCAAAGACAACGTGGCTGTTGGCGTGAACAAAGATGGATCGGTCGTAGCAAGCAAAACATCCGAGATGGACGGCGCGGTGGATTGAATCACTTCCTGGTTTTGCAGCGTCACCACGCGGTTGATCGCCCAAATGAGGAAGCCGACCAGCAGAACGGCAATGCCGATGCCGAAGACAAGATCGCCCGCCACAAAACTGCGAAGCGGCGGCAGTTTGGAAGTGATCGCTTCGCCCGGCTGACGGGCGGGCTTTTGCGGATTCCGCTCGCGGTGGCGCGTTTGCAACGCGTCGGCAAAGCGGAGGAGGATGGCGTCCACGTCGAGGTCGAGGAACGACGAGTAGTTGGATAACATGCCGCGCGTCTGCACGGTGGACGGGAGATTCTCCATCGCGCCGGTTTCCAGCGCTTCGAGATAATGCGCTTTGACGTGCGTGTTGCGCTCCACTTCGTCGAGATGCAAGCCAAGCATCTCGCGGCGCGCGCGGAGTTCGCGTCCGATCTCTTTGAATATTTCATCGGATGGTTGAGAGTCTTCGGGTTGCGAGGTTGAAGGCTCGCTTTGATCATCGTCTGCGAGTTGGGGAGTTTCTTCTTCCACTTGAGGAACGATGGGCAGTGATTCTTGTTTAACCTTGGCGCGGATCGTAATGACGGAACTCAGTCTGTTCAGCCACGATTGCCAAAGACCATCGCTTACATCTGGTTGAGGAGATTCTTCGGAAACAGAGTCTTGGATGATCGGTTCAGCGACGGGTTCAGGTTCCGCTTCTTTGATAGGTTGGGTAATTTCAGGCTGGGGTTCAGCGACAGACTCCAAGTCAACATTTTTGCGAACACGCCGGGGTTTGGATGGGGACGAATCAGTTGCGGACTTTACGCCAGTCTTTGCGCGGCGAGATTTGGATGGGGATGGATCGGTTGCGCGGCGAGGCTTGGAGGGGGAAGGATCGGGCTTGTCCTGAGCCGCGTCGAAGGACGCAGGTTTCGAGTCCGCTTTTTTGCGGCGAGCAGGCTGACCCGTAGAAAGAGGCGTCGTTGCCTGAGCCGAATCAAGCGGAGGCGTTGAGTCAGCCTGCGCGGGTGTCGAATCCATCGGCGTGAGCATTTCATCCGAAGAGGTTTGCACACGCATTTCGTCGAGCAGTTGATCGAAGTTCAAGCCGAGATATTCGGCGTAGTTGCGCAAGTAGCCGCGCGCCTGCACGGGCGAGGGCATCGCGGAGAGGTCGTCCGATTCGAGCGCCTGCAAATACGGCACGCGGATGCGCGTGGCTTCGAAAACTTTTTCGAGCGTGAGGCGTTTCGATTCGCGCGTTTGTTTGAGTGTCTGGCCGATAGTTTGCATTACAAAATTTCTTTACCGCTAGGAACGCGAAGAACGCAAAGTTTTTATGAGTTCTGTTTGGCGTTCTTCGCGGTTGGGTTAAGCGATCATGGAAATAAAAACATCACCAGCGCCCATCGAATGGGAAGATGCTGGTGATGTGATGCGTGAGACGTTCCCTTTACGATGCGGTTGCTTCGGTCGTTTCGGCGGGCGCTGCCGCAGGCGCTTCGGCTTCTGTTGATTCTGCCGCGCCCTCTTCATGCGCTTCGCCTTCGCGGTAGACGATGACCTTCACTTCGGGGACGAGGTCCATCGTGAGTCGGACGCGCGCTTTGAATTCGCCGAGGTTACGGATCGGCTGCATGTCAATCTGTTGTTTTTTCACTTCGTAGCGCGTCTGCTCTTGAATGG
Organism: Anaerolineales bacterium; assembly: GCA_046328795.1. GTDB lineage: Bacteria > Chloroflexota > Anaerolineae > Anaerolineales > Villigracilaceae > Defluviilinea. The sequence continues at coordinate 19,288 of JAXLVX010000011.1, read as the reverse complement.
CGGTCGCCACGTCTTGCGTGGTGATCGAGCCGTAGAGTTTGCCGGTTTCGCCCGCTTTGGCGGGGAAGTTCAGCACGACAGCGCCAATCTGGGTTGCCAGGTCTTTCAACTCGTTGTTGAGTTCCGCGCGTTTGACTTCGGCTTGCGCGCGAATCTTTTCGGATTGTTTGACCGCTCCGGCTGTGGCGAGCACCGCCAACCCTTGCGGGAGGAGGAAGTTGCGCCCAAATCCATCGGCGACTTTTTTGATGTCCCCCGCACGTCCAAGTTTGTACACATCTTTCACTAGCATTACTTTCATTGTTTAAGCCCTTTCTGGCAAAATTGTGGATCGCCGCAAAAGCCTGCGGCGCCTCGGTCATCACTATGTGATGACCTCGGGAGCGAAGGGTACGTCGCTCGGCGGGGTATTCTACCACACTCCTTTATACAACCAATCGAACATTGAAAATTATCAAATCATCTTCTTTGCGGGCCAAGGGGCAAAACGAACAACGCCTTGTCCTGCCTGTTTGGCTATCTGTTCAAAAATCTCGCTTGTATCTTCATCGAGCGGAAGATACTGAACAACAAAGAGTTCGCCGAACGACGTAGTAGATGTGTTCGCGGATGAGGTATATCTGACCTCGCCAAATTCAGCGTGTCGGTAGGCAAAATAATCAGTAGTATTTTCTTTATCCTCCTCCATTGAGGAAACCATCTTCCAGTAACGGTCAAAGAGGGGATATTCAACAGGATTCCGAAACGCCTTCATCAGGTATTTAAAATACGGCTGGGCGCGATAACGCAGGCTGTTCTCTCGAAAGGAACGCATAGAGTTCAACGCATAGTTATCCCAATGATCCAAAACATGACCCCGAGCCGCGAGGTCTTTTCCGAAATTAAATCTGGCAGTGTTATAGCCGCCCGGGATCTGATCCATATTCTCGAACAGTTGAGAGGACACTTTAAAAAAGGACAACATGATCGTATTCACTGCAACGACGTCGCTGTACACGTCGGTGATGAAGGCGGGGAGCCGAATTTGCCCGGTCAGTTCGACCATTTTGTCCAATATTTTTCTGACGTTGAACACATCTGTGCTGGTGGCGGCGGTCGGCTGGCGGACGATCTGTTTTTGGTCCAACCCGCTCGCCGCAAGAAAAAACTCACGCCGTTCAAGCGTATTCAATTGCAAAGCATTGGCGAGATTGAACAGCAATTCAGGCTCGAAATGCTTTTTTACCCCGCGCTCGATCTGGCTGACTATCGGCTCATCCGTATCCGCCGCTTCAGCAAGTTGGAACTGCGTCCAGTTCAAATCCTGGCGCAAGGCTGCCAAAAGTTCACCAAATTCTTCGCGCTTCATTTACAACCTCACTCAAAGAAATCTTTGAGTCCATTGTAAGCGAATTTGCTGGATTATGTCCCCCAAAATACCTATAATCAACTTACTGAATGTTGAGGGGAAATAAACGGGCGGATTCCTGAGGAGGGGGATGGGTAGATTCTTGCAGACCTCCACAAAGTGGGGGTCTTTTTTTTTTAGCCCATATTGTTTCCATGAATAATTCTTGTGATCTCGCCGATCAGACAAAAGTAGAATTGCCAAGAAGGTGAGGAAATCCAAATATTTTTGTTTATACCAAAATATTTTGTGTTATGTCAAAACTATTGACTTAATCGCAAACATCAGATAGACTAGCGAAATTCGAGTACCCAAAATGCCTCTTATCCCACAATCCTGCCCTAGTTGCTCTTCCCCACTGATCGTTACCCAGCTCAATTGCACCTCCTGCGGCACAGCCGTTGTCGGCAAATTCGAGATATCGCCGTTCCATCGCCTTTCGCCCGATCGCCTGAAATTTCTGGAGGTGTTCGTGCGCAACCGCGGCAACGTGAAGGAAGTGGAACGCGAAACGGGCGAATCCTATTGGGCGATCCGCCGCCAGTTGGACGAAGTGATCGCTGAAATGGGGATGGAAGCGCCGCAAGAAGATGAAATCTCGACGCGCCGGCAGGAAATCCTTGCCCAACTTAGCCGCGGCGAGATCAACGTGCAAGAAGCCACAAACCTACTCTCGCAAATCAAAGGAGGTCCCTCATGAACGGACAAACGGAACGCTTGATGGTGTTGGACATGATCGCCGAAGGGAAGATCAACGCCGAGGAAGGCGAGCAACTTTTCAAGGCGATGGAAGAAGCGCCGGACGCGCCCGCCTCAGACGCGCAGCAACTTGCCTCGCCCCTTTCGCATTTGTCGCACCTTTCGGCGTTATCGCCCATTCAAACCCCGCCGGGGAAATCTTCCGCTACAAAAGAACTGGTTGCCGCCCTCAAAGAAGCGGACATTGACCACGTCACCATGAGCGACCTTCAGGAGATGCAGGCGCACAATTTGACCGCCGAATACATCCGCGAAATGATCGGGCTTGGTGTGGAGCCTGATGGGTTAGGCGAATGGATTCACTTGCGGATTCACGATATCACTCCGCGCTACGCCCGCGAATTGCGCGACCTAGGCGTTTCCAGTTTCGATGTGGATGAACTGGTCGAAATGAAACTGCATGGGGTTTCCACAAAGTTTATCGGCGAAATGCACGAACTTGGAATCAAAGACCTCGACCCTGACGAGCTCATGGAACTGGTCAGCAACGAAATCTCACCGAAGTATATTGCCGAGTTGAGGCAGGCAGGCTTGACCGAACTCAGCATGGATGAGTTGATCGAACTTGGTCAACATGATGTTTCGGCAAAGTATGTTCTGGGGTTTCGTGAGCAAGGATTGAAAGACCTCGACGTGGACGAGATCGTTGAGTTGAGAAACCATGACATCTCGCCGAAGTATGTCGCCGAATTGAAAAAACTAGGCTACAAAGATTTCGATGTGGACGATCTAGTAGAACTTGGCGATCACGGAGTCTCGCCTGAATTCATCACAAAATTGGCAGACCTCGGCTTGAAAGACCTGGAGATTGACGAACTTGTCGAACTTACCAACCACGGTATTTCTCCGGAGTTCATCGCGAACGTGCGGGATGCGGGATTCAAAGACCTTGAGGTGGACGAAATCATCGAACTCAATAATCACGATGTTTCGGCAGGTTTTATAAAAACTTTGGTCGAGACTGGGATTAAAGACCTCGATATTGACGAGATCATCGAACTCCGCAACCAAAATGTGACCCCAAAACTCGTACGCGAACTCAGCGAGATGGGATTTGAAGACCTTGATGTGGACAAACTCGTCGAACTATCCATCCATCATGTCACACCGCGATTTATCCGTGAGATGCGTAGTAAATACGGCGATACTCTCACCCTCGATCAATTGATCGAAATGCGGATGCGCGGCGTGGACGAAGACCTGCTCGAAGAGCTCCGCGCCGCAGGGGTAAAGCTGAAGGCGAGGTAGAAAAAGCAACAGCCTTGAAGAAAAATCTTCAAGGCTGTTTTTTATTTCGTCTAAAACCCTTCCGCCACATACTCGCCCCAGACCGCCCTCAGCGCGTTGCAAATCTCGCCAAGCGTGATGTCGTTCTCCACACATTCGATGAACAGCGGCATCAAATTTTCCCCTTCGGCTCTGCTCAGGGCAGGGCTTCCACTCGCCGCCGATTTCAACTTTCCAAGTAATTCATCCACCAATCTCTGGTCTCTAGTCTCTCGTAATTTCTTCAATCGCTCCCGCGCCGCCGCTTCAATCGCAGGGTCAACCCTCAGGCGCTCCAAAGTCATTTCCTCGTCAACCTCAAACTCGTTCACCCCCACAACGATCTGTTCTTTCTTCTCGATGGCTTGCTGCGCGGCATAGGCGGCGTTTTGGATCTCGCTTTGCATGAATCCTTTTTCGATTGCCTGCAACGCTCCGCCCATGTCGTCAATTTTGGAGATGTAGTCTTGCGCGCCTGTTTCGATCTCGTCGGTGAGATATTCAATGAGGTACGATCCCGCCAGCGGATCAACGGAATCTGCCACACCCGATTCATACGCGATGATCTGTTGAGTCCGCAACGCGACTCGCACGGCTTTTTCGGTGGGAAGCCACAACGCCTCGTCCATGGAGTTGGTATGCAGTGACTGCGTCCCGCCGAGGACAGCGGAAAGCGCTTGCATGGTCACGCGCACAACGTTGTTCTCAGGCTGTTGCGCAGTGAGGGTCGAGCCTGCGGTTTGCGTGTGGAAGCGTAATTGCCACGAGGATGGTTTCTGCGCTTTGAACCTCTCGCGCATGATTTTCGCCCACAACCTGCGAGCGGCGCGGAACTTTGCCACTTCTTCTAAAAAGTTATTGTGCGCGTTGAAGAAGAACGACAGTTGACCAGCGAACTCATCAATGTTCAACCCCGCTTTCAACGCGGATTCGACGTAGGCGATCCCGTTCGCCAGCGTGAACGCGACCTCCTGCACCGAGGTCGAGCCTGCCTCGCGGATGTGATAGCCTGAGATCGAGATCGTATTCCATGCAGGGACTTCCTCCGCACAGAATTGAAAGATGTCGGTGATGAGTCGCATCGAAGGCGCGGGCGGGAAGATGTACGTGCCGCGCGCCACATATTCTTTGAGGATGTCGTTTTGAATCGTGCCGCGCAGTTTGCTCACGTCTGCGCCTTGGCGTTTGGCGACAGCGATATACATCGCCAGCAAGACTCCCGCAGGCGCGTTGATGGTCATGGATGTGGAAACTTTATCGAGCGGGATTTGGTCGAACAATTGTTGCATGTCGTGAATGGAGGAGATCGAGACGCCCACTTTACCAACCTCTCCTTGCGCGATCGGGTCGTCGGCATCGTAGCCGATTTGCGTTGGAAGATCGAAGGCGACGGATAATCCCGTTTGACCTTGCTGGAGCAAATAACGATAGCGCTTGTTGGAATCTTCGGCGGTGGAGAAGCCCGCGTATTGACGCATCGTCCAGAAGCGCGAGCGGTACATCGTCGGTTGGACGCCGCGCGTGAAGGGGTATTCGCCGGGGAAGCCAAGACGGTCGAGGTAAGCCGAATCAGCCTCTCCCGGAAGAGAGAGGCGAGGGAGTTCAATCCCCGCAGTCGTTTCGAATCGCATTTTCCGTTCGGGAGTTTTATCCAGCGATCTCTTGAGGGTGGATTCTTTCCATTTGTTGTATTGATCGTTGATAGTCATATTTGAAAACCTTTTACCACAAAGGGCACAAAGTACACGAAGAAAGATCGAAGGTCTTAAAACCTTTGTGACCGTTGTGTCCTTTGTGTTTCATTTTTTCCAAGTATAAATCCAACCTCAAAATAGATGTAGTAAACTTAACTCATGGAAATCTGTTACTTACTTGCCTTTCCCGACTCGGGTGATGGAAAAGCCCTGCCTGCCGAGCAGTTCAAAGGACTCATCAAAGACGCGCCGTATTTTCAACCAGTGGATATTGACCTTGTCACGCTGGGAGAGGAGACGTTTTTATTCGAGGGGTATGCGATCAGTGTGACGCGTCATCGCTATGATGAATGCGCGCAAATGATCGAGTGTCGTTATCGGCTTAACGATCCGTTCGCCGCGCCCGTTTTGCAAACGCGGATGAGTTTGCAAAATGTATTGCAATCGCGCTACATCCCTGAAGAGCATCGCCGAAGCGGGATGTTCGAGGAATATTCGATCTTGCTGGTGAAAGACGCGCCGCCCACGCCCGATAAATGGATCGAAAAGAACGCGCTGGGGCTTGCCAATTTCATCCGCTCGCAGCGCGATGTGTTCGACAAAGAAGAAATGCACGAGATACTCGGCTCGCGCGCGCGTTACTCGGCGGAGGAACTCACGCTCGTGGATTGGGAAGGCGCGGTCATCATCGCGCCGAAAGAAGATTTTCGTTCCGATATTGCCTTGCTCAAGATCGGCAATTATCAACTACTGCGGTATCGCATGTTGGATCAAGCCGTTGAAAATCTGCTCGATAAGATCAACGAATCGTTCTTTCAAAAGCCGCGCCGTCCGCGCGCCACGCGCGGGCTGATCCGTCAACTCGCCGAACACCGTCTTGAAGTGATGCTCGATTTCGAACGCGCCGAGCAAAGCCTCTTGCTCATCGGCGATTGGTACTCCGCGAAACTGTACGAGATCATTCACAACGAACTCTACCTCAGCGACTGGAAACAGACCGTGCGCGGCAAACTCGACAATCTCGAGAACATCGTGCAAACCATCAAAGACAACCTTGCAGTGTCATGGGAAAACCTGCTCGACCGTGTCCAACTTGCCTTGTGGATCGTCATGCTCCTTGGTTACCTCTATCTTTATTTTCTGGATGCCGGTTGGATCGTCATCCCCAGCAGATAACTCTATGCTCAGACGAAAACTCATCATCATCTCGATCGCGCTTCTTTCCTCGACGTTAGCCTGCCGCGCCGCCACGAGGCTGATCATCCCCGATACTCCCACGCCCGTGCCGCCAACGCCGACGCCGATTCCGCCCACCCCCACGCCGTTCCCGACCGCGACGTTCACGCCAACGCCCATCCCTGAAGCCAGTTGTCCGGTGATCACTTCGGACATTCTAGACACCGCGATCTATTATGATTTCAACGAGGAAGATGATCCCGGCGAGGAAATTTATCTTGCCTCATACTTTGTGACCGGAGATGAGCTCAGCGGTCCGTTCAAAGAAACGGTTCCAGATAAATATAAGGACGAGCGAGATGACCGCGATGCACACGAAGAGATTTGGGAATATTTCACGCGCTTGATTCCCCCAGAACAAAGAGATTTCCTCACCGCCTTCTCCATCGTCACCGACGGCAATGGGAACATCCTCGCGGCGGTGGCGCAAAGCACGAGCGATTCGAAAGAGTGGGTTCTCGAAGTGGACATCCTCGACTCGACGAACAAACAAGTGCTAACTGTGACGCTGTTGCATGAGTTCGCCCACCTGCTCACGCTCAATTCCACGCAGGTGCCGCCAAGCGAGGCGATCTTCGAAAACCCCAATAGCGATAGGATCTACCAAGAAGAATTTGACGCCTGCCTGAACTACTTCCCCGGCGAGGGATGCAGTAACACCGACTCATACGTCAACCAGTTCTTCGACCGCTTCTGGCTCGACCTCTACGCCGAATGGCAGGAAATCGATTCGGAAGACGATGAGGATACCTACTACGACCTGCTCAATGATTTTTACTCCACCTACGAAGATCAATTCCTCACCGAGTACGCCGTCACCAGCCCCGCGGAAGATATCGCCGAATCGTTTGCCTTCTTCGTCCTCTCACCGCGCATCGAACCCAAGTCCATTGCGGATGAAAAGATCATGTTCTTTTATGAGTTTCCCGAACTGGTCGAATTGCGCGGGAAGATACTCGAACAACTTTGCACAGAATTCCCGCAATAAAATTATGGTTTTATAGTTTTATTCAGAGTAACTCATATTGCCTGACGGCGTAGTAGCGACTTCAGTCGCTTTTTAGCCATACTACGACGACTGAAGTCGTCACTACGTGTTACCCATTCAAGGTTATACAGAATAGGACTTACGCAAAACTCGAAATCATTCCGCCAATCTTCGCCAATCCGCGCTAATCCATTTCAAATTCGCGCGAATTTTTCTTTAGCACTTCGCGGCAAATGTTTTTGGCAAACATTTGACCATGCGGCTGCGAGGAGATTCACCCTCGCAACGACATCGTTGCAACAAAGTTAACCCCACCTTAAGGGGAAACGTCCGCCAATAAATGGCAGTATAATCCCGCCCAATGGAATCACTTCAAACAACGCAGACCCAGCCTGAAAACGCTCCCGCTGGCGAATCAACTCCACCGTCCGATTGGAAGCGGATGGGGCTTGATATCCTCGAAACGCTTTTTCTGGCAGTCGTCCTCTATTTCGGGATCAACGCCGTATCCGCCCGCGTCCGCGTGGACGGTTTCAGCATGAATCCCACGCTCGAGAATGGCGAATACATCCTCGTCAACAAACTCGCGTATAAACTCGGCGCGCCCGCGCGCGGCGATATCATCGTCTTCATCTTTCCGCTCGACCCCAACCAGGATTTGATCAAACGAGTCATCGGCTTGCCCGGCGAAACCGTCACCGTGCAGAACGGCAAAGTGTCGGTGAACGGCGTGGCGCTCGATGAGCCGTACATCGCCGACGCGCCTTATTACAACGGCTCATGGGTGATCGGCAGCGATCAATTATTCGTGCTTGGCGATAATCGCAACGAATCGAAAGACTCGCACGAGTGGGGTCTGTTGCCCGTAGATAACGTGATCGGCAGAGCCATTGTCATCTATTGGCCCCCGCGCAATTGGGAAGTGCTGGATCACTATAATCACGCAAGCGCGGCGCAGTCCACCGGGAGTCAACCATGAATCACGAAGCACACGCCCCGCATCCGCCAGAGCCAGATCGCGTTTCATGCACTCACTGCGGCGCGGGCATCATGCACTTGCGTCACATCACGTATTTCACGTGGCTCAGCGAGGAACTGATCACCGTTCCCAATTTCCCGGCATGGATCTGCGATGTGTGCGGACGCCGCGAATATGACGAACGTTCCATCGCGCAGTTGAACATGCTCCTCAACCCCGAAGCGGGAAAACCAGCCCGCCGTCTCAAACGGACGCGTCAGCCTGCCCCGCCCAAGGGCAGCCGTCCCATCCCCCCGCTGGACTGACAAACGCCCATGGAAACTTCTCCGCGCACCTATCGTTTTCTGCCCGCCGATCTGTACACATCCGGTTATCGGATCGTGGGCAAAGTGATGGCGGGGACAAGCGGCTTGATGGGCACGATGAACGACCGCACCAAGTCGTATCTCGAGGTTCACGACGCGCGTTTGGCGCGCATCCACATGCCGACCAAACTCGTTGACCACTTCGAGGTGATCCGACTCGTCAAAACCCATGTGTATGCCATGTGCACCGCTCGGCGCGAAGACCTCGGTCCCGCCGCCATTGTGCGCGGCGGATATTCTCAAATCGCCAGCATGCCTTCGCGGCTCGCCACCCCGGTCTACGAAGTGGAAGGCAAACTGGAGGTCTCGGGCCGCTTCGATTTTTCGGTCTTGATCTCAGACACCACCCGCAACTTCATCCCCGTCTTTGATTGTTTGCTAACCGCCATCCTCATCCCCAACTTGAAAGTGGAAAGCCCCGCCATCCTCTTCAACCGCGAACACATAGACATGATGGCTCTGCTCAACCAACGCGCGAAAGAAGAGAAGTAACCCAATTGCTTGACCGCTGTAAAACGGGATGATAAAATCCGCCCGCTTTGATATTGGCGGTTTCGCGCCGCCGCACGTTTTGCCCCCATCGTCTAGTGGACTAGGACGCAGCCCTTTCAAGGCTACGACCGGGGTTCGAATCCCCGTGGGGGCACACGAAATAAAATCCCGCAACAGCGGGATTTTCTGATTCTTACGACCGTCGTCCCCACAAGGGGGGATGCTATTCGAATCCCCGTAGGACACTAACAAAACCTGACACGCCGTAAGACGTGTTTTTGTTTATGGTCTTTGAAGATTGAAGAGTTTATCCGTGTACATACTTCCCGATGCGAGACGTGTCTCGCCGAAGGGATAGTATCGTTGGTCGCAAACTAGATTATTACTTTCGCTGTAAAATATTTAAATCCGAACTATCCAATGTCGCTGCAATATTGATTGCCAGTAGGAGAATTCTGCCTTATCGGCGATAACTTACGATCTATCACAATAGGCGGTATACCCAAAGATTACTCATACAATATGGGACGCATATCCATTGTCGAATTTTATTTATTCTCCATGCCACAAACGCGCCAATGCGACTCGACGGATTGTTGCAAGCCAGCGATTTCTCTGCCAAGAGTTTATCCTGTACAGTGTCCTGTTGCATCTTTTTCCCCGGGTAATAGGTTTTCACCCACGATAAACCTGCTGAATCGGACTACGCTTGCGGAACCGAGGTGGCTTCAAATTTACAGTGTACATTGACCCATCGCCCGCTAGCAGGATATACAGTGTTTTGGCACTGTTACCGCTGAAGTTTGTCTGCTATGAAATCATATTAACACTCGAGAAGATCTACGTGCTACGATAATCATCAATAACCATATTCCGTTTGCTGCAGAAAGCGGGCCATCTATTTGTTGCCATCAGAAAAACATCATACGACTAGTGATCGTAAAACAGTCAAGACCGATGCAAGAAAAAAATGAGTCGGAGGAATGAAGCAATTGTTTGTAGGACCACCATACTTGAAATGAGGATCCATACCTGGGGAAAAGTCAGGGAATTCCCAAAACTTATAGATCGCGGTTAGTTACATGTTTTCCATACTAATACGTCGAAAACCGAATATCAAAAGATAACAGAAAAATAAGCAAGTTACTTTAGTCATCATAGCCAATAATCCTTGTTTAAAGAACACAAAGCGAAAGAATCCCTGTTAGATAAACCAAATGGAAAACGCGGCACCAGATCAAAACAGCATATAACAACATTGAATTTGGCGAATTCTTGCGATGCTTTGAGCGATTATTGCCGCGAGGTTCAAGGAACGAAGATACGTACAAGCAACTAACCATATTAATGCTTGACGCTTAAGATCCTTCAAGTAATAAGAGCAGAAATAACAAGACTGGCACAATTTCCAAAATCCAACGACGTGCCTACCATCACAAAGTCATAGGGTTATCCATAACTTGTGCAAATATTCCTTTTAATTCTTGCATAAGGGATAACCTTTTGAGCAATTGGCCTATTGTTAAGCCAATAATTGTCGGGGTTGATCTTCTTGACGAGATTCCCGTCACCGTCGTAAACGAACTGTGTGGTCTGGCTGTTGACAGACTGCCCTTGGCAAGACAGTCTCCAATCTCCAGTCTCTTCTCGTCACGCATTCAAATGATACGTGTGATACGCGTTCTGGCACGGGTTGCCCCATGCGATGTGCATCTCGCGCGCGGTCAAGTCAATGACGAGGGCGGTGATCGTGCTTTCACGATCCATCGGGTCAATGCCGACGATGTTGTGATTGCAGATCGAGTTCGGCAAGTTCACATGATCCTTTTGGATCGCCTGCAACGATTTGATCGTGTGCGTGGAGTTCTCGCGCAGTAAGCGGTTCGCGCGGAAATAACGAACACGGGAGGAGATCAACTCTTCAGGGTCTTTCTCGATCTCTTTCATCATCTGCGAAAGGTAATGGTTGGTGTGAACCATATACCCGTCTGTGCCGTGCAGAATATCGAAACGCTTCGATGAAACCTCCACCGAATACATCTCTCCGCTTTCATGGACGAGCAGATGGTTGTATCCCGCCGCGCGGCGCGGAAGAAGCATCCGCCCGATGGCGCCGGAGATGCGGCGTGACGATAGAACCGCGCGCGCCAGCACAAGACGAGGAATGCCGGTGCGCGAATCGTTCGGGTAGACCGAGTCGATCAATTGCGCGATGCCGAAGGCGTTGAATCCCACGTTAGGGAGCAGACCGCCATACGTCATGGCAAGAAACGGCGGCTCCTCTTTGGGCTTCGCCGAAATCACATAGACGTCATTCTCATCCTCGGGGACCCAATCTTCATTGTGCGCGGCAAGCACGTGACCGTCCGCCGTCCGTTGTTCGTTGACGGCGAAACTTGTACAGCGCGTGAGATGAAGCGCATCCATCGTCACCGCTTCCATCGCGTTGAGAGCCACGATGTCATCGAAGGCGACATTCGCTCCCTCCCCGATGCCGCGCATCTCGTCCACGTATTGCGGATACCTCTCCTCGGCGAACGGCAGGTATTTTTTAGACTGTATCTGCGCCCCCTCCCATGTGAGTTCCAATGTGGAATACGATTGCTCGATGAGCGCGCGGGCATTCTCCACGCTATGCTGCACTTGTTCGCGCCGCGCCTCGCCGATCTGACGTCCCATCTCGCGGTGCGTCCCTGCGACCTCGATCAACGGCGGCGGCGTTTCATGCACGATGGTGTTCGGAATTTGAATTTCTCTAAGAGCCATATATCCTCCAAATAAATCAATCCGCCCCGGATATTTATCTCGGGGCGGAAAAATTATATCATGCAGGATTTTACGGTTAAGACGCGGGCGGCGGCTGGATCTGTGTCGTTTGCCCGACTCGAATCCCGAACCACGTGACGATCGCTGCGCCGATTCCCAACAACGCAAGCAGGAATTGCGCCAGCCCACCAATGCAGGGAATTTCGCCAAATGCGCCAGCGACCAACACCAGCAAGAACGTTCCGAAGCCCGCGGTCAATATCGGCGACCACGTCTGGTTAATCGCCCGCGTGAACCGGTCACCCACCTCCGCGCCCAAAGCGACCACGCCAAACAGCAGGGCAAATCCAACGATCACCGGCGGAATGATCGTGAATATTAAGATCGCTCCAAGAAACAAAGCCAGAAGTCCGACCGCGCCGACCATCACCGGCTGAGCCACAAGCGCGTCACCGGCGCGTTCCATTTGAGGTTTCCAAAATAACGCCAACAACATGGCGAACGCGGCGGCAAGGATCGCATTGAATACCGTTTTGAAGATACCCGAGATCACGTGAAAACCCCAATCGAAAGCCGGTGTAGGGACATCAACCCGCGGCGGAACATTGCCATTCGGGAAATCGAGCGCCGGCTGGGCGTTGTTCACCACCTCGCCTTGAATCTCCGCGCCCTCGGCTTTGCTCAACTGCCCGCCGACAGTGACGACATCCCGCGTCACAACTGCATTCGAATCGAGGTTCACCTGTCCACCGACGATAACTATATCGCCATGCACGGTTCCATCACTGGAGACCGTCCCGCCAAAAACGACCAAATTACCGTTGAGCGAGGCGCCCTTTTCGATAGTGACATTCCCGCCAAAGACTACGAGGTCGCCTTTAAAAGTATCGCCGCTCTCTAGCGTAAAGTTTTGTCCAAAGATGATCTTGCCGTCGCCAGTCGGACCTTCTCCTTGCGCAAACACAGCGCCAGAGGGAATCAACGTCAGCGCCAACAGCAGAAAGAGGGAAAGGAAACGCATTGTATTTTTCATATATTAAACTCCTTGCGGAACACCGCGTCGCGCGAACCGCCAAATTGAAATTGACCAAAGCAGGCTGATGCCCGCCGCGCCGGAGAACATCACCATCCATGCGAACGGCGAAAGAAACCCGCTCAACACATCGAGGATCACCGCGCCGGCTTGAAGCGATGCCAGCAAGGTAGTGATCACGAAAACGCCCCATTCAATCAATGAGATGACCCAGCCTGCCGGCGAGGATACGAACCCGGCAAAAAACGGCGAAGTCAGCCACAACAACAGCGCCGAACCGACCACGCCGAACAGGATAAACCCGATCAGCCTGCGTTTGCGGTCAGCCGCTTTTTGAGCAACGAGCCGCGTCTCGAACCGGGCAACGAATCCGCTCGCCGGAGAAGCCATTCGCGCATCGCGCAACACCTTATCGGTCTTCATCAGCGCGGCGCAATACGCGCAAGTCCGCGCGTGCGCATCAAGTTCGCGCTTCTGCTCGGCGTTGATGGTTGTGTTATTCAAAAGCCACTCTTCAAAAGGCTGGTGATTCATGGCGTCTCCTTTCAGTTCGAACACGGCGGGGAGAGTCCTTCTCATCCCACATGCCTGCCAACGCCCGGCGCGAGCGATGCAGGCGGCTCTTGACCGCGCTCACGGTCAACTTTAACGATTCAGCGATCTCGACCTCCGAATAGTCGTACCAATACCGCAAGACCACCGCCGCGCGGTCGGTCTCATCGAGGTTCTTCAGCAAAAGATGAAGTTTGTCGCGATTCTCACGCTTCACCGATTCAGCCTCAGGGTCGGGAGACGCGGGATCCGAAATCTCGAACACCGTTCCATCCTCGCGCTCTTCATCCATCGAAAAAACCGAAAGTTTGCGGCGGCGCAAGCGGTCAATGCAATAATGCGCGGCGATCGAAAGCAGCCACGTGGCAAACGAACGGCTCTGATCGTAGCGGTGCAGGTTCTGATACGCGCGCAAAAAAGTCTCCTGCGCGGCATCCTCCGCCGATTCGGGCTCGCCTAACATCCGATAACACAAGTTATACACATGCGTCTGATGTTCCTCGACGAGTTTCGTAAACGCCTCGTCACTGCCTTGTTGCGCCTGGGCTACCCAGGCAAGTTCATCGGTCACCTATGCTCCTCGCACTATCCATACGACGGACGGGCAGACAAGTTGCAAACAAAATCGCGGGATGTCCACCCCGCCTCCCTCCGACGGTCAGCCTGCCCCGCCCGCGCAACGTTCGTAATCATCTTCAACAGTATACAGCCGTTCAACAAAAAAGCCCCCGATTAGGGGGCTTTGCTTCGTCAATTCGATCGCTTCTTCGGCGGCTTGCGGAACCGGTCGAACAGCGTCTTCCTCTGTTCTTGGAATTTGTCGAAAGCAGTCTCCAACGATTCCTTCACATCCGGTGGAACCTCGCCTTTTTCAAAGAACGCCAGCAATTTCTTCGACCCGGAATCAGGCTCTTCCACTGCCGGCTTGCTCGAAACATAATCGTTGTAATGCTGAGGCGAATACATGGACAGATATTTGGTATCGCCGTAACTCTTCGCGTTGACATCTGAAACCTTATTGAACACAATCCCGATGACTCTGGCTCCAGCGCGGCTCAATTGTTCTTTGATGACTTTCGCCTGATCGTCCTTTGTTGTGCCCGGCTCCAGCACAAGGATCACGCCATCCACTTTTGATGCGAGATTATACGAATCGGAGATAACCAGAGGCGGCGCATCCACGATGATCGTATCGTAATCTTCGCGTATGTCGTTCAAGATCGCGGCGATCCGTTTCGAACCAACCACCTCGGTGACGCTCGGAGGCACGGTCCCCGCCGCCACAACATCTATCTTCTTCCCTTTGACCGGGCGCACAACTTCCTTCACGCTGACCTTGCTGTGAATAATATCCGCAAGCCCCGGGCTTTGCGAGATCTTTAGCGCGGTATGTACAGCTGGGCGGCGCAGGTCAGCATCCACGACAGCCACTTTTTGGTCGCTCGCCGCAATGGTCAACGCAAGGTTGATCGCGACGGTGGTCTTTCCATTCCCTTGGGTTGGGCTGGTCACTAGAATCGTCCGCGCCGAGTTATACACTTGGAAGAATTCAAGGTTGGAGTGAAGCAATCTGAAATTTTCAGCCACCAGCGAATTCGGGTGACTGGTCACATACGTAGCGTTGTTGCCATTCTCCGATATGTTGGCAAGATACCCGATCACCGGCAAATTGAAAATTCGCTCAACATCGGAGGTGGTTTTGATGGTGCGGTCAAGATACTCCAAGCCATACGCCGCCCCAACCGCCAAGATCAACCCGACAACACCGGCAAGAGACACGATCAGCATTTTGTTCGTGCCAGCCGACCGGGTGGGCAGGTTAGCCGGCTCCACCACCGTCAATGTATTCGACGCGCCTTGTTGGGAATTGGCGAGAAACGTAGCGTAATTCTGGCGCAAACTGACCAGTTTATCCGACAAATTCTTAATATCCTGCTCAGTCCTTGCGATCTGGCTCGCGCTGTTCATGATATTCAGCGTCTTTTGCAGATCTTCGATCTGTTTCTCGGTCTCTTGAATTTGAGATTCGATGCTCGTCAACTGCTCTTTGATAAATTCCTGCCGCTGACCCGTTGTTTCCGATTCATTTACCGCCGGGCTTTGAAGGATCAACTGCCGAGCCAACTCATTCGCTATGATCTGGGCTCGCTGTGGGTTTGTATCGGTTACTAAAATCTCAAGGAGTTGTGTGTTCGGAACCACCCTTGCAGTATAGGCTGGCAGCCAGTCAATTCCAAGCGCCTGCTTGGTCGCATCCTGAACCGGCTCACGCTGAACCATATCTGCGTAAAAAGAGGCAAGGGTCTGGGCAATTTGAATCTGCCCGGAATCTGGGTTGGGATTCAAGAAAGTGCTTCCCGTCATCAATGTTGTGCGGGAGACATATTCATCTGGCTGAAAGAGGGTGGAAATAGAACTTGAAACGACCGCCAACACGACGGTCACAGCAAGTAAACGCCACCATTTGATAAGAGGCTTTAGGTAGGGATTTGCATCCATGAGTTTATTTTAACCGAAAAGGATTAATAATATTGGAAATCAAAGACAAAAACAGGGTGTTGCAATGAATGGCGCCAGCGCCATTTCTTTCTCCTCAGCAACCATGACGACCAAGCCGCATAAAAGTTACCAAGCGTAGGCGTTATAAACGCCACCGTCGCTACACGCAGGGACAAACGACCCTTCTATTTGCTTACGCTATTCTTTCCGCGAAGAATTGTATCGCGATATATGCTGATCAACTGTGATGCGATCGCAGACCAATCGTGCCGTTCATTCACATACAAAAGTCCAGCGCGCCTGATTTGCCGCTGTAACGATTGATCTTCGATCAACCTTAGAATGGCTTCGGAGAAATCATCCGCGTTGTCTCCGATCAAAGCGTCCGCGCCGGGGTTAGCCTGAAGACCTAAAAACGCCGCCGAGGTTGTGATCACCGGGGTTTCGCTTGCCATCGCTTCGAGAATTTTATTTTGAATGCCAGCGCCATAGACTAACGGGACAACCGCCACTGTTGCTCTCCATAAATACGGGCGGATATCAGCCACCGTGCCGGTCACTTCGATGCGTGGATTCTGCGCAAACTCTCTGACCTTACGCGGCGGGTCTTTCCCGACGACGATCAGCTTCGCCGTAGGTCGTTTTGCCCATACCTTCGGCATGATCTCACGAACCAGATAATCCACCATGGAGACATTTGCATGGTAGCTCATCTTCCCAGTGAAGACGATCGTCTCAGCATCTCTAGGGCTATCCGTGTTCCGTCGGAAAAAGTCCAGGTCTGCCCCATTGGGGAGAATCGAAATGGGGTTTGTCTTTGAAGACGCCAAACGCACTATTTCTGCCTTATCTACTTGTGACGTAATTAAAGTGTGATCGAACAAGTCAACCAATTCGCCTTCAGCCCTGCGCGTTCTTTTCAATTCGAGCATAGACATCAATTTTCCAGTCAGACTCCTGCTCCGCGCGGCAGTCTGCGCGAACAAATGGCTAATGCAATCTACGCTGTCCCACACAACAGGCAAATCTGGAAATCTTGATTTTATAAGTCTTCCATATTTTGACCCGCGCAGGTGTTCCACATGGACAATATCGAATCCATTCTGCCGAAGGGCAAAATCCGCTTGAAGGTTGGGATTCCAGCTGAAAACCGATTGAAGCGGGGTTTTCGTCGGCAGAGCAATCGCGCAATTTATCATTGATCGCCAAAGCGGCTGAGTCCAAACCACAACATCCGCCAGCTGGGATTTTAGCGCGGCGGCATCCGCCAAATCCTGATCGTTTGTGGCAATTGTAAATAAGGTGACGTCAATTCCCTGCTTTGCTAATTGCAACAGCAGGTTATAAGACCGGACTCGAATCAGATTAGGAACATAAGGGACAAAATATGCGACACGCATGATTTATAACATCAACGACAAGTTATGGAAAATCAAACTTGCGATGGGTTTATGAAAATAACGAGCGAATGCGGAGGCGATGGAGCAATAACCCCGTCTGGAAACGCAAATGCGAACGGATGGTCTGCATGAGCCGGGCTTTAGAGACTCCAAACACCCGGCGATGGAGCGCCGCCGGGTATTCCGCAACCGTGTATCCTTTGAGCATGGCTTTCACCATCAATTCGGTCCCCGCAAGATAATCGTCGGCTTTGAAAGATATATCTTCGATCACCTTGCGACGGTAGCCGCGATACAAAGCGGTGTAAGTGTAGATATTCCATTTGAGCAGAAGACGGTACAAAAGAGAAGAGCCGCGGCTCAAAAAGATGCGGTACGCCGGCACGCCCACGACTTCTCCTTGTGGATGGTATGGAGAGGCGGTAATAATATCCACGCCGTTTTTCATGGATGCGATCAGGGATGGGATCGTCGAAAATTTATACGTGCCATCACTGTCGGTGGTGACGATAATATCCCCAGTTGACGCGTTAAACCCCGTGCGGATCGCCGCGCCAAGCCCGCGATTTATTTCGTGTTTCTCAAATTTCAAAACAAAATTGTCGCGCCCTCGTCCGGCAAACGCCGATCTCAGCACATCCGATGTTTTATCGTTACTGCCATCATCTACAAACACGACCTCCACGCCATTAATAACTTTATCATCCAGCAGGCGAGCGCCAAGGAGTCCCTCCGCAACTGGGAAGAACTCGTGGTCGAGATTCTCAATATTATCAACTTCGTTGTAACAGGGAACGACGATCGAGATTTTCATTCTTTTTCTACCATACGACTCAAAATTTTCGACGCAACGCAAGCGACCAATTATCACCCATAATGCGCTTCAACGATATTCTCTCCTTGGGCGACCTCGACCCATGCGTACCTTTGAGCGCCGACCGTATGCTCCGTAAACTCAGCAGTCTTTCCGTTTACATCTATGCCCAAAAGATGGGTTGTCGAATGTTCCAGCGGCAGAAGAAGGCTCATTACGCCAGAACGGAAAGTAGGAACGTCGAGGTTAAAAGTCAGGCGGCTTTCGCTTGGCGACCAAACTAAATTTTCAACGAACGAATCGTGACGCGCCTCCACGAACTCTAACCATGTTTCACTGCACCAAATTGGAACGCTTTTGCTGGCGGCGTATCCAAGCGTGCCATCCATCCACTTGCCTTCTTCAGTCGCCCATTCCTCCCCCACCGCGAATGGATCGGTGTGAAAGATCGCGCCGATCGCGGCATATCCGCCTGCAAGACTGCGGTCAATCATCTCCTTTGAAACTTCTATTGCCTGTTCTGCGGGTATTTTAACAGAACCTCCCCAATGCAGGTTCAAAATATGATCGTCAGCCAGGTGAGTCAATTGCTGATAAATATTCAGGATCCTTCCACTCTCATCAACAAATCTCATCGGCAGGCCACTGCCAGTGAAATGCCCATACACCCACTCGCCGTTACTCTTCCTAAAACCGTCGCCGACATGATAAAAATCCAAATTCATACGGATGCCGTAACTTGCCTGCAACTTGGCAGGATTCACCCAGCCGTTCCATAAAATTCTATGGACTCGCATCGTGGGCGATGGGAGCCCATAACCGACTCCCGTATACCGTTTCCAATTGGTTTCCCAGCTCTCCACGTAATCCCCTTCGATCAGCGGATGGATGCCGAATTCGTGCCCTCGCGCCCGCCAGTCCGCGACTCGTGAAGGGGATGGGAAATACGCCTCGTCCATGATGGAGAGGTCTTCCAGCCACCATCGAACTTTTTGCGCCGCGCGATACGGGATCGTATAAAAGGGCGGCATACTGTAGATAGATATATGACCGCCATG
>JAXLVX010000109.1:0-5855 GCA_046328795.1 Anaerolineales bacterium | reverse complement strand
CTTGTCCATGCGCAAATAGGATTCGCGCGACGGCGCGGGCCCGAGCAAATACGCCTCGTCCGCATAACGAACGTGGAGGGCGCGACGGTCTGCATCAGAATACACCGCCACAGTTTCGATCCCCAACTCCCTGCACGCGCGGATGATGCGGACGGCGATCTCGCCTCGGTTTGCGACTAATACTTTTTTGAACATAATAATTCCTCGTGTAGGGGCGAGGTTCTCTCGCCCCATTTTGGGCGGGGAGACCCCGCCCCTACAAAATCACAACGGAATATTCCCATGCTTCTTCGCCGGGTTTGAATCGCGTTTATTATCCAGCATTTCAAGCGCGTTGATGAGGCGCGGGCGTGTTTCCTTCGGCTCGATCACATCGTCCACGTAGCCGCGTTCTGCCGCAACGTAGGGACTGGCGAACTTCTCTCGATAATCGGCGACCAGCTCCGCCTTCCGTTTGACCGGGTCTTTCGCCTTCTCCAACTCTTTGCGGAAGATGATGTTCACCGCGCCGTCGGGTCCCATCACAGCGATCTCCGCGCTGGGCCACGCGAGGTTCACGTCACTGCGGATGTGTTTGGACGACATGACGCAATACGCGCCGCCGTATGCTTTGCGCGTGACGACGGTTAATTTTGGCACGGTCGCTTCGCAATAGGCGTACAACAATTTTGCGCCGGAGCGAATGATGCCGTGATGTTCCTGAAACGTTCCCGGCAAAAAGCCCGGCACGTCTTCGAATGTGATGATGGGGATGTTGAACGAATCGCAGAAGCGGACGAAGCGCGCGCCTTTTTCGCTCGCGTCAATATCCAGCACGCCAGCCAGCACAGCGGGTTGATTCGCCACGATGCCCACAGAATGTCCGCCCAGCCGCGCAAACCCGACCACGATATTCGCCGCGTAATTTTCATGGATTTCAAAGAACTGTCCGTTATCCATGATCGAGCGGATGATGTCTTTCATGTCATAGGGTTTGTTTGCGTCATCGGGAATGATGGAGTCGAGCGATTCGTCCATGCGAAGCGGATCGTCTCCGCCAGCCATGAACGGCGCATCCTCCATGTTGTTTTGCGGAAGGTAGCCGAGCAATTTGCGGATGAGGAACAACGTGTCTGCTTCGTTCTCTGCCGCCACATGACACACGCCGGACTTTTCGGAATGGACGGTTGCGCCGCCCAATTCTTCCTGAGTCACCTCTTCGTGTGTCACTGTTTTCACCACGTCGGGTCCCGTGACGAACATGTATGAGGTGTTGCGCGTCATAAAAATAAAATCGGTGAGCGCGGGCGAGTAGACCGCTCCGCCGGCGCACGGTCCCATGATGGCTGAAATTTGCGGGATGACTCCCGATGCCATTGTGTTACGCAGAAAAATATCCGCGTAGCCGCCGAGCGCGACCACGCCTTCTTGAATGCGCGCGCCGCCCGAATCGTTCAAGCCGATCATCGGGGCGCCGCTTTTCATCGCCAAGTCCATCACTTTGCAAATTTTTTCCGCGTGCACTTCGCCGAGACTCCCGCCGAACACGGTGAAGTCTTGCGAGAAAACGTAGACCAATCTGCCTTCGATGGTCCCCCAGCCGGTGACGACCGAATCGCCGATGAACTTTTGCTTATCGAGATCGAAGTCGCGCGTGCGATGCTGAATGAACGGGTCTAACTCGCGGAACGAGCCTTTGTCTAACAACAGGTCAAGGCGTTCGCGCGCGGTCAATCGTCCTTTTGCGTGCTGGGCTTTGATCCGTTCTTCGCCGCCGCCGAGCCGCGACTTCGCTTTCAACTCATGTAACTTTTGGATTTTTGTCTGCTTGTTCATGATCCTCGCTCTTTGTGAAATACTTTTTTACGTTCGGCAGGTTGATGTCAACGATGAGCGCCGCTAGAAGAACGACCATCGCGGTCAACACAAACGCGGTGTTGGTATGCGATGTTTGAAAGAAGATCCGCTCGACCCAATATTGACAATACCACAAGATGACTGAGACGAGTAGCGCGGATCGGGCGCGCGGTTTTCGCGTCCCCAGCGCCCAGTACAACGCGCCTCCTACGACGGTCCAAACTGCCCCGCCAATGGACAGATACCACACGCTGAGGCTTGACTGGAACTCCGTCAACGCGCTCCACCAGCGCAGGGTGGCGGCAAGCCTCACCGCGCCCCACACTGAAAGCATTAACACCGATAACATGAGCAGGGTTACACCGAAGGGTCTGGATTGAGACATACGTCCTTTCGTCAAATGGTTGATGCGTAGTGACGACTTTTGCGAATTAACCAATAAATCTAGCAATAAACCTGAAATAGATTGTTACTATAGAGCTAATCCCGAAGGGAGGGCAAGATTCTAAAAATGGCAAAACAGGTCTTCAAATCCCGAAGGCGTCGCGTGGCGCCGTGGCGACAGATGACATAAATTTGCCATCTCTGACACCCCTTCGGGGTTGAATGTGATACATCCATCAATGCTAGAGATCATTTGACCCCTTCGGGGTCTTTGGGTAATTTCCGTATTGCTCGGTTAATTTGATGGCTCTGCAATAGTCGTCGTATTACGGCGAAAGCGACTGAAGTCGCTACTACAGATCTCTGTTGTGTAGAACCGACATTGATGTTTTTCATCTATCGGTTCCATAAATCAAGAGTTGTTTGCCGCCGTAGAAAATTTCGGTCGGAGATAAATATTCATTGAATTGACCGTCGTGGCAGTCGAGGATGCTGAGGTTTGCCAACACGTAGTCCAAACCGAGGCTTGCGAGATATTCGCCCGCCGTTCCGTTTTGCAGATGCTTGAAGTATTCGGGGCTGTTGATCAGCCCATCCATGTTGAGGATGGCGCGGTCTTGAATGAAGTAGCCGACGTTGCCTCCGCCCGTAAACCGATGAGACTGCCGGGTTCGGTGTTGGCTTCGAGGAGGGTCGCAATTTCCATCATCGGCATCTGCCGACCAGCCAGTTTGTATTGCATCGTAGGCTGATTCCCGCCGTAGGTTTGTCCCGTAAAGTAGCCGAAGAGCAGCGCGATGACCCATGCGGTGCGCTCGATATGCTTAATCTTCTCGCAAGCGTAAGCAATATGCCCAGAGCAAAACCAATGACCAGAACCGCGCCGATACGTTGTGTGATCCAATACCATTCTTTGAATGCAGGTATCCGCTGGAGTGATAGTAGAGATTTGCAATATCGAGGCCGCAGACGAGCGGAATAAAACTCAGATTGATTAACGCCGTTCTGCTTTTTCTTTGTTGAGAAACAGAAACAGGAAAAAGACGATGAACGCGCCGATCCAGCGCGTACCAATAACTTAAGTTCGATCTCGGCGGTGCGATCACGAATCGCTGGACGTAATTTCCAGGCGTTCGTGAACGGAGTCCATGCGAGACCTTCGCCCTGAAAGTTGACGCCGAAGAAGTCGAACGGACTACGCGTCGCGCCGCCGTAGACGCGGGCCAGGAACGATCCCCACCAGCGTTTGATCTGCCCGCTGACGGGGGAGAACGATCCGATGGCGAGAGTTTGCTCCAGAGCATGTAGACGCCGAGCAAGCCGAAGGCAACGCCGAAATATGCGAAGCCGTCTTTCGTCCATGCTTGCCATTTTGTTTGAGTTCGGAAAGCGGTTTTACTTTATCGTTGCTGGTTTCATCGTGAGCGCAGGCTTAGTATACGAGTCGCGGGGAGACCGAAGAAGAGGAGAATTAAGATCGGAAATCCAGCAAAATGACGGAGGAATCCGCTGACGGTGGGAACTGCAAGCATGAGAATGCCAACGAGGCGAATTTGGCTGACGTCGAGAGAAAGAGGCGAAGCATCCACGTGCGAAAATCTGCCAGAGTGTGTTTGTCGTACAAGCCGAAGAAAAACGTCAGCGGAATTTTTATCAAAAACGCAGGCGCTGCCATCGTGACCGCGGCTGTTGAATAGTTGTAGTAGTCTGGCAGAGTTAATCGGAGGAGGAAGGCGAGGAACACGGACGCGGCGGTGGTGGTGACATCGAGCGGAAGAAAATAACGAAGCGCGTGCGCGCGAAAGGCAACCCAAAGACCAGCAAGCGCGACGAAGAAAACGAGATCGAGCCTGCTGAAAATTGTCAACGCGCCGATCAGTCCAAGCGAAACGATTTGTTTTGTGGTGATCGAGTTTGCGCGGTAACTGATTTCAAATTCATAAAGTTTGTATATCAGCAACGCAACAAAGAATGCGGCGATGCCTGATTCGAGTCCTTGTTGGTAGAGGTTGCCGAGGATGTCGAAACTGAACGCCCAATAGATCGCGGCGAATGCGCCAATGGCGGGCGCGAACACTTTGCCCAATAAACGATATAAAAGGATCGCCGTCGAAACTTGCAACGCGCTCATCACGAGCAAGAGGATGCGGAGGGGAAGGACGAGATCAAATCTTGCTAATGAAAAAATTGGAATGCAAATTAACATCCACAGTGGATGATAGCCGTTCGTCTTGTTGATGCCGTCGAACGTGGAGCCGTGTCCCTCGCTGATATTTTGCGCGACTTTGAAATAATAATACGCGTCGTCGCGTGTGAACCAGCGCAGTGAAAAATTCTGCGCGTCGGAGAGCGCGGCGTAGACGCTGATGGACATCACGACGATGATGAGGATGATCTCGAACCAGTGGCGTTTAATCATTGCTGAAAGATTTTTTAAACACGAAGGCTTGCATTGAGCGAAGCCGAAATGACACGAAGGTCACAAAGGAAATTTGAAGGAAATGGATCATGGGATGTCCAGCGTGATCTTGCCGAAGTTTTCGTTTTTCCACAATCGTTCTTGCGCGAGGGCGGCGTCTTTGAGCGGAAAGGTTTTGTCCATCACAGGTTTGAGTTTTCCAGCGACGATCAGATCCATCACTTCTTTGAATTCGGCGAGGTTGCTCATGGTCGAGCCGAGGATGCTGAGATGTTTGGCGAACAGGTAGCGATTGTCAATTTCAAATTTGGGCGAGCCGCTGTTGCCGACGGTGAGAAGTCGTCCGCCTTTGCGCAACGCGCGCAGACTCATCATGAACGTTGTGCCGACGTTATCTACAACGGCATCCACGCCGCGTTTGTTCGTGGCGAGGTAAACCGCCTTTGACCAATCTTCTTCTTTGGAGCGGTCAATCAACACGTCCGCGCCGATGGATTCCGACATCTCCAACTTTTTTGAATTGGAACCAACGACAATGACCTTCGCGCCGAGATACTTTGCGATTTGAACGCTCGCGGTGTTCACCCCGCCTCCCGCGCCGACGACGAGAACCGTTTCGCCGTTTTGAATTTTTCCGCGCGTGGTCAACGAATGCCACGCGGTTTGATACACCAACGCGGATGCGGCGGCTTGGTGAGGGTTGAATCCTTTCGGGAGTTTGTACAATTGTTTGAGAGGCAGGCAGATGAATTCCGCGTATGTGCCGCGCACGGTCTCGCCGAGCAGATGCCAATTCAAACACATGTTGTCTTTGCCCGCCAAACAAAATTCGCATTGACCGCATCCGAGGTTGGCGTTGATAACGACGGAGTCTCCAGTCTCCAGTTCTCTAGTCTCCGTTGCGCTCTCCCTCACCCCTAACCCCTCTCCCGCTGGGAGAGGGGGATTCAGCGCGATAATTTCTCCCGCTCCATCCGCGCCGTTGATGTGAGGAAGTTCGAGTTTGAGCCCAGCCCAGCCGTTGCGCACCAACACATCCATGCGGTTGAGAGCCGCGGCGCGGAGTCGAATCAACGCTTCGCCGGGTTTCGGCTCGGGCGTGGGGAAATCGGCATATTCCAAAACTTCTGATCCCCCGTGCTGACGAAAAAGCATAGCCTTCATTCGGCTACCTTACACTCTTAAAAATAGGACGCTGATTCAGGCTGATGACGCA
>JAXLVX010000108.1:0-5973 GCA_046328795.1 Anaerolineales bacterium | reverse complement strand
TCGACCCGAAGGCGACCATCCGCGCGAATTTGAAATACCATGGCGTGCCGATAGAGATCAAACACAAAGACCGCGTGCGCAAGCCGAAGATCGTGGTCATTTGCGACATCAGCACTTCGATGCGATTTTGTTCCGAGTTGATGTTGAGTTTTCTTTTCGCATTGCAAGGACAAGTGCGCAAGACGCACGCCTTCGCGTTCATTGACCATCTCGAATCAATCTCGGAGGATTTCAGCGGCTCCAACGCGGACGAAGCGATCTCGTCCGTTTTGTGGCGGATGCCCAGCGGAAGTTACAACACCGATCTCGGTTACTCGCTCAATGATTTTCAAAGCGAATACATGGACACGCTCAACGGGCAGACGACTCTCATCATCGTCGGCGATGGGCGCAATAATTATTACGATCCGCGCCTCGACATTTTCTCCACGATGTCGCGCCGCGCCGCGCGGACGATTTGGCTGAATCCCGAACCTCCCTACTTGTGGCACGGTGACAGCGACATGCCCAAGTACGCGCCGATGTGCACGAATGTATTGAAGGTCAGCAATTTGAGGGAACTCGCGGATGCGGTGGATTCATTGTTGGCGGGATAGTTCAGTGATCAGTGAGCGGTAATCAGTTCAGCAGAAGCAGTGGATTCGTTGTTGGCAGTTTGACTTTGGAAAAAAATGGAAACCAATATTGCGCTCTCAAATGCCATTAAAAGTTTAGATGGTCTATCCGTCGGCGACGCCTTCGGCGAGTTATTCTTTCGCCGCTCGCCTTTCGAATCCACTTTCGCGGATCTGCCCCAGACTTTCTGGGAATGGACAGATGACACGCACATGGCGCTGTCCATTGTCGAAGTTCTGAAAGAGAATGGGCGAATCGATCAGGATGAATTGGCAAAATTATTTGCCAGACGGTACAAACAAGATCCTCAGCGGGGATATGCTGGCGGCGCACATCGCCTGCTAGGTAAAGTTGCAAAAGGAGGGAGCTGGCGGGACATTTCTCCGACCCTATTCGGAACTGGCTCTTTCGGAAATGGTAGCGCCATGCGCGTCGCGCCGATTGGCGCTTTCTTCTACAGCGATCTTGATCGAGTAAAAAAGGAAGCCGAATTATCCGCAGAGGTTACCCATTACCACAGTGAAGGTAGGGCTGGAGCAATTGCCGTCGCTGTGGCAGCCGCAATCGCGGCAAGCCGACCATTTCCAACAGGGAATGATTTCCTACAGGCTGTCCTACCCCACATTCCCGAGGGGATAGTAAAGTCTGGCGTTGAATTGGCAATACAAATTCCTTCTGACGCGATCATTGACGCAATGAAACAACTTGGATCTGGCGAAAAAGTTTCAGCGCAAGATACTGTTCCATTTTGCTTATGGAGCGCAGCACATCACCTGGGCGACTTTGAATCTGCGATGTGGAACACTGCCAAAGGATTAGGGGATGTTGATACGACTTGCGCTATCGTCGGTGGAATTGTAGCCTTGTCAGTTCCTGAAATCCCGCAAGCATGGATTGCAAGGCGGGAACCTTTGGGACTCACGTTTTAATTTCAACCAGTCGTATAATCCCCGTCATGGCAAGAGCAAGCAAGCCCAAACCGCCAATCAACGACGAAACATCACAACTCTACGACATTCTCACCCGCGCGAACCAGATCGCCAGCAACACCGAACTGGACGAACTCCTCGACCAGATGCTCGACCTCATCATCGAAATTTGCGGCGGCAACGCGGGGACATTGTATTTGCTCGACTCGGAACAAGACGAACTCATCTTCAAAGTCATTCGGGGACCCAACAGCGATCACAGTTTAGTGGGCAAACGGATCAAAACCAACGCGGGCATCGCGGGCGCGACGATGAATCAACAGAGTCCGCTCGTGATCGAAGACCTCCCACGCGACCCGCGCTGGCAAAAAGTGTCGCGCAGTTCGGAGGGGCTTCGCAACGTCATCTCCACTCCCCTGCTCCTGCGCGGCAAACCCATCGGCGTTGTGCAAGTCTTCAACTATTCACACACGCCGTTACAGATCGTGCAGATGCTCGGCGCGCGCATGGCATCCGAGATCGAGAAAGCGATGTTGCTCGAAGCCAGTCAACAGCGGACAACGCGACTCGAAGCGTTGATTGACATCATCGGGATCATCGGTTCGAATCTGGACCGCGACCTGGTTCTCCACCTCATCGTTCGCTACGCCCGCGACCTGCTCCACGCCGAGCACGCGTCGCTGTTCCTCATTGACGAAGAGCGCAACGACATCGTCTTGCACATCTCATCGAGTGAGTCAAAAGTCCCCGCGTTGCGCGTCCCGCGCGGACAGGGAATCATCGGCGCGGCAATCGAAAGCGGCGACATCATCTTCGTTCCCAATGTCCGCGAAGACAAGCGGCATTTCAAGGATGCGGAACCCATCACGGGAATCATAACGACATCGCTAATCGCCGTTCCGCTCATCACCCAAGCGGTTCAACTCGGGCAGGAACTCGGATCCGCCCAGCCGCAGATCATCGGCGGACTTGAAGCCATCAACCGCGTAGATGGATTCTTCACCACAGAAGACGCCGACTTGTTACAAACACTGGCAAAGCAAGCGGCGACAGTTTTCCAGATCGCCAAACTCTACGGCGACGCGAACGAACTCTTCCTCGACACGATCCAAGCGATGGTCGCATCCATTGACGCGAAAGACCCATACACGAACGGACACTCGCAACGCGTCAGCGAATTTTCTGTCGCCATCGCTAAGCAAATGAAACTTCCGCCCGAGATCATTCATCAATTGCGAATCGGGGCGTTGTTGCACGACATCGGCAAGATCGGCATTCCCGACGCGATTTTGAGCAAGCCCGACCGCTTGACCGAAGACGAGACCAACACAATGAAACAGCATCCCGCCATCGGCGCGGAGATCATGAAAAACGTGCGCTTGTTGCGCAATGAAATCCCCGCGCTGGCGGAACACCATGAACACATGGACGGGACGGGTTACCCAAACCATCTTACGGGCGACCAGATCTCCCTGTTCGGAAGAATCGTCGCCGTCTCCGACGTGTTCGACGCGCTGACCTCCGACCGTCCCTACCGCGGCGCATTGGACGTGGAAGAAGTCCTGAACAAGATGCAGAAAGATTCAGGCTCGCACTTTGACGATGTTTGCGTGCAGGCGTTGATCAAGGCGTATCTCGCGGGTGAGATCAAAACGCAAAAAGACCGCGAGGCATAAACGTTTTTGTAAAGCGCTCCCCGCCTTTGTTGGCTTCCCCATTCGGCAATCGCTTGGTAAGATACCCCCCATGCCTAAAATTCTCATCGTGGACGACGATGTCACCATCACCAACTTGATGCAAGTGCTGGTCAGCATGAACGGGCACCAGCCAACGACGGTCAACGACAGTTTGAAAGCCATCGAGACTGCGCATTCCGTGAACCCTGACCTGATCACGCTGGACTTGATGATGCCTGACCTGACGGGTTTTGAACTGTGCGAACTTTTGCGTAACGATCCGAAATTCGCAAAAATACCCATTGTGATCGTAAGCGCGAAGGACGACGCCGAAAGCAAAGAGAAAGCCAAACGCGTCGGCGCGACGGATTACATCACCAAACCGTTCGGCATGGACGAGTTCATCGGCAAGATCAAATCGTTGACGAGTTAATTGTTTAGACCTCACAGGTCTCGGAGACCTGTGAGGTCTTTTGTTTCGATTACACTTGGGGACATGCCAGTATCATCCATTTACACAAAGACCATCACCATCCCTCAAACCGCCATTGACGAGAACGGACACGTCAACAACGTCATCTATGTCCAGTGGATGCAAGACATCGCCATCGAGCATTACGAATCCATCGGCGGGACGAACCCGATGCAACTCATCGGCGCGACGTGGGTAGTGCGTGAACACAAGATCGAATATCTGCTCCCCGCCTTCGCGGGCGAGGAGATCGAAATCAAAACATGGGTGGAAAATATCCGCCGCGTGCGCTCGTTGAGGATGTATGAGTTTGTCCGCAAATTGGATGAGAAAATTTTGGTCAAAGGCGAAACCGATTGGGTATTTGTGGATGCGAAGAACGGGAAGCCGATGGGAATACCCGATGAAGTTGTAAACGTGTTCAAATAATCCCGATGGGGTTTGAAAAGCCCATCGGGAATGCGTAATGCGACCCTTCGATAAACTCAGGACAAGCATTCATGTCGCCCTTGCTCAAGAAGAACCTGTAATGCGAGATAAATCTCGCATTACGTCATTGACGAGTTACTTCACCAAAACGATCTTTCCGAACGTGCGCGGGTCGGTGTAGATGCGAGTCGCCGACGTGGACAACATCACTTTCTGTTGCGTACTTGCGCTGTCCGTATCGCTCAGGCTGACGTTCATTCCAAACACCGCGCCTTCGGATAAATCCAATTCTTTGAGGAGTTCCTTCGGGAAGAACACTTCAAGGATATACCCATCCGGGGTTTGCACTTGAGCCTGCTGGATCGCTATCACATTCGAAGCGTCTGGTCCGTTGAACCAAGCGAAGGCAATCGGGGGAACGACGGCAAAATCGCCGACCGAAACGCCGATCTGGTAATCATCGTTATTCATGCCTGGGTTGTTGTAATCTTTTTCAAGTTGCGTATCAAACTGCCATTCCGCATAATCGCCGTGCCAGAGATCGGTATCGGCGACGGTTTGATAGTGCGCGTCGTCCACTACTTTGAGGGCAAAATATAATCCATCCTCAGACCATCCTGCCCAAACTTCACCAGAAAGGTCTTGCGGACCTTTCCAACTATCGGGCGCGACCGTGTGGGCGATCTGCGACGCGTCGTTCAAGACGAAGTTCGGCTCGGGGGACCAATCGTCGAGTTTCCCGTCAATCGTGATGCCGCTGATCCGGTGAAGTTCCATCGTGAACGGACGCGGAACTAATAACGCATCGGGGTCTACGGTTGGGACGATATGAGGCAAGCCGCCCTTCTCAAAGCCGGTCTGAATCGCATTGAGCATATCGTCGTCGCCCTGACTCAATTCCCAGATCATCACGCCGCCGAGCCCCTGATCCTTGGCATATCCCGCTTTTGCCGCGATCGATTCGGGATCCTCGTAACTGATGAATATTTTCGTGGACGGATTGTACAGCCACGGAACTTGCGCTTCTTCATTCCAGTAACGGGTATACGTGTCGAAGTAATCGGCTTTGAGTTCGGTGTAGTAAAAGGAGCCCGACTCGTATTTGCCGGGCGCGCCGCCTGTATTCGCCTGAAATAGACCGTTGTTTGTTTCAGGGACACCCTGCCAGCCATGCCCATAGAACGGGACGCCTAACACGATCTTCTCCGACGGGATGCCTGCGCTCAAGTAGCTGCGGATGCTCCCATCCACAGTTTGCGAGCCGCTGCCCGGATCGCCCGACGAAGAATAAAGAGCCGCGTTGAAATTCGTCTTGGTTTCCCAAACGCCGTGCAGGTCATAGGTCATCACGTTGATCCAATCAAGGGACTTGCTCAGTTCAGCCCACTCGTAATTGGAGTTGTTATCGCCTCCGCCCGGCGCGGCAATTGTCAACAGGTATTGCTTGCCGTCCGCTTTGCCGAGTTCATCCAGTTGACTGCGGAATTCCGCCAACAGCAAAGTGAAATTCTGTTTATCCTCCGGGCGCGCGCGATTCGGTTCTTCCCCACCGCTGACGGGATACTCCCAGTCAATGTCAATGCCGTCAAACACGCCTTTATACTGCTTGAGGAAAAGGTCAACGCACGATTGGACGAACGCTTTGCGAGATTCGTCCGTCAGCGAGGCGTCTGAGAAATTCTCCGACCACGTCCAGCCGCCCACCGAGATGAGCGTTTGAATGTGCGGGTATTTTTCTTTCAACTGCAACAGTTGATTGAAATTGCCGTGCAAAGCGGTCGGGTCGGTTGAGTCGGCTTTCCCGCTCACGCTCTCTTCCGCGGTATACACTCGCCCGGTGTCGGCGGCAATA
>JAXLVX010000107.1:0-5974 GCA_046328795.1 Anaerolineales bacterium | reverse complement strand
GTTTTTCGTTATGCTCGCATTGCTCTTGCTGGGTCGGATGAATTTCTTGCGCGAGCAAAAACGCTGGAAAGACAAACACATCTTCCTCTCCCCTGAAAACGGCATTGACCTCTCCAGCGGTATGGCGATCGCGGCAGGTCTGCTCATCGTCATCGCGTGGGTCACGCCGCCTTCTATCTTTCGAATCGAAACCGCGCGGAAAACCTGGAACCAGATCACCAAACCGTGGACGGAATTTACGAATCGTTTCGAGAACGCGGTCAGCGCGCTTGAATCGAAAACTGGCGGCGGGCAAAGCACGGAGTTCTATGGTTCGCAGCTTGAACTTGGGTTGGGCTTATCGCTCTCCGAATCCGTGATGTTCACCGTCGAAGTCCCAGACCTGCCTTTTCGCGCGGCGCCTCCGCGCTATTATTGGCGCGGCAGAGTCTATGATCGTTTTTCAAACGGAAAGTGGACCGCCACCGGAACACAGCGAGAGGAATTTTCACCCGACAAGTTCATACCACAAGCGACCGAGGACGAAGTCACGGCAAATTTCATTTTCAAGGTTGGGCAGCAACCTGTTACATTGTTATTCGCGCCCGCTCAAACAATTTGGATCAGCCGCCCCGGGTCGAACGTCCATGCGCCGGCGGTGGAGGATACGGATATCCTCTCATGGAACGCCGCGCCGGGGCTATTGCCCGGGGAGACGTACCAAGCCGAATCGGTAGTAAACAATCCGAACATCGAGGAGCTGCGAGCGGCGGGAGTCGAATATCCGCAGTGGGTCGTTGACCGCTATCTGCAACTCCCCAACGATGTCTCATCGCGCATCACCGCTCTCGCGCAAGAGATCACAGCCGATGCGGAGACTCCGTACGACAAAGCCATAGTAGTCACGCGCTATCTGCGCGAGAACATCGAATATTCGCCGACGATTCCCGAGCCGCCCTTCAACGCGGACCCGCTCGAATGGGTTCTGTTCAAACACAAGAAGGCGTATTGTGTGTATTACGCAAGTTTGGAAATCGTCATGCTGCGTTCGTTGGGAATTCCTGCGCGTATGGCTGTGGGATTCGCGGAAGGCACGCCCGGCGACAAAATTGTTTCAGGTCAAGCCGAAGACCAGCCGGATACCACCACATTTACGGTGAAAAAAGTAAACGCTCACGCGTGGCCCGAAGTCTACTTCCCCGGAATTGGGTGGGTAGAGTTCGAACCGACCGGCAATCAAGCGCCGCTTGACCGTCCGCACGCGCCGAGCGACAATGAACAGAACGCCGGAATACGCGGACCCACCAGCGCCCTCCTCGAACCGGAGACGGACATTCCGCGTGATGAAAACCTGCCCAATGAAAACGTGGAGACACCGGTTGATACCTCGCGCGCGCCTATTATTATCCTCTCTTCCTTATCCATCGCTGTTATCGGCTTGGCGATCTACCTGAGCCGCCGCTACGCGCTCCCAACCCGCCTCCCCTCGATGGTGCGCACTTCCATCGAGCGCGGAGGGATAGAATCGCCGCGTTGGGTCTTGAATTGGGAACGCTGGGTAAAACTCACCTCGATTGAAAAATCGTTCGAGAGCGTTAACTTCGCCCTGCGCTTATTGAAAGCGCCTTTGCCGATCCACGCCACACCAATCGAACGCGCCGACAAACTGACCGGTATCCTGCCCGGAATATCCTCCAGCGCAAAAGTACTTCTGGACGAACACCAAACATCCCTTTATACTTCCAGAACTGCGGACGCCAAGAGAGCCAAACGCGCGGCGCGAACGATCCGTTATCAGGCGCTCCTCGCCCGCATCCGCTACTTTTGGACAGGCAAATACCCGCCCTAACCCTGACAAACAATAAAGGACTTTTCATGGCAACCACGGCAAAGGCAAAAGCAATCTCGATCAATGACCAACTTGTGGCTGTCACGAAACAAGCCACAAGTTTACGAAGTTCGCTGGATGCCGCAAAAGCGCCCGAAGCCATTGAGGGGTTGAAGAATCTCGAAGGCTCGCTGGTTCGCATCAGCGAGGTCTTGGTCCCATACGAACAACGGTTCAGCCATTTGCAAGCGCTCGCGGGGATCGGGCAGATCGTCAACTCCACACTCGAAATAGATGAAGTGCTGCAGATCGTGATGGATACCATCGTCCGCCTCACGGAAGCCGAACGCGGATTCCTTATGCTGCGCGACGAACGCGGCGAAATGGTCATCCGCATCGCGCGGAATTGGGAGCAGGAGTCCATCAATCAAAACGAATCGTACATCAGCCGCACCATCGTGCAAAAAGTGATAGACACCGGCGACGCCGTGCTGACCACCAACGCGCTCGAAGACAAACGCTTCAGCGGGCAAGAGAGCGTCATCGCGTTTAACCTGCGCTCCATTTTGTGCGTGCCGCTCATGGTGAAGACCGAACTCACCGGCGTGATCTACACCGACAACCGCATCCGCACTGGGATATTTTCCGAGTCAGACCGCGACTTGTTGATCGCGTTCGCCAATCAAGCCGCTGTCGCCATTGAGAACGCGCGGCTGTTCTCGTCGCTCAAACGGACGCTCGCCGAAGTGACCGAACTCAAGAATCTCATGGACGATGTCTTCGCGTCCATCGTTTCAGGCGTGTTGACCGCCGAC
This sequence comes from Anaerolineales bacterium, assembly GCA_046328795.1. Taxonomy (GTDB): domain Bacteria; phylum Chloroflexota; class Anaerolineae; order Anaerolineales; family Villigracilaceae; genus Defluviilinea. The sequence goes on along the minus strand of JAXLVX010000107.1, from coordinate 3,352 downwards.
GTGCAGGATCAGATCACCCTGTGTAATCGAGCCGCCGCGTCCATTTTGGGGCAGGCGTCCGCGGAGGTCGTCGGCAGAAAGATCGAAGAAGTCATCCCCGCGTTTGCGAACAACATCCTGCCGCATCTTGAATCGGTGCGAAAAAGCGACAAGCCGGTCATCGGGCTTGAACTCAGTCAAACGCGCGCCGAGGGCGGCAACAAGGACTGGCGTTTGAATCTTTCGCCGTTGAAAGACGCCGGGCAAAAAACGCAAGGCGTTGCCATCGTACTCGATGACTTGACCGAACGCAAAAAACTCGAGGCGCAGCGCGGATTGTTACAGCGCATGGTGTCGCCCGCCGTTCTCGATCAGATTGACCCGAACAGTTTGCAAGTGGGCGGCAAGCAGGTGTTCATCACCGTTCTGTTCGCAGACGTGCGCGGATTCACATCCTACAGCGAGAAACATTCGCCGGAAGAATTGGTGGCGGTATTGAATCAATATCTCGCCGCCGCGGCGGAAGCGGTGTTGGCGCAAGAAGGCACAGTGGATAAATTCCTCGGCGACGCGGTGATGGCGTGGTACAACGCGCCGATCCTGCAACACGATCACACATTGCGCGCGGTGAAGTCCGCGTTGGGAATCCGCGAGGCAATCGCAAAATTACACGCGGCTCTTCCGCCGGAGGCGCATCTCGATTTTGGCGTGGGCATCAACTACGGCGAAGCGGTCCTCGGCTGGATCGGCACCGAAAAGCGACTCGAATTTACATCCCTCGGCGACAGCGTGAACACCGCCAAACGCATTCAAGAAAACTGCGCGAAGAATCAGATCCTCATCAGCAAAGAAGCGTACGATCGCGTGAAAGATGAAGTGGACGCCAAACCCTTCGCGCCGCTGGCTGTGAAAGGCAAGACCCAGCCGTTGGATGTGTATGAGGTGATGGGGTTGAAATAATTTACGATTTACGATTGATGGTGGTCAAGTAGCGAGCGGGGGCAAGCGTATTGAGACTAGAGACTGGAGATTGATCTCACAAAACTAATCAATTGCTCCAGCCCTTTTTCAACTGGTTTTAGATTGATAAATTCATTCGTCGTATGCGCGCCGCCACCCGTTGTGATTCCCAGCACGAGCGCGGGATAGCCTTTGCTCAACGGGATATTCGCGTCCGTCGAACCGATGGTGAGCGCGGGTTCGAGTCCCTGCTCGCGGATACATTCCTGCGCAAGTTGAATCAACGGATGATTCGCGGATATTTCACCGGCAGGACGCGCGCCGATCACTTCCGCTTCAAACGCGACGTCAGCCTGACTCGCCTCCCCGATCTTTTTCTCCACCTTCGAGATCAACTCCGCAAGCGACTCCTGCCCCTCCGAGCGCAAGTCCAACTCCATCCACGCCTCCGACGCGATCACGTTGATCGAAGTGCCTCCAGAAATTTTTCCCACGTTCATCGTCGTGCGCGGCTCCTTCGGCAATTCAAGCGAAGTCAAATCGGCAACAAGCCTCGACAATTCATGGATCGCCGACGGCTTGCCATAGTCCGACCATGAATGTCCGCCTGCCGTTTTCGCAGTGATGCGATACCGCTTCACGCCGGTTCCGCGATGATAGACACAGCCAAGAGCCATCCCTTCGAGGACGAGATAGCCTGTCACATCCGCGCCGAAACGATCAACGACCGCCTTCATGCCGCGCAGGTCGCCAAGTCCTTCTTCGCAAACGTTTGCTACAAACCAGATTTCTCCCTCACCCCAGCCTCCCCTTCGGGGTGCTTCGCGATCTCCCACAGGGAGAGGGGCTGGGGGTGAGGGTCGCAACCCCCACAACAAACCAAACAACGCCGCAACGCCGAGCGAGTTATCCCCGATGCCGGGACCGAAAACTTTTTCACCATCGCGTCGAGTTCGCAAATCTGTCTCGATTGGAAACACCGTATCCAAATGCGCGGAAATCACCAACGGCTTTTTGCCTCCACTTCCCACTTTCCACTTTCCATACACATTCCCCACATCATCAACCGAAACATCCAATCCCTCGCCCTCGAACAACCCGCGCACAAACTCCGCCCTCGACCCTTCGGCAAACGTCGGCGCAGGGATTTGTTGAATCTGAATCGCCAGATCAACCACACGTTCTGCAAGTCTCAAATCTCCAGTCTCCAATCTCAATTCTCCAATTCTCTGGTCTCGATACGGTCTCGGCTCGCGCCTCGACCTACTCGACCATCAACGAATCTCCAATCTCTAATCTCTCTCTTCCAATTACCAATTACTGATAACTAATTACTGATCACTGACCTTCCCCCTCACACCTCCCTCGCCAGCCCTCTCACCGCATTCAACCGCGCCTCCGCCAGCCCCGGCATCACATCCAGCGGATAGAATGCGCCGCTTCCTTCCAACTTCAACGATGCGGAAACGCTTCCATAAAACACGCCTTCCAACGGATCATAATTTTTGCAGTAGCCCGCGAGAAAACCGCCATCGAATGCGTACCCCGCTCCAGTAGGATCGGCGATCCGCGCCGGGTACGCAGGGATTTCAACTTTACGTTTTGTACCAGCCATATATAACAGTTGTCCGTTCGCGCCGCATTTGACCACAACGTATTCACAACCATATACGGAGACCGCCTCCGCCATCTCCCAAAGATCGTGAGTTTCGCCCCAGAAAAGATTGCGTAGTTCTTCCTCAGAGAGCAGCAACGCGGTCACTCCGTTTAAATATGCCGGTAATTCACGCCGCGCTTTGGAGGTCATGCTCGATGCCAGCGGATCAAGAACAAAGGTGTGCGTATTCCCGCGCTTCAACCCTGCGATCAATTGGTTCTGCGTGGAGAGGTCCATGGGGCAGATCAACGCCGCGCGCGCAGACTGAAATTCTTCGGGAATATCCGTGACCAAGAGTTTGCTTGCCTCATCCACCTGCCGCTCCTCGGCTGGTTGATAACCAAGCAAAGATTTTGGGAAGGTCAAGCCATGCCGGGCGAACTGCGTGATCGGATTCACATCGCTCGCATCGAACTGTTCGCTATACGAGATGAACTCGCGCACATCCAATTTTTGCGGAAGAAGTTTGACGCCGCTGGTATCGAATCCGCGCGATTTACATTCGTTCAACCACGCGCGCGGATAATCGTCGCCGACCCGCGCCGCCAAGCCGATATCCGATTCCCAGACGCGCAAGCCTCCCGCCGCATACAACAGACTGCCGCCCGGAACGTCGAGCCGGGGTCGTCCCTCGGCGGGCAGAAGAAATTCGCGGGTGAGATTCCCAAAGATAAGAAACTGCGGAGGCATGGTAGGCAATTATAAAAGGTTAGAAAGAAAAAATCCGCTCATCGGCGGATTCGAATCTACTCCATC
>JAXLVX010000106.1:0-6139 GCA_046328795.1 Anaerolineales bacterium | reverse complement strand
CCTCCACGTGCAAATACGATTCGCCAGTACAAAAGTTGCAACTGACAAATCTCCGGGCTTGCACTATAATGCCGGTCATGGCAACCTCAAGAAAAACATCCATTTCCCCAAGTATCGAGCCGAACATCATTCCCGAACCGACGATCATCGAAGACGACACGATCACGTTCAAGCGCAGTCATTTCTTCGCCGCGTTGAGCGCGTTGACCTTCGCCGTCGGTCTCCTGCTCGGCTATTTGATCTGGGGCGCGAATCTCTTCTCGAAGGGCGGCGCCGACTCGCAAGCGGCGAACCAAGCCGCCGTCGCGAATGAACCGCAGATCACCCGCTACAAGATCCCCGACGAAGGCTATCCATCCATTGGGCCGGACGACGCGCCCATCACCATCGTCGAGTTCAGCGATTTCCAATGCCCGTTTTGCAAGCAATGGCATCAAACCGTGTATGAGCCTCTGCTCGCGGCATACCCCGGCAAGATCCGGTTGGTGTATCGCAACCTGCCGCTCACATCCATTCATCCCGACGCGCAAGGCGCCGCGGAAGCCGCCATGTGCGCGAACGAGCAGAATCAATTTTGGGAGTACCACGATAAATTATTCGCGGGCGACGCGCTCGGCGCGGGCATCTATTCGCAATACGCATCCGACTTGGGACTCAACATGGATAAATTCGAAACCTGCGTAAAGCAGGGCAAGTATCGGCAAGCCGTTCAGGAAGACAGCGACTTCGCGCTCAACCTCGGCATCAACTCGACTCCCACGTTCTTCGTCAACGGGCTGGCTGTTGTGGGAGCGCAGCCGCTCTCCGTCTTCCAGCAGGTGATAGACAAAGAACTTGCCGGAGAATTTCCGCAATAAAAAATCAACGGGCGACCAGAAACATGGTCGCCCTGCCTTTTCGGAGGGAAGCATGAAAAAATTTGTCGCCATTGCCGGGAATATCGGCGTGGGAAAATCTACGCTCGTGAAAATGATCTGCGATCAAATGGGCTGGGAGCCGTTCTACGAGCCGGTGACCGAGAACCCCTACCTCGCCGATTTTTATTCGGACATGAACGCGTGGTCGTTCCATTCGCAGGTGTTCTTCCTCACGCATCGCCTGCGCGCGCACTTTCAACTCTCGCAGCATCCCGATTCGGTCGTGCAAGATCGCAGTGTCTACGAAGACGCCGAGATCTTCGCGCAGAATCTCTATTTACAGGGACACATTCAGGAGCGCGATTACCAAACCTACCGCGAACTCTACGAGACGATGCTGCGCTTCCTTCCGCCCCCCGACCTGGTCATCTATCTTCGGGCTTCCGCGCCCACTCTGCTGAATCGCATCTCCAACCGCGGACGCGACTACGAACGCTCCATCGCGCCGAATTATTTAGACGGGTTGAACTCTCTCTACGAAACGTGGATTGATAATTTCACGCTCTGCCCCGTGCTGGCTGTCCCCGCCGACGATCTGGATTTCGTTTCACATCCCGGTCACTTGCGGTTGATCGTCGAAAAGGTGAACGCCAAGTTGATCGGCAAGGAAGAGGTGGTGTTCGAGCCGGAAGAAATGGCGCGCGCGGCGGAGGATTAAAAACGTCCCGCAGGTTTCAAACCTGCGGGACGTTCTGCGAATAGTAAACGAGATTGAAGGGCAGAAGTAGGCAAGTTTAACAAATTTCATGGGATGATTCTTCCATACATTTCTTATTTCTCTTCAACGGCTAAAACCCAATGCGTAGGCGGATGGTTCAAAAAGAATACTTTATATCTCGCGCCGTCTTGGAGCGCCTCAAATTGATCTCGATGGATTTGAAACTTGATTTTATCTACCGCTACATAATACGCAGTCCAGCGTCCGTGCCTGAGTTGCTTTGATGAAAGATGCGCAACCCCTTCCTTTGTTTGCACTTCACGCGCGTTCAAGCGGCGGAGTCTGTTGAAATCTACGATCATGAACGCCAGAAATATGACAAGATATAGCGCGGCGGCAATGGACAAGTAAGGAAGTGCTTGTAGAAATTGATCAGGCTCTGCAAAGAAAGCGATCCCAAACAAAAAAAACGCGCTCCCCGTGCCGACGATCAACGCGAAGCGCGAGCGTTTCTTCGCAATGGGCAAATACTCGTCCACGCGTTCATTCTGGCGAACCGATAACATCCCTGCGCGGTTTGCCTGCAAGTCTTCTTCCGTGAAGTTGAACGCGTCGAGCATGGAAAGATTCTATCATGCGTAACTGTATAAAAAACAAGCCGCATCCTCACAGGTGGTTAATAACTCCGCGAGCAGATTTACTTTTGCAAGAGGTCTACTTAACCTCTTGCATAAATATCCCTTGTTCAGCCGCCGCGTCCGTTTTGGGAGAAGGCGGCAAGTTTTAAGATGTTCAAATTTAATCTCCAATTTGATTACGATAAGGTTGATAGCTATAATACTTTGGTCTTGTGTCTAATCGGATATGTAACCAATAGACTCCAAGCCCCGATGTACTAACCCAAGTTGGCTTATTGTTGATTCTGGTTTGCAATGAATCTGCCAATGTTACGAACAGATCATGCTTTTGATGTTCGGGTGCATTGCGGATGAAAGATGCAAAATGTGCATAAATGTTTTGAGATGAGATAGGGCAAGGCACAATCAATTCTGCGTCTTTTCCTAAATTTTCAAAAGCAATTACACTTTTACTCGCCAGATTTTCTTTGAACTTTTCCTGAAATGGATTTGGATCAGCGTTCACCTTCGATAATTGAGGGCTGTTTACCAAAACAAACTCATAAGCTTGTTTGATGTTTGATTTTGTGAGAGGCGGATTTTCCCAGAAAAAGGCGTCAAACGATGATTCTTGCAAGATGGAAAAGTAAAAACTTCTAAACTGAGGATTTTCCCGCCAATAGAGAATCACATTCTCGTAACTCAATAGAGAATCCCCTTCAAACAAGCTGATTTTGTGAACGTTATTATCAGGATTGGTTGATTTAGCAATCCACATATATATATTCTCCGTAGAATAATGGGCGAATTATAAACCTGAAAAAAACAAGCCGCATCCTCACGGGCGCGGCTTGCCCAATTCTCTAATTCTCCAATCCTCAATTACTATTTACCAATTACCTCGCGGTCTCAATACGCCCTTCGCAATGAACGCTCAGGGCTACTCGACCACCGAATTACTCAAGATTCCCCGTCACCATCGCCATCTTCAACTCCCCGATCGCCTGCGTGATGTGAATATCGCGCGGACAAGCGTTCGTGCAGTTATACGCGGTGTGACATCGCACCGTGCCGTTCGTCTCGCTCAAAATTTGCAAGCGCTGAGACGCGCCCTCGTCGCGGCTGTCGAAGATGAAGCGATGCGCCGCCATCAACGCGGCGGGACCGTAATACTCCTCGCTCGCCCAGAACGACGGGCAGGAGGTCGTGCAAGCCGCGCACAAAATGCACTTCGTCGTTTCATCGAAGCGCGCCCGCTGTTCGGGAGATTGCAGTCGTTCCTTTCCATCGGCGGGAAGCGGCGATTCGTTGATAAAATACGGAAGCATCTTCTTATAGTTATCGAAGAACGGCTCCATGTCCACGATCAGATCTTTTTCCACTTTCAAGCCAAGCAATGGCTCGACGGTGATATTCGCGCCCACGTCGCGCACCAGCGTTTTACACGCCAGCATGTTGCGTCCGTTGATGCGCATCGCGTCCGATCCGCACACGCCATGCGCGCACGAACGACGGAACGCCAGCGATCCATCCTTGTGACCTTTGACCAACTCCAACACATCGAGGATGCGCTCATTCTCATGCGCCTCCACCGTGTAAGTTTCATAATGTCCGCGCTCGTCTTTCTCGGGGCTGTAACGAAAAATTTTTATGGTTACTTCCATGTAAATCTCCTATCAAAATCTTTTACCACGAAGGACACAAAGGTCACTAAGGAAGACTCTTAAAAACTTTGTGTACTTCGTGTCCTTTGTGTTTAATAGACCCTCGGCTTCGGCTGAAACTTCGTGATCACCACAGGTTTGTAACTGATCTCCAACTTGCCATTCTTCTTCGTGATCAACGTGTGCTTCAACCAATTCGCATCGTCGCGTTCGGGGTAATCCTCGCGCGCATGACCGCCGCGCGACTCTTTGCGGTTCAACGCGCACGCCGCCACCGCCTCCGCCACCGCGAGCATGTTGCCGAGTTCCCACGCGTTTAACAATTCGGTGTTGAACACATGTCCCGTGTCGCCCACGCGCACATCTTTGAATCGCTTTTGCATATCGCGCACTTTTTCCAACGCGGATGTCATATCTTTTTCGTTTCGATACACGCCGACTTCCGAGAACATGACGTGCTTCATCTCATTGGATAGATCGTACGCGTTCGTTTTACCCGACCCATTCCGCAGCGCTTCAAACTCGGACCTCGCGCCTGCTTCGGCATCGTCGGGCAGTTTCGCCCAGTCAGCGGATTTGGCGTACTCCGCGGCTGTTTGTCCCGCGTGTTTGCCGAACACAACAAGATCGAGCAGTGAGTTCGTGCCGAGTCGATTCGCTCCATGCACAGAGACGCACGCGCACTCGCCCGCCGCGAACAACCCAGGGATCTTCGTCCCTTTATCGTCAACGACAACCTCGCCAAATTTATTCGTCGGGATTCCGCCCATGGTGTAATGCGCGGTTGGTTGAGTCGGCATCATTTGTGTGACAGGATCAACTCCGAGGTAGACGCGGCAGAAATCCACGATGTCAGGAATCTTTTTCAGGATCGTGTCGCCAGTTATCCTGTAGGGAGAGCCGTCGGGATTCGTACGTCCGTCCTCCGCCGCGAATTTGTTCACCGTCTCAGGGCGGATATCCAGATAGACATAATTCTTTCCATCCACGCCGCGACCCTCTTTGATCTCAGTGTAGATCGCGCGGCTGACAATATCGCGCGACGCCAAATCTTTTACCGTGTGCGCGTACTTCGGCATGAAGCGCTCGCCCTTGCCGTTGATCAGCACCGCGCCCTCGCCTCGCGCACCCTCGGTGATGAGGATGCCGAGTTTATAAATTCCTGTGGGGTGGAACTGGAAGAACTCCATATCCTCGAGCGGAATGCCGCGACGGAACAGGATCGCCGCGCCGTCGCCGCTGTAGGCGTAGGCGTTGGAGGTCACTTCGAAGATGCGACCATGTCCGCCCGTCGCGAAGATGATCGCTTTTCCATGAAAGATATGAAACTCGCCCGTGGCTAGTTGAATTGCAACGACCGCCGTCGCTTTTCCATCCACCATAATGAAATCAAGTACTTGATATTCATCAAAGAACGTGACGTTGTTCTTGATGCACTGCTGATACAGCGTTTGCAGGATCATGTGACCCGTGCGGTCGGCGGCGTGCGCGGCTCTGCGAACGGGTTTGCCCGTTTCATTATTTGTATGCCCGCCGAACGGACGCTGTGAGATGCGTCCTTCGGGCGTGCGATCAAACGGCAAGCCCATGTGTTCGAGTTCAAGAACAGCGTGAATCGCCTCGCTGGTCATAAATTCGATGGCGTCTTGATCGCCGAGATAATCCGAACCTTTGACGGTGTCGTACATGTGCCATTCGGGTTTGTCTTCCTCATAATTGCCCAGCGCCGCGCTGATTCCGCCCTGCGCCGCGCCCGTGTGCGACCGCGTCGGATACAACTTGCTGATGACCGCCGTCTTCGCGCCGCGCGAAGCGTACAGTCCCGCCATGAGTCCCGCGCCGCCTGCTCCGATCACGATCACTTCAAACTGATGAACATTTTCCATGAATTGCTCCTAAATTCCTATTGAGCGCTCGATTGTTGAGCATATTTTTCTATAACTTGATTTATTTTCCTTCTTATACTGACGGGATCAATAATTGCTCTAAAACTTTCTCGTGTGCCGCCAGTTCCAGTTACTGTTACAGATCCGAAATTTAGTAATCGTTGCAAAACGTTTTGACTGACACTTACACTTTCAATTTTATGCAAAAACATCTCAAGAGTATGCCTTCGTATGAATCCTCTCTTTGCAATAATGCGACGATTTGTTATGGCAAATTCTGTAGTGAACATTACAATTATTGCTTCCAATGCAAGAATTATTGCGGAGAGAACTACTGCAAAAGTCAAACATAGAAGCAAACTAGCAAAGGGGGGGAAAGTAACAACTTGTCCATTTT
>JAXLVX010000105.1:0-6257 GCA_046328795.1 Anaerolineales bacterium | reverse complement strand
CGCGCGATCCGCATTTTGCATGAGGCGAGTCTCATCGCGGCGGAGGACACGCGCCATACGGGGAATTTGCTCAAGCATTTCGAGATCGAAACTCCGCTCACGAGTTATTTCGAACACAACAAACTCAGCAAACTGGATTTCATCCTCGACCAACTTTCCAGCGGAGACGTGGCGCTCGTTTCGGATGCGGGGACGCCTGCGATCAACGACCCTGGCTACGAACTCGTCCGCGCGGCGCTCGCCTCAGGCTTCGACGTTCGACCTGTCCCCGGTCCCTCAGCCCCTGTCGCCGCTTTGAGCGTTTCTGGCTTGCCCACAGACTCGTTCCTCTACCTCGGCTATCTCCCTCACAAGAAAAACGAACGCCGCAAATTCGTAGGACAAATTGCCAATTTGTCCTACACTCTGATCTTCCTAGAATCTCCGCATCGGATTATTGAATCACTCGAAGATTTATTGTCTGCTCTCGGCGACCGCCGTATCTGCGTTGCGCGCGAGATGACCAAGATGTTCGAGGAATATTGGCGCGGGACTCTCAGCGGGGCGGTGGAGCATTTCAAATCGAAAGAAGCGAGGGGAGAGTTTACTTTAGTGGTGGAAGGGATGAAGAAAGAAGAAAGAGGAAAGTGGAAAGTGGAGGACTTGCAAGCGGCGATTGAAAAAGAGTCGAAGGGCGGGAAATCTGCCAAGGTGATTTCAGCCGAACTGTCGGAACGAAGCGGGTGGAATAAGAAGGATGTGTACCGACTCGTGAGTCAAAAAGGAATCAGCGATGAATCTTGAATCCCCGAACATCTCCAATGAAATGAGCGAGCCGCCATCTTCATCCGATTTTCCCGTGCGCGGCTGGTGGAAGATTTTTTACGCGGTCTTCCTGCTGATCATTCCCGCGTTTTCATTTTGGGCGGTCGCGGCCATCAAACCCGAATGGCAATCGGGCGACCGCGACGCGTATGTTCCACTGCTCATGCTTCCCGAAGCGGCGGTGTTTTTTCTGATCCTGATCGCTTATTCGATTGTCTGTTATCTTCTGCTTCTTTTTTATTCGGATCGTTTTGCAAAATTCTTCGTCGTTCGCCTTGGAATTTATACGGGAGTTTTTCTGGCTTTGCAATATACGATCCTGCTTGGCGCGTATTTGTTCTATAACGCCGCTTCTCTTGCGATCCTGCTGGTGTGGTTTCTCCCGCTTTACTTGCCAAAACTTTATCGGGTGGAGATCGTCAAAACGGTTTTGAGTTTTATCCGCCCATGGATGATCGCTGTCCTTCTGATCGCGTACGCTGTGATCGTAGCCTTCATCAGGAATCAGGCGTTCACCCCGTTGTTTCTCGTGTTTCTTGGGCTCATTGCGTCGGGACCGTTCTGGTCGTTTCTAATGGCGATGCAGGCTTCGATCTGGCTGTTGAATTATCACGAGACGAATTTTACCCTCCCGCGCGGACTTGGCATCGCCGCATGGCTTGCCTCTTTCATCGTCGCATGGAGGTATGACATTCTCAAAATGTACGAGTTGTATGCCCAGTTGCCGCCTGTGCCGCCGCCTGATTGTTACATCGCCACCGCCGCCGCGCAGGGACATCCGCGTTTCGTTGGATCAAGAATGGTGCAACTCGCCAACGGACATTCGATGCGGGTGAATCGCCAATTGCAAGTATTCAAATGCGTCGAACTCGCGTTGATGGCTGTTGCGCCGCGCTTTCACAAGGTGTTGCGAAGAATGTATGATTTGGTTGGTAAGCCGCTGGCAAGAATGATTCGTTATCCGCTTCTGGCAGATGTCGCGTACCTGCTCCTCAAGCCGTTTGAGTGGGCGGCGGGTTCTATTTTGCGGAGCATTGACCCCGAAGTTATGTCAATATCAATCTATGGTTGATTTATGATGATTTGCTATAATCAAGCCATGGACAAGATCAAGATTCACGTTCCTCGTGAACAACTCATAAACTTCTGCCGCAAAAATCGCATCACGAAACTCGCGTTTTTTGGGTCGGTTTTGCGCGAGGATTTCAGCCCGCAAAGCGACGTAGATGTGCTGGTGGAATTCGATGAAGGCAAGACGCCCGGGTTCGCTTTTTTTGGTTTGCAAGAGGAATTGAAAGGGTTGTTCAACAGGGAGGTAGACCTGCATACCTTTAAAGGGGTCGAAACAAGCAGAAACCCATTTCGCCGCAAGGCTATACTTGAATCGGCTCAGGTCTATTATGTCGCGTGACGATGCGTATCTTTACGATATGCTGGAATCGGCGCAAGCCATTCTTGAGTATCTTGGGGGAAAAACGTGGGATGAGTTTTCAAAAGACGCGCTTTTGCAGGATGCCGTTGTGCGGCGACTTGAAATCATCGGCGAGGCGGCGGGAAGAGTCTCGGCAGAGACCCAAAAGAAATATTCCTATATTCCATGGATGGCAATGAGAGGAACGCGAAACCGCGTTATTCACGGTTACGATTCTGTCCAACTGGATATTGTCTGGGATATTACCCAAGATGATTTGCCCGGTCTTATTGGCGAACTAAAAAAGATAATTCCCAATTCGTAATATCATTGCTTGGCGACAGAACACTGTCGCCAAAAATTTTATTGGAGGATTCTCATGGCAGAAGATAAAAAGCCCGAAGAAAAAAAAGAAGTCAAAGTCGTTGACAATATCGTCACGTCGAAACATTCCATCAAGATCGGCGGCAAGACTGTGAAGTACACCGTCACGGCGGGGACGATGGTGCTGAAAGAAGAATCAGCCGACCGTGAGAAAGAAGCGGAGGGCGAGAAGCCGAAGGCGCAGGTCTTCTTCGTCGCGTACACCAAAGACGGGGTCGCCGACTCGGCGAAGCGTCCGCTCACGTTTTCGTTCAACGGCGGACCTGGTTCGTCGTCCGTGTGGCTGCATCTCGGCGTGCTGGGTCCGCGCCGCGTGTTGATGAAGAACGACGGCGATCTGCCGAAGCCGCCATTTCAATTGAAGGATAATGAGTATTCGATCCTCGATGAGACCGATCTTGTTTTCATTGACCCGATGAACACGGGCTACACGCGGCCCGTCGAAGGCGTTGCGCCGAAGCAATGGCACGGCTTCAAAAAAGATATTGAACTGGTCGGCGATTTTATCCGCTTGTACGCCACGCGCTACAACCGCTGGCTCTCGCCGAAATTTTTGATCGGTGAGTCATACGGCACGACTCGCGCTTCGGGTCTTTCGGGATATTTGCAAGAACGGCACGGCATGTACTTGAACGGACTCATGCTCATCTCTGCCGTGTTGGATTTCACCACGATTGATTTCAACGTGAACAACGACCTGCCGTACATCATGTTCCTGCCTGGGTACACAGCCACCGCGTGGTATCACGACGCGCTCAAGCCGCATCGCCCGTTGCAAGACTGGTTGAAAGAGGCTGAAGAGTTCGCGCTCGGCGATTACGCCAAGGCGTTGCACAAAGGCGATTCGCTGACCAAAGAGGAACGCGCCGACATTGTGAAACGCGCATCGTACTTCACGGGCATCTCGGAGCAATTCATCGAACGTTCGAATCTGCGCATCAACGACCAGCATTATTTCAAGGAACTCCTGCGCGAACGCGGACTCACCGTCGGTCGGCTCGATTCGCGCTTGATCGGGCGTGACAGGCTCGGCGTCACCGAACATGCCGAATATGATCCGTTGCTCACGAACATCATGGGTCCGTATACCGCCGCGTTCTACGATTACATCCGCCGCGAGTTGAAATTTGAATCCGACCTCCCGTATGAAATTTTGAGCGGCTTCGTGCATCCGTGGTCGTACAAAGAATTTGAGAACGCGTATGTCAACGTCGCTGAAACGTTGCGTTCCGCGATGACGTACAACCCATATCTCAAAGTCTACGTGGCGAATGGATATTACGATCTCGGCACGCCGTACTTCGCAACCGAATACACGTTCAATCATCTTGGGCTTGATGAATCTCTGCGCGGCAATGTGACGATGGGCTACTACGAAGCGGGTCACATGATGTACATTCACATCCCCTCGCTCAAGCAAATGAAAAAAGATCTAGCGAACTTCATCAAAGACTCCGCATAGATGGTTGGTGTAAAAAACTCAGCCACAGAGACTCGGAGTCGCAGAGAAGATATTGGAGATTTTCTCTGCGCTCTCTGTGGCTTATCATCCCCTTGTGGGACTGTGGCAAAATGCGTAAGGTGAATAAATGAATCTCGACGATCTCGAACGCTTCAAACAACTCGACACGCTCAACATGCTCGGCGAGATTGACAATCTTCCCGATCAACTTGCAAGCGCGTATCAGCTCGGCATGAAACACGCTTTGCCAGATTGGAAGGATTTCAAACAAGTCGTCATCGCGGGCATGGGTGGATCCGCCATCGGCGCGGATTTGCTCGCCTCATACTGCGCTTCTCTCGCCCCTCTGCCTGTTTCAGTCCATCGAGATTATTCCCTTCCCCTCTTTGCCCGCGGAAGCGAGACTCTCGTCATCTGCTCATCTCATTCAGGCAATACCGAAGAGACTCTCGACGCGTTCGAGTCAGCCCGCAAATCCGAATGTCGAATCGTCGTGGTTTGCACAGGCGGAGAACTTGCGAAACGCGCGAAAGACAATAACATCCCGTTGTGGACGTTCGATCACGCGGGTCAACCTCGCGCCGCGGTGGGATTCTCGTTCGGCTTACTACTCGCCATGTTCCAGCGACTCGGCTTCCTCCCCGATCAATCGAAAGAGATGGAAGATGCGGTCGCATCCATGAAGCGGACTCAACAGCATCTCAAAGCAGATGTCCCCGCGGTGAAGAATCCCGCCAAGCGTTACGCGGGTCAACTGATGGGGAGGTGGGTCACGTTCATGGGCTCAGGCTTGCTCAGCGTGGTTGCGCGAAGATGGAAGGGACAGATCAACGAGGTGGCGAAAGCGGGCGCGAACTTTGAATTTCTCCCCGAAGCCGATCACAACACGCTGGCAGGGACGATGAACCCGCAAGAGACGCTCAACGCCCACACGATGACCCTCTTCTTGCGCGCGCCCTCCGATCATCCGCGCAACAGGCTGAGGTCCGACCTGACGCGCAAAGCCTTCATGCTCGAAGGGATGAACACCGATTACGTCGATGCGCGCGGCGATACTCCCCTCGCTCACATGTGGACGTCCATTCTATTTGGCGATTACATGTCGTATTATCTAGCGATGGGCTACGGCGTTGACCCCACGCCGATCCAGGCGCTGGTGGAATTCAAAGAAGCAATGAAAGAAGCGAAGTAAATCAGAAGGCGACTCGGTCAGAGTCGCCTTCTTCAAGTTGTAGATCGCTTATTTTCCTGCTGAAACTTTTTTCTTGGGCATTGCAGAAATCAATGCTCGAAGAGCGTTGTTCACTTGATCTGATGATGTGAAAACTTTGGCAACATCTGGCTCGATCAAGACGACGAGCGGATTATCTGTCATCTTCGCCGCAAAGCGGTTGCGTTTGGCTTTCCGATAATCGAAGCGATACTCGGAAGCCATCTCTTGAATTTTACGGGGTTTGGTTGTTGACGTTTTCTTCATAGTCTTTGATTTCCTGTCGCGTAGCAGGGCGAGCGCTGACAATTCGTATGATATCTTCGTATCTTTCCACAAAGCAAACCAGGATCATTCGACGCAATGCAGACAAACCGATGATGATCTCACGATGTTCATGCTCTGAGTGGGCAGTGTCGTCAAATATGAACGCAAGCGGGTCTTTGAAAACAGTGATGGCTTCTTCAAAACTGATGCCATGCTTCCGAATATTACTCGCGGCTTTTGAAGGATCCCACTCGAATTTCATGCGCGAAGTATAGTCTCATTTTGTCTCAAAATCAACAACGGTTCCGCCAAATATGGTTTAATAGTTCCATGACTTTGAAATCATCCGTGCGGGCATTTCTCTATCAAACTGAAAAGTTAGTTCAACGGGCTCGCTTTACCTCCCAGCCCGCTGACCTGCCCATTCTCCTCGGTATCTCCTTCCCCAAAAGCGGAACGCATCTGCTCGATCAAATTTTGCTCGGCTTCTCGAATGTCGCGCCGTATGCCAAACGATTGCACTCTTTCTACGCCGAATACGAAGGCGAAAGCGGGATCAAACGCGCGCCTGAGCAAGCCATCCGCTGGCTCGATTCACTACACCCATGTGATGTGGCGTCGGCGCATCTCTTTGCACGACCTGATGTGGTCATGCGCGTTCGCACGTCGAAATTTATTCCGTTCTTCATCTTCCGCGATCCGCGCGATGTTGTCGTCTC
>JAXLVX010000104.1:0-6374 GCA_046328795.1 Anaerolineales bacterium | reverse complement strand
GCGGAGGGGATTCCCTCACCGACGCCGTTTCAGCCTCAGCAAGCCGGCGCATCGGACTCCATTTTTTCTGCCCCGGCTCCCACGCCTCTCGACCTCCCAACCACGACTTCCGTTCCGACCGAAATTGCCGCGCCGCCCCAAGAAACGGATACGGCTTCGCCCGCCGCGCCCGGGGAGTTGGATCCGCTGACTGGCTTGCCCCCGGCTGACCCGTCGCTGTTGAACCGCCGCCCGATCGCGATCAAGGTGGCGAACTATCCGCGTTATATGCGTCCGCAATCTGGACTCACGCTTGCCGATCAAGTCTTTGAATATTTCATCGAAAAAGAATTGACACGTTTTATCGCGGTTTTTTATGGGAACGATTCGGAGTGGGTGGGACCCGTCCGTTCGGGGAGATATTTCGACGAGCATATTTTGCGCATGTATCAGTCGTATCTTGTGTTCAAGTTTGCCGACCCGCGCGAGTTGGAGTATTTCCGCGCGAGCGATTTTTCACAATTTCTCGTCACGCCGACGAATAGCGCAGTGTGTCCGCCGTTCCACTTTTTGCCGGAGCGGATGAACACCGTTGAGGAATATAACAACTCGTATTTTGATACGACGCGCTGGAAAGATTGCGTTTCAGCCAGCGGAGGGGATAACCTCCGTCCTTCCATCCGCAGCGGGTATTTCAGCGACGTTGCGCCGGCGGGCGACTTGCCTGCTACGAAGATCAACACGTATTATTCTGTGGATTCGTATAATTATTGGGAATACAATCCGAATGAGCGCCTCTACTATCGGTTTCAAGAGATCAACGATATGCGCGATGGCGTGGAGGAGTTCGCGCCGATGGTGGATCGCGTGACCGGGGCGCAAGTCCATGCTTCGAATGTGATCGTCTTATTCGTCAACCATAGTTTTGCAAACAATTATGATTCGGAAGACGAAGTATTTCAAATTGACCTAACCGGCACCGGCGAGGCGTACGTTTTCCGCGATGGCGTGGGAATCCTTGCGAAATGGTATCGAACGGATATAAATCAACCGTTGTTGCTGACCTCGTTGAGCGGATCGCCCATCTTGATGCGACCGGGCATCACGTTTTACGAGGTTATCGGCTTGCGCTCGTATGTTGACCAAGGCGACGGCGAGTGGACTTTCCGTCACGATTGGCCGTGAGGTGATAAAATACTTTAACACAAAGGACACGAAGGCACAAAGTAAAACCCAAGGAAAAGCGCCGTGTTGTGCGATTCGTTAAACCTTTGAGTCCTTAGTGACCTTCGTGTTTAAATTGCTCTTATAAAATATTATGACCTTCGACCCAACCTTCCTCAGCAACCTCTTGCTTGTATTAACCGCATTCGGCGGTGCATTCATTGCCGCGTTGTGGATCGCGCTCGTGGTGTGGACGTATCGCGACATCCGCACGCGGGCGCGTGACCCGTTGGCGCAGACGCTGGCGACTCTGCTTGTTGCAGTGTTGAGTCTGCCCGGCGTGTTGGTGTATTTGATCCTCCGCCCGCAGAAAACGCTCGAAGAGGAGTATCAGAAAACGCTGGAGGAAGAAGCGTTGTTGCAAGCGCTCGAAGACCTCCCGCTGTGTCCCGGCTGCGAGCGTCGAGTCAAAGACGATTGGCAAGTCTGCCCGAATTGCCACACAAAATTAAAGAAGAGCTGCGAGAACTGCAATAAGTTGATGGAACTGCCGTGGAATATTTGCCCGTATTGCGGAACCCCCGCCGCTGGGATGCGCCGCGCGGACGCGGTTAGCATGGACGAGGCGTTGAAAAGTTTGCAGATAGAAAATGACGATGGAGAAGCAAAAGGATGAGGAAAGCGTTCGAGCAATTGAAGAAGATCTCTGAAAAGCCATGGTTTTATCCAGTGGCTTTATTTTTGTTGGCGTTTGCCTCGTATGGTTACGCATTGACCTCTCTCGGCTTTTACTGGTCGGATTGGGAAGTGATGTTCTTTACCAAACTCGACCCTGCCTATCAATTCGGCTATTACGCGGTGGATAGACCCTACCCGTGGGCGTATCAGTTGATCTATTTCCTTGTCGGCTCTCGCCCGATCGGCTGGCAGATCGCCTCGTTGACGCTTCGTTGGGCAGGCTCTGTATTCTTCGTCGGCGCGATGATTCAAATTTGGCCCCGCTATAAAAAGCATTTCTATTGGCTCGGCGCGTTGTTGCTGGTGTACCCGGGCTTTATTCAACAAGAACAGTCGGCGGCGTTCTCGCGTCACATTATGACGCTGTTCCTTTTTTGTTTATCTTTGTATCTGATGGCGGTTGCGATCAAACAACCGAAGTGGGCGCGTGTACTGTTCCCGTTATCGTGGATCGCCACCTTTCTGCACCTTTTTACCATCGAATATTTTTCAGGGCTTGAGGCGATGCGTCCCGTCTTGATCTGGCTTCTCGTCGCCAACGGGAGTAAAGCGGATTCGCGTCTGCTGAAGAAAACCGCGTTGTATTCACTGCCTTACATCGTGGTCACCGCGTTCTTTTTCTGGGTGCGCTTTGTGTATTTTCCCAGCGCGTTCCAAACCTTCGCGCGGTTCGACGACATCGGTTCTACAATGGACGAATTTCATGTTTCCTTTTTGGGGGCATCGTTAGGTCTTTTCAGCAAAGCAGTGTTCGATATATTGTATTTAACCGTGCAAGTGTGGACGGATGCGATCACCAGTTTCGGCGATTTCACTTTCAGGCGAGAACTTGCGTGGTTCGCGTTCGGCTTGGGCGCGGTCTTTGCGATTATCTTTTTATTTTTATATAACACCAACGAAGATGAATCCCCACAGCCCGCCTCTCCGCTCTGGGTGATCGTGATCGGCTTCTTGATGTTCGTCACCAGCGCGATTCCCATCTGGGCGATTGGCAAAGAGGTCGGCACACGCGGATGGAACGAGCGTTTCACTCTCGCCCCCATGTTTGGCGCTGGCTTGTTGGTTGTTGGTCTCACGCTTCTGCTTGTCCGCCCCGCCGGGCAAAAATGGATCTTCGGCTTCCTGTTGATGTTTTCGGTGGCAACGCAAGTCTGGATGGCGAATTCGTATCGCCGCGATTGGGCGATCCAGCCCGATTACTATTGGCAACTGTATTGGCGCGCTCCGGCATTGCAACCAGATACGGCTGTGTACAGTTTCGCCTACCCGTCTTACATGATCACGCACGACATGGATGCGACGTGGGCGATCAACCTCCTCTATCATTTTCAAACTCCGAACGGTTCGATCCCCTACATGTTCATTACCCCTGAGTACGATCGTTATTTTGAACCGAACACCGCGTACAAATTTCCCGCTCGCAATCTGATGTTCAATGGGAACTCGTCCAACAATATTTCGATTTTTCATCAAACGGATTCATCCTGCCTGCGCGTTCTGGATTCGGTCTACATGTACGATCCCTTGCTGGATGAAGGAAGCGAACGACTCATTCCCATCTCGAACCTTTCGCGCATCATTCCGGACCCTCAGCCTGCCTCGCCCAACACCGACATTTTCGGACCTGAGCCTGCCCATACATGGTGTTACTACTTCCAGAAGGCTGACCTTGCCCGCCAAACAAAAGACTGGAACGCAGTGATTGACCTCTATCAGCAGGCGCAAAGCCTCGGCTTTAGCCCGAAATACGGCGCGGAGTATATTCCGTTTATCGAGGCATACGTTCAAACTGGTGATTGGCAAGCCGCCTACGATCTGACCATTGCCGCGAAGAAATTATCTTCACAACAAAAAAGGATGCTCTGCACGAATTGGTATCGTTTTGCTGAACTGCCGTCAGCGGATCAGACAATGATCGCACGGATCGTTCAAGACCTGCCGTGTTAAAACGATCAGCGAGGTACGCCTAGGCGTACCTCGCTGATGATCTGAATCATGAAGATGCGGGTCAGGCTGTGATTCTGTCCGCGTATTCGCCGCTGATGCGGATGACCCAATCGTCAATATTTGGGTCGGGCAAAATAGCGTCGGCGTTGTATAAGACCTTCTCCTTGTAGCCGTCCACTTTTTCGATCCCTCGACCGATGATGTTCTTCTGGAACATTTCGTCGTAGGCGACAAGGACCGGGATAACGATCGCGGTATCTTTTTTCTCCAGCACCGCGCTGACCGTTCGAGTCGTCTCTTCGGGGTTGTAATGCACTAGGTGTCCGCACCAGCCATAACGATGTTCGCTGATCCCAATGTGTTGTTTGACGTGTTGAGCCACATTGTCAAATAGTTCTCCCCATTCTTTATCGTACGCCGCGTCGCCGTAGCCGATCAACGCCAGCCCTTCTGTTTCGGGCTGTTTGGATAGTTCCTTACAGCGCATCAAAACATTCTTTTGCAGAGTGTTGGAAAAATCAAGCAGAGGAGCGATGTGTATTTTGGCTGTCGGGGTGTAGCGTTCGATATTTTCTTTCTTCAATTCTTCCACAACTTGGGCGTCCCCTTTTTGACCAAGTATGGTTGGAATGTCGTCAGCCGAGTGGGAACTGACCGTTAGAAATATCGGCACCACGATCACGTCGGTGAAGCCTTCCTGATCGAACTCCTTCGCCTGCGTAGCGATAGACGGCTCGGTATATTCCATGTGAGCGGTCCTTACGCCGTGGATGATTCCGCCCGCGAGGATGGTATCGCGTACTCTGGCTTCGAGGTCTAGCAAGGCTTGTCTCCACGTCGCGGAATGCGAACCGTGATTGACTAACAGCAATCCTATTTTTTGTTGGGTCATCGTGCTTTATTCTCCTGTGGTTGTATCGCCCGTCCGAAGGATCGGGTTGCGCGCTTCCAGTCTGTTCTTCGGATCGTCGCTTGTGATTAGACGTGTTGCCTAAAAAATATACAGCCTATGGGCTGTATATTTACTCAACGGGCGGTATTATACGCTGAATTCTACAAAGGGCGAATAACCTTATCTCCCTCGCCATTCACCAATTTTCTATGACATTCATCACGCCGTTCGAGACTTTGTTCAGGCGTGCATCGGCAGGCGGCGCGTTGACTTTCACGTGTCTGTCGGCCACGGCGCGCCCGTCTGCAAGGCAGTCGCATATTCTTGAAGCCGCTCGTCGTCATGCCCGCGGATTTGCTTCAAAAATGGAAAATCCTCCGGCGCGACCATGATCTTTGCCAGCGGTTGGATCGGCGCACTGCTTGCAAGCTGAGCGATATGAACTTGATAATCGCCAAACGCCATGGACGACTGAGAAACGAATGTGGCGCGCGGCAAAAGATAAACCGTGCCCGTTCGCCAAGGGTGTTTGGGGAGAGCCGATTGACTGACAGAAAAGACGTAGTAGGGTCCGTGAGAAACGCCCGTTTCATCCGCCAGGCGGACGCAGGCGTTTGTGATGGACGTGACGCGGTCACGGTCAACGACGGCAAAGAACATCGCCCAAATCCCATCGGAGGCGGCGTAGACAGCCTTCTGGTTGCCGAATTCGTTGAGGTCATTGGACTGACGCGGTTCGAATAGGGCGATTTGCGGATTACCCGATCCGTGCAACGCGATATCATGACGATCGGCGAGATAGCAGAGGAACTGCCATTTGGGGTAGGGCAGCGTGAACGAAATGTCCGGACAGTCGCCGAGGCTGAGAGTTGAATCCCACAACTCATCAAAAGCGTTCTGAGTTGCTTCGTCGAAGTTCGCACTAGGGCGCGTTAGCCAATAATCGGGTAGCAACATAGTTGTAACTCCATTGATCTATCTGCCAAATGACAAGCGTTTCACGCTTGGTCTGTCGTATGTTGACGCTTGGAAATTGCGTTTCGATCTTTTTCTAAAAAAGTCCACTGCTTTTTGTAGGCGTGAAATTTTTTTCATCCCATTTTCTCCTAACCCTTGACACTGCTGTTCATCGGTGGGCATTTTTAGGCTTAATTACTACTACATGTAATTGATCTCCAAACTTGCGAACAGCGTCATAACCTTCTGGAATTTTCTTATCTACAAAAACAATCAAAACAGAATGAATACGCTTATAAACACCTTTACTTCTCGGATTAGCAGACAAGTAATCAAAAGCTAAGCTCTGGACTTGTTTTGTTGCGTGTTCAACTGTTTCAGGATTAAACTCCCGCAGCCTTTTGGTTTCAACTATCGCCAATTCTTCACCAAACTTTAGAACCACATCGGCTTCAAATCGCCTTGCCCCAACGCCGATAATTATGTTAGTAGCAGCCTGCGCTGCTATGCTACGCCCAAAATAATCAGAAATCAATTCGACTGATTTCTCCATTGAACCAACTTGAATGTTGTTAGACTCAATGTATTGCTTAAATTTAAAGAGTTCTAACTCTAGCCCAGCAGTTTTTCCTAAATAAGCTAGCCAGTTATAGACTGTATCAACAACGTGTCTGGCTTCCGCCTCACTAACTTTTTT
>JAXLVX010000103.1:0-6389 GCA_046328795.1 Anaerolineales bacterium | reverse complement strand
GTTGGACTCAACTCGCCCTTCGCGTATGGAAGCGGCGAAGCGCGTCCCGCGCCGGAGTTGGGCGAGCATACCCGTCAAATCTTGGGCGAATTTTTTTCGTCCAGCGAGTTGGATGAGTTAACAAAAAATGGGGTGATCGGAAAGCGGGAGGTAAGGTCATCCCGCACCGGCAATTGAGCGCCCTTAATTCATCTGTTGAAGCAACGCCTGCGCGTTGCGGCGGTGAAGAGTTTCTGCCAAACCGCCGAGATACACGCGACTCTTGCCGCAGTCTTCAATGCTGATCTGCTCGATCAATTCTTCGGCATTCTTCCGCTTGGAAGCCGCCTTGACCGCTTTGCGAACGGCGGAAAGATAGTTGAGGTTCTCGCGCACTGCCGCGTCAATCTCGCCGCGCAGAATAACATCGCCGTGTCCCTGCACAATATTCTCCAAGCCCATGCGCCCGATACGTTTGATCGAGGCGGAGATATCGTCGAGGCTGCCGTCCACGATGTAGGGCAGGGGCATAAAGGCGTCCCCGGCGAATAAGATGCGGTCTTCCTCCACAAGCACTGAGATGCCGTCATCGCTGTGACCGGGGGTCGTCGAAATGATGAGGTTCTTCTTCCCCACGCGCAAAGTGATCTCGCCTTCGGAAAATGTCATGTGAGGCAGGACGATCTTCACCTGCTTCAAGGCGGGATTCTGCCTCTTTGCTTGTTCGAGCGAGGGGATGCCGCGTTCTTCCAGCAGTTCGCGGCAGCGCGTGTGCGAAATGATAGTGGCGCCGGGAAAGAAACAATTTCCCCACGAATGGTCGGCGTGGTAGTGCGTGTTGATCACATACCTGATCGGCACGTTCAACTCGTGTTCGATGAATTCGCGGATGCTCAGTGTTTCGTCGGGCAATGCCAGCGTGTCAATCGCCACAGCCCATTGCGGACCGGCGATAATTCCCGCCGTCACTTGCGCGTACACTTCGCTTTGAAACCAATAGACGTTCTCGGAAACTCGTTCTCTGTGCATGTAAACCTCTGGAAAATTTTCTCATAGATAGCACAATTGAAGGGGAAAATCAAGTCCGCTAGACAAATAAGGTGGCAAATAAACCGAGTCCGCTAATCTTCACTAATCCGCGCTAATAAAAACCACATTCGCGGAGATTGGCGCAGATTAGCGAAAAAAAAGTCCTGCAAATGAATTCGGATAGATGTGTAAGATATAAAGAGGCTGGGCATACTATAGAGTAAAGTTATTGTAAAAACTTGCAATAAGGAATCGTTATGTCTTGCGCTTCAGAATATGCGCCTCAACTTCGGTCACGTGGTTTTCGCGTCACTCCCCAGCGGATGGCGATCCTGCATGTGTTGCGCCATTCCGGCAAACACCTCTCCCCCCGCGAAGTGTACGAGTCGGCGAAAGAAGATTTCCCGCGGCTGACCGAGCCGACCGTGTATCGGACGTTGGGATTTCTGGCGAAGAACGGCTTCGCGCGGCTTACGCAGTCTGGCAACGGTCATCTGCGGTACGAGTTGACCGGTGCGGACCATCATCACCTCGTTTGCCGCGTGTGCGGGGACGAGATCGAAGTGGAGCATCAATTGCTCGAAAACCTGTACAGCAAAATGGAATCAAGCAGTGGGTACAAACGTATTGATAGTCATGTGACTTTCTTCGGGATGTGCCCGAAGTGTCAAACCAAAAAAGTATAGGAGATACGATGAAAACCAGACTTAGTATAAATCTCATGTTTGTGCTTGCGTTGTTGATAGCTGGTTGCGCGCCATCCGGAAATGCCTCACAAGATGGCAAATTAAATGTTGTTGCGACTGTTTCTCCCATTACCAATATTATTTACAATATCGGCGGGGAGCATATCACTCTGTCGGGGATTGTTCCTGAAGGCGTGAACTCGCATACGTTCGAACCTGCTCCTTCCGATGCCAAGAAACTGGCAGGCGCGGATCTGATCTTTGTCAATGGGCTCGATCTCGAAGACCCAACGTTGAATCTTGCAAAAGCCAATTTGAAAGAAGGCGCCGAGATTGTCATTCTGGGTGAACAGACGATCACCAAGGATCAATACGCATACGATTTTTCGTTCCCCAAAGAAGAGGGACATCCCAACCCGCATCTGTGGCCCAATCCGATCTATGCATTGCGCTACGCTGAAATTGCCAGAGATACGTTGGTACGGCGTGACCCTGCCAACGCAGATTATTACAATGGAAATTATGACAAATTCAAGGCGCGGATCGAGGCTCTGGACGAAGCGATTAAGACCACGATCAACAGCATCCCTGAAAATAACCGCAAATTGCTGACCTATCATGATTCATTCGCTTACTTTGCTCCGCGCTATGGCATGACGGTCATCGGCGCAATCCAACCCTCGGATTTTGCCGAACCCTCTGCAAAAGACGTGGCTGACTTGATTACACAGATCAAAGAGGAAAAAGTTCCAGCAGTATTCGGGTCGGAGGTTTTCCCATCTCCAATACTGGAACAGATCGCTAAGGAATCAGGCGCAAAATATGTGAGTGATTTGCGCGATGATGACTTGCCTGGTATGCCCGGCGAGGCGAAACATTCTTATCTTGGGCTGATCGTGGAAGATGTCCGTATTATGGCAGAAGTGCTGGGCGGAGATCCCTCACTCATTGCAAACTTTGATGTTTCCAATGTTCCCGGGCAGGACGCCGCGGTCGAGCAAAATCAGTAGAAAAATTCATGGAACCTCTGCTTGAATTACGGAAAGTCTCTTTCGGATACGGCGCGATGCCCGTGTTGGAGGATATCAGCGTACACATCCATCGCGGGCAGTTTGCAGCGCTGGTTGGTCCCAGCGGCGCGGGCAAGACCACTTTGTTGAAACTAATTCTCGGCACGTTACAGCCCACACACGGGGAGATCTACAGTCGCGGTGAGCTTCTGCAAAACGGACATACTCCACGAGTGGGCTATGTTCCACAGTTAGAAACAGTGGATTGGAACTTTCCTATCACGGTTGAGCAAGCGGTTTGGATGGGCCAGATCGGGAACAAAAACATCTGGCCCTGGATGAATCCTGAAGAGCGGAAACAGGTTCAAGCGGTGTTGGAGCGGTTAGGAATTGCAAATCTGGCGCAGCGGCATATCCGCGATCTATCGGGGGGTCAACAACAACGTGTCTTTCTAGCGCGAGCGTTGATATCCAAACCAGATTTGTTGGTTTTGGATGAACCCACGGTCGGGCTGGATATTCAAACGGCTGAGATGATCTTGGTATTATTGGCTGAGTTGAATCGTCAAGGTGTGACCTTGTTGATGACGACCCACGACCTCAATGCCGCCGCCGCGCATTTGCCGTGGGTGATCTGCCTGAATCAAAAAGTGATTGCGCAGGGCGCGCCCGAAGACGTATTCACAGAGAAAGTATTGACCGAAACCTATCGCGGCGAGATGATGGTTTTCATTCATAATGGCATGATTTTTATCCAGCAGAAGCCGCATGGGCATGGGTACAAAGACTTGGTGCCGGAGCCGGTGCCGGGCGAAGTTCCATAGGTGACCAGTTAGAGGTTTCATATATGATTGATATTCTTCTTGAGCCTTTTCAATTTGAGTTTTTTCGCAACGGCGTCGTTGTATCATTGCTGGTTGGTTCGCTATGCGGATTGATCGGCGTGTATATTGTTCTACGCGGCATGAGTTATATCGGGCATGGACTCTCCCATGCCATCTTCGGCGGCGCGGTTGTAACGTATGTTATGGCATGGAATTTCTACGTTGGCGCCGGTCTGTGGGGATTCCTGGCAGCCCTCCTCATCAATCAAACTGTCCGTCGCACGCGCATCTCAGCGGATGCCGCAATTGGCGTGGTAACAACCGCCAGCTTTGCCGTTGGCGTGGCGCTGATCAGCCGATACCGCCGCTTCACACGCTCCCTCGATGCGGCGTTGTTCGGAAACATCCTCGGTGTGACCGTGCAGGATGTATGGGTAGTCGCCGCGGTAACTCTGGTGGTCGCGCTGATCATATTCTTCATGTATAAGCAATTGCTATTCACAACGTTCAGCGAAGACGTGGCGCAGATCTATGGCGTTAGGACTGAATGGGTAGACACACTCTTCTCTCTAGCGTTGGCGGCGGCATTGATCGCTTCGATGCAAATCCTTGGCGTCACGTTGATCGCTGCCGCGCTTGTCATCCCAGCTATCACAGCCCGTTTACTAACAGACAGTTTCAACCGCATGATAGTCCTTTCTACGTTGATCGGCATGTTCACCAACCTGATTGGCATGTACCTCAGTTATTATATTGATGTTGCCTCAGGCGCGACCATCGTACTGGTACAAGCAGCGGTCTTTGCTGTATCCCTTGTAGTTAGTTTGGCGCAAAAACGAGCAGTGCGTCGTTTGGCGCATACACATGTGTGAGAATTGCCGATTAATTGTTCTCGCGCACGATCGTGATGGACGAAGGTCTCATCGTTGGAGACGGCGCAACGAAAGACATTTTGAGCGATGAGAAATTTTTAAATCAACACGGCTTGGAGAAGCCGTGAGAGATGGTTTCTTAAGTCAAAAAATCGTTCTTTGGTACACGGAACTCACGGAAGAAAATCATTCTTAAAGTTCTTCTCCGTGAAAATCAGTGAAATCCGTGGCGTCCGTGTTCAAAAAGAAGTTAAGAAACCGTCTCTGATGAAGCAAACGAAACGCTATTTCTCCCGTCTCAACTTTTCACCCCAAATAATCTCTCAACTGCTTGCTCCGTGACGGATGCCGCAACTTCCTCAGCGCCTTCGCTTCGATCTGGCGGATGCGTTCTCGAGTGACTTCGAAAAAGACGCTCACTTCTTCGAGCGTGTGGTCTTTCCCGTCTTTCAATCCGAATCGTAATTCCAACACTTCGCGCTCTCGGTCAGAGAGCAAGTTGAGCGCGCTGCGAACCTGCGCGCGGAGCATTTCGCGCGTGGCGGAATCCAACGGCGAAGGAGCGTCTTCATCCTCGAGGAAATCGCCGAGCGAACTGGAGTCTTCGTCGCCGACGGGCCCGTCAATCGAGATCGGCTCCTCCGCAGAGCGAAGCACGCGATTCACTTTTTGCATGGCGTAGTCAAGCTTGTGTTGCAAAGCCTCATCGAGCGGTTTGTTTTCGGAATGCGCGCGCAGGATGGCTTCCACGTCGGAGGCGGGAAGATAGCCGACTTCGAGCGCGACCTCTTCCGTGGTCGGAGCGCGACCATGTTGCTGTGTGAGAGTCCGCTGTACGCGCATCACGCGGCTGATGGACTCGAACAGATGAACAGGGATGCGGATCGTCCGCGCTTGCTCGGCGATGGAGCGGTTGATGGACTGGCGAATCCACCATGTGGCGTAGGTGCTGAATTTGAATCCACGGCGCGGGTCGAATTTGTTGACCGCGCGCATCAACCCCAAACTGCCCTCTTGAATCAGGTCTTGGATGTTAATTCCGCGATTCAAATATCGCTTGGCAACGCTTACCACCAACCTCAGATTTGCGCGGATCAGCGATTGATTCGCATCCGCCGCGCGGGCTTGAGCCGAATCCATTTCTTTGCGGAGGATGTCATCGGGAGGTAAATGATCGAACAAAGTCCGCTGGCTGGGCAACTGATGATGCGAGCCAAGATGTTTGAGGAGCCAATCGGCATACGCGGGCGGAAGCAGGTAGAGGCTGAGAAAGACCGAGTACGCTTGTCGAGCAACGCGATTCCACAGGTCGTCTGAGCCCCACATGCCGTTATCCAAGTAACTTCTTAAATAAGAAGGTTCTTTGGTCTCATACGAAACGCACAACGCTTTCGTTTCGTTGAGAAGAAATGTGAGATTCGGCGCGTCGCAATTGAGTCGCGCGGTATCTTCGAGCAGGCGTTCCCACGAGGTGAGCATTTCGGCGATGAGCGCGTGATAGATGGCGCATTCCACCGTCAATCCCTTGCGAAGCGGATGCCGCCCCAGCGAAGCGATCAGCCGATTCGCCTCGATCATAGTTGCCAGATGAAACTCACTGCCGGCATCGAGCAACTTGACCTGACCGATCTCGCGCAAATACAACCGCACGGGGTCGTCGGCAAGTTCGGCGGCAAACTCAGGGTCTTTCAGATCGAGCGGTTCATTTTCGAGTTCTTCTTGTTGTTGTGAAAGCGCGGCGGCATCAGGGTCTGGAGCATCGTCGCGCAACAGGTCGGGCAATTCGTTTAACATGGCATCCATGTTCATGGGCAGCGACGAATCAGTATCTGCCGCATCGCGCGGCGCTTGTTCATCTTTTTGAGGTTTGTTCGACGCGGTCCGTTTATGTTCTGCCATAGTCCCTTTTACCAGACGCCATCTCACTTGGATTGTTACGTTTGTTTTTATTTGAACCGCGAAGCTCGCAAAGCCCGCTAAGAAAAGTTA
>JAXLVX010000102.1:0-6499 GCA_046328795.1 Anaerolineales bacterium | reverse complement strand
GGCTCGTATGAACTCCCTTTTTCCCTCGCGCTAACTGTGGTCGGTTTGTATTTTGCGTTCAGGCTGGATGACGGCTTGGAGAACGCGCAGTTCCGCCCCGCGTTGAAGTGGATGATCTGGCTAGCGTTCTTTGCCGCGTGCATCACCTATATTGGTTTCTCCTTCAACGTGCCGAATAATTTCTTTATTGTCGTGAAATAGAATCTACGGTAATCGAAATACAAGAGGCTGTTGGGTTAATTCCGGCAGTCTCTTTTGTTGCGTCACAACATCATTTCGCGGGGAGCGTAAAATAAAACGTGGAGCCTTTGCCTAACTCGCTTTCGACCCAGATCCGCCCGCCATGCAATTCGATAATGCGCTTCACCAGCGACAGCCCAACGCCCGCGCCTTCGCTGGCAGGATTGAGTTTGTTGAAAAGCCCGAAGATGCGTTCGTAGTGTTCGGGCGAGATGCCCATCCCGTTATCGCGCACAAAGAAGACAGGCTTTTCGTTCTCCGCGCCGTGAGATCCAACCTCAATGCGCGGCGTTGCCTGAGCGCCCATATATTTTGCGGAGTTATCCAGCAGGTTTTGTAAAACTTCGATCAGGCGCAATCTATCCACATACACAGAGGGGAGACCCGGCTGGAGGTAAACAACGATCCCTCTTTCTTCCATCCTGCCGCGAACCAGTTCCAGCGCCTCCCGCGCGAGATCGTCGAATGAAACAAGTTGCGGCGCGTTCATTGTATAACCGACACGGGAAAGCTTGAGTAGTTCGTTCAGCAGGTTCTGCATTCGGATCGTGGCGTCCTCTATCCGCTTTTTGTCCTTTCGGAATTGTTCCATGTTTCCTGTTGAAGCAGATTGCTCTAAAAACCCCAGAAAGCCGTTGATCGTGAACAGCGGAGATTTGAGATCGTGCGAAACCGTGTAGGTAAAACTTTCCAACTCCGCGTTTTTGTCTTCCAATTTTTCGATCAAAAGTCTGCGTTTCGCAAGTTCTTGTTGTAGTTGTTGGAATAAGCGCGCTCTCTCGATGGTGATGACAACCTGCGCGGCAATGGTTTCCAACAGGCGAATCTGATCCGGCATAAATGCCGCCGGTTGAAGAGATTGCGCCGACATCACGCCGATGACACGATCCCGCAACAAAAGCGGGATACCCAGATAGGAACGGATCGGAGCCTCTACGATAACAAGCATATGATGATCGCGCCGCGTCTGAGGGTCGGTAACATCTTCAAGGTACACTGTTTTCCTGCTGGATATAACCTCCAACGTCAGCCCCGGCTTTTCATGCAGTTTGCGCGGCGGGAGCTGGAGGTCTTTGTCTATATTCAGAAATAACGAATATGAGAGAATATCGGTTTCCTCATCGTAAAGCCCGATATGAAAAGCGTCAACACTTAAAACTTGTTTCAGTTCGTTCGCAAATGCTCGCAGCGCCTGATAGAGATCATCGCCCTCGGCAAGCGCCAGCCCAAGGCGGTAGAGGAGAGTTACATCGTTGGCGCGCTGACTGATTTTCTCCTCCATCTGCCGCCGTTCGGTCAGGTCTATGATCGAACAGAGAGTGGAGGTATGTCCGCTGATAGTCAGCGGGATAAGCCCGATCTCCACCGGCAGTAGACTGCCATCTTTGCGACGCCCTTTGAGTTCGCGCCCTGCTATGGGGCGCGCGGATGGGTGCTGACCGAAAACCGCGCGGTTATGTTTATGTGAAACGCGGGAGTCCTCCGGGGTCAATGAGTCGATTTCCATCCCGATCAGTTCGCCCGCCTCGTAACCCAGCAGGCGATGTGACTGCGCGTTGGCAAAAGTAATTTGACCCGAGACGTTCGAGATGAGCATCGCCACCGAGTTCTTTTCGAAAATTTCTAGAAAATTAACGTCTGAGACGGGAAGAGTGTCTGTATACTGCATTGAATGAGCCAGAAAGTTTTTTGTCTTTAATGCTATTGAAATAGGATGGGGCGCTGATTCACCCTCTAGACAAACTCAGGATGATCGCTCAGCCATTTTTCTATGGATGGGGTTAGGGAGGATGGAGGTAACCAGATGATCCGATTCACTTCACTACGATATTAAAAGTTACGGTCTGCTCTGGCTCGGTTGCATTCGGGTCAGGCGGATAACTTCCGAGAGTGATTTGTGTCTGCCCTGCGGAGGCGGCTTTGAACGTCCACACATCCACGCCGCCGGAGCCGGGCATGACCGGTTCGTCGGCTGTGTATTCAGTAGACACAAATTCAACCCCGCTGAGTTCGCCGACGATCTCCCAGTGATAACCGGTGGATGGGTTAGAGTCAACCACGATATTAAACGTCTCGCCTGCCTGCACTTCGATCAGTTGAGCAGGGTCTGTGAGGGCGGGTCGGGTATTCCCTGCCGGGTTTGCTGTCGGCGCTGGGGTTGGCGTGGAACAGCCCATCAGCAAACTTGCGAGCAATATCAAAGCGGATATTTTTTTCATGAAAGCCTCCGAGTAAAAGTATAACGAGATCTCAGGCGCGTTGATCACTCGATGTGGAATTATATCTTTCCCAAACTTTTCTTGCGCCATCGTTTCATCATTCGACCAGATGTGGAAAATTAAGAATCAGGACTTACGCAAAACCCTCAGACCAAGCCGCGAATTTCGCTAATTCACGCGAATTGTATAAAAAATTCGCGATAATTCGTGTATTCGCGGCAAAAGATTTTGACCTGCGTAAGTCATGGAATACGAATTATTTCGTCATATCTGCAACAATGAACTCGGCATCCTCGTTCACGCCGATAAGAATGGGCGATTTACGTTTGCTCAACCAGTTCATGCCGACAAAATATAAGCCGGGGTATTGCGTCACGCCGCGCTGAGTAATGGGGAATCCGTCTTCGTCAGTGACCGGCAGTTTGACGAGGCTGTAATCGGAGGTGTAGCCCATCGCCCAGATGACGGCATGAATATCCGCGGCTTTCAAATCGAGCTCGGTGATCTCTTCTGTCTCATAGCCGTCTTGCATATCAATCAGAGATTCCTGCGGAGCGTTGATGCTATTCGCCTCGATATATTTGTCAACCATCGCGACAATGTCTTTTTCGGCTTTATCGTTTCTCGCCAGATTCTCTTTCAAGTCGGGTTTGAACCTCACTTTGCCTTCCCCCGCATCCGCAATGTGACCGAGCAGGGTCACGCCATCGCGGACAAATTGATGCAGATTGAGGTTATGCCCACCGTCGCGACCGGTCGCTTGCGGGTTGGCTCCGAAGCGCGCTTTCGGCGACGGAAGTTTATCCACCGTTTGATCTAAGAAGCCTGTATCCACAAGCCACGCCAAGATGTCTCGCCCGCGATACCGGCGCGGCACACGCGGCGCAAACCCAGTGGAAAGATAAACTTTTCGCCCGCTCTGATAAAGTTCCTCCGCGATCTGCATCCCTGATTGCGCCGAACCGGCGATGAGAATCGCGCCGTCGGGCAATTGAGCCGGGTTACGGTACTTCCCCGAATGGATCTGCAAAATATCCGTTGGGATGTTTTTACTGAATGGGGGAATCTTCGGATTCTGGAAGGAACCTGTGGCGATGACTACGTTTTTGGCTTGATAAACTTCCGCTTCAGTCCTGACCTGATACCCGCCCGCGTCCATTCGAGTCACGTCCACCACAGGCGTTTTGAATCGCACGGGCAGATCATACTGCTCGAGGTATCGTTCGAAATACGCAATGATCTCACCCTTGGAAAGGAAACCATCGGGGTCGTTCCCATCGTAGTGCGCGCCGGGGAGTTGGATCATCCAATTCGGGGTGACGAAAGTGAACGAGTCCCAACGGTCATCTCGCCATACGTGAGCGGGTTTATCCGCCGCTTCGAAGATGACATGTTCGCGCCCTAAACGTTTGAGGTGGTAACTGGTGGCAAGCCCCGCCTGCCCGCCGCCGACGATGATAGTTTCGATGGTTTCCATTTTTGAGTCCTCTTGCGATACGTTGATGGATAAAACACGACTGAGATAAAAAGGTGGCGTAACTTTGATACTTGCATCACAAGGTCATCGTTTCGAAACCAGGTCCGTTACTGATGCTCATGTGACCCTACTCACGCGGCAGGGAGAAATAAAACGTAGCGCCCTTTCCCATTTCGCTCTCGACCCAAACTCTGCCGCCGTGAAATTCAATGATGCGTTTTACGAGGGCAAGCCCAACCCCTGTGCCTTCTGACACCGCGTCCAGTTTATTGAATAATCCAAAAATCCTCTCGTGATAATCGGGAGCGATGCCCATGCCGTTATCCCGAACAAAGAAGATCGGTGTATCGTTATCGCTTTCCGACTGACCGATCTCTATCTGCGGGTCTTTTTGATCGCCCATATACTTGATGGCGTTTTCGATCAGGTTCTGAAGAACTTCGATCAGGCGCTGCTTGTCTCCATAAACGAGGGGCAGGTTTGGCTGGATGTGAATTTCTATTGGCCTTTTATCTTGCCGTTCCCGAATGATCTTCATCGCTTCCCGAACGATTTCATCGAATGCGATCTCTTCGGATGGGTTTACCACGCGCCCAATGCGAGAGAGCTCGAGCATATCAGCCAGCAAGTAATTCATTTTATCTACCGCGCTGGCGATCCGTTGAAAATCTTTTCTCGGCCTCTCCAGATTGCCAGCCTCGATATCTGCATTAAGGTAACCGAGAAAACCCTTGATAGTCACCAGCGGCGTCTTCAATTCGTGGGACATAACATAATTGACCCGTTCCAGTTCGGCGTTCCTGGCTTTTAATTCGGCGATCAAGTTCTCGCGTTCGCGAGCGCGTTCTTCGAGTTCCAGATTGGATGTTCGCAGGGCGCCGATCAGGTTGCTTTGGGTAATCGCAATCGCAACATGATTTGCGAAGATCTGGAGGACTCTTCTTTCCGATTGCGCAAACGGGCGAGGTTCAAAAAAATTAACCCACATCGCGCCAAACGTGCCTCCTTTTCCCGAAAGCGGGAGACAGGCAGAAGCCCTCACCCCTTCACGGCGCATGTGAGGATTACTCTCCGACATTAACATAATATCCGAATTAAACACGGCTTGCCTTGAACGAATGACTTGCATTGAGATCCCGTTCGGGCGCACATGATGCGCTTCAAGCGCATAAGGATGCCCCACGCCAACCCAGGTATGACAATACCCCTGCGAGTCAATCAGCATGACGGAGCATTGATACGCCCCAATGGCGGCGCGCGCTTGTTCAACGATGCTTTGCAGTAACGCCCTCACGTCCACTTGGTCGGTGATTTGAGCGCTGACCGTTAACAGGTCCGATTGGATCGTTGACAGCCGCTGTATTTCATCTTCGGCGCGTTTGCGGTCAGTCGCGTCCCTTGCTTTGACGCCCAGCCAGTTCCCCTGGCTGGTATTGATCACGAACAGTTTTTGCTCAATGAAAACTTGACGACCGTCTTCTCCAACGAATTTAGTTTCGAAGGATTGAAGCCCGGCGGGGACTATTCCTGTGCGGATGATATTCAGTATGCGCTCTTTATATTGCTCGCGACGCTCAGGCGTTGATTCCTCTTTGTTCATGCGCAGGAGCGTCTCCCATGCTTGGATGCCGACCATTTCACCCGGGTTGAATCCGGTAAGGCGCTCCATGCTTGCATTCCACTCGACCACAACACCTTGAGGGTCTACCAGGATGATCCCGTCAATATCCTGCTGGACGAAATTGCGGAAGAGCGACTCGTCTGCTTGCAGAGGCTGAGCGATAGATTTTTGCCCGGTGTTCGTTATTTTCTGTGCTGGCATAGGTTATTGCTTTTGAGCGGTTTGGGAGGTAGTTGAGATATTGTACCCTTCGTCAAGGAAAAAATGACTGCCGCCTTCAACGTGACGGTCTTTTTAGTTCATCTCTTCAACGTTCTATATTTGACCTGATGCGGAGTTAGGTCTTCCCTGAATTTTTCCTGCAACATCGCTTCGTAATCAGACCAGTTGCCGAGGTATATCTTCGCAGTTTCGTTGAGAGTCTTATACTTCATGTATAATCAATGGAAATGAAGACCACGCAATACTTTCAATACACGCGCCAACGTCCTGATCGTGCTGTGATACAAGATAAATGGATCGAGCGAGTGATTCGAAATCCATTGCGTGAGGAAGTCCAAGCCGACGGTAGAATTCGCCGTTGGGCGCGGATCGTGGAAATGGAAAACCGCGCACTGCGGGTCATCCTGCTTGAGGACGGCGAGACCGTTCACAACGCTTTCTTTGACCGAAATTTCAAGGAGTAAGCCATGCGTATCAAATACTTTGAAGATACCGATACCACGCTGGTTGAGCTTTCTGCTAATCAACCTGTCGAAACGCGCGAGCTCAGCGAAAACATCTACCTGGATTTGGACAGCAACGGCAACGTGGTCAGCATCACGATTGAACATGCCAGCGCGTCCAGCGATATGCGGGAATTTCTCTACCAGAGAATACCAGCGGGAATGTCCGCGTAAGATAAACCGTCCCGAAGGTTGTGAACCTTCGGGACGTTGTTTG
>JAXLVX010000101.1:0-6654 GCA_046328795.1 Anaerolineales bacterium | reverse complement strand
AAGCCATGGATCTACCATCACGCGAGGCGTGGTCACGATAGCCAGGTTGCCGAAGAAATATCTTTTTCCTTTTGGCAAGCCCGGCATCCTGTCGGGCTTTTTTATTGGAACCTTATCATTGCATGTTCGATAAAGGCAAATCACGCAAAAGCGTGAGACGCAAAGCCATGGGTCTACAATCCCGCGCGGCGGGATCATGATCGCCAGGCTGCCAACGTGAGCAAATCATTGCTTGATTTTGCCGTGTTGATTTGAGCGCCTTTGTCGAAACGAGGAACAAATGGCGCTCAAAAAATTTAACGCTCAAAAGACTTTCAACATAACGATTCTGCTGATCGTTCTTGCCTCGCTGTGGGTGAATCCTCCCACAGCCCAGGCAATGGCAGGCGCGGATGAATCTGCCCTCCCCGTTTTTTCGGAATTTTCAACCTCGGTTCAAGACGGACGCGCGGACCTCGCGCGAGGGGTCTATGTTCCCAACGTGATGGCTTTACCCATCGTTCAACAGCCTTATGGATCGTTTGTGTCCAATGAAGGCGGCGAGATCACGCAGTTTCGTATGGCAGGCAAATATGGAACGACCGGATTGCTTGCCCACAACCACCTTGCCGGCGCCTCCTTTTTTAATTTGAAAGTGGGAGACGATGTCCGACTCGTTTATGGCGACGGCAAGGTGGAATACTTTGTGGTGTACGAGATCCTGCAATATCAGGCATTGCAGCCTCACAGTTCTTATAGTTCCTTCCGCAGTCTCGACAACGAGAAGGAAGTACTCTCCGTCGAGCAAATGTTCAAGCGCGTTTTCTTCAGCAACGGCAACATCACCTTCCAGACCTGCATCGAAAAAGACGGCGAGTTGAGTTGGGGTCGGTTATTCGTGATCGCCATCCCCAGAGCGGAATACGAACGCATCCAATGGGAGGAGAATCAATAGAATTCCAATCTGAACGTTTATTCAGGATAACCCATATTACCTGACAGCGTAGTAGCGACTTCAGTCGCTTTTTATCTGCAATGAGACGACTAAAGTCGTTACTACGTGTCAACCGCTCAAGGTTATTCTGAATCGGCGGCAGTTATACTGTCGCCTGTTCTTGACGCAGTGCAACTGCGTCAAGAACTCGTGACGAAGCAATTTCAAAAGCGCCCTCGCAAAGACATGGCTGGCGATTGGTGAGGAAAATAATTTCGCCGGGCATGTTTGGTTATAATCGTCTGCGATGGACTCCGCCGACAAACCCACGATTGCAGACCGACTCAAATCCCTCGGCGTCAAGAAGGGGATCCCGCCTCTTTCGCAGGGTGGGCTTGACTCGCCTGCCATCAACCTTATCGTCGCTGGAAGTTTTCTCGCCACCCCGCGCGGAGAAGTGTTCGTGGCGGAACAGACCTTTCCCCAAGATCATCATTACGGCAATTCAACGCTTCTTTCCTCCTTCCCTCTTTCGTTAGTCTCGCAGTGGGCAAATGATTCCCTGATTTCCACGCTTCCACTTTCCAAGTTTGCCTTCCTTGACACGGAAACGTCCGGTCTTTCCGGCGGGACCGGCACCTACGCGTTCCTCGTCGGTGTGGCGCGGTTTGTGGACGGTCAATTCATATTGAAGCAATTCTTCTTGCGCGACCCCGCCGAGGAACCGGCATTACTCGAAGGGCTGGCAGATTTCCTCGCGCCGTGCGAAGCGTTGGTCACGTTCAACGGCAAGGCATTTGACGCGCCGTTGTTGACCACGCGCTTTACCCTCCATCATATTCCTGTTCCCTATAAAAAATATTCGCACCTCGATCTGCTTCCGCTGGCGCGGAGGTTGTGGCGTGACCGGCTCGAATCGCGCGCGTTGAAATTTTTGGAAGAGCATGTGCTGGACTTCAAACGTTCGAGCGAGGAAGTTCCCGGCTATGAAATCCCGTGGCTGTATTTTGATTATCTACGCACCGGCGACGCGCGTCCGCTGGCTGGGGTGTTCTATCACAACGCCATGGACGTGACCGCGATGGCGGCTTTGCTCGCGCACATGAACGACATGCTGGAGAATCCGTATGACGGCAAAGTTCAGCATGGGTTGGATTTTGTCGCGCTGGGGAAGTTGTTCGAGGATCTGGGTCATGTCGAGGAAGCGGCAAAACTGTTCGAGCGTGGACTCGAGTCGCCGATGGGCGAGGCAGACTTCCACGTGGCGGTGAAGCGGTTGTCCATCCTGCAAAAGAGGCGCGGCGATTACGCGGAGGCGATCCGCTTGTGGCAGAACGCCGCGAAGGCGGGTCATATTTATGCTCACGTCGAGTTGGCGAAATATTACGAACATCAAAAGCGCGATGTGAAAACCGCGCTCAAATGGACAAAGTCGGCGCGGCGCATGGCGGAACGCGCCGACCTGCCGGCCTTCGCGCGCAAACATTGGCTTGAGGAAATTGCCCGGCGCCAAACGCGTTTGGAAAAGAAAGCCGGTATATAATCAGGCATCCGTCTGGCACGAGGAGAAACTCATGGACATCACTGTATCCAACCAAATGGGCAAAGTGCAGGTGACCATCCTACAGCTGGCTGGGGAACTGGATGGACAGACTTATCAGGGATTGATCGAACGGGCGAAGGAATTGCACGGAGCAGGCGCGCGCAATTTTCTGTTCGACATGAGCGAGCTGACGTACGTGAGCAGCGCCGGGCTGGTGGCAATGCATACGATCGCCATGCTGTTAAAAGGCGAGGCGGTTCTCGATTCGGATAACGGCTGGAGTTCGATGAGGTCGGTCAAGAAGACCGCCGATGGGAAGATGCAGGAACACATGAAACTGCTCAACCCGCGCGCCGAGATTCGGAGCGTGCTGGAGATGGTCGGCTTTGACCGCGCGTTCGAGATCCATTCGAACCTTGATGACGCGGTGAATTCGTTCTAAGACAAAGGCGGCGCGGGATTTTCCCATGCCGCCTTTTATTTAAACACGACTTGCGCGGGTGAAAATCTTTGCCGCGAATTACGCGAACTGCCGCTGCTTGGCGCGGCGTCACGAATTTTTAAAATCAATTAGCGTAAATTAGCGAAATTCGCGGCTTGGGCTTGAGATTTGCGTAAGTCCTATTAAATTTGGAGTCGGTTATGAAGCGCAGTAGTATCGGCAATTGGTTCATCGTCTTTTTAGTCTGTCTCACTGTTGTTGTCTGGCTGGTCTTTCCGCCGGTCAACGACGGGCGCGAGAAATTCATCCGACAATACGCGGGCGAGGTCATCGGCTCGGTCAACATTGTGTTGATGGCGTGTTCGCTGGTGCTTGCGGCGAGACCCAAATGGGCTGAGCCGTATTTCGGCGGCTTGGACAAAATGTATGTGACGCACCGCCATACATCCACTGCCGCGTTATTGCTGATCTTCGTCCACGTGTTGACCGTTCCCATTTCATTGAGCGGCTGGGCATTAGGGAATTATCTTGCCGTCATCGCGTTCACGGGAATCGTTTCGATCGCGCTCGTGAGTCTTTCGCCGCGCATCCCGTTTTTGAACCGAATCACCGGCGGGACCTACGAAGGCTGGAAAAATCTCAAAAAATACGTCGGCATCTTTTTCATCCTCGCGTTCATCCACTCGCTGACCATCCGCAGTCCGCTCGACGCGTTCATTGCGATCAACTACGTGCAGGTCTTCTTCATCATCGGCGCGGCTTCGTATTTGTACATCGAGGTCCTCGGGCGGTTCTTCAAAAAATTTATTCCATACACAGTGGAGACGGTCAATCATCCCACCAACTTCACCACCGAGGTGGTGATGCGCGCCAAAGGCGACCCGATCTCCAAGCAACGCGCGGGACAATTCCTCTTCGTGCGATTCCCCAACTCGCGCGGATTGAACGAATCGCATCCCTTCACCATTTCCAGCGCGCCGCATGAGGATGTACTGCGGCTGACCATCAAGGCGAGCGGAGATTTCACGCGCGCCCTGTTCAACGACCTCAAGCCCGGCGCGGACGCGGTCATCGAGGGCGCGCACGGCATGTTCGATTACAAGACCGGCGGGCAGAAACAGATCTGGATCGCGGGCGGAATCGGAGTCACGCCGTTCCTTGCGTTCATCCGCGATATAGGCGAATCGCTCGACCGCGACGTGGATTTTTATCACGTCATGCGTCACAGAGACGAGGCGCTCTTCTATAACGAACTCGAAACTGCCGGGATACGCAACAAACGCCTGAAAGTGAACATCCGCTATTCGGCGGTCGGCGGCTCGCTGACCGTGGATGAGATCGTCAAGAACGCGGGCGGCGATGTGAGCGGACATCACATCTACATGTGCGGACCGCTCCCGATGGTGCAAGCGTTCGAGAAAAAGTTTCTCGGCTTGAACGTCCCGCCTGAAAATATTCATTTTGAAGAATTCAATTTCAGATAAACTGGAGACATCATGTATCAACGCTACCGGGAACGCCGCCGAAGAAGGCGCGAATACAATTCTAATTCGGGATACCGTCGCTGGCGCATGAGCCCGACTACGCAGTTGCTTATCGTGGCGATTGCCGCGCTGGTCGTGTACATCATCCTGACGAGCGGCGCGCGATAACAGACTTGATCCCAATCAAATTTTGGACGCAGAAAAACGCTGATTAACGCTGATCCAAAGAAAAAAATCTGCGTTTTCTGCGTGAATCAGCGTCCAGTTTTGTTCTTAATGACCCACCTCGGAAAGATCAATTTCTAGGTGGGTTATGTTTTATTTTCGGATGATACAATACCTCCATCAACCCGGAGGACAACATGACACAAATTGACGAACTCGTAAAAATGCGCGACCGCGACACGCTCCATGAACTGATGACCGAAGACGAAGAATGGCTCACGCGGCTCGAAGCGGCGGAAGGACTCGTGCAGTTGGGCGACCGGCGCGGATATGAATTTCTCATCGCGGTCACGATGGGCGACGACGATGAAATGATCGAAGTGGCGAACGAGATCCTCGCCGCGCCCGCAACCGCGAACATGCGGCGCGAGATCGAAGAGGAACGCGAGCGCAAGTACCGCGCCAGCCTCGAGTCCGCGAAGAAGCGCTTGCAGCGGGGCGGCAAAGTCTACCGCTACCGAATCATCAACCTGCCCGCTTACGCATGGACCGACGATGATCCGCTTGGCGAAGGCTTCGAAGTGCGCGCGCTCGACAAACTCGGGCTCGACGGCTGGGAAGTGGTCAACATCCTGCCCGGGAAAACATCGGTCATGGTTGGCAATGCCGGCGCATCCTTTCTCTTGAAAAAAGAAATCCTGCCCGACGAAAGCGCCGACTTGGAGTCTTCAAAACCATGAAGCGAAATTTAATTTGGATTATTCTCTTAATCCTTGTGACTGCCTGCGGAGGACAACCCGCTTCACCCGCAGGGACGGCTGAGTCGCCCGCCTCAACCGACGCGCCGCCTCAGCCTGCCGCAACCGAGTCGGCTCCAGATTTTACAGTACTTGCCTCCACCACGCTCCTAGCCGACATCGCGCAAAACGTGGCTGGCAGCCGCATCCGCATTGGATCAATTCTCCCCGTCGGCGCGGACCCGCATTCCTATCAGTACACTCCGCAAGACGTGACGAAAGTCGCTGATGCGCAATTGCTCATCCTGTTCGACGATAAAAATTACGAACGCTTCCTTGAGCCGTTGTTATATGCCGCAAATGGAAATATGGAATTTGTCTTTGCTTCCACGGGCGTGAACAAAATGATTGACTTTGACAAAGGCGGATTCGATCCTCATATCTGGCTCGACCCGAACAACATCATCCTCTGTGTGGAGAACATCCGCGAAGGCTTGACCCACCTCGACCCCGATGGCGCGGCGGAATTTAAATCCAATGCCGACGCGTATGTGACTGAATTACAAGCGCTCGATGCGTGGATCGTTGAACAAGCGAGTCAAATCCCCGCCGAAAAAAGATTGCTCGTGACGAATCACGAATCGCTCGGCTATTTTGCGGAGCGATACGGTTTTACGGTGGTCGGCTCTGTGCTGGAAAGTTTCAGCGCCGACGCGTCGCCCTCCGCGCAACAGATGGCGGCGTTGATTGACCAGATCAAATCCAGCGGCGCGCCCGCGATCTTTCTCGACGCTGGCGACAACCCCGCGCTCGCGCAACAAATTGCCGAGGAAACAGGCGTAAGAGTTATCACCGATCTGCATCTTGAATCACTGACCGACGGCGCGCCTGCCGGGACGTATATCGAAATGATGAAATACAACGTGACTCAAATCATCAACGCCCTCAAATAATCAATACGCAATACGTAATACGCAGTACGCAAAATGTATTACGGACTTCGTACTGCGTATACCCAATCGCGTATCCTGCGCCTCGAATTCCCATGTACCCAAACGCCCCACACAAACACGACCAACCCATCCTCGACGTTTCGCATTTGACCGTGCGTTATAACGGACATGTCGCGCTTGAGGATGTCACTTTCCATTTGCACGAAGGCGAGCGAGTCGCGGTTGTGGGTCCGAATGGCGCGGGAAAAAGCACGTTGATCAAAGCCATCGCCGGTGTTTTGCAGCCGTCTTCTGGCGATGTAAATATTTACGGTTCGCATCCCGATAAACACGTGTGCATCGGCTACATCCCGCAACGCTCGCAAGTGGATTGGAATTTTCCCGTCACGGTTGCCGATGTGGTGATGATGGGGCGCT
>JAXLVX010000100.1:0-6978 GCA_046328795.1 Anaerolineales bacterium | reverse complement strand
AGTGAACGAATAAGCCTACGCCCACATGGACAACGCTGACAATTGTCGCCATAATCCCGGCGTCGCGAGTCAAGTCGCTGGAAAGGGGGTTGGGACGCGAACGTAACACATGGATCGCGCCCACCAGAAGAGTAAAACCCAGCAAAGTCAACCCGGCGTAAGCGGTTCCCATACTCCATTTCTGCACCAGGCTTTCACCGGGAAAATAGGCTAGAAACGCAGCAATGATCAGCCCGGCTACAATAGAAAAAGGCAGATAATGCCGGATCAAGCGTCGTTTATTTCTCTTCCATTTATTGATGGGCGGTTTAACTGAAGTGGGTGTTGTCATTTTGATATCCATTTCAACTTGTGAGTATCGTTTGGCGGGCGCGCGCAACGGCAAGCACGTCATGCGGCGAAATAGGCGAGGGCTCTCCAGTTCGAATCGCCTTATAAAAAAGAGAGACTAACCGGCGCAGACCTGGGTATGCGCTTTCATTGTTCAGTGTTCGCATCGCTAAATTGCCAGTTGCGGCGCCGAATTGACGAAGGGAAAATTCAAAAGGCTGGATGATTTTACGCGCGCGTGAGACCGTTCCCGGAGAACGAAACGCAAAACCATGAAAGAGGTCAACGTGAAAGGAGGCATTCCGCGCCGCGACACATAAGGTATTCTGAGTCGGACGAGCGTTCATGCTGATTTCAATCGTCAAACCAATGCCAGCCGAGCCGCGTTTATGATCTACACCCATCACCCGCAACTCGCCGGGAGCAGGACGATGAACAGTCCATGCTGCGTCGAGAGAGCCGGGCAACAAGAATTGCAGGAGCGAAAGCGGATGAGGGAGGATGTCGGCAACAAGGGCGTCGAATTCATGAGACGGCGATCCAACCCCGCCCGCCGAATGAATCGTGAAGGAGACTTGCGTCAACTCGCCGTCAGCCGATATCCACTTATGCAGGCGTTGCACTCCGTCTTGAAAAACAAATTGATGAACGGGGCAAACCAGCCGTTTATTTTGTTCTGCCAGAGAAATGATTTCTTGCGTGTCTTTTAAATTTTGCGCAAGAGGCTTTTCAATGAAAACGTGCGCTCCAGATTTTAACGCTTGCTCCGCTTGTTGGCGATGAAGGTTGGCAGGAGTGCACAAATGAACGACCGCAGGGCGGGCTTCATTCAGAGCATCATCGAGGCGAGAAAACACTTTTGCCGAACTAAATCGTTTCGCCAGCGCAACAGCGCGCGCCTCATCAGGATCCACCACCGCAGTCACCACCCCGCCCGCTCGACGAATCGCATCGGCATGCCAACGTCCCATCAGACCGGCTCCAACCACGGCGGCGCTCAACGTCGTTCTTTCGCGGGAAGGCAAATCAAACTCCTAATCCTTGCGAGCCAGAACAGCGATCGAATGCCCAAAAGGAAGATCGAGGCGCGCTTTTCCGATAAGCCATGATTCGAACGCGAGGACTCGATAGATCGCCTGATTCAACCACGCTCTTTCCGGAGGGTGGACCTGGATGCTAAGCCCTGGCCCGATCGCCCGCACTTTGCGGCGCGCTTGGGCATATTCGCGCAACATCGCCCAAAACCCCGGGATCGCATTGAGGTAGGTGGCGCGTTCGGTTTTCATTCCAGCCTGCGCGATCATGTTTTTCAATTCAGGGATTAAATAACGACGATATTGATTCGGATCCACGCCTTCGAGAGGACGATGCCCGCGAGCAGAATTCGTGCGCAAATATAGTAAGCCGCCGGGACGTAACAATCGAGCAAATTCTTTGATAGCGACAAGGTCAGCCCCAGCCGGGGTTAGATGTTGGATCGTATCTATGCAGATGATCAGGTCGTATGAAGATGACTGGAATGGAACTTCTGTTGCGCTTGCAATTGCCAGCGAATTCGCGCCGCGCTGTCGGCAAAATTGCAACGCATACGATGAAATATCTATTCCGACCACTTCCCCATCCAACGGATATTTTTGAAGGTAACGCATTAGATACCCGGTGCCGCAACCAATATCCAAGACGCGCAACGGTTTGCCGTTGATCGCGGGATGCAGCAACGCATCCATCGCATCGCGCAAACCCTGCGCCCAGCCATGCTGTTCTTCGATGTCGTGAAGACGTTGGTAGTAGTCTAGCTCAAAGATTTGAGGAGCTTCTTGTTTTTCTGTCATGAAGATTATTGTCCTTATCTATTCATTTGCATCAATCGGTTCTATCAGTCACAATCATTCACAACGCCGAGCGATATAAGTCAATGGTTTGCGCCGCAACGGTCTGCCATGAGAATCGCTCTATGGCATATTTCCGCAATACTTGCGGATCGTACTGTTCGCGTTGATTTAGCACAGTTTCCATAGCATCTGCCAAACTGGAAGGATCCTCGTTAGGAACGAGCCTGCCAACGGAATCATTCACAACATCCTCAGGACCGCCGCAACGCGTGGCTATCACTGGGATTCCGCACGCAAGCGCTTCGATCAGCACCGCGCCCAATGTCTCACGACGGCTGGGTAATACAAGCAGCGAACTCCGGCGCATTGTCTCAGCGACCTGATCGGGCGA
The DNA here is from genome assembly GCA_046328795.1 of Anaerolineales bacterium. Lineage (GTDB taxonomy): Bacteria > Chloroflexota > Anaerolineae > Anaerolineales > Villigracilaceae > Defluviilinea. The sequence goes on along the minus strand of JAXLVX010000100.1, from coordinate 4,425 downwards.
TTGAATACCTAGAAAGCGAACATGATCGCCAAGCCCCAGTTCTTCTGCCATGCGCTTGAGGCGTTCTTCCCGTATCTGCGTTGGGCGATAAAAACTTCCTCCCGCCAGAGATAGGCGAATAGCCGGATTACGATCCACTAACAGACGCATCGCGCGCAAGAGAACGTCCACGCCTTTTGTTTCATGGATGCGACCAACAAATAGGATCGAATTCGGATCAGGCTTTTCACCGTCCGGTAGCGGAGTAAATCGCTCTATATTAACCCCTCCCGGAATCACGCGCAGACGCTCATTCTCGCCAGTGAACCGACTGATACTGCGGCGGACAGATTGGCTAACAGCAATGTGATACGCAATCGTCTTCGCCGCGCCGACCGCCTGCCTGCGCACTCTTGGGTATTGATCCAGCCACGGATGCCAAAATGCATGCTCTGTAACGACAAGTGGAACGCCATAACGTTGGGCAAGACGCGCTCCCACCACGCCATCCGGATAGATGAAATGGGCATGGATAAGGTCAAAGGGCTGTTCACGCCATAGCCGATCAATTGTTTTACGAACCCCCAAAAAATACGCATCCGCATCCAAAGTATGGGTTGAATATCCGGGTCCGGTAAAAAAACGCGGGTGAGATACTTCTATTCCATCCGCCAATTCCTGAGACGGTATCTGACTAAAGCGCCTGAATTCTACGGGACCCGGAAGAAAACGGGGATAATACGGCACGGGAGCGACTGCGCGCACTTGGCATTCGCTCAACGTAAATTTTGCCCATTGTTGCACCCAGGGACCAATGAGCGGCAGAACCGCATTTGGATAATTACGCGACAGAACCAACACATTGATCATATTATTTCAAAATATGCCGAATTATTTTGATAACTTGATAGCGGAAAAGCGAGGAATCAACAACAGGATTTGGCGCATCTCATCTCGCCCGAAGAGCAGTCCTAAGCCAATCGTGTACGCCAAATAACATCCCGCCGCCAACAATACCGCGCTTAGGCTTAGCGGACTGTGACGAAACAGGATGCCCGCAAGAACCAACCCAAGCACCCCATAGACTGTCATCGCCCATTGCGTTTTAGGCACCGACCATCCATAGCGCGCGGTTAAGCGAATATTGCATAGAACCAAGATCGCCAAGTTCGAAACAATATAACTAGCCGCCACGCCGTAGATGCCCCAGACCGGAGCCAACTCCCACGCGACCACGCCCAGCGAGAGTTGACCCAAGCCAACCATAATGACGTACGCTATTAAATCACTCACTCCAATGAGTACGGCTTGTCCCACTCCAGCCAGAAGCGAGAAGAACTGGGCGATCACAAACAGGTAAAAGAACTGACTCACCTCAACAAAACTCGGGGAATAAAACAGGAATATCAGGAACCGCGCAAACAAGACCATCGGAACGGCAATGACCGGCATCACCAGTAATAACTTACGCTGGAATTCCAGCGCTGTGGATATTTTCTGACCGGCATCGCCAGCCCGGTTCATCATGGGGGTCAGGTACATTCCATTGGCGGGGTTCAGTACCAGAGTCAGGGAGGCTGCCAACGCAATGGCCGCTTGCATTAACCCGGTCTCGGCTTCACCGGCGTGGCGCAAAACTGCCAGACGAGCGATGATATTTGACAGAGGAAGAGTGTAGGAAATACTAAACATGATCAAGGTGTAGCTGACAATATCAGGATTCCGCCGTATCTCGCGGCGCAGATCGGATTCGCGATTAAAAATAGACAGCGAAAACTTTCGCTTTAAGAACAATACTACAGCAATTACGAGTAAGTAGTTAGAGGCTAGGATAGCCCAATAATAGCCAAGCGCTCCTCCAAATTGCGTCCCAATCAAAGCCGCGAGCGATTGAGCAATGGCGATCACCAACAAGAAGACGCCAGACAGCCGCGCCTGTTGCGCGGCCGCAAGCACCTGCGCCATAAAATAATGCAGAGCCATTGCCGGCACCGACAGCAATGCCGGAATGAGCATGTTGCGGTATGCGCTGAGTTCCGCGCCTAACAGCGATGGTTTGAAGAAAACCACCGCCAACCCCATCAACGCGCCAATCGAAGTGAAGGCAAGCAAAGCAGAGAGAAGACCGGAATAGGTATGACGAAATTCGTCTGATCCCTGGCTATGAGCGCGGGAAAGAAACCGGACGGAGGCAAAGGGGATGCTCACCGCGCTTATTTGCAACACCAAAGCCGCAGTTTGATCTACAACGCTGATCGCTCCAATTCCTTCCGGACCAAGCAGAACGGCAAGCAGCTTGGAACGCAAGACATTGAAGAATACAGCCAGAATTTGGATGACTCCGAGAGTTGTAATTATTTTAAGCATGCAAGTCAGGATGAAAAATCTGTAATCAATCGAGGTGATTCGGGTTTTCGCCAAAACCGATATGCTCAATCTTGCTCAAAGACGATGTATATCCACCAGCTTGTGCAGGGTCAAAAAACCTAGCCGACAGTTTTGCGCGTCCAAGGAGAAATCCAAAAAAATCTCGACCTCTTTCCTTCAATACGCTGAAATAGCCACGCAGCCAGAATCGCCGAAACGTATCGTGGATTTCCTCTTGGAATTTTGCTTTCTTTTCAGTGAATTCATCAGAAGAACATTTAGCCGCCACAGCAAAGATGAATGCCGGTTTCAATTGCGGGCCAAGGGCGAATACAACTTTATCAGGAAAGTCAGAAAGCAAAGCGTGAATGCCACTTGCCGTGAAACGCCAGTAGTCTGTCGGAAAACCATGGAGTCGGTAGTTAAAGGGGACACTCAAAGCTAACAAGCCTTGGTCGTCTAAAACTCGCCATGCCTCCGAAATAGCCTTGCCCGGGTGGGGTAAGTGTTCAAGAATTTCGAACATGAGCATGGTCCCAACCGAGCGGTCTGCAAAGCTAAGCGCATGAGCATCTTCAATTCGGTCAACACCCAGGCCTTGCCGAATATCACATCCGATATATTCTTTTCCCACGAAATAACGGCGCAGATTACTCAACTCATCATACCCCGGCTGATACAAGGATCCAATTTCAACCACCGGACCACGAGGCTCGAAAATCTCCGAAAACAGTCGAACACTGGTATTAATAGATTGTCTCAACTTGAAAGTCTCCTTAGAATAGCGCTGCGCAGAAATACCGTCGCCAGGTCTTGAGTCGAAATCGCAACCTCGAGACGTAACATTCCTCGCATCTTTGTAAACAGGACTAAACTCGCCGCTGTTGATAGCCACCAAACCGTCCTTGTAGAAAAATCACAATTGAATTCCAGCATCAACTTCAACGATGTTTGCGAATAGATCGCCAAATGCTTCCTTCGTAAAGGGCCGAAAATCAGGCGAATTGAGATACGACCGGGCACTTTTCCTGTATCGTTGGATATCCTTATCGCTTAGCAACTTCAGAAATTTTCGCAACTCTTCGTAACTGTTAAATCGCCGCATATCTATGAAACAATCATCAGGAATGTAATCCTGAATATCTGGGGCTCCTAGATACACCGGTATCACGCCTGCAAAGAAGCAATCAAAGATCTTTTCGGTGATCCAGCCTTTAAGAATGGAATTTTCAAAACAGATCGCAAATGTGTAATCACCCAAGGTATCAGACTTAGATTCTGACTTGCCGCGATACGCGCGCCGCGCCGCCTGCAATAGGGGGTCTGGCTTAATTCTTTGCCAATGAGATAGCCCAAAGCGATAGAGGCGTCTTAAGGTGTATGGTATCCGTGTTCGTCCTAGCCGCCATGAAGGCTCATCCCATCCAACTCCATACAAGTCTATCTCATCAAACTGGCTAAAATAAGCAATTGCCCGCATTCGCTCTGTGTACAGTTCGCGCCAGTAAACACGCGGCAGTTTATTGGAGTTGATCATTACAAGAAATTTACGATCCTGCCGCGCCCAGATTTGCTCATGCGCTTGATCATACGATTGAGGCCAATGGAAATGCTGACAACGCAATGGCTGTCTGGTAAAGCGCAAAAGTGAAGCGGTATCACTCCAAGTAAAGATGCGACGAAATTTATCCTGGAATCGGGTTATGGCACGATAGATGGACGGCTCCACAACTGGACTTTCAAAAACAAAAAAGGCGCTCAGAATAACATCTTGACGACAAGCCAATTTCTTGTAATCCCGGAATAGCCCCAATGAGATATACAGATTTAAGTCGTCGGTGGGTTCTTCCGGTAAATAGTCGGCAGTATGGACTTCGATCCCTCGTTGTTCAAGATGATCGCGCAAGTAACTATAAGGCGCCATGAGGTTGTCGCCGGCATAACGAGCTCTTTCGTTGGAAAACAAACGGTCTTGAAGAAAATGGTGAGAAGGGGGGTCAATATAAAGCCGCACGTTGGACGTATTCATATGGGAAATAGCGTGGTCAGGATAGTGATTTTGGCAGACGCAAGAACGGC
>JAXLVX010000010.1:0-69689 GCA_046328795.1 Anaerolineales bacterium | reverse complement strand
ATCTTCATGCACTTGTAACCAATGATTCACGACAGAAATTCTCAACTGGAATATAATCACTCCCGTCATGGACGCCACCTTAAACCAAATTTTCAACGTCCTTACCGAACCCGCCGGAAGCCTGATCTATCATCTCATCCTCGTGTTCTCCATCGCGGGCGCGTTTCAAGCCGCGCTCGTCCATTGGCGCACGAGCGAATTTCCGCAGACGCGGCGGATGATGTTCGGGCTTGGCTTGATGCTCGTGGCGAAATTCGCGCTCTTCCTCCTGAGCGGGCTTGGGTTTCAAGGCGTGATGAATCTGCCCGTCATCCTCCCGCCTCTTGACCGGGCGCTCACCCTCTTCTCGCTTTTATGGATGCTCTGGCTGTGGAACTTCCCGGAGCCCAGCCGCCTGGCAGACGCTGTGATCGGATTTTTGAGCATCCTCGTTTTTGTCGGCTTAGCCCTCTCGCTTGTGGAATACGCGCAGGAGCCGAACCTTCCCCCCTTCAACTCAACGATGAACGACGGACTCTGGCAACTGGCGAGCATCGCGGTGGCGGTCTTCGGTCTATTTCTGCTGATCCTCCGCCGCCCGAACGGATGGGGCTACGGCTTGGCGGTATTCACGCTCGCCTTCGCCGGGCATTTACTGCACATGATCCTCGGTCGCCTCGATGGGAACTTCCCCGGCGCGGTGCGGCTTGCGTATCTGGCGGCATACCCAATGCTGATGACATTGCCTCAGCGCTTCCCCGCGCCGGTGACCGGTAGTTTCACCTCCATCAAACAACACGCGCCGGTGGACGAACGCCGGCGGTACAGCACCGACCCGAAAACTTTCCACGCGCTGTTAGGGCTGGCGGGCGAATCCAGCGCGGACAAGTTGAGCGAGGCGATCGCGCGCGCCATCGCGCAGACCATGCTCGCCGACCTGTGTTATTTGATCTACCTCACCGATAACAAAAACCAGATCCAAATCGCCAGCGGCTACGATCTGATCCGCGAGGAATCGTTGGAAGGCGGCAGCCTCAATAAGAACACGATTCCCATGCTCACCAATTCACTGCAACGCGGACGAGCATTGCGGCTTCCGTCCAGCAGTACCTCCGCCGACATCAAAGGGCTGAGCGACCTGCTTGGGCTTTCAAGCCCCGGTCACATTTTGAGCGTGCCGATCGTCACCCCGGAAAAAGATTCGCTCGGCGGCGTGTTACTGCTCTCGCCGTATTCGAATCGGCTGTGGAGTGCGGAAGACCAGGCGTTCCTCTCGAACATCGCGGTCTCGCTCGTCCCCATCATCCAGCGCGGACAGAAAATGACCTCGCTCGAACAAAAAGGCGAGCAGACCCGTCAAGCCCTTGATCTAGCGCAAGAACGCATCGCCGACGTTGAACGGCAAAATCAAGACCTGCTCAAGCAAATTGACGCCGTGCGAGCCGACGCGCAAGAGGGTTTATCGCAGGCGGAAAATCTTGCCGAGATGACGCGGATGCAGGAAGATTCGCAAAAAGCCATCGAGCGACTCAAAAAGGAAAACGACGAACTGCGTGGAGGCAAGATCAAAGCCGCGCCTTCCGGGCAAATGGAAAGCGAACTGCGCATGACTCTAGAGGAAGTTGCCCGCTTGCAGATCCAACTGGCAAACGCCAACATGCGCATGGTGGAACTCGAAAAAGGGACATCTTCAGGCGGTTCCAACGAACAAGCGGAAGTGGTCGCTTCGATCTCGCAAGAGTTGCGCCAGCCGATGTCGTCCATCGTCGGCTACACCGACTTGCTGTTGGGCGAATCGGTTGGAATCCTCGGCGCGTTACAACGCAAATTCGTCGAACGCATCCGCTCCTCCACCGAACGGATCGGCAGTCTCGTGGAAGATCTGATCCAAGTGACCACGCTCGAAACCGGACTGAACGACCTCAAACCCGAAGCGGTGGACTTGAATCTGATCATTGACAATGCTATGTCGTACACGAGCAGTCAGGTGCGCGAGAAAAATATTTCGCTTCACCTCGATTTGCCGAAGAACATGGCGCCCATCCACGCCGACCGCGAAGCGTTGCAACAAATTTTGATCCACCTCCTGCAAAACGCGGGAGCCGCCTCCCCGGTCGAAGGAACCGTGCATCTGCGAGTCCAAACGCGTTCGGAAAAGGGCAACGAATACGTGCTGATCCAAGTCACCGATTCGGGCGGGGGCATCGCCGCCGATGATGTGGGGCGCGTCTTCACTCGCCTCTTCCGCGCCGACAATGTTTTGATCCAAGGCGTCGGCGATACCGGCGTGGGACTTTCTATCGCAAAGACGCTGACCGAGGCGCAAAAAGGACGCATCTGGGTCGAGACCGAGGCGGGCGTTGGCTCCACGTTCAGCGTGTTGTTGCCCATCGCGCGAGACGTCCCCATGCGCGCCGCGGAGATCTAAATCATGCAAGCGCTGAAACAAGCAGGGGGCGGATTGATCGTCGCCATCGTCTCCATCCTTTTCGTCATCGGCGGGATTTCGCTGGCGCTCGCCGAAACATCCGCGCCGCCCACAGCCCCAGTTCAGATTACAGCCATTATCCCCGCCTCGCCCATACCGCAACCGGTTCTCCCCACGCTCACATCACCACCCACAGCGACGCAATTCATCGCGTTCACCGAAACATCCACCGCATCACCTTTCATCGTGAACACCGCCACGCAACAGATCGTCTGCGCGCCTCCCAACGGATGGTATCAAATCGTTGTCGCCGCGAACGAAACGATCTACATGCTGGCGCAGCGATACAAAACCAGCGAAGACGCGCTGAAGAACGGCAACTGTCTTCCCTCGTATGAAATTCGAGCGGGCAGTGTGTTGTACGTACCGCGCATCGTCGCCACCTTGCCGCCCATTGTCTGCGGTCATCCATTCTCATGGATTCAAGGATACGTTGTGCAACCCGGGCGACAATCTTTTCCGCATCTCGCTCTTATATCGCCTGAGCGTCCAGCAATTGCAATCGGCAGGCCGTAGGGTCATCCATCCTCATATACCTGGGCAGCGCCTGTGGATCCCGAACGTGCCGACCAGCACGCCTCAACCCGGCACAACGTTGGTCTTCCCATCGTCAACGGCTTCATTCACAAATACGCCGAACCCACGCTAACTTCGTGGCCCACCGCCCGCTTACAACCATCAACGCTCACAGCCTCGCCCTCGCCGATGCCCAGCCGCATCGCCGACGCTTAACATCCACAAACACATCCGCGCCCGCGAATACTTTTACCGTCGCTCACGCCCGCCAACTCCATGAGAAAAAGTTTTGAACTGCTTCTCATCACAACGCTGATATTGATCGCCGGATGCGCCGCCAACGCGCCAGCCAGCGAACCGTCGCTCTTCGCGCTGACGATCGCGCCAAACGCCTCCCCGACTCAAACTCTTTTCAACCCATCCCTTGGACTCAACCATCTTCGCTTCCTTCGCAACTTCTATCTGATTAACTGCGTCCAACGCCACCCCTCCTCCGCCCACCCCCGCGCTGACCAACACCGCCACCCTGCTCGACCTTGCGAACTTCGCCATCAGCACCCGCATTCGCGCCGCCTGCCTAATTCGGCCAAGTCACTCAACAACGGACAAGACACCTGCGTCAACTTTTTGCTCATCGGCTCAGACCGCAGGTCGACCGCCCGGTTCCACGCGCACCGACACGATGGTCGTGGCGATCCTTCGCCCGAACGATGAGCCGTCTCGTTGATCTCGATCCCGCGCGATCTGTGGGTCTCGATTCCCGGCTATGAAAATAATCGCATCAATACGGCGTATCAAGTCGGCGTTTCCACCCGGCTACCCCGGCGGCGGACCCGGCGCTGCTCAAAGAAACGATCCAATACAATCTCCGGCATCCGCATTGACCATACCGCCATGGTAGATTTTGACGGTTTCCGAAAAATTGTAGACACCGCCGGCGGCGTGGATGTGCCGGTCTCATGCGCTTACCGATTGGAAATTGATGACCCAAGTTACGACCCTGAGCTCGAAGCCAATTGGTATCTGCACACGGTTGAACGGCGTCCTTCACATGGATGGCGACCTCGCCCTCTGGTATGCGCGTTCGCGTCAAAAATCCAGCGACTTCGGCCGGGGACGCAGACAACAAGAAGTGATCCGCGCATTATTCACGCAGGCTCTTCAAGCCGGCACTGATACATCCCTGAACTGTATAACAATTTGAAGGGAACTCCGTCGAAACCGACTTGGGACTCGGCGACATCTTGCAACTTTTCGGTCTACGCGCCCAAAATGACCAACGCGGACATCACCGGACCTACATCTTATACGCCCATCGTCAACTCGTGGATCACCGACAGGGGGCGCGTATGTTTTGTCACCCGGTCAAGTTGCTCAGCAAATGTTGGCGGAGGCGCTTTCCCCGTCAGCGGAACCCGTGGAGCGGCAGGCAATCGTCATTGACGTGATGAACGGCACATCCATCCCCGGTTTGAAACGCTCGCCGCCACCCGTCTCAACTACGCGGGCTACAGGGTTTCGCATCATCCCTCCGAGCGGCAAGACTACGCCTACTCCGTGCTGATTGACAAAACCGCGTGCAAGACCGCAGCTTCAGCAACTTCATCCCTTGCGGTGATGGGAATGTTGCCGGGCAGCTTAATTTCCGCGCCTGATCCGAACAGCGCGTCACACTATTTGCTGATCGCGGAAACGATTACCAGCCGTGTTTCAGCCCCGAACAGATGACGCAGTGAGAAATAATAGGTAGTGGCATTTGCTAAATGACGTGGGGCGGGATGGCATCCCGCACACCCTTGAATTGGCGGGATAACATCCCGCCCCACGAAATCCATCATTTTGTTTGAGCCATCACCAAATAATAAACTCACCCTCCCGCGATCTTGACCTTGTACCCCAACTTCGATAACAACGCCGCAATCTTCTCTCGATGCTCACCCTGAATTTCGATCACCCCGTCTTTGATCGTCCCGCCTGTGCCACACTCTTGCTTGAGCCTCTTCGCCAGCGACTTCATCTCCTCCGCAGACAACACAAGATTCCTCACCAACGTCACCGCCTTGCCGCCGCGTCCAGCCGATTCACGGTGCAAATAAATCGTCTGCTGTTGAGGCGGCAGAGATTTTGAATAGGCAGATGGTTGGTCTTTCTTTCGTAAGTCACCTTGCGAGGAGGACCAGACGGTTTTATTGTTTGGCATGAATCATTCCGTTGTGAGAATTTGAGACAGTGTAGGGTAGGTTGATTGAATTGTCAATTATGGTTATGAAGAGGTATATGCCGCGGTATACTCAAATCACGCAACAAATTCTCAAAATTGAGAAACATGTTGTCTCTTCCAGAAAATACGAGACGATATGGGAGAGTACTAGTATCTTGGATTGTTGGGTTGACGACGATGGAGTAAGCATAACCGACATACAGGAAATTAGACCCAACTTGAACGCTAACCAGTTTGATAGTTTCCTGAAACATTTTCGACAAACAAATCGTTAAACTATTGGTTATTTTTTCATAAACCTATCAACCTGAGGCGAGGTCGTATGAGAAGAATTCTACTAACATCCTTAATATTGCTAGCATATCTTATCCCAAGCGCTGTTACAGCATCTCCTGATTCATCCATCTTACCACCTGTAAGCCTAAAGGTTGGTCTAGATGATTTGGATACGATTATTTTTTATTTCAGCGAGAGTTCATTTAACTCCTTTAGTGATGCCGCAGAATTGAAATCTAATGGAAAAGAACTAGTTGGTGCAAACAAAACTATTCCAATAACTGCTGCAAAAATGCTTTTAGAGAGTTTGAAAGATATGTATCCGAGTCCTGAGGCATTAACTCTCCTTCGTTGGACAGACGATTATCCATACGAGCAGATAACCATTAAACTCACGGACGGTAGACAAATTGTGGCAATATCGACCTCTCAATTCCCAAAAGCAGTACCATGGAACATTCGCGTATGGCAAGGCGACCCCAATAAAGGCGGGGAGCTCATAGGGAGTTATGTATTACTGAATTACGAATTCCATGCAGGTGCATCAGAAATATGGAATCAACTTACGGAGAAATCTTTCCCTCGAGCCTATGGGTTTGATCAATTTTACTGGAGCGAAGATGAGAAACAGCCTACTATCGAATTCTATGTATCTCATCCTTATGATGGTTTCCAAAACTACGGAAATGAAATCAGCGTTGACAAAAGGGAACCAGAAGCCGTATTGCGTCCATTTTCTTCGATCTTGAAAGCCAACCCTGAGTTATCCGCCATTCTTGGGAAGGGATACACCTTATTCGATGCCGCGTTCAGCATTACCGTGGATGTTAACTCCCTAACTCCTATTCGATATTCAGGAATGTTGGCTTTAGAGGCTCCCGATTCGCCGGATGTAATCGTAACGACTGTCGAAATTTCGGGCACCAACTCCATCGAGGTTCAGACACCGTTAACATTGACAAGAATTGAAGAGGCTATTTCCCATCGTAAAGAACTTGATAAACTCCAATACTTTACAAATTTCCTTCCAGGAGGCGTATTTATTCATGATCTAAGATCAACCAAACCTAATGATTTTACAAATCTTAGTTGCGCTGAAGACATACAATATTCAAAATCTGATTATCGTGCCGAACTTTTGTTAACCGCCAACAACAACCAAAAAATCATCTTCTATCATTTGCCTGAGAAAAACGCCTGGACAGTCGATGGGAATTTTGGACGCGAGAACGGAACCTGGAATAATAAAATAATTCAAACTGTTCTTCAAACATGGTTTCCGCCATCCTTTATCTCTCTCGATCCTGAAAGTTTGGAAAACTTAAATTTGAATTTCGGTGTAGCATTCCGACCAGGTTTCATCCAACGACAATCTGAATTGCCATCAGGCTTAAAAGAGGTATTCCCAGCTAAATCAAATATCCATATTGCACATCCTCAAAAAGAAGGGGATAAATCTTTTATCTACCTTGAAGGTCGGCTCATTATTCCCGAAGGGAATGGCGTCCCACAAATTGTGTATTGTGGTCATGAGCGGCCGAGTTGGTATGGTCCGAAATACAAAGTGAGTGAGGTTAAACGTCCTGATCCTAATGCGAGTCAGTATAATTTCCGCTCAGTTTGGGCAAGACAGGAAGGCTGGACTGTACCTTACGGCCTTCCTGATGGAAACACTGAAGTCACTTGGACCACGTTTACAAGTAGTAAGCCAGGATATATTCACTTATTATGGACGATTGATAAAAAAGGCGTTTATTATTCAGAAGGTTGGGCAGATGGGACGGGTTGGTTGCAGCCACAGCGACTGGGAGATGAAACTTGGAATATGCAAGCAGTATCGAATTCCAACGGCGAGGTCCATCTATTGTGGTCAACTGATTATGACCCGGTAGGTTCTATGCATGTATGGCGAAATGCAGAAGGTGAGTGGCAGAAACCTGAATACTGGGAAGGAATAGGTTACTTTTCAGATGTGCTTTTGGATGATATTGGTAATTTACATCTGGCATGGTCTCAATCAGATGGTTGGGATGAAGAATATTTTTATTCAATTTGGAATAGCAAGACTGGAATTTCCGAGCCAGAGAATGTATCACGCCGTCTCGGGGATTTAGGAAATACGCCTATTATCCTTAGACTTGACGCAAGTAACAAGATTCATGCTGTTTGGGGACATCCTTTGAACAAACAGCAGTATATTGATCCACTATCTGGAGAAGCCTTTGATACTAGCGGATTATTCTATTCTGTGCGAATAGGGTTAAACAATTGGACTCTACCGGAACAAATTGGAACGTTTGCCCCATTTAGTAGCAAAGTGGGCTTTGACCTGCTTGAAGATACTACACCAGTAGTCGTTTGGCAATCTACTGAAGGCATAGTTGCAAGTGATCGGTCTACCAATGAATGGACTTCTCCAGTATTGTTGCAGAATGTAATACCCCCAGAAGATCCTGATCCCTTCGGACCTGGTCGCTGGGTATTAGGAACTGCCGAGATTGAACTACAAGAAAATAATTCCGGTCAGTTGAACGCCATTTGGCTTGATGCTTTCTCCGGCATATATTTATCAACTTTCGAGGTGAGTAAATGGTCGAATCCACAACAAATAAAAATGGGTAATGGGCTGTCTAGCTTATCAACTCAGATTGGTTCTGATGGTTCAATCCATGCAATTTACTTTGATACAAATGGTGGTCTTCAGCATTTGAAGTATTCAAATAGTGAAAGCGTGGAAACATCAATGTCCATGCGGTATGATGGTTACGGTGTGGATGTTGCAAGTATGGAAGTAGACTCTGCTGGATTTGTGTATGTTCTTGGTCTGCCGCGACGTCCCCATTGGAAAGTGTTTATCCCATCACAAGGTATATCTCTGATTCCAACACCAGTACCATCCGCCACTTTTACACCTCGCCTTACTAAAACTATTACTCCAACTATCACACCTACCATCACTAAAGCACCAATTGCCAGCCTAACACCCACACCACAATATAGTAGACTCACTTCGAGCTATCCTTCAATAGCAATCGCAGGAATATTCGTAGTAGTCATTATCATATTAATTTTGATCTTGAGATTAAAGAATAGAAGATTTCAATAACAGGTTTCACGCAATATGGATTGAAAGAGATAGCAATTCTCACGACATTAGGTAAAGTATGATGTGTTAATCCGTTGACACCTCCTCCCTCCTCGGCTAAACTACACGAAGAACAGGAGATGTCATGCCTGAGAAACTTGCCTCACACCTAAACCAGAACACGCCGCTCGCCACCGCGATCAACTCGTGGGAGAGGTACCTCTCCGATCAGGGACGCTCGCCGCATACGATCAAAGCCTTCCTCTCGGATGTGCGCTTGCTCACCTCATTTCTCCCTGAAGATGTGAGCATCGGCAAAGTCACCACCAAAGACCTCAACCGCTACTTCGAATGGATGGAAAAAGAGCGCGACGTGCCGTGCAGTCCCAAGACATTAGCGCGGCGTATCACCGCGACCAAGTCACTGTTCCGCTGGCTTCATAAATTTGGCGCGCTCGTCGTTGACCCCGCCGAAAAAGTCGCGCAGCGTTCCGCTATCAGTCCCATCCCCACTGTGTTGACGCCGAAAGAATACGACGAAGTTCTCCTCGTCGCGGACCGTCATCGCCGCGCATCCAAACCCGACGCGCGTCCGTACGCGCTGGTGTATCTGTTGTTGTCAACGGGCATCAAAAAGAGCGAGGCGCTCGGTATTAAACTCGAGCATCTCGAACTGGATTCGCCCAACGGGCCGCAAGTCTTCATCAAATATGCGGCGCCAGCGAATCGCTACAAGGAAAGGAAGTTGACTCTTCCTAGCGACTGGGTTCCCGCCTACGAGGAATATGCCGCTCAATACAAGCGTAGCACGCCGCAAAGCGGCAGTGTGGACAACCCCGAAGACAAACTCTTTCCATGGTCACAGCGGCGATTGGAATATTTGCTCGAAGACATCAGCAACGAGGCGGGACTCAGCAAACATCTCTCCTTTGACATGTGCCGCTGGACATGCGCGCTCAACGATTATCGCGCCGGCGTGGAACCGATGCGATCCGTCAGAAACTCGGCGTGTCGAAGATCCAATGGCGGGAGTTGTTCATCAAGTTGCAGAAATTGGCGGGGAACAAAGGATAATCTTTACCGCGAAGACGCGAAGGTCGCCAAGGATTTAAGAAAAAGGCTCTCCCGTTTTTAACGGGAGAGCCTAAAATCTCAGCCACGGATTTCACGGATTGGTCTAAAAATTCGTGGAAATCCGTGTAAATTCGTGGCAAAGAATTCGTCCTCTTCGCGCCTTCGCGGTGAATCGCTAGCCCCTCGTCAACGAAAATAAAACGCCTGCCTTGTTGACTCAGTCAACCTAAACGGATGCGCGGGGCGATAACCCGGCACCCACACGACTTTCTCGCCCATGCACAACAGGGGCCAACGGTCTCGCGCGCGCTGAGGCAATTTCACATTGATAAAAAAATCGGATAACTTCGTTTCGTGACCGTCCATGCCGAGAGGCTCGAAGCGGTCGCCATCTTGCCTTGCGCGGAGTTCAAGCGAATCGGACAGTTCCTGCGCATCAAGCCACACTTGAAACGGATCTTCATTCGCCCGCGCCTCTTCCATCGCCAACGAGGAATGTTCCAGCGTTCGCAATTTAATTTCCATCCGCCGGATAACTCTACTTGATCAGGAATTTGCAAGGGGATCACGAGACTCTCTTCGGGGAGTTGGGGCCAGCGTTCGACCGGCAATGTGACGTGTCCCGCCACAACGTAGATCATTGACCCCTCGCGTAACAGGTGCAAGCCTTTCGTCAAGTCCATGCGCGCGGGGTGTTCAGGGTCGGCGATGAAGTTTGTAGCGCGTTCGAGCGTAGCGAAACCGGCGTCGAGGTTGTCGGGGTGGAGGCGTTCCATGGCGCGGCGAATCAGGTTGCGTTGGAGTCCGAGGCGGTGCCCGGTCAGCGCGAGAAGGTCGAAGGCGACGAAATCCCTCGACTCTTGCGCGACGACTTCCTTCCACGCATCATCCAAAACGCGCGAAACAATTTCGTAATCGCCCGCGAGGGAACGCGACGCGCGCCAGACCGCCTCTCGAAAACGCGGATTGTACGATTCGAGCGAGGGGATCAGCAGATGGCGCAAGCGGTTGCGGAAAAAATCGAGCGAGGCGTTGCTTGGGTCGTGCCGCGGACGAAGCCCGTTCGCCGCGCAATAGACAATGGTCTCTTCGCGCCACACATCGAGCAGAGGGCGCACAATGGGAATTTCAGGATCGAAGGCGTTGATGATCGTGCGATGCGTCATCCCTTTGAGACCGGTCAGCCCCGCGCCGCGCAGAAAGTGCATCAACACGGTTTCCACTTGATCGTCGGCAGTGTGACCAACCGCCACAGCCTGCGCGTTGAACTTGCGCGCTTGTTGCATGAGAAAGCGATACCGCATCATTCGCGCCGCTTCTTCAATGGACATTCTTTGCGCGTCGGCAAATTCGCGCACGTTGTCTTTTCCGATCACCCATTTGAGATTCAATCGCCCGGCGGTTTGTTCGACGGTGTTCGCGTCCGCGTCGGAGTCGGGACGCAGTTTGTGATTGAAATGCGCGACGATGACTTTATATCCCGCTTGGCGAAGCGTGTTCATTAAACACAAGCTATCGGGTCCGCCGGAGACGCCCGCGATGATGGGTTTGTCTTTCTTTAGTCCGCATTGCTCGCGGAGGGTGGTTTCGATGTGATCGAGCATGGTTATTCATAAACCTGACAGGTCTTATCAATCCCGTTGCCAGTTGAGATCATTGTCCTCGCAAGGATCATTGAAGAGCAAGTGGCGCTGGAGACCTGTCAGGTTTTTTTTAGATTTCGTATAACTCCACCAACACACCCGAAGCGCTTTCGGGGTGGATAAACGCGTACTTCTTCCCGTCTGCCGCTGTGCGCGGTTCTTCGTTGATGAGCCTCATACCCTTCGACTTCAACTGCGCCAGCATACCTTCGATATCGTCAACCTCTAGACAAATGTGGTGCATACCGGGTCCGCGCTTGGCGAGATATTTCGCAATGCCCGAGTCGTCCGAAGTCGGGCGGACCAGTTCGACTTCCGAGCCTTGAAGCGGAAGAAAAGCGACCTGCGATTTTTCGGCGGGCACGTCGCGCAGTTCATGCAGTTCCAATCCCAGCGCGTCGCGCCAGAACGATAGAGCTTTATCCATATCATCTACTACAACAGCGACGTGATTGATCTGTTTTACATGAGGCATAAGACTCTCCGACAAGAATATTGAACCGCTAAGCTCGCGAAGGTCGCTAAGAAATCTTTTTTTAAATCTTCGCGTTCTTTGCGGCCTTCGCGGTTAAATTTCCGTAGCAAAATCTTAAGTCCGATTATATCCGCTTGCCAGAGAATCAGAGAACGATTAAGATAGAGACATGCCCGCTCTTCCATTCAACGTTAGGCGCGTTGCGACGATTATCGGCATCATCGCGCTGGTGTTCATCGTGTTGGAATTCAACCGCCGCCTCGAGGAACTCAAACTGTTAGACAAACAGTATGAGGTGGTGCTGTCGCAAGCCACGCAAGCCGTGCAAACGCAAGCGGCGCTGCAAACGCAGGTCGCGTACGCCGAGTCGGATCAAGCGGTGGATGAATGGGCGCGCACCGACGGTCACTACATTCAGGAGGGCGACTTGCCGGTCGTGCCGCTGGGTCAGCCGGGCGCCGCGCCCATCGAGCTAAGCACGCCCGCGCCAACCGCAACGCCGATGACGAACGTGCAAATTTGGTGGGACTTGTTCTTTGGCGAACACTAATCCATTTTGGATGACAAACCGACTCTCGCTCTTCCCCGAATCGACTCGCGTCCGCGGCGACTCGCTCTTCCTCGCGGGACATTCCCTCGCCTCTCTCGCGGACGCGCATGGGACTCCGCTTTACCTCTACGATCGCGCCACCCTCGACCTTGCCGTGGCGGAGTATCAATCCGCGTTGCGAACGTATTATCCGGGCAAGTCACACATCACGTACGCGGGTAAAGCCTTCCTCTGTAAAGCCATCGCCGCATGGGCTCAAACTCACGACCTGATGGTGGATTGCACCGGCGAAGGCGAGATCGGAATCGCTGTCGCAGGCGGAGTGCCGCGTGAAAAGATTCTTGTACATGGGGTGAATAAATCATTGGCGGATTTGAAGTCTGCTTTTGAACATGCGGACATGATCGTTGTTGACAACCTAACTGAACTGAAAAATGTAGTAACGACTTCAGTCGTTATTAAAATGGCGACTAAAGTCGCCACTACGATGCCCAATCTTTGGTTGCGTCTCCTTCCCGGCGTTGCCGTCACAACACATCATTCTCACACGCAAACTGGTCAACATGACAGCAAATTTGGAATGATGCAAGAAGAAATCCTCGAAGCGGCAAAATTCTGCAAAGAAAATAAATTACCTTTGAATGGAATCCACTTCCACCAAGGCTCCAACTTCCGCGACCCAGAGCCGTTGATTCCCGCTATTGACCTCGCCCTCGACATTGCCAAAGAAATCGGCTTCAACGGCGAGTGGCATTTCTGTCCCGGCGGCGGATGGGGGGTGGCGTATCACGAAGATGAATTGCCAAACCCGTCCATTGAAAGTTACGCGCGCGGAATCGCCGAAGCGGTGATCGAGGGATGCAAATCGCGCGGACTCGACCTCCCCATTTTGCATCTCGAACCGGGTCGCAGTCTCGTGGCGCGGGCGGGCGTAGCGCTCTATCGCGTTGGCGCGATCAAGCAGCGCGGCGACAAAACGTGGCTCCTCACCGACGGCGGCATGGCGGATAATCCGCGCTTTGCGTTGTATGGCGCGAGATATTCTTGTTTGCCCGTCGAGAGACTGGATCGAGAAATCAGCGCGAAGGTTTCGATTGCGGGACCGTATTGCGAATCGGGAGACATACTCATCGAAGATTTGCCGATGCCTGAATTGAAAGAAGGCGAGCTGATCGTCATCCCTGTTTCGGGCGCGTATCACCTGAGCATGTCGTCCAATTACAACGGGGCGCGAAGACCAGAGGTATTGATGGTGGATGAAGGGAAAGCGAATGTGATGTTGAGGAGGGAAACGGTGGAGGATTTGATCAGAACTAATTTGTGACTCAACAAAATGTTTTCCAATGATGGCGGGGTGTATAATGGGTTCAGGAAATCGCAACCATGACCCAGTTCAATCGCATTACCTTCGATCCTCTTGTGATGGGCGGACGCGCTTGCATTCGCGGTTTACGCGTCACAGTCGCGCTAGTGGTCAACCTCGTTGCCAACGGCATGACCGCCAAGCAGATCGTCAAGGAATATCCTTATCTCGAAGAGGAGGATATTCGTCAGTCACTGCAATATGCGGCATGGCTCGCCGATGAATCAGTTCAAATTCTGGAACCAACTGCTACATGAAATTTCTGGCAGACATGGGCATCTCGCCGCGCGTCGTTTCAATTTTGCGAGAGCGCGGACATGAAGCCTCCCATTTGCGAGAACAAGACTTGGGAACCCTGCCCGATGGGGAAATACTTGCGAAAGCCCGCGTAGAGGGGTTCGTTCTCCTCACTCACGATCTGGATTTTGGGGAATTGTTAGCGGCAAGCGGGGGTAAACTTCCAAGTGTGATCATTTTTCGCCTCAAAGATATGCGCGCCGAAAACGTCAACATACACTTATTCAGCATACTCGATAAGCACTCTGCCGCATTAGAAAAAGGCGTAGTTTGTTCGGTCACTGAAGGCAAAGTCCGCATCCGTGAACTGCCGATATAGCGTTTCAAGTAGTTAACACCACCTGCGCCATCAATTCCTTCGATAACTCATCCTTACGCAGTACGTTGCACGCAGTACTCCTTCAATCACAAACAGCATCAACCACTCCCACCGAACACCGCATGTCCGTTACGCTAAAAGAGGGTATAACTTGACGAAGCTGAATCAGCCGTCCCGTCGCGAGAGGCGGGGCGTCTTTCAGTAAGAGGAAGACAGATCACCGATCCATTGCGGAGCGCCATCGTGACCTTTCCCCAAATCTTTGTTTTACTTGTTTTGATCGTTCCCCTAACTTTAGTTTTTTTGAACCGGCTTCGAGAAGACGTAGCCGCCTTGCTTATGGCGACTTCGCTCGGCGTGGCTCAATATTTTGGCGTTGGGGTGGTGGGACCGCCGAACACGCCGGAGGCGGCGTATAAAGCGCTGACCGGGTTCGGCACGCCGGAGGTGATCGCGCTGTTGGCGTTGTTTGTCATCACGGCGTGCCTCGATAAATACGGCGTGACGCGCTGGATCGCAAAGAGAATCCTTTCGCTGGGCGGGCAGTCGGAAACGCGGCTGATCGGCTTATTCGCGTTCACCAGCGCGTCGTTGTCGCTGTTCATGAACACGCTCGCGGCGGGCGCATTATTATTGCCGAGCGCGTTACGCGCTTCGCATCGTACCGGTGTGAAGCCTAGCAAACTTTTGATCCCGATCGCTTACGGCGCGATGCTCGGCGGCGCGGCGACGTATCTCACCACGGCAAATATCATCGCAAGCGGATTGTTGCGCCTGGCTGACCCTCCGCAGAAACCTCTCGTATTTTTAGACTTCATTCCAACCGGCGGTTTTGTCGCCATTGTCGGACTGCTCTTCATCACAATCTTCGGCAAGCGTTTTTTACCCGACCGCGAACCTCCCACCGTACGAATGGAGCCGACCAGCGAAGAATTGACCAAAACGTTTCACATCGTGGATCGCACATGGGAGGCGGAGGTCATGACGGAATCAACCATTGTGAACAAGCGGCTGAATGAAACGCGCATCGGCGAAAGTTTGGGCATGGCTGTGCTGGGAATCCGCCGCGGCAACCGTTTCTTTCCGGCGAACGAAACAACGGACAAGATCCGGGCAGGCGATGTGTTGCTCATCATCGGGCGGGAGGAACGCGCGTTACAACTGGACGAGTCGGGTCTGCGCGTCTATCGCGCTACGCAAGCGTTATCCGAATTGTTGCAAGACGCGGTCTTTGTGGAAGTGATCCTGCCGCCTCGCTCCACCATGGAAGGCAGGACTTTGCGTCAGGTAGAATTTCGTAATCGGTTTGGTTTTACAGCAGTCGCCCTCTGGCGCGGACAACGCAGTTATCGCACAGACGTTGCATCCATTGATCTGCGCCCCGGCGACGCGTTGTTGTTGATGGGTCCGCCTGAGCGACTCGCCGAACTGAGGAATCAACATGATTTTGTCTTCGTGGAAGCGGCATCCAACGGAGATGAACTGGATGCGCCTAAAGTGATGTTGACGCTGGGCATTTCTGTCAGCGCGTTGATCGCATTGTTTGCCGGTATGCCTGTCGAGATCGCCATGCTTTCCGCCGCTGTATTGGTCGTATTATTTGGCTTGATGAAACCTGACGAAATCTATCGCGCGGTAAAATGGCGCGCAATTTTCCTCATCGCTGGCGCGATCTCGATCAGCTACGCAATGGTGCAAACCGATCTGGCGCAGATGTTCGGGAACACGGTCGTTCGGTTGGTTGAACCCTTAGGCGCAATGGGATTGATTGCGGGCGCGTACATTCTAAGCGCCGCGCTGACGCAGGTGATGGGCGGGCAGATCTCCCCCCTTGTGATCGCGCCGATCACCATCAGCGCCGCAATTCAACTGGGCGTAAATTCGCAAGCGGTTGCCCTTGTCACTGCCATTGCAGGTTCGATCTCGTTCATCACGCCGCTTTCGCATCCGGTTAACATCATCATGATCTCGCCCGCCAATTACACCTTCCGCGATTTCGTGAAAAGCGGCTGGGCGCTGACCGTTATCTGCTTCATCGCGCTGATGATCGCGGTTCCGTTATTTTGGAAACTCTGATCCAACGATAGTTTATCCGAGTTAGGAGAACGCGCCATGGCAACAAAGCCTTCCAAAAAAACCGCAAGCAAAAAAACAAAGGTCGAGGAGCCCGTTTGGACCTATCGCGGATATCAACTCAGAGCTAGCGAGTTCGTCACTGCGATGGTGCATCTCTTCCGCGCGGAGATCCAACGCGCTAATGTCTGGCGTCAACGGTTGGATACCACAACGAACTGGGCGGTGGTTGCAACGGGCGCAACGCTTTCCATCTCGTTCAGCCAGCCGAACGTGCATCACGGGGTCATCATCCTGAACACACTGCTGGTCACGTGGTTTTTGTTCATGGAAGCGCGGCGCTATCGTTATTACGAGTTGTGGAGTTACCGCGTGCGCCTCATGGAAACGGATTTCTACGCCGCCATGCTCGTGCCGCCGTTTCATCCCTCCCCGGAGTGGGCGGAGAGCCTCGCGGAAAATTTACTCACGCCTCGTTTCCCCATTTCGATGTGGGAGGCGTTCGGCCGCCGCTTGCGCCGCAACTATCTCTGGATCTATTTGATCCTTTTCGTCTCGTGGATGGGCAAGAGTTATCTCTTCCCTCAGCCCGCTTTGAATTTGCAAGAATTTATGGCGAGAGGAGCAGTCGGACCAATCCCCGGGGAAGCAATGATCATATTGGGCATCGTATATCACCTGTTCCTTTTGTTGGTCGCCATTGCCACGATCACCATGACTCGCTCCAGCGGCGAAGTGCTCCCGCGCTTCGGTGATGAATTGACAGCCGCCCCGCCCTTCACGCAGGATAAGCCTCAAGGCTTGCGAGCGTTTCTCTCGCCGCGTCAACGCCGCAGGCAATTGCTCGCGCTGGTCATTACCGGCAACCCTGAAGCGGTTTCTAAAAAGATCATTTCAGAACTCCATCGCGGCGTGACCGCCATGCAAGGCAAGGGCATGTACACTGGGAACGAGCGCTCCATTCTGATCTGCGCGCTCACAGTGACAGAAGTCCACAACTTGAAATCTGTCGTGGCGAAGGAAGATCCGCAGGCGTTCGTCATCGTTTCGCCCGCGCAGGAAATTTTAGGGCGCGGGTTTAATCCATTAGAAGAAAAATAATTTTCCGAATCAAAAAGACCGCCTCGTGGCGGTCTTCGTAGTGCCGAGGGGGAGATTCGGACTCCCGACCAAGGGCTTATGAGTCCCCTGCTCTACCACTGAGCTACCTCGGCGGGGTGAGAGCGGGGCAAATATTACTATGGGAGATAGGGTTTGTCAACGCAACGTCCTTCGACTACGCTTGGCTCCGCTCAGGATGATCTTCGACTGGCTCAGGATGATCTTCGACTACGCTGCGCTCAGGACGAGCCTTCGACCGGCTCAGGATTAAAAGGAGTGAGATATAATCAGCCAAGGAGTTGCATGAGATATGAAAATCCTCGTCCTCAACAATGATCTGATGGAACGCACCGTCATCCAGCAGGTGTTGCAGGTCAACGGTCATGAGATTGTCAATGCGGAAAATAGCGAGACGGCTCTCTACTTGCTCCAAACCGGGGATATCCGTTTCGTCATCGGCGACCGTTCCAACACAGACATGGATGAAAAAGCGTTCATTCGCAAAGTGCGCGAGACCAAACCGGCTCACTACGTCTACATCTTGTTGATCACTGCAAGAGCGCAGGATGCCGATGTGACCACGCCTCGTTTAGGCGCGGACGATCATCTCAACAAGCCCATCGTTCCCGCGGAATTGAAGTCGCGTGTGCACATCGGCGAGCGGATCCTCGCCCTCGGCGACAACCTCGTCCATGCGAAAGACACGGTTGATAACCTCGCGATGGTAGATACGCTGACCGGCGCGTTGAACCAGATCGCGTTCATGATCTTCTCGCGGGGCGAACTCGAGCGCGCGCGCCGCGGTCAGGCTGCCCTGAGTCTGATCGCGTTCGATGTGGACGACTTCAAATCCACCAACGAAAAATACGGACGCAACATCGGCAACGACGTGTTATCCGTCATTGCGCAGGGGATCCGCGAGAAGAGCCGACCCTACGACGGGCTGGGACGATTCGAAGCGGACACGTTCCTGCTCATCCTGCCCGGCGTGATCGGCGCCGACGCGGAAAAGATCGCCGACCGCATCATCAAGGGAATCGCGAACACGAGAATCTCGATGCTCGACGGCACGGAACTAAAAGTTAACTTGAGCGCGGGGATCGTTTCCTCGGCGCGCGTCACCGTAGCCACCGACATTGACGCGCTGGTTGAGCGGGCAAAAGAGGCTATAGCGACTGCAAAACGCGAGGGCGGAGATCACATCTACACAATTTACGTGTAGAGTTTCCAAATCGTTCGTTACCCGCCAAAAAACTGCAAGAGAAATAACGCAACCATCCCCGCAAGGATGGTGATCAATGTGTTTTTGCTGACCCACGCGACGATCACAGCGAACAAGCCTGCAAGCAGGCGATGATTTTCAACAGACAGCATGAGCGCGTTATCGCGTAAAAATAATTCGGGGAAAACAATAGCAGACAGCACGGCAGGCGGAACGTAATGGAACGCCTTGCGCATCGTTTCCGGGACGTGGAGCCTGCCGAACGCGTAGATGAGGCTGAACCGCATCCCAAACGTGAGCAATCCTCCCAACAGCATTACAATCCAAATCGTCATTTCTTCTCCAACAAATTTTTCATCACTCGTCATCCAACGATCGGCGCAGGTTCGCTTGGATCGGCAAATCTTTTTCGGGTTTCACCTTGGTTTTGTTTTCTAACAGCGTCCCAATAGCGATGCCGACCAAGGCGGCGAGGATCAAGCCCAGTTTATATGGAAGCGAATACGCGGCAAGCGCGACGCATCCCGCCGATAACGCCGAGGCAATTGCCGGGCGATTCTTCAAGACCGGCACGACCATCGCGATAAACGTGAGCGGGAGCGCGAAATCCAGCGACCATGAATCGGGGATCGCCGCGCCGAGGAAAATTCCCAGCGCAGTGCTGATCTGCCAGATCGTCCACAGCGCGGCTCCCGCGCCGAGGAGGAACCAATGGCTGAACAGTTTGACGCCTTCATTTTCATAATGAAGAATGCTGGGAGCGTACGCTTCGTCGGTGAGCAGATAACTCAGAAGCGCTTTCCAGCGTGTGGGAAGGGAAGCAAGATGAGGAGCGAGCGAAGCGGAATAGAGCATGTGCCGCAAATTCACCACGGCAATCGTCAGCACGATGACGAAGCCTGGCGCGGACTCTCTCACGAGTTGGGTGGTGATAAACTGCGCCGAACCCGCAAACACCATCGAGGACATCGCCTGCGCCGCGGACGTGGTCAGCCCGGCGCTTATGGCGAGCGCGCCGTAGATCATGCCGAAGGGAAAGACTCCGATCAATAGGGGAATCTCGGACCGAACGCCCGCCCAGAAATATTTTTTTCGTTCGTTCATACTGACTTGAGAATTTCTCGCGCCGCGCGTTGACCGCTCTCGACCGCGCCTTCCATGAATCCCTGTATCGGCGTGGCGTGTTCGCCTGCGAAAAATAAACGGCCTGCCGGCTGAAACAACGTTCCCCAATGTTCCAACACATCGCCCGGCGCGAGCGCCATAAATGAACCGCGCGTGAACGGTTCATTCAGCCATGCGATCGTTGACACGTTCTCGATCAGTTTCGACGAGCCGGGGAAATGTTTTTCGATCTCAGCGACAGCGGTCTCGATCCGTTCTTCGTCGCTCAGCGCGGAAAGTTTCGCAGCCCGGTTCGCCGCCGGTGTAAGCGGTGAGGATGCCGCGCTCGTGTTCGAAATGACTCGTCGCGTGCCACGTCATCACGATGGGCGCGTCGGTGGTCAGCCTGCCCGACCAGTTGTGTTCGTTCCAAAACCGTTTGCGATATTCGATCATTACCTTCGTCACCGCGCCATACGAAATTTCATTCACAAGTTTTTGATGCTCGGCGGGCAAAGAGGAATTGAAATCAATCGAACGCGCGGTGGTCAGCGGGATCGCCAGGATGGCGAAGTCCGAATCAATCGTCACGCGCGAGTCGGCTTGAAGATACGAGACAGCCGCCCCGTCGGGTTTGAGGCGGATCGAGTCAACAGCGGCGTTGAATCGCACATCGGGCAGGGCATCCGCAAGGGCGCGCGGAATCTGATCGTTGCCTCCCAACACGCGCAGGCTGGGCGGACGATGCGTTTCAAAATAATACATCTTCGCGTTGCGGCACAGGTCGAGCAATGACAAGCGCTCCGGCTCGCACGTGTATTCAGAGCGGATGTGCTGGACGAAATATTGTTTAGCGAACGGATGCACGTCCAGCGATTCGATCCAATCGCGCGCCGATTGCGAATCGAGATGATCCGCTTGATGCGCCCGTTGAGGCTGTTTCGGATCCGAGATGAATTGACTCAGCCCTGCGAGGAATTCCCACGCGCGATCCACTTCGTCAGCGAGGTTGATGCCCCACACGCTCGTATCTGTGATCGGACCCGATTTGCCTTCGAACGACGCCCAATCTTTATCGCCTCCGCGCCACGTGGCGGCTGGCGCAAGTTTCAAGCCGAATCGTTTTGCAAGCGCGATCATGCGCGTGTGCTTCTCTTCGATAAATTCGCCGCCGCCCTCGGCAGAGAGACCTTTCGAAAAATTCCGAACGGTGAACACGCGCCCGCCGACGCGGTCTCGCGCTTCCAACACAATGACGTTCCAACGCGCGCGGTGCAATTCAAACGCGGCGGCAAGACCGGCGAGTCCAGCGCCGATCACGGTGACAGTTTTCTTTTTGGTCATGGTTTGATTTTATCCGGGAATGTTCGCCCGCCTCGACGCATGAGTACTGCTTCAAGACTTGTTTGTTCAAGTATAGCAGGGATTTTTTCCTTACATGAGCGGATTCCATTTCAACGATAGATAGAACGCGAGGAGGATGAACAACACCGCGAGCGCGTTGAAGAAGGCGCTGATCTCGGTCGTTTCGCGCGTGACGACAAGATAAGTTGGAAGATTGCGGAACACGTTTTGCAATTCGTCCGCGCTGGTTGCCGCATAATACGCGCCACCGGTCATATCCGCGACTTGTTTCAAGGTGATCTCGTCCAGTTCCCTGCGAAACCCTCCGCCCCCGCCGAAGCCGAAACCGGGTCCGCCGAATTGATCGCTCTCCGAAAGCACATCGCCGCATCGCATGGGTGACGTGTTGTTCAGAGTCCCGAAGCCGATCGTGTACACGCGGATGCCGCGCGCGACCGCTTCGTTTGCGGCAACGAATGGAGAAGGGCCCGCGTTGCTCGACCCATCGGTGAGAAGAACGATGATGTGCGGCGCGTATTCTCCGCTGGGCGTTTGCTCCGCGTTCAACTGCGTCGGCGGGATGCGGTTATCAATTTCCGCGATCGCGTCAATGGAGCGGAGGATGGCGCTGCCGATCGCCGTGCGGCGAGCGGGAATCAGATTCGCGATCGCGTTGATGAGCAGATCCTTGTCCTTTGTGGGAGGTTGGACCAACTCAGCAAAACCAGCGAACGCAACGATGCCGATCTGCGCGTCTTCATTTCGGCTTTGAACAAATTCGGTTGCCGCCGCCTGCGCGGCGATCAAACGATTCGGGGGAATATCCGTCGAACACATACTGCGTGAAATATCGAGGGCGAGGATGATCGTGGCGCGGTTGGAGGGGACGATGATCTCGGCAGTGGGTCTGGTCAACGCGAGGATGAGACTCGTCAGCGCGAGCAGGAAGAGGACGAACGGCGCGTGCCGCCGCCACTGCGATTGATGAGCCGCCGCTTCCCGCACCAGCGAAAGACTCGAATAGCGAATGACGAATCGCCTGCGCCGCCGCAGAATCCAAACGTAGGCGATGACCGCGAGTGGAATCGGAATCAACAAATACAGCGAGGATGCCCACAACATGCTCATAGCACACGCCCAAACCAGAGGAGCGAGAGCGCGCCGCCGACGAGGAAGAGCAGAATCCCAAGTCCCGCGAGAATCGAAGTGATCTCCATCTCTTCTTTTTTAACGGCTAACTTGGGTTGAAGGTCGTCGTAGATGCGTTGCAAGTCTTGTTCGTTCCCCGCGTTGTAATACGCGCCGCCGGTCGTCGCCGAGAGGTATTGCAAGGCTTGTTCGTTCAACTGCGAATGGACGGTGAATCCATCCACGGTGATCGTTGCGCCCTCGGTTGTGCCGATGCCAACCGTGTAAATGCGGACTCCAAAATTCGCGGCGAGGTCTGCCGCGGCGACCGGGTCTGGCTCTTGATTGTTTTCGCCATCTGAAAACAGGACGATCGCCGAGTATGGATACCAGCCTTCGGGGAGCGCGTCGGTTTGAGGCGCGGTATCCGATTGCGGCTGGGCGATATCGGGAATCGCGTTCACGCTCAAGAACGGCGGATCGCCCGCATCCACAACGATGGTGTTGAGCGCGACGAGAATCCCATTCCCCACCGACGTTCCGCGCCGCGGCACGAGCCGCTCGATGGTGTCAACGATCTCCTCGCGTTTATCGGTGGGAGATTGAACCGTGATGCCGCCATCGCTGAATGCGACCACGCCGATTCTCACGCTGGTCGGCTGGCTGTCTACGAAGTCAAGCGCGGCGGCTTTGGCGGCTTCCATGCGAGTCGGCTTCAAGTCGTCTGCCGCCATACTGCCCGACACATCGAACGTGAGGATGACCGTCCCTTCGATCCGCGGCAGACCAAGCATCGCTTGCGGACGCGAGAGGGAAAAAATAAGAAGCGTGATGCCGATCAGAAAAATAATTGCGGGGAGTATCCTCCGCTTGGATGCGCGTCCCGCCGAATCTTGAAGCGCGCCGAAACTTCCGTAACGCGCGGCGGCTTCGCGCTTCCGTTTTTGGATTCGTTGATACGCCCAAACCAACAACGGAACGCCTAATAAAAGATAGAGGAGGGATGACCAGATGAAGGACATAAATTCAGAGATTGGAGATTAGAGACTGGAGACTGGAAATTGAGCCACTAGTCTCCAGTCTCTAGTCTCTTGTCTCTTGTCTCTTGTCTTTAATTTTTTCTAACCTGTTGCCTTTGTTTTGCAAACCGCACGATCGAACGGACGAGATCATCTTCGGTGGAAAGCGATAACACATCCGCGCCTGCGCGTTGAAACGCGGTGTTCAAATTTTTCTCACGTTGCCGCGCGGCGGCGAAACCGCCGGAAGAATTTTTGCATCGTGCGTATCCACGAACAGTTGCACGCCTGTCTCGGCGTCTTCCATCAACACCATGCCCACGTCGGGCAGTTCCTCCTCGCGCGGATCGTACAGTTCCACCGCGATCACTTCATGCCGTTGACCCAGCAGACTCAACGAACGCTCCCAGCCCGGCTTCGCTGATGAAATCGGAGATGACAAACACCAGTGAACGCCGCTTGATCGAATTCAACGCGCCGCCGAAAAACGATTTGAGATTCAGAACGGCGACCGCGCGAGACGCGGCTGTTTTATCATATCGTTGATGAGACGCAGAACCTGCAACTTTCCGCCTCGCGCCGTGACCGTGTGCTGGATTCCGCTCCCGAACATCATCGCCCCCACGCGATTCCCGTGATGGGTGGGCGTGCCCAGGTGACGGTGACAAAATCAATGAGCGCCGCCCGCTTATCAATGCTGCGTTTGAGTCGTGCCAAAACTAATCGAGGGACTCAGATCGAGCAGGAACCATGCGCAGATCTCGCGGTCTTCGTGATACTGCTGCACGTACGGAGAATCCATCCGCGCGGTGACGTTCCAATCAATGTAGCGGATGTCGTCGCCGGGTTGATATTCGCGCAGGTCGGTAAAGTCCACGCCGAAGCCGTAGAACAGCGTGCGATAGTCGCCCTGCAACAACCCGTCGGCGGCGGATGACATTCCACCGATAGCGGAGCAACACCTGCTCAGGCGTTGACGTTGACATGTTCATGCAAAGGCACCATTATGGATCGGAATACGGTCGGCGATCTTATTCAACAAAATATCGCCCGTCACATTTTCAGAGAGCGCTTCGTAAGACAGCACAATGCGATGACGCATCACATCGAGGTTTTCATGTCCAGCACATCTTGAGCGGGCGAAGCGCAGTTGCGCCGCGCACGAAGGCAAGGGCGCGAGCAGTGAGGATCAAGTTGATCGAAGCGCGCGGACTCGCGCCGTACATGATGAACCGCTCCAATTCCTTCAAGCTCACGTCTGCGGGCTGGCGCGCGTGGCGGTCACCATGCGGACGGCGTATTCCATCAACGCGGGGTCAACATACACTTTGTCCACTTGCTTTTGCAATGCGACCAGATCATCGGTGGTCAACACTTTTTGCGTAGCTTGCAATGCGGCGGTCATCCGCTCAACGATGACAACCCTTCAGTTGGCGGGGTAACCAACCAACACCTTGAGCATGAAGTGTCCACTTGCTTCGGGAGCGCGTACGTCCCCTCCGTCTCGATGGGATTTTGAGTCGCCAACACCAAAAACGGATCTGCACGTGTGCGTCTCGCGCCCGATGGTCACTTGCCGCTCTTGCATCACCTCAAGCAACGCGCTCTGCACTTTGGCGGGCGCGCGGTTGATCTCATCTGCCAGCAAAAGATTTGTGAACACGGGCCCCAGCGACGTTTCAAACTTGCCCGTCTTCTGATTGTAGATGCGCGTGCCGACCAGATCGGCAGGGACAAGATCGGGCGTGAATTGGATGCGCTTGAATTCGCCGCCGACGCCTCGGCGAGAGTCTTGATCGCCATCGTCTTCGCCAGCCCCGCACACCTTCCACGAGGATATGTCCGCGCGCCAGCAACGCCACGATCATGCGCTCGAGCAAATGGTCTTGCCCCACAATGACCTTCTTCACCTCGTACAAAACTTTCTCCATCGGCGTTCGGTTTTCAGAGTCTTTGTTAGCCATCATCAACCTCCAAATCTCGCTTCTTCAATTGCGAG
Source organism: Anaerolineales bacterium (assembly GCA_046328795.1). GTDB lineage: Bacteria > Chloroflexota > Anaerolineae > Anaerolineales > Villigracilaceae > Defluviilinea. Next base: position 44,413 of record JAXLVX010000010.1, on the reverse strand, counting down.
AGTGCGGTTCGATATGTCCCGCGACGAAGAGCATCGGGACTACTCGACCATCGTTATCAATCACCTTCACCTCCCAATTCTCACCATCCAATCCCCAATCTCTAGTCTCCAGTCTCCAATTACCACTACCAATTACCACCCTCAATACGGCGGCGACCCCATCCTCCCGTCGCTGTCCCAATCGGTACCGCAAAACCGATGCCCACAAAAAAACTTTCATTCGTTGGGTTGGAGGATGCCGGCCTACAATTCCGACCACATACCCGTTTCGATCCAATAGCGGGACCTCCCGAATTGCCGGGCTTGCCGGCGTCAAATTGGATCATCCCCTCGATCACCTGATCTGAATTCGGCACATCGAACGTTCGGTCAAATCCTGAGATCAGCCCGCGCTGAACGATCACGGCAAGCCGAACGGATCCCCATTACGAACGCCTCGTCGCCCACGCGCATCGCGCCGTTGCCCAAAGTCGCCGGGCGCCACTCGCGCGGCAAGACCGCCGGGTTGAAGCACTGCAATATCAATTTCAGGTTGAGCTGCGCCACACCGCCGGGGCGATTTGCGTCCTGTCCGCATAAAACACGGTGATGTTCGTCGCGGTCGCAACGATATGCAACCTGCAGAATATCCGGAGGTCGTTCACGATCACGCCGCTCCTGAACGAATGAGCGCCCTCGCCCGTTTCATCGGTTTGATCGCCAGTTTCATGACGGCGCCATGACCGCAATACCTTACAGCCGAAAAATGCCGGGCGCGGCGTGGCAGAGGCAAGCGCGGATGAGATCAAGTCAACCAATACGTCGCGGCGGCTCAACAGTTGTAGGGAAAAGAATGCCGTAAAGTAAAAGATAAAGGAAAGCACAGCGCCCGCCCCCGAAGCAAACGGAATCATTCCCCTCAACTGACCTCGCAATCGCGCCAACCGTGAAGTGTGGGCTTCGCTCATCGTCATCAAATTATAAAATGCAGATGACGGACTGCAATTTCCTAACTCCTCGCTCACACGCTTGTTACAATATGCACATGCAACTCACCGACCGCATTGCAAAAATTTTCAAGGACACCTTCGACACGAACCCGCTCACATCGCCCGCGCGCCGCCGCGTCAACTTACTCGGCGAGCATGTGGATTACAACGACGGATCTGTTTTACCAGCGGCGATTGACCGCGCCACGTATCGCCTTCTCCCCCTCGACAGCGCCTCATTCCACCGTTCTAGCTGTTGACCTGAACCAGTCAGCTTTTTTCTCCTCTTCAACCATTTCGACAAAATTCGCGCTCCCCGAGGGGCGCATTATCCTGCCGCCAGCGTGATGTAGCGAGTCTGCTGGATGAAAAACTTGCCGCGCCAAACATCAACGCGGTCTCGCTTCGGATGTGCCTCGGGGCGCGGGCTTGAGTTCCTCCGCGTCGGTGGAGATGGCGTTCGCCATCGCGTGGCAAACCCTCGGCGCTGGACTCTTCCTGCCCATGCGACTCGCCCTCCTCGCCCAAAAAGCGGAGAATGACGTCGGCGTGAAGAGCGGCATCATGGATCAGTTCGCATCCGCGTGTGGCGTGGAGGGAAATTGCTTTTGCTCGATTGCCGTTCCCCCAGCCCGGAAACTCTCGCGCTGCCTGACCAGTTCTCGACGTCATTTGTCGATACATCCGTGCGCCGTAAGTTGACATCGGGCGAATATTGTTGGGCACGCCGCGCGGCGTGCGAAGAAGCGGTGACATTATTGCAACAATACCTGCCGACGATCAAGTCACTTCGCGCGATGAGCGTGGAGCATTTCAATCGCTTGAAAGACCTTCGCGCGAGGTTGAGATGAGGCGCGTCACGTGGTGGGCGAGATCGCGCGGGTGATAAGGCAGGCTGAACCGTCGCTTGAAGCGGGCGACATCCGTGCCTTCTTGCTGGCAGATTGATGAACGAATGTCGATCAGCCTGCGCGAGTTGTATGAAGTCTCTTGTCCTGAATTGATGCAATGACTCGTATCGCGCAGTCGCTGGATGGTTGTTACGGAGCGCGGCTCACGGGCGCGGGCTTCGGCGGTTGCACGGTGAATGTGGTGGAAAAAAGTTTTGCCGAAAAATTTTGATCACGCTCGCGAAACAATATGAGGTTGAAACGGGACTGCGCCGCAAGTGTACATTTCCATCCCGCGAACGGCGCGGAGTTGTTGCGCTGATTATTTTTATATCTCCGTCAATACTTTAAAACATTTTTTCAATTGTTGATGAAGCGCGCCCATATCAGGCGGCGCGACCAGCGCGGTTTCATGAGGCTATCGCCGATCACAAAAACAGACGCGGTTTCAACGCCGCGCGTCTGACCGACGGCAAACAGACCTGCGCTTTCCATATCTACAGCCAACGCTCCCTCGTTTTGATACAACTCCGCCTCACGTTATTCCGAGAAAGCGAGCGGCCCAGTTCACGCCTGATTTTAAAACAGATAAACCATTTTTCTTGAAGGCAGATTCAAGTTCGGAAGCAAATGAAGATGAGGCACTCACATATTTTTCGGCGGGCAGGTAGTGATACGACGTGCCTTCATCCCGAATCGCGCGATTGCAGATCACAACATCTCCGGCGAGGTCGGATTGCAAACCGCCAGCCAGCGAGAGGATCACGATGCGCTTCGATCCCCACGCGATCATCTCTTCCGCGAGGTTCGCAACGACAGGCGAGCCGATGCCGAAATTTCCCATCACGCCGATCCTGCCCTTCGTCTTGTTCAAGAGATAAAAGTCGCCGGCGAATCCGCCTTACCTGCTTCGCTGAATGTTTCAAGGAAAATATTTCATCAACCCCTTGTAAAGACACAGGATGACCGTCTTGCGGCGCTTCGACGTTTCTAAGCCCTCCTTGTTTGCGGCGGAACTCGATCATTTTTTCAGCGGTCAACATCGCGGGAGTTGAGGTTTATTGGGATGGATCGGATAACTCATGTAATGCTCCTTTAGATTAAAACGAATCTAACCACTCCGACAGTATGGTGAAATCTGGTGGTCGAGTAGTGATGCTGCTCGTTGGCGTCACGTATCGAGACCACATCATCGAAAAATTCACTTCTATTCTGTTTTTTTTCCTTATCTTCGATACGTCCCGCGACCAACACGCGGGACTACTGACCAACGGGTGCTTTGAAACAAAAGTGTCAAGTAGCTAGAACGTATCGGTGGTTGCAGTGGATAATTTTCATCCATACCAGCACAAACATCACCGCTTGAACCGCTCTCGCAATGAGGACTGCCCAGCCCGCGCCAACTTAAGCCCGCGAGCGGCGTCAACCAGAGATTCAACGCTGTAAGCAAGAGTATCAGCGAGAGGGTCAACACGCGCAGGATGATCGCTTTTTCTCGCAAGAAATGCAAGACGAGATAGGAAGTGACCGTATAGAATCAACGTACACGCGGCGATCTTCAACACGAGAATCGCCGAGGCGTACCTTTCGCGCCGAAGAAAATTTCCATGATGGGTTTTGGTAAGCAGAAACAGCAGTATCGAGCCTCCAGCCGAAACAGCGAGGAGAAAATCCATGCAGCCTGAACGATTTAGGCAAACGGTTGTCATCCGCGCTGGCGAGGCGGATAAAACCGTGAAGGCGGCAATGTGTCCGATGCGATGCCGCCCGACGACTCGCACCGCCGCGGAAAAGATCCTACCATCGAGTTATCCCCGAAAAAGGAGAGCAGGACGAGACTCACTTTCTGGTAGACGATGCCCAGCCGACGGCGAGATCAATCGTGCGATAGGCAGGCAGGCAACAAACAGGGAAGTAAAATTTTTCAACGAGAAACGCAAGCCGCTCAAAAGCCTGTAGCGCGACAATCACACAAAGGATGCCGCCTGTGCCTGAGCTGAACGAGCAACAAGTATGCCAGTTGTACGATCCTGTTCCGCGCTGGATGAACAAAAAAGATCGCGGCGGCTTGGATGAAGGGCAATAGAAAATTCAGCCAAGCATAGGCTGTCATTTGCTGCGCGCCGCGCAAACGGATGTGACGACGGTGAAGAACGCCAGCGGGATCAATGCTAGGCTATACACCAACGCCAAAACACTTTCATTTGTTTGATTTGGCAGATACGGCGTAAACGGGAAGACAAGCCCGAGAACAAGCAGGATAAGAACAGTTGAAGCGCCAAGACCGACGACGCTTCGGAGAAATCGTTCTTCGCGGCGATCTCGCGGATGGCGTACATGTCGGAGCCGAAGGTCGTCAGCACGTTGCCGATGAGGATAAGCGCGGAGATGAAGGCGTATTCGCCAAAGCCTTCCGCGCCTAAGCGCGCCGCGCGATGCGTCAGGTGACGGATCACCGAGTGGCGCTTGCGCCTGATGCGGGCGGTCAACAACCAGAGACTGTCGCGGGCGAGACGAGAGATGAGATCTATAGGCACCTGTTTATTGCGCGCCAAAGTTTTATCACACCTGCTGGCGTTGAGAACGCCAACTACACGCGATAATGATATTTACCAGAGCCAACCTTATGCAAAAGCTCCGAGACCCCGAAAGGGTCAAATGATTGTAGCAATGAAGGGCGTATCATGCCCAACCCCGAAGGGGTGTCAGAGGCGACAAAATTATGTCATCCCTTCAGGATTTGAATTGATGTTCCTGTTTTTATAACCTTGCCATCCCTTCTGGATTGACAAACGCGAAAGGTAGTTGGTCATTTTTCATACGTTATTACCTTGTTTTGATTGATAGCGCATGGTGATCATGAAGAAGTCACCCCAGCCTCTCCACGGGCGAGAGAGGCTGCGCGGTCGTCACAGGCAGAGGTCCGATAGAGACGCGGGAATCGTTTGGCGAAATTCTTGCTTTCGGCGGTCGGAGTGATGACGGAGAGTCCCTCAATTGAAAGACATTCAAAATCACCCGAACCACTGAACGACTTGCTTCGGCGTGAAGTAATAGACCGTGAAATACAATCCCTCGAGGTGGGCGCGTGTCCCATTCTTTGAAAAACGACGGAACGCCAAACGCGGATGCCCGCGAAAAATTTCAGCCATCTCCCACAAACAGACCGGCGGCATCAACGTCCACGTCACGAGTCCGTTCGGGCGCAGGATGTGCGGCAATTGCGCGATGACAGGCGAAAGGTCGGGGATGCAATTCAAACCGCCGAGATTCGAGAAGACCGCGTCGAACGGCGCGCCGTTGATCTTGTTCAGTTCGGTGAAGGAACACGGTTGGACCGTGACGCGCTCGCTCAGATCGTATTGCGTTACTTTGTCCTGCAATCGCTCCAACATCCCCGGCGCAATATCCGTCGCGTGGATGAAGTATCCGCGTTTCGCCAATGCGACCGCGTCTGTGCCAGTGCCGCAATTCAATTCAAGGATGCGCGAACCCGCGGGGACGAATCGCTGGATGTGCGAATAGACTTTGTTCCGCATCCGCGTTTGGTTGGGATGATCCTCCGCGAAGGCGTCGTATTTTTCCGCCGTGCGCGAGAAGGCTTCGGCGACGGTTTCGAACGCGCCATCGCTCATAAATAACTCCTCAACTTCACTTCGCTTCGCACAAGCCCCGCAAGGTTGCGCGGGATGTTAACCAGCCCGCGCAGGGACGGCTGGCGCAGAGCCTTCCACGCGCGAAACTCGTAATGGACTCGCCCATGCAGAACGCGATAAAACTCGGTCGGGAACGGACCGCGATAGAGCATCGCCAAATCTTCCGAGTCCACCCAGTTTTGTTTTTCGCCTAACTCCAATTTCACGCGCTCGAAAAACTTTGTACCGGGCAGCGGGTACGAAACAGAAATGCCGATGTCATCGGGCGAACATTCGCGCACCATCTTCAATGTCTTCTGCACATCGTCCCACGTTTCGCCGGGGTAGCCGAACTGCAAAAAGAATCCAACTTCGATTCCGTTCGCTCGCAACAGACGCGCGGCATTGTAAATATCTTCGACAGAATCGCCCTTGTCCATCGCGTCGAGAATTTTTTGCGAACCCGACTCGGCGCCGAGCCACACGGTTTTGCATCCCGCTTTCGCCAGCGCGGGCGCGGTCTTCTCGTTGACCAAGTCCGCGCGCTGTAAACACTTGAACGGGATCGCCGCGTCGGCTTCGATCAACAAGTCCGCAAATTTTTCAATCCATTTTGGTTTCAGCCCAAGGATATCGTCCGCGAACCAGATGTGATCGGGCGCGAACGTTTCTTTGATCCATTTCATCTCGGCGGCCACATTCTCAGGCGAGCGCGAGTTGTACCGCTGTCCCCAGATCGGTTTGGCGCACCAATTACAGTGATACGGACAGCCGCGCGTGGTGACCATGTTCATCGAAAAATATCCGTGATACTTCAACCACAGGCTTCGATATTTTTCGACATTCACCAAGTCCCATGCGGGGAAGGGCAATGCGTCGAGGTTGGTGATGTCGGGTCTGCGATGATTAGAGAGAATCGGAGAATTTGGAGAATTGAGACTGGGGACTGGAGACTGGTACGCGAGACCCAAAATGGATTCAAGACCCGCTTCATTCTTCCCCTTCGACACGCTCAGGGCGGCGCCTTCGAGTTGATTCAGCAACTCAACCAGCGTCTCCTCCCCTTCGCCGAGGATGCAATAGTCTGCGCCGTGTTCGAGATACACTTTGAAGTGATCGGTTGCATCCGCGCCGCAGAGGATGACGACACATCCGCGCGACTTTGCCATGTGGATCATGTTGAACGCGGCTTCGCGCATCCGCAAGAGGCACATCTTGGAGAGATAATTGAAGTTATCTTCGTAGATGATCGCATACTGCGGCTTGTGTTGATCGAGCGCGAGCGCCCACTCCTCCTCCGACTCGGCGAGCATGGCGTCGAACAGCGCGACCTCGTATCCATGCTGGCGAAGCCAACTCGCGGCGTACAACGTCCCCAACGGCGGATAGGGTTGCATCGCTTCCCACAGTTTGGGATCGAAGCGCAGGTAGTAGGATTGACCGAGGAGGATGGTGGTCATATTCTTGTTATGTCATTGCGAGGAGCCGATAGGCGACGAAGCAACCCCCTCGTTCAAGGAGATTGCTTCGTCGGGCAAAGCCCTCCTCGCAACGACATGTAATTTCCTTTGAAAAGTTTCATGCGTCCATTTTCGGTGATGATGGAAATTTCCCTGACAGACTTCGGCGGTGAAGATGGTCTCTTCGCCGAAGCCGGGTTGTTTGGAGAAACGCGCGATCTTGCGGGTCATTTCCCATGATTCAAAGTAGTCTCCGAGTTTTCCGCTCAGTAGAAATTCTAAAAAGCGCTTAATTGTAGTAGCGACTCCGCGAAGCGCCCCTCTGGGGTCAGTCGCTGTTTTGGCGCGACTATCGCAAAGTGAACTTTGCGGTACGAATTCCGCAATCCAAGAGTTTGCATCCATCACATCTCGATACACATCCATTCCTGAAATTGGGATCATTTGAATCAATTCGCGGGCAGAATATAGATCGTGGAGGGGCCATTCGAGCGCGGATTCGGAAACGATGAGGTTCGGGCAGATGGTGTGACCAAATAGTCGCACCATGCGATTGAATAACAAAGCAACCGCGCGCGCTGTCCATACGCGACCTTTTGCGGCGACGAGCATGTAATCGAAGTCCGCGTTTTTGGAAATGTTCGACACAGCCAGGGAACCCGTCAACGCGACCATGCGGACGAATGGGAGAGAGCCGAGGATCCGTCCATGGCGCAGGGCAATGGGCAATAATTTTTTGGAACGCGCCTCGCGTTCTTTGCGGAGGTCAACGATCTCATCACGCCCCGCGAGAAAATAAAAATCGTCACGAAATTTTATTTGCTCGTTGAATGAGTCCAGTGCAATTTTCAATTCATTCGCATCGGCGCGGATGGGGAGGTAGCGATGCAACTCGTCGAAGCGCAAGGGATGGTCGAAAATGTCGGAGTAGGCGAGCGCTTCGAGGATGGCGAGGGAGATGGGGGCTGAGGACATGAGAAAAGCCGCCTAGGATGAATCAGCCGTCAATGGGCGAGGGAAGCGGCGTTGAATCGCTTGAAGGATCGTCAGACCGGAGTTGAAGAATAATCCAGCCGCGAAGATCGCCGCGTATAACGCGATCAGCCAGTTTGAATTTTGAATCGCCAGCCAGACCGTCCACAGATTGAAGAGCGCGAGAAACATTTCGAACGGCACGAGCAAATCCATTTTGACGTAATAACGATTGGACGTCCAGTTTTGCGCGCGGGCGGTGATGCCGTATTTCGGCGTGCGTTCGAACGCGCCGCGGCGACCCGCCCACACTTGCCACGCGGCGCGAAGCGTGTTGAGCATCAGCCCTGCGCCGAGCGCGGCGAGCGTGACCATGTATGGCAGAATTGCGAACCAACGTTTGTGCAGTGATTTTTGCGCGACGGCGACCAACGCGATCGGCGCGAGCGCGGTGAAGTTGAAGATGACCGCGATGCCGAAGAGACTGATCAAGCCCGGATATCGTTCTGAAATTGCGACGACCAACGGATATAAAAACACGCACGCGAACAACAATAAATGAATCAGATAGCCCGTGAGGTGCAGGCTCGCTTGAATCTTTCGCGCGAGTGTCGCATCGGATTTCCAGATGACGGGGATATATCGAATCGCGCAGTCGAATCCGCCGTGCGCCCAACGATGTTGCTGGCGGCGGAACGCGGTGAAACTCACGGGCAACTCAGACGGCACTTCGACCTCGCCCGCATAGCGCGCGCGCCAGCCGCGCAAGTACGCGCGATACGAAAGGTCGAGGTCCTCGGTGAGGGTCTCGGCTTTCCATCCGCCCGAATCAATGATCGCCGTTTTGCGCCACACACCCGCCGTGCCGTTGAAGTTAAACCACAAACCCAATTGCGAACGTGCGAGTTGCTCCACCGCAAAATGCGCGTCAAGCGAAAGCGATTGCAAAAAAGTCAACAACGAATAACTTCCGTTCAAATGCCCCCAACGCCCTTGCACGAACGCGATATTATCTTCATCGAAGTGTGGAAGAATCTTTTTGAGAAAATCTGGATTGGGAACAAAGTCCGCATCAAAGACAGCGATGAACTCGCCCTTCGCCGATCTCAACCCGTCAGCGAGCGCACCCGCTTTGAATCCCTGACGGTCGGCGCGATGCAGATGCTGGATGTCAATTCCTCTCGCTTGGATGTGACCCACGATTCTCTCGACGAGTGAAACTGTCTCGTCTGTGGAATCGTCCAACACTTGGATTTGGAATCGGCCGCGCGGATACTCGAGCGCGGCGGCGGCTTCGATCAACCGTTCGGCGACGTACAACTCGTTGTAGATCGGGAGTTGCACGGTGACGAAGGGAAACGAATCCATGGCTTGGGTTGGCGATTCAACTTCAAGCGCGTCGCGTTTTTTCCACGCGTGATAGGAGAGGTATAAAAAGTTCAAGCCGTAGATGAAGAGGGTCGTGACGACGAGGAAGTAAATTATTGTGACGGGGATGAAGAGGGTGTCGAGGAGGGTCATAATGATTCGATCTCGCCCTCACCCCTAGCCCCTCTCCCGCTGGGAGAGGGGGATTCTGCGATGGATAAGGCTGAGCGCCCATTTTATTTTTCGAACCGCGAAGCCCGCTAAGAACGCCAAGTTTTAATTCTTTCTTTGCGTTCTTCGCGCTCTTTGCGGTAAATTTTGAAGCGTCTTCGCCATCGAATTTAGCAGGGAGAGGAGAGTTGATTGTGGCAGCAACCAATCCCCATGCGAGCCATTGCCAAATTCTGCCGGGGGTGGAGAACCAGGTGTAATAGTCGAAGAAGCCGACGATGGTGACGGCGAGCAATAGTCCCATCGCGCCGATGACTCGGGGATTCGCGCGGAGGTCAGCGCGGCGGGAGAATGTAACCCAGGGCAATATCATCAGCAGAAAATAGAAGATCGCGCCGAACATGCCGGTTTCCAGTCCGACAGTCAGCAAAGTGAAATGAGGCGGCTGGTAATGGTAAGTTTCGGGAAGTTGAGGGATTTCATCTCGAAGCGCAAGAGGCGAAGCGGACATGCCAACTCCGGTCAATGGATGTTTTGAGAAAATATGATTGGAGGCTTCGATGAGAAACAACCGCTCCTCTATCGCTCCACGCTCAGAGCGAACTTTCTCGAACGACCCTCCCGCGTTGAAGCGCGCGCCGAAATAATTTGCATTCAACAGAATAAAAGGCAATGCAACAAGTATGGCGCAGGCGAAAAGAGGGACAACCGGTTTGAGCGACGCCCAGCCTCGCGCCTTCGCTTCAAACCCGACGATGAAAACGGATCCCGTTAGAAACGCCAGCCACGCCGAGCGGGAGAAGGTCATCAATAGCGCGAGACTTAGAAGAGCAAAAGCAATGCCGAGAAGTAGAGAATTCTTGCGCTCGCCGCGCAGATAAACGGTCAACAGGACGAGCAGGCTGAAGGCGAGGCATCCGCCCAAAACGTTGGGATGATCGGAGAGTCCATAGGCGCGGAGAATGCGAGTCGCCCCATCCGAAATGATGGACACGCCGGACCAAGATGGATCGAGTAGATATTCACCGATAACCTGCAAACCGACCGAGCGTTGAAGAATGGATTGAGGAATCGCAACCACCGATTGCAACATGCATTGCAGTCCCACCGCAAGCGCGATGGCAAAAATCGAAATTTGTTCATTGACGATGAAGAGATAAAAGAAAAATAGCAAAAGCAAGCGAATGGAATGATATAACGAGAGCGCGGGGTCTACGCTGGAAAAGACCGAGATGAACGCGAAGGCTGTCAACCCGGCGAGCGGAATCCACATGAATGCTGGTCCAAGCCGCAATGGTTTGGGGTTGGCTCGTCTTGCGAATCCCCACGCGACCAACATAACGAGCAACGCGATATCCGGCAAAAAGAGGAGGAAATCGGCGTAGTCGCTGTACACCGCGGGGGCTAGACGGGACTGTAACACCATCCGCCAATGGACAGGGGCAAGGATGAGCGTAATATAGAACGCGCTTCGCACAAGTTTCTCTGTCCAATGTGATGAGGGGTACGGGAAGGCAGGATCCATTTTCGGAAGGCTCATTATAATTATGAATTAGACGCATCATGCCTGAGTTTATCTTTCTCACACAAACGGACTATCATGCCGCGTGACATCGTCGTCAATGGACGGTTTCTCGCGCGGCGCATCACGGGCGTTGAACGATACGGGCGCGAGATTCCGCGTCTGTTCAACGGAGAGTCACAGGGTTGAGAAAACGCCCGCTCAGGGAATCGCAGGTCACGTGTGGAGCACTATCCTGCTGACGAAGTTGAAGCACGATCTGATTTTTTGTGGTCGCCTGCTAATTCGCATCAATTGCAGTGCGCAATCAAGCGCGTTGACTATCCACGATCTGAGTCCGTTTGAGCGCCCCGAATGGTTCACGAAAAGTTATTCGACGGTATCGCTTGTTGCTGCCGATGCTTGCCAAACGAGTCCGTGTCATTTTCACGCCATCGGAATATGTGAAGCGAAATGTGATGAGGCGGTTCGAGGTCGAGAATGTTATCGTCACGCCTAACGGAGTAGACACGCGCATTTTTCGTCTCATTCACATGTCGTTGCGATGAGCTCCGAAGGGCGACGAAGCAATCTCCACCCTTTGAGGGAGATTGCTTCGTCGGCTGGCGCCCCTCCTCGCAACGACATAAATCTTCCGAAAAAATATATCTTGTTCGTCGGCTCGATCCAACCGCGCAAGAACCTCGAAGGCTTGATGCAAGCATGGCATCACATCAAAGGTGAGTTCAAGGACACGTGGCTGGTCGTTGCGGGAGAATCGGAAGAGAGTATTCCGTTCGGTCAAATTCTTCAGCGATGAGCGAATCCGTTTTTTGAATTATGTTCCGGAGAAGCTTTACGAGCGCTGTATGCCAACGCGGAATTGGCTCGTACTCCCCTCGTTCGGATGAAGGCCTTGGTCATTCCCGCGCTCGAAGCGATGGCGTGCGAGACGCCGGGCCGACGTTTCGATGGCGGCGCGTTGCCCGAAGTGGTTGGCGAAGTGCGGGAATTCGTTTTCCGTTTAGAGGAGGCTGATGGTCTTGCGCAGGCAATCGAGAAATGTTTGAGCGACAGTCTGCGAGCGTCGCTCAGTGAAAGAGTGATTGAACGCGCGAAAAATTTTTCAAGGTAAGTGCTCGCTGCGCAAAATTTGATCTGGAAAACGTTGAATGAACTCTAATAAGGTATTTCTCCTTGCGCTGGAAACTTCCTTGCAGCGACGGAGATTCTTCGCTTCGCTCAGAATGACATGATTCCGACTCTCTCTAACCCGCGCATCGCGTTCGTCCTCGACACGCTCCCATCCATCGGCGGCGGGGAGAAGGTGTTGTTCGCCGCGCTGGAGGCGTATCCACACGCGGACATTTTCACGTTGATCTACAACAAAAAAGTATTCGCCCACTCGCCGATTGGGAATCGAAAGGTGAACACCTCTTGGCTTGATTCGCTTCCGTTCGCGCATACACATCATCGTTATCTGCTTCCGCTCATGCCTTCTGCCATCGAACGAATCAATTTGCGCGAGTACGACATCGTCGTTTCATTCAATTATGCGGTGGCGAATGGCGCAACGAATCACCATGCCATGCGTCACATTTCGTACACGCACACGCCTCTGCGCTACGCGTGGACAGACATCAACATCAACGGGATCCGCACGCGCCGCAATTTCCTTCTCGATAAGTACATGCGATCCTTCCGCGCGTGGGATCAACGAGCCGCGTCGCGCGTCCATGCGATGGCGACCAATTCGCACACCGTCCGCGAGCGGATTCGGGAGGCGTATCAACTCGAAGCGAGGGTGATCCACCCGCCCGTCGAGGTGAATCGTTTTCATCCAAGCCCACAGCGTGAAAATTACTTCATCACCGTCACGCGGCTCGTCTCGCACAAACGAGTCGAGTTGCTCGTGAAAGCATTCAACGAATTGAATCTTCCACTCCTCGTCATCGGTGATGGACCTGAACTGCCGCGATTGAAAAACATGGCAAATTCAAATATTCAGTTGTTAGGTTTTCAATCGGATGAAGATGTCGCCGAACTTCTGGGAAAAGCGCGCGCGTTCGTCTGCGCGGCGGAGGAAGATTTCGGCATTGCCATCGTGGAGGCGCAGGCGGCGGGATGTCCCGTCATTGCGTATTGTTCAGGCGGCGCGTTGGAAACAGTGATTGAAAACGCAACAGGTTTATTTTTCAATGAGCAATCGTCGGAAAGTTTGATCGAAGCGGTTCAACGATTCGAAAAAAATTTCAAAAACTTTTCACGCGACGCCATCGTTCAAAATTCACAACAGTTCAGCAAACCGCGTTTCATTCAAGAGTTCAAAGATTTTGTGATGTCATTTTGAATCGCATGATTCAAAGTTGCCCCGACGCGCCCCATTGTTGCAACATCGCTTGATACTGCGGGTCGTCATAGCGGCTCAACAAAAACGCGGGCGCATAACTCGGCAGCTCCGCGCGGACGATATGTTTCGCCAACAGATCAGACGCGCCGCATGAAGCCATCATGCCGAAGCCACCCAAGCCGCCGATGATATACGCGCCTTCGACAGCAAGCGATCCGATCAGCGGACGATTCTCTTTCGCGCGCGCGTAATAGCCGCCGTCAATGAACGGTTTTGGGATTTGATTGAAGTATGACGAAAGACCGGGGATGACGTTTGCCATGCCGCGTAACGCGACTTCGGGCAACTGCGGGTCGAGCGCGACGGGGAAAGTTGGTTCGACCGCTTCGGCGTTGTGATACACCCATTGCAAAAGGATCACGTCGCCTTCGCCTTCGGGACGTCCATGCACACCGGAGGGAAGTTCATGCGTCAGCCATTTCGTTTCATCTGATTCTGTCAGCACTTCTCTTTCATCGTCCGACCACGGTAACGTGACCGGGTCATTCCAGATGAGCAATCCCATCTGGCGCGGAAAAACATGGCGCGGATCGTTGAGCATCACTTTGAGATGCAGTTCGCATTGCACAGGGATTTCAACGCCGATCATCTTCCCCACTTGTTTTTGCAGCGGGCCCGCCGCAATGACAAAATTTCGCGTGGAAATTGTTTGCTCACCGTTAGGTGTTGCAACTTTCACTGATTCGATTCTGTTCCCTCCACTTCCACACTTTCCACTTTCCCTTTGACGAGTCGCGCGCCGTGCGAGATCGCTTGTTCCAGCATATACATACCAAACTGCTGAGCGGCGAACCATCCGCACCGCCGCGCGTGGAGCAGGGCAACTGTCCGCTCGGTGAGATGCGGAAAATATTTGCGGATGAGATTCTGGTCGAGGAACAAGTCCGCGCCGCTGGGCGCGTCGGCGAGACCATGCTGAGAAACGGAAACATACTGAGGGTCGTTCGAGTCGCCGCGATGAATCCGCAGTGGACCCGCGCCGAGGCGTGAGATTTCCTCCGCGCTGGCGATCATCGTTTCAACGGTCTTCGAGTCGGCTGTAGCATACAAATAACCATAGCGATGCATCGGCAAACGCGCGGGCGACTCGTTGTGAAGCGCGTCCATGATGTCAATACTGCGGTTCATCAGTTGAACCATTGCGTCGCCGGGACCGGGCCACCAGTTGCGATAACACTCGGTGGATTTGTCGCTGGTCAGCGTGAGCGGAGGGAGCGGGTCAACGATGACGATGTTCTTCACGCCGTGTTTCACCGCGAGTTGATAGGCGGTCGTCACGCCCGCGATGCCCGCGCCGCAGATAAGGATGTCGGCATTCATGAGCGGGGATTATAACTTTTCATTCATGTCGTTGCGAGGAGGAGCGCTTCGACAAACTCAGCATAAACTCTGCGACGACGAAGCAATCTCCTCTTTGCAGACAGATGTTGGCAGATAGAGGGGATTGCTTCGGGCAAAGAGCAAGAACGCCCTCGCAACGACACATGTATTTATTGTTTTTTACATAAGAAGCGTTTATACTGCCAACAACAAATGAAGATGTCACCCTTCGGGATGCGAGCCGTTCCGAAGAGTCTCCGCTACAGGAGGCGGAATTCTCGGAGAAACGGTATGAATATTATTCAAATTAATGAGAACGGAAAATTCACCATCCCTGCCAAATTACGTTCAAAATATAAACTACAGGAGGGGAATGTGTTCACTATCATTGATTTGGGAGATCGTTCATTTCTGCTGAAACCCAAAATTCTAGTCATAGATGTCGTTTCCCGACGAATCGAGAAACGTCTCAAGAAAGAAACAGTTGCTCAAAAGAATTTATTCAAGGAATTACGCAAAGAACGCAGGCGCTATTATCAAGAGAAATACCAAAATGGAAGGTAATGTCCTTATGCAACCCCTTCAAAACATTCGCATTCTCGATATCACCCGCGCGTTGGCGGGACCGTATTGCACGATGATGCTCGGCGACTTGGGCGCGGACGTGATCAAGATCGAACGTCCCGTCAGCGGCGACGAGACGCGCGGGTGGGGACCTCCGTTCGTGGGCGAGGCGTATGGCAACTATCCCGGCGAGTCGGCGTACTTCATCGCGGCGAACAGAAACAAACGAAGCGTGACCGTCAACATCCAATCGCAAGAAGGGCGGGAGATCATCCGCAAATTGGCGGGCGTGTGCGATGTGCTGGTGGAAAATTATCGCACGGGCGATCTCGATAAACTCGGCTTGGGCTATAACGATCTGCGCAGCGTGAACCCGAAGTTGATCTATTGCTCGGTGAGTGGATACGGCCGCACGGGTCCGTACGCAGACCGCCCGGGGTACGACGCGGTCATCCAAGGCGAAGGCGGATTGATGAGCATCACGGGTCCCGTTGAAGGTCCGCCCTCGCGCGTCGGCATCCCGATCACAGACATCACGTCGGGCATGTTCGCCGCCACCGCCATCCTTGCCGCGTTGCGCGCGCGCGACATCACGGGCGAAGGTCAGCATGTGGATATTTCGCTGTTCGATTCGTGCATGGCTTTGCTGACCAACGTCGCGTCGAATTATCTCGTCGGCGGTCAGCCTCCGCGCCGCCTCGGCAACGCGCATCCGAATCTCGTGCCGTATGATTCGTTCCGCGCCCGCGATGGCTGGTTCATTTTGGGCGTCGCCAATGAAAAGCAATGGGGCTTGTTGTGCGACATGATGAACCGCGCCGACCTCAAAGCCGACGAGCGCTTCGCGTCGAACGGCAAGCGCGTGACGAACCGCGCCGCGCTGGTGGATGAACTAAACAAAGCCTTCGCGCAAAAAAATGTGGACGACTGGCTCGCGGACTTGGTGAGGGCGGGTCTCCCCTGCGGACGCATCAACTCGATCCCCGACGTGTTCGCGCATCCGCAAACGCAAGCGCGGGATATGATCTTGGAAACAAACCACGCCTCCGCCGGGACGGTGCGCGTGCCCGGCTTCCCTTATAAGTTATCCGCCACCCCGGCGGAGATCCAAAAGCCGCCGCCAATGCTGGGTCAACACACGGAGGAAGTGTTGATGAGTTTGTTGGGTCGTTCGCGCGAGGACGTGGAGGTGTTACGGGGGAAAGGGGCGATCTAAAACCCTGCACAATTTTTTGGGACGCAGATAAACGCTGATTTCGCTGATTCAAAAGAAAGAAAATCTGCGTTTTCAGCGTGAATCAGCGTCCCGATTTTAAAACAAGGGGGCGGTATAATTACTTCCATGACCGCGCTCTATTCCGATACCCACCCCAAAATGGAAGCCTTGCAAATCCGGCTTTGGCAACAAGCCAGCCCCACCAAAAAGATGAACATGCTGGCGCAGTTGAACGCATCCGCCCGTATGCTGGCATTGACAGGCTTGCGATCGCAATATCCGCAGGCAACCGAAGCAGAACTACGCCGCAAACTGGCGGGTTTGCTGTTGGGGGAGGAACTGGCGCGCAAAGTGTTTGGAGAGATCGCGCGTGCAAAATGAACCCGTCGAGGTGACTCTCAAGGTTACAGGCGTTTTCGAGAAACTCGGCGTCCCTTATCTTATCGGCGGGTCGCTGGCATCCACGCTTTACGGCATGGTACGGACAACACAGGATTCGGATATCGTCGCCGAAATGAGGCTGGAACATCTCCAGCCGTTCGTCTCAGTCTTGCAGGATGAGTTCTATGTGGACGACGAGATGATCGCCGAATCCATTCAGCGTAATTCCAGTTTCAACATCATCCACCGCGAAACCATGTTCAAAGTGGATGTTTTCATCCCGCGCCCGCGTCCCTTTTTGCAATCGCAGCTTGCCCGCGCCCAACGGCAATCGTTTGCCTTTGAGACGGCTTCGCCAGTCAGCGCAATGTTTGCCAGCCCCGAAGACACGATCCTCTCTAAACTGGAATGGTATCGCATGGGCGGCGAAGTTTCAGACCGCCAATGGCGCGACATCCTCGGCGTGCTGAAAACCCGCGCAAACGAGCTGGACTTGGACTACCTGCGAAAATGGGCAGGCGAACTCAACGTCACAGACCTGCTGGAACGGGCGTTGAGAGAATCAAATTGATGTCATTCATGAACGCCTTGCGTTTTGGCTTGAAAGAAACCACCATCCAAAAACTGTGCGGCGTGTTTGCGAAATATCCGCAAGTGACCAAAGCCGTCCTCTACGGCTCACGCGCCAAGGGCAACTACAAAAACGGCTCCGATATTGACCACCTAACATTTTCAGTCCGCCCTGCGAACGCATCGTTCTATCGTGACCTGCTCACCTTTCTCGGGTGGCGGCTCATGTACGACAGCCCCGACACTTTCGGCATGACGAACGGAGGCGCGCTCAGCCTGCATTTCGGTCCAAACACCAAAGAGATCGCCAACGATTACGACGCGCCTGGACTCAATCACATTGGAATTCGCACAGCGACTCTGGCAGACGTGGACGCCGCCGCATCCTACCTGACTGAACGCGGCGTGGAACTCCTCTTCGAAACCCCAAGGCATCGTCCCGATTTTGCAGGGAGGGAAGATCAGACGTACTATCAAATCATGTTCGAAACACCCGACAGAATTTTGGTTGAAATCGTGTATATGGGACCGAAGTAATTACCAACAAAGGAAATATCTGTAATGGCACAGCACTCATCAATAGAGGACCGAATTAAACAAGCATACAAGGCTATGGCAGAAGGCGATATTGAAACACTGCTGGATTTATATACGGAAGATGCGGTGATTCAAAACCCAAGCCAGCCGCCTATCGTCGGTATCAATGCAATCAGAAGTTTCTGGACGGCTACCTTTGCGCAATTTGAATTGCAGATTGTCCCTGAGGTTCAGGAGATTTCAGACTTTGGCGATGTGCTTATTTTGCGAGGCGCGGCAGTTGGCAAGATAGTTCCCAAAGATGGGAACGCTCCAGTTCAAGTCAACACTTGGTTTATGCAAGTCTACAAACGAAACGCAGACGGTCAACTTCACTTTTGGCGAGGCACAAACGGACCAAACGCACCGAAACAAGATAAATGATTTGAGCCAGCAAATCCCGTAGGTCACGTTTTCAACGTGACAGGCATAATTAATAAAATAGTCACGCTACAAGCGTGACCTACGAGCGTGACCTACAAACTTATCTCCACTTCTTCACCCGCTCGACGATTCTCCCTTCTCTCAACTCCACGCACACTCTCTTAAACTTTTCCGTTGCCCCTTTCCATTCCAAATCTTTCAAACTTTCTTTCAATGGAACATCTTGTCGTAAAGTAGATAACTCTTTAAACAACAAAGCATCTTGATAATTCGCCTGTAAATTTTCCAGCAGAGTTGTCGCTCGCCCCAAACTCAACGGTATCTTTTTAGGGTCTTTGGGAATGGACTCGATGTGCTTATATTTCGCCAAGATCGTTGCCGTAGATTTCTCTCCCCAACCTTTGATGCCAGGGTAGCCATCGGCAGAATCGCCGACAAGAGCAAGATAATCAGGAATTGACTCTGGCTTCACGCCAAATTTTTCAACCACGCCTTTTTCATCCATCTGGATTTCGCGCCGCCGATCCCAACAAATGACCTTCTTGCCGTCCACCATTTGAGTCAAATCTTTATCCACCGAACAGATGATGACCTGCTCCACAGATTTCTCTTTCTTGAATTTGGTCACAGCCGTTGCAATGGCATCGTCCGCTTCAAACTTGACCATAGACCACACTGGCACACCCAAAGCAGACACGGCTTTTTCAGCAATCTCAAATTGATTTAAGATAATTGGGTCAACACCTGCGCTGGTTTTATAGCCCGCATACATCTTATTACGAAACTGACTCGATGACATGATCAAACGCCACAGCGACGTGGGTCACGCCTTCGGTTTGTAACAGCATCAACAAACTGCGCACCAATCCAAGCGTTGCGCCAACTTCTTGTCCGCTGAGGGATTTTTTAGGTGGTGCGCCAAAATGTGCGCGGAATAATTCGTATGTACCGTCAATGAGGTGGATTTTCATTTGCTCATCTCTATTAGTTTGCTGATTGTATTGAAATTACGGGTAGTCGCCGAGACGCCCAGTTTCTTTTCGAGAAAATTATTAGAGAGTGTATCACTACCGTAGGTGTTTGGTATGAACATGTAAGCCGCGTCTTTGTTGATTATCAATTTCTCTGGCGAGAAATCCCGTGCAAGTAAGTCGTTGACCATTTTCTGCGGCGGCTTCTCTGCAAACGACACGAAGAATATGCGGGAGATGTCATATCCGTCTGTAAATGGATTCTCATCCAAAACTTTTTGTAACTGTTTCCCCGTCCGCACTACGACTGCCAAGTCAGCGCCGATATGCTTCTTGATCAGTTCGTGAATACGTTTTTCAATTTCCTTCGCAGGCAAATCGGAATCCACAAGCGCGTTACCGCTTTGGATATAGGTTCGCACATTCCCAAAGCCAGCATTTGCGAGTACTTCGCGCAGTTGAGCCATCGGCACCTTATTTTTGCCAGTGGGCATTACGCCGCGCAGGAGGACAATGTAGGTTTTCATAGCGCGTTATCAGTCACATTTTTAGCTTGCAAAACAAAAACGCTGACTTGCTGTGATTGTACCAGTGAAGACAGCGTTTACTTGAATCTGCAATCGGATAGAAAAGCAAGTTACTCGCTCACAGTTTCGTATCGGAGCAAGACGACTCCCGAGCTGAACGATTTCGACTCGGTTAGTTTCAATTTAGCCTCATCGCCTTCTTCAAACAAACGTTTGCCTTTCCCCAGCACTAGCGGATATACCATAAGGCGATACTCATCTATCAAGTTGTGGGGCATGAGCGAGCGGACAAGTTCAACGCTCCCGTGAATTCCGATATCCTGACCAGATTGTTCTTTGAGTTTGGAAATTTCAGCCACAACATCGGAAGAAATGATCGTCGAGTTATTCCACTCGGCTTTGGCAAGGGTGGTTGAAACCACAAACTTTGGCATTGAATTGAATCGGTCGGCAAAGCCCGCTTCATCCGTGCGGCTGGGCCAGGCGGCGGCAAAGCCCTCGTATGTGACTCGCCCCAACAAAAGCGCGTCGCTCGCCATTGTTTCTGCAAGTTTAAAATCTGCAATACCATCCGCCCAGTAAGGGAATGACCATTCATTCGGCGCATGGGCAACGCCGTCTAACGTGACAAATTCGGTGACAAATATTTTTCGCATGACATTTCTCCTGATTATTGAATTTTTGTATCATATCCCCTTACCCAAAACATGTCTTGTATTAAAACGACACTATTCAGGTAAATTCACTTGGGCTACTTCAGTCGGGGTTTGCCCCGCAAATAATTTCAAAGAGCGCGTAAGATGCGACTGGTCATAGTAACCTGCCTGATAAGCCGTTTCAGGGATCGGCACACCGCTTTGCAAAAGAGAAACAGCAAGGTTGGCGCGGTCAATTTGTTGAATGGTTTTGTGCGTCAGTCCCGTTACATACAGAAAGCGTCGTTGTAGAGAGCGTAACGACAATTCATGCGCATGTCCGCAGAGAACATCCTTCACAATCTGATCTTGCCCCAACCAGCCTTCACGGAAGAGCTTGTTTACGAAAGTATCGGCGTTTTCAAACGTAGGGAACTCCCAGGTCTTGCCTAAAAATTCAAATCGGTTGTTGAGCGATTCGCGCAAATGAATTTCGTGATCAACCAAATTCTGCTTTGGGAGTTGCGACAGAAAAACTTCGCGGTTAAAAACGATGCCAAAATACTCGACATCTCCATTCGGGACAGGCGCGGGAGACGCGAAAGTCTCAGGTCCGCGGATGCTCAACGTGAGCTGGTCTAACCGCCGCGTAATGACCATCTCCCAGCGGCTCGCGGCGGCAGAAGTAAAAGACCCGCCCTGCATCGCGGTTCGAGTCTGCCAAACAGTCTCAACTAAGGTTGAATCAGAAGAGCGGGTTTTGAAATCGAAGAGCATTTACTTACCTACGGGATGGTTTAAATTATTTCTTCTTCGCCGAATTAAATGCCACCGCTTCACGGATCAATTCTTTCAACGCGGCTTCATCAATTTTTGATTTTTCGGTGAGGTCAATTCCACGCGAGCCTTTGGCTTCGAGACCCGCATTGAATAATTTCTTCGGGTCTTTCAGCGATGCGCCTTTGAAGAAATTCAATTTGACATGGTCTTTGAAAATTCCAGCCGCCACCACGTTGCCTTTGCAAACAAAAACGGCGGTTCCCCACTTCCAATCTTCAGAAAGATCGGAAGAGGCAGAAAGGATTAACTTTCTCAACCGCGCCAGCATTTTGCCGCGCCAGTCATTGCCTAACTCTTTGATTTGCTTGTCTATCTCTTGCGATGGGGTTAATGGTGACATAGTTTTCTCCTTGAAATTTGTTGTTCTGTTTATGCATCAATAAGAAATGTCAGATTCGATATGGAGACAGGGTGGTTTTGATATACTGGTTTTGTCTTTAATAGAATGCCCTGAGAACACAAGCCTTTAGTAGAAATGAGCATAGATATGAAACCCATTCCATATTCGGGACAAAAATTGAAGATAACGAATTCAGATTACATTATCGTCAGCGAAGAGTGGATCGTGGAAACTGTAGAGTTTCCACAATCACATTCTCGTGCAAAAAATGGTGGGACTACAACTCGATCACCATGCAAGGCCAAACCTCCGAAACAGTAGTTGGGAATATAGTGAAAATAGATGATCAGGAAACCATCGTCGCTTTCTCACAATATTCTGGCATAGCACTCGGGTAGGGCTTTCCATTCGAGGCGAACAGGCAACATTTTTGAAGCGCCTGGACCCGCCAGAATATGCCCGACAGACTCTTTGATTTGCCTGTCAATCTCTTGTGATGGGGTTAACGGTGACATGATTTTCTCCTTTATTGTTTACCGTCCCGCAGGTTTAATTCGAAGTCACAATTCATGATTCAAACCTGCGGGACGGTTTCAACTCCTTAATTACGGATGTATTCACTCGTCAACGAACGCTTCGCGCTGACCAGTTGCCTGGGCGTGCCTTCGAAGATGACTTCTCCGCCCTTGCTTCCGCCTTCGGGACCCATGTCAATGATCCAATCTGCATTCTTTATAACATGCAAATTATGTTCGATGATGACAACTGTATTACCAGTATCCACCAAACGATTGATGACTTCCATAAAATGCTCAATATCAGACATGTGCAAACCCGTCGTGGGTTCATCCATGATGTAAACGCTTCCCTTTTTGTGCAGTTCGCTGGCAAGTTTAATACGCTGACATTCTCCGCCAGAAAGTGTGCTCAACGGCTGACCCAGACTCAAATAATCCAGCCCGACATCGCTCATGGCTTGTAATTTTTTCTTCACTTCTGGAATCTCAAAATACTCAAGCGCCTGTCCAACATTCATTGCCAAAACTTCCGAGATATTTTTTCCATTCAATTTATATTCCAAAACTTCATCTTTGAAACGCCTGCCTTCGCACACTTCGCAGGGCGATTTCACGCTATCGAAAAATGACAACTCGGTATAGATCACGCCCAGTCCCTGACAGTTCTCGCACGCACCTTTCGAGTTGAAACTGAACAACGCCGCATTGACCTTGTTCGCCGACGCAAACGCCTTGCGGACATCATCCATGATGCCCGTGTACGTTGCGGGATTCGAGCGGCTGTTGACTCCCACAGCCGATTGGTCAATCACAATCGCATCAGGATGTTGCGCCAAAAAGACTTCATTGATCAACGAACTTTTTCCCGAACCCGCCACGCCAGTGACAACCGTTAGGATTCCAGTTGGAATATCCACGCTGACGTTTTGCAGGTTGTTCACTTTCGCATTCTTGACTGGCAGTTTTCCAGTTGCCTTGCGGAACTCATCCTTCAACGGAACTTTTACTTTCATGTGTTTGCCCGTTAACGTGTTGGCTTTGAGCAGATTTGCGTAACTGCCTTCGTAAACGATCTCGCCTCCATGCGGACCTGCGAGCGGACCCACATCCACGACATGGTCTGCCGCCTTGATCACATCGGGGTCATGCTCCACGACAATGACCGTGTTGCCTTTATCGCGCAGTTTCTGCAACAACTCGTTCATGCGATGCACATCCCGCGGATGTAAGCCCACGCTCGGCTCATCAAAAATATAAATGACATCGGTCAAACTGCTACCCAAGTGTTTGACGATTTTCACGCGCTGTGATTCCCCGCCCGAAAGCGTATCCGTCTCGCGGCTGAGGCTGAGATATTCCAAGCCTATATCCACGAGATTTTGTAACCGTTCAACCAGCGCTTTGACCATCGGCGCGGCGGCGGGAATTTTGATCTTTTTCACGGCTTCGATCACATCGGGGATCTCCATGCTCGTCAGGTCGGCGATGTTGTAACCGTTGATCTTGCATTTCAAGACCGTCTGGTTCAACCGCGCGCCCTTGCATTCAGAACACGGACCCATCGTCAGGTAGGGTTCAATCGACTTCTGAGTTCGTTCCGATTTGGTTTTTAGATCCTGCTTGATATATTTATTCGTGAAGCGGGTGATGATGCCTTCATAGGTCATGTTGAACTCTTTCGCGCCCACTTTGGTCTTGACCTTAATCGGCTCGCTATATAACAGGTCGTTCAATTCTTTCTGAGAATATTTGGAAATTTTCTTGTCGGGGTCGAACAAGCCCGTATTAATTAAATTACTCCAGTACCAGCTATCCACAGCGTATTCATGAAATAAGATCGCGCCTTCATTCAAGGATTTGGACTTATCCAAAAACTTATCCATGTCCACATCCAGTTTGCGCCCAAGTCCATTGCAGTTTGGGCACATCCCTTGCGGATCGTTGAAGCCGAAGACGTTTGTTGGTCCCACGTGCGGCTGACCGAGACGCGAAAACATCATACGCAGGATCGTGTTGATGTCGGTGATCGTGCCAACGGTGGAATGTGAACCGCCGCCCATTCGCTTCTGATCCACGACAATGGACATGCTCAAGTTCTCAATCGAGTCGGCATCAGGCTGACCATACTTCGGCAAGAAATTTCGCACGAACATGCTGAAGTTTTCATTCAGCAATCTTTGCGATTCGGTCGCTATCGTGTCGAACACAATGGACGATTTGCCCGAACCAGATACGCCCGTGAAAATCGTAATCTTGCGTTTGGGGATTCGCAATGAAACATTCTTCAAATTGTTTTCTCTTGCACCGTGAATCTCAATAAATTCCTGTGGCATGGTTTCTCCTGATTCAACGTCCCGCAGGTTTCTTTGAAGGCGTACAACTTGCAAGTCCAACCTGCGGGACGGTTTTTTACGTGATCAATTTTATCAACTGCTTGAGTATCTTTTCAAGTTCGGCTTTCTTCGCCCTAACGTCTTTCATATTTGCCAAATACATCATGCGCCTATCTTTGTAATCGCCTTCCAGTAAATCGCTTTTCACTTTGGGAATCATCGGATTATGAAACACAAGATGGATTCGTTTTACGTCTCGCAAATTGAACGTCACCAAATACTCGCCATTGTAATTGAACGACGGCGCTTTCCATTTGATTTCCTCATGGATATTTTTATCCGCATCTTTGATGATGGAACGAACCGCCTCCACCTCCGCTTTGAGCGGGTGACTCAACCCCAGCATAAACTTGTCTACGGCATCCGTGCGGCTGACGGGCGAGCCTTCTTCTTCAACGTCTCCCCCGTTTTGGCTGGCTTGAACGACCAGCCCTTTGCTTTCAAGGCTTCATGCAAAATTCGATCGCCTTTTCGCCAACCCCATGCAGTTGAGCCAACTCCGCTTCGGAGAGTTTGGTTAACTGCTTGAGAGTTGTGTAGCCTTCGTGAGTCAATGCGCGTGTGGCGGGCGCGCCAATGTTGGGGAGGTCGGATTGTGGGGTTTTGGTGGACATTGAGTATTCCTTTATCGTCATTGCGAGGAGGGCGATAGCCCGACGAAGCAATCTCCCTCACGATGTTGGGGATTTACGCCAATTCACCTTCAGGCAATGCAGGCGACTCGCTTTCGCCGTTCATATATCTATCAGACAGCAACTTGTAATATTTTGTATTCATCGCAATGACGGTGAGAATCAAGCCAATGATACCTACCACCGTGAAGACCAACGCAATTCCGCGTGCGGGACCTGTGCCGAACCAACTGCCGATCAAGCCGACGCCCACGCCTGTGGTCATAAAAGGGATGAAAAACGTCTCAGCAATGGGACCAATTAGAAAGGTGGTCAGAGGCGAAGCGGATTGTTCGACGCTGTGGGCGAATCCGAAGACGCGTCCCTGCCTTTCCAGCGGAACGACTTTCTGGAGAATCGTCTGTTCGGCGGCTTCGATGAACGGCACAACGCTGATGTAAATGAACATGCCCACCCCAAGCAAAATGATGGACGGTTGGATGGTGAAGAAGGTCGAGATAATCCAAATGATGATGTTGGCGGCGAACATCGCCACGAGCGGATTTTTCCCCAAGCCATATTTTGCAATGACCATCCCGCCGACGATAAAGCCCGTGCTGATGACGGCGAAAAGCAATCCCCATGTTTGCACAGAAACAAGGGATAAGCCATACGCATCCATGAGACCCATGAACGCGCCGCCTAAAAAGTTGTTGATGGTGGTGAAAAGAATCATTGCCATTAACCCAGGGATGGCGGCGACGACTGCGTAGGTGCCGCGCAAATCCACTTTGGGTTGCTGTTCGAGATGGACAATTTCTTTTTCGGGAATCTGCAACGTCCACATGTGAAAGATGGAAAGGGTCATCATCACGATTCCGAGGATCAAAACATAAAACATACCGCCCGCGCCAACCAACAAACCGCTGATGGCGGAACAAATGAGGAATGCGATGCCAAAGGCTGTGCCGACGAGTCCGTTGGCTTTGGCGCGGTCATCTTCGGGAATCAAAATCGTGACCAGTGTCGGCACCGCTATCGAGCGGATGTTACCTGCAATGACACCGATCAATAAAATCACATTGAAAACCCAAAGCGTGACGCTGGTTGGGTTCTTCCATGTTTCAGCAGGCAGGGCGAGATAGATTCCAAAGCCGATGATGTAAATGAGCAGTGAAATCACGCCCGAAAGAATCATCACGTTCTTTTTCTTGTTATGGTCAACCAAGCTTCCAAACCATATGCCTAATGAAGCAGTCAGCACAAGAAAAATACCTGAAATGATCGAAGTGGCTGTGACGGATCTGGTTTCAAGATAGACGAAAAATACCATCGCAAACCAAACGGTCATGTTAGTCACATTGGCAATTACAGTATTGGCTAAAATTTGATAAAAAGTTTTCATGGATTTTCCTTTGGATCGCGGACTCTGCGAAGCGCCCTGCGGGTCAGTCCGCCAAATATAAAGCAGACTTAAGTCTGCACTCCGTTATTTCGCAATCTCCCAAATATAACCGCTGGGATCCATAAAACTGGCGGTGCGCACACCCCACGGGCGATCCATCGGACCGTTCAGCAGTTTCACGCCGCGAGATGCCAATTCCTTGCACATCGCATCCACATCATCCACCGCGATCGTAAATACAAAGCGCGAGCCAGAGTCGCGGCTGGCTACGTTGGCGGGTTCGATGAGTTCTTTCGCTTCGGTGGATTTCAGCAAATTGACGAGCGTATTCCCAAACTTGAACACGCAGGAATCCTTATCCTCAAACATCACTGGCAGACCAAAGACTTGCTGATAAAAATGTTTTGCGGCGGACAGGTCTTCTACAAACAAGGTGATGGCGGCGATTTCTTTGACCCATGAATTGGATGTAGTTTGTTCCATGATTGAACTCCTTATAAATATCTTGGTCTGTCATTTTTTAACCACAAAGGAAACAAAGGGTCACGAAGGAAAAAGAAAAAAAGCATCCCTTTGTGTACCTTTGTGGTCAGGTTCTCCCGCCAGAAACGGGAGAACCTAAAATATTCTGATTTATCTTGAACAGATTCGTTGGGTCATACTGCGCTTTGACTTGACGCAACCTTCCCAACGTGGAGGCTGGGTACGCCGCTTCAAGTTCTTTCGCGCCGACGGTGTTGATGAAGTTCACATATTCGCCTTTGTCGCTTTGGGCGATGGTCTGCTTATATTCATGCGCCCATTGTTCATGTTGCGGCTTTTCGTTCGGGTCTTGATAGATGACCGCCAGATTCGCCATGACCTTTGACTGACGGTGCGCGTACGCGGTCGCATCGGCAGGGACGCGCGCCATCGCTCCGCCTAACACGCGCAACTGAGTCACCGCCATCATGCCCGTTGACTTTTGCAAATGAGTCAACATGGTTTGCGCCACCGATTCATCCACATAGTCAAGGTGCATGTTGGTTGATACGGCAAGCGGATGATAATCTGAGTCATCAGGCGGGAACATTTCGGCATAACCCATCGGGTGAAGCATGTCGGCTAACGGAGCGGCGATGTTACGAAACGGCTGGATTACTTTTTCAGCGTCGGCAGGATCGCCTGTGTAGCACAGCATTGCCAGAATGATAATTTTGCCGTGATACTCCTCCGCCAGAAACGGCATGGGCGGCGCGGTCATCACGTTCGCAATGGTGGATAATGCCTCGGGAGCCGAATCAGCCGCACTCACGAAAGAAGCGATTGTCTGTGGCGTGGCGGGCAGGCAGAGCATCCCACCGTAGGCTTGAGTCAAATCCTGCAATTGAAATTTGAATTTGGTCACCACGCCGAAGTTTCCGCCGCCGCCGCGAATCGCCCAGAATAGATCCGCATGATTCGTTTTATCAATTTGTAAAATGTTTCCATCGGCGGTGACGATCTCCGCGGCGAGCAAGTGATCAATGGTGAGCCCATGCTTGCGGACGAGATAGCCAACGCCGCCGCCGAGCGTGATACCGCCAATGCCGACCGAACCCGTATCGCCAAATCCGACGACCAACCCATGTTCGAGCGTGGCGGACGTTAATTCGATGGCGGTCAGACCCGCCTCAGCCCAGACCGTTTTTTCCTGGGCGTCCATCTCGATGTTCTTCAGCAGTGACAGATCCAAAACGATTCCGTCATCCACAACGCTATGCACGCTGTGACCGCCACTGCGGACCGCAAGCGCCAGCCCCGTTTCTTTGGCGAGCGCAATGACCTGTGCCGCTTCATTTGCATTGGTGACTTTGATGATGACGGCAGGGCGGCGGTCAATATCGCCTGGCAGGACGGTGCGCGCTTTGTCGTAGTCCGCATCTTTTGGCGAGATGACGTGCTTGAATGTTTTGCGAAGTTTGGGGATCGAAAGTTGGGTCGCCATGTATGCTCCTGAACGTCTAAAGGGTAGGCAGGGTTTTGTGGAAGGTGATTATAGAACATAAATTCTAAAACAGTCAAGACAAAAATAGCCGCAGAGGACTTTGGGTCTTGTGCGGCTAGAGCGGGGAGGAAAAATTATGTTGGGGTAAAATACAGTTTGAAGTAGATTGAACTCTGATTTATATTTGGATCATCACCCTTTCCAGCGGAGTTGCCTGTGTATGAGCGAATCCTAAATGAACTGAGAGAAAAAGTCCGTACGCGGCAATATGTGATGACGCTCCATGCGGATGAAGAAATGGATGAAGATGAACTGTCAATTTCCGATGTGGAAAGCGCGATTTTGTCAGGTAAGATTATCGAACGTCAAAAAGACCAAAGCACAGGTTAATGGAAGTATCTCGTTCAGGGCGAATCGCTGACTGGCGAAAGTGTTGTGGCTGTAACCAAAATCGGACCCACTGACAAGTTGATTTTTATCACTGTGTATCGTGAGCAATAAAGGAGAAATCATGATTTGTGATATTTGCGGCAAAAAAGGCGCGGAAGTCCGCCATGTGACGCGCAGTTACGGCAAAGGAGCGAATTTGCTGATTATCGAGAATGTGCCTGTGGTGGTCTGCCCGAATTGTGGAGAGAGTTATCTTACTGCGGAAACATTGCACGAGATCGAGCGGATCAAGTTGCATCGAAAAAATCTGGCAAAGAAACGAAGCATCGCCGTTGCGGAGTTTGTGGAGGCGTAAATCGAAAATCCGAAGTCGTTTGGCTTCGGATTTTTTGTTGTGGCACAAACCCCTCTCCCGTCTACCGCTCGCGGAGTTTATCCTGAGCCTGCCGAAGGGCTCGGGTACGCGTCCCCCAAAGGGGAGAAGCCAATGCCTCTTGAACCAAACCATTGACTTGGAAATTCATCACCGCCATCACGCAGAAATGGATTCGTCACCCTGCCCTCTCCCTTGGGAGAAGCCAATGCCTCTTGAACCATTGACTCGGAAATTCAACACCCCCATCACGCAGAAATGGATTCGTCACCACGCCCTCTCCCTTGGGAGAGGGACAAACGGACACGCCGATTGCTCAAGCGAATCAGGGTGAGGTCACAAACCCCTCTCCCGTCTCCCCCAAGGGGGAGAAGCCAATGCCTCTTGAATCAACCCACTGACTTGGAAACTCATCACCCCATCACACAGAAATGGATTCGTCACCATGCCCTCTCCCTTGGGAGAGGGACAAACGGACACGCCGATCAATCGTCACAATCGGGGTGAGGTCCAAAAAGCACAGAGCAGAAAAATATTCGGTAGCATACATTGGAGTTGGTCTATTACGATGCAGGCATAGGATAGTGGTAATGCTAGCACTCAAAGAACGCCATAACAAGTTTCGCCTATGAAATGGACGGCTCCCCCACAATCTATTTCTCTTATACCTATTCGCTCCTCCGATTATTTGCTGCTCGTTATACAGAACTGTATTTATCTCATTCGAGGTCTGATTTTCTTGGTAATTTGCTCTGTATTGATTTAATTATTTTTGCGGCTGTCCAAGTATCTTCAATTCCAATAAGCATGTCAAAGGCTTGGCGACTTACCTCTGAATTCCCGTTGTGATACCTAGTTAATATTGACGATAAGACGGATTGCCTTACGTTTGGACTAACAATCGGGTCATATTTTAGTGTAGTGGCTAATATTCTTAACCTTCTTATTTCATCAACATTTCCTGCACTCATTATGCTTTCGAAGGCAGTTGTAGAGTCGGATAGTGACGCCAAACATAGTGCAATAGTATTTTCCCACCAATGATTATTGAGTATCTCTGCTGTTGCAAGGTTTACCCACCTTTGCTCGCTTGCATACCATTTGGCAGCAAGATACTCTTGTAGTGCAAGATGTCCAAACCCATATGTTTCCTCTGTGAGTTTGACTAAAATTCCGTGGTACGAGCAAAGTTCGGCAAGTATATTTTTTGCTTCCTTGGCTTGGATTCCAAACATCGGTAAAATCTCTTCCAGTGTCGAAACTATCACAGATTTTCTTGTATATCTTAACTTTGATTGGTGCAATTTGACTGCAATGATCGCATGTATCCATTTCTTTTTTTCTAAATCTAAGTCACTAAATTTAGATTTCCTTGAGATAGCACGATCTGCATCCCATTGCCAAAGCAAGGATTCGACACATTGTTCAAACAAAGCAGTATGCCGCCTTGAAATGTTCATGTATCGCCTATATGCATTGCACATCAAAGACAGAAGCAAAGGATGGGCCGATAACCCCATTAAACTATCCGAACTTTTGATGTGCGTTATTAATCCATCTGCCGATTGCGTGCCCTTTATGTTTTTGAACCATGCATAAATAAACTTTTCAATCCTTTGTATATCAAAAGGCATTAGTGTCGACTCTGGCAAGAATGACAATTCTCCCCCGTAAGCAGCGGAACGACAGGACACGGTAATCTGTAAATTCGGAAACTCACGGCATAGATTGCTTAACTCAACACATATTTCTTTATATCTTTGTAAATTCAACTCGTCGAGGCCATCCACGTAAACAGAAATCATTCTATTGACCCAGTCTAAATCTTTTTTATCCAGTCCAAGGGTTGTTAATACTTCTGTTATATGTTCGCCTAAATCATGCTCATCCAATTCTCGTGCATCTGCAAAAATTGGAATTCTTGCTTTTTTCAGCTTCAGTCTTTCAAAGCAAACGTAAGACAGTAAGGCAGATTTTCCTGAACCAGGTTCACCTAATACTAAGCAATATTGCGATTTTGAAATAAGGTCTTCAATCGGGAGGTATTTTATTTGATAAACAAATTTGTCTTTATATGATAGCGATACTGGTTGAGTTTTAGTTGCAGCCAACAACTTATCTGAAAGCGCGATATCTTTGATAATGGTTCTAAATATTTCCTCATAAATTTCTGGTGCCAAATATGTCTGGGAGAGAGCGGAGTCCAAAATAAGCGGCTTTACAAATGCTTCTTCTACATGTTGTGCATAAGGTCGATATGTAATAAATAGCGAAACGCGGTTAGTAATTTTCTCAATGTACTCTTTAATTTTTTTCTTGTTTTCCCGCGAATTAACAAATTTTGTATAAACTTGTTCACCTACAGCTTCTATCCCAACTGCGATTATGTCAGCCAAGACATTTTCTGCAATACTTGTTGATGAAATCGTTGCCATAATTTCTACCTTTTGCACAATTACATTTGCCTTTCGGTAAATACGATTATATCCCGATAATAGAATTGGTTTTCAATTCTTCACGCTGGGGCGACGAAAAAGTCAATGGTCAGAATCACCATCGGCTGGGAGCGCGCCGCACTGAGCCGTGTCGAAGTGAAGCGGGTCTTCATCCACTACCAAATTCTCCCAATTCTCTAATTCTCCACGTGCCAGTCTCCAATTACCAATTACTCAATTACTATTTACCATGCACAATCTCCCACAACCTATTCGAATTGATCGGTATCTCCAAAATCTCAAACTCCCGATCCCACAGCGCGTCCTCCAACGCCTGCGCGAACAGCGGACCGACGGGGATCGCGCCCGCTTCGCCCGCGCCTTTCACGCCCATCGGGTTGAGCGGCGAGAGCGTTTCGCCGTGCGCGGTTTCGATGCGCGGCACGTCGAGGCTGGTGGGCAGGTGATAATCCATGAACGTGCCGTTGAGCAGTTGCCCGTTTTCGTCGTAGGCGAGCCGTTCGTAAAACGCGTTGCCGATGCCCTGCGCCACGCCGCCGTGAATCTGCCCGTCGAGAATGAGCGGATTGATGACCTTGCCGCAATCATGCGCGACCAGATATTTTTGGATGTGGATCTGCATCGTGTCGGGATTCACTTCCACGATCATCGCGTGGATGCCGCTCGCGGTTGCGCCTCTTTCTGGACCGAAATAGTTGGTCGCTTCCAACCCAGGCTCGGTGCCAGGCTTGACGGCTCCGCGCGTGGGATTCGCCATGCCCGCCAGTTCGCCCAATGAAATGGACTGTCGCGGAATGTCCTGCACTTTCACGAATCCATCTTCGAGTTCGAGTTCGTCTTCGGGCGCGTTGAAATGTTCGGAGGCGAGTTTGAGAATTTTCTTGCGCACAACTTTCGCCGCTTCGTTGATGGCGTTGCCCGCCACCACCGCGCCGCGACTCGCAAACGTGCCAGCGCCCCAATAAAATTGATCCGTGTCGCCCGTGACCACGTCAATCTTATCCACGCTCACGCCGAGTTGCTCCGCCACGATCTGCGCGAAACTCGTGAAGTGACCCTGCCCCTGCGTGCCGACTCCCGTCACCACCGAGACTCGTCCGCTTCCCATCACTTGCACCTTCGCGCCTTCATACGGACCGATGCCCGTGCCTTCCACATACGCCACGAGTCCGATGCCGACGTGTTTGCCTTCTTTGCGTAACTTCGGCTGAATCTCGGCGATGAATTTGTGATAACCGATTTTTTCCAGCGTGAGGTCGAGAAGCGGTTCGTAATTTCCGCTGTCGTACACGATCGGCGCAAAGTCCTGATAAATGATCTCGTTGTTATACGGGAATTGATTCGGCTTGATGAAATTTCGTCGGCGGATCTCGGCGCGGTCAATCTTCAATTCTTTGGCGGCAATGTCCAACGCGCGTTCGATCACGAACACGCCATGCTGCCGCCCCGCGCCGCGATATGGCGTGACGATGGTCTTGTTCGTGAACACCGCCGTAAATTCGCTGTAATAATTTTTGATGTCGTACAAGCCCAGCACATTGGCTTGCGAGTTGAGCGGCACGGTCAGTCCGTATGGTGCATACGCGCCCGCGTCGTGCAGGAACACGTCATGCACGCCGAGGATGTGACCCTCTTGATCGAACGCAATTTCGGCGTCGTGGATCTGTCCGCGTTCGTGCGTGGTGGCGACAAAATTTTCAGCGCGGTCTTCGATCCATTTGACGGGGCGGTTCAACTTCATCGCCGCCCACGGGACGAGCACTTCCTCCTGATAGAACATCATGATCTTCGGACCGAATCCGCCGCCGATGAACGGCGCGATGACTCGCACCTGCCGCTCCGACAGCCCCAGCATCCCCGCGAGTCCGTTTCGAATCACGACGGGAGCCTGAGTCGTGTCCCAGACGGTTAATCGCCCCGCGCGCTTATCCCACTCCGCCACGATTCCGCGATTCTCCATCGCGGCGGCGCATCCATGCTCATATTTGAATCGGCGTTTGACGACGAGCGCCGCTTCATTCTTGACCGATTCGTAGTCGCCCTTCGTCTGCACCACATGCGCCGACACGTTCGTCCCGATCTCTTCGTGGATCAGGATGCTGTCCGCTTGCAACGCCTTTTCCAAGTCAACGACCGCCTCGAGCGGCTCGTAATCAATCTGGATATCCGCCAGCGCGTCTTCGGCAATGTAGCGACTCTCCGCCACCACCATCACGATCGGCTCCCCCGCAAACTTGACCTTATCCCTCGCCAGCGGAACCTGAGTCTTCTCATTGAAAGTTATCCCCTCCACAGGCGGCGGCGAAACCAACAACGGACCAGGCTTCCAGTAATCGCCCAAGTCGTTCGCGGTGTACACGGCAATCACGCCTTCGCGTTCCAACGCCTGCGAAACGTCAATGCTATTGATCCGCGCATGAGCATACGGGCTCCGCAGAAATGCGACATACAACATGTTCGGCAAATCCACATCATCCACATACAACCCCTGCCCCGTGAGGAGGCGCGGGTCCTCGTTGCGCTTGATTCTTTCGCCGAAGTATCGAGTGGTCATACAGTCAGTCTCAATCTCCAGTCTCCAGTCTCTTTTAACTCGAGACTAGAGACTGGAGACTCTTTATCGTCCTACGCCCACGCCACCGCCCTACAAAAAGCCGCCTCTCCTCCCTTGAACTTCCATGGGAAGACGCCGAGCGTGATGCGCTTGTTGTGCAATTCTTTGAGTCCAATGTCGCCGCCGAGATTTTCGACGTGCATACAATCGTGCGGGAAGAGGGCGTTGTGGGTGAGTTGATACGCCGAATCGGGGAACAACTCGTCAATCTTGTCCGCACCGAATTTGGCTTCCGTCAACTTGCGGACTTTTTGCCAATGTTCCAATCCGCCCTTGCCGAGGAAGCGACCGATGGGCAGGTTCATCGGGTGGTCGGTGGAGATCATGTCCACGCCCCAGATGTGAATCTTCTTCTTCAGCAACCAGTCACAGATGCTGTAATGCGGACCTGGATGCCGCTGGATGTAGCGTTCCTCGTCACCTTCTGGGCTGAAGAACGAATACTTATGCCAGCCAGTGTGAATGAAGAGAATGTCGCCGTCTTTCACTTCGGCTCGCTTCTCGATGTCTTCGGGCGTGAACATGCCGAGATCGTCGAGCATGTCGCTCAGGTCAACGATCACGCCAGGTCCGTAACACCATTCGATGGGAATCTGCTCGATCGTCTTGCCGTGAGTCACAAAATGCTTCGGCGCATCCAAGTGCGTGCCCATGTGATTGGACGTCATAATATACTGCGCATTCACTCCATGCTCCGATTTGCGCTTGATGTACTTCACCTCAAACGGCGGGTAGAAGGGCCAGAATGAGGCGTCTTGATTCAAATCCTGCGATAGATCGTAAATTTTGGTCATGGTGAAC
This sequence comes from Anaerolineales bacterium, assembly GCA_046328795.1. Classification (GTDB taxonomy): domain Bacteria; phylum Chloroflexota; class Anaerolineae; order Anaerolineales; family Villigracilaceae; genus Defluviilinea. The sequence goes on along the minus strand of JAXLVX010000010.1, from coordinate 9,187 downwards.
TCCTTGGGTGAAATAGAGATTAGAGATTGGAGATTATGATGCCAGCCAATCAAAGTCGTTTTGGTCAAATAGTGTCTCAGGATAGTCTTCAGGCAGGTCTACTTTATATTCTGCCGCAATTTCACGGATGGTTTTTGCCTTGCTGTCAGAACGTTGAGTTTTCAGGCTTTCGGCAAAGGCATTCAATTGTCGGGCAATATTGCTCAATTGTGTTGTATATTCTTGCGCAGTTTCGGGAGGAATTAATTCACGCGCCTTCGAACGATTAAGCCAATATTTGGTTTCAAATAAACTACCGCGAGCATAATACAAGAATTGTAATTTCTCTCCAAAGTTAAACCTCCCGAAAGACTCGGCGATGTTTGCGCCAATCGAGTCCGTCGCTCTGGCTATTTGCTTACCCACCACGTCTTTCGGAAAATCCTCCCAATTGGAAACACGTTTCCACACAGCGTCAGCAACTTCCTCCGCCGACTTCAGAACTCGTAAATCTTCAAAGGACGTGGACATAATCAATCTCCAATCTCTAATCTCTAATTACAGATTGTATCTCTCCGCAAACGCCACCAACGCCTCCTCGAAAATAACAAGCGGCGGTCTCACCAACCCCGCCCCCACCTGACCCACTCCAGCATTCTTGTGTGCAATGCCTGTATTGATTCGCGGCGTGATTCCCAACTCGACGACTTTGCGCAAGTCAATGCCCGTCGGTGTGCCGCGAAATTCGAGCGATGGCATGGTGAAAAATTTGCTTTCGGCAAATGTGATCTCGTACATTTCAAGCGTGGCATTCATCGCATCTTTTGGCGTGCCGCCGACAAACGTCACGATCGCTGGTGCGGTTGCCATGGCGAATCCGCCGATGCCTGCGGTTTCAGTGATCGCGCTATCGCCGATGTCGGGGTTGGCGTCGGCTTGAGAAAAGCCCGAGAAGAACAGACCAACTGGAATTTCGGCAGGAGCCGTGAACCATTGTCGCTCGCCGAGTCCGCTGACGCGAATCCCAAAATCAGTTCCGTTGCGCGCCATCGTCGTCACGATCGTTGAACCGTCGACTCCATGCGCGGCATCGGTCATCGCTTTGCACGCCGCCATCACGGGATTCAAAACGCTCAACGCGTTGTCGCCGAGAAATTGCAACACCTCCGACTCGACCGAATCATCTTTCACAACTTTTGCGATCAACGGCGCGATCAATTTCAAATACAACAACGAGCCAGCCTTGTTGCGATTGTGTCCCTCGTCGCCCATGTGCAGAGCCTCGGCGATCAACGCGCGCATGTCAATGCCATTCGAACTCGCCAGCGCATCCGCCAACGCGACGCCCAACACATCGTTCATCCAATGCAACTTTTTCAACACCTCATCGCTGTACGCGCCGTAACGCAAAACTTTTCCGTAGCCCTCATTCAAATTGGAAAAGGATTTATTTCCATGCTCGGCATTTTCAACGACATAGACTTTCATCGAAGCGGATGTGACTCCCGCCATCGGACCGACCGCGCCGTGGTGATGACACGAATCAAATTCGACCTCGCCTCTTTCCGCCATTCGAGTTGCCTCTGCTTCGGACGCCGCCACACCCTCGAACAGCATCGCCCCAATGATCGCCCCGCGCAACGGACCCGACATTCGCGCCCACTCAATCGGCGGACCCGCGTGCAAAAATAAATTATCCTTCATCCCAGGGATGACATCCCGCGCAGGCGCAACGGCTTTCAGCATTGGTCGCGTTTCCATCATTAGGTTTACAGCAGTGGTATTTGCTTGGTCAATGTTCATGTTTAACTCCGTGTGATTTGTAATTGGTAAATGGTAATTATCACTTACCAATTACTATTTGCCTTTCATCCTCGCCAGCAACGCCGCCATCTTTTCATTTCCTCCCGCAGGTGGTTTCCATTCCACATGCACCGCTTGTGCGCCTTGCGATGTGAGGCTTTCGTAAAACGATTCCTGCCGACGTTGATCTCCAGCCAGCGGTTGATTCAATTGCTCAAGATTCACTGGCGTAAATTCATTTTCCTTTTTGCTACCAAACCTCAAACTGACGTATTCCACCGCCTCCGTCGCCGTGCGGCACCACAATTCGCTTCTTCCAGCTTTTCGCGAGACTTGCGACTGGAGATTCTGCGGATCCTCATCTGTGCCAATCACAATCGCCACAAACTCCAATTCTCCTAATTCTCCAATTCTCTTCTCTCGAATCTCCTTTATCACAGGCGCCAACTCCTTGCAGGGTCAAGATGCGAACCTTCGCCTAGAACCACATCAAAGAGAATCATCCCCACGTCCGCATCCGCCGCTTCCTGCTTCATCCGTCTGATCCGCAGATCGTTGTCAATCATCGGATGCAATCGCCCGACCATGAAGAATTCATCACCCAAGTCAATGATGGTGTGTGCCTTGCTATGCAGGAGGGTCATCCAAATTCTGGAGAGAAATAGTGATTGGAGAATTGGAGTATAGCGGAGAAAGCGTGCCTGCAATCCAACCATCATTTCAAAAGCAAGCGTTCCTCCAGAAAACAGACCACGCAAGTAACCAGTAATCGGTTTATCAGTTATCAGTGACTGATCACCGTTCACTGATAACTGCTCCACTGCTTTTTCCGCCGCTTCACTCAAACTCACCGCAAATGCAACACGATCTTCTCGCAGGCGCGGGTAGCCGATGAAATAACAACAGGCTTGCCTGTAGATTGCGCCGCGGAAATTAATTGAGTCGCGACATCGGGCGAGGGCGGCTTGGAGATGAGCGCAATCACTTTCGTGTCGGGATCGCGAGCCAACACATCCAGCGCCTGATGCGCCGTGTCTCGCCCGCCTGTGCCGATGGCGTGAGAGATGCCGCCGCCAAGATTATGGATTTGCGCCGTCACCGCCTGCATCCCCGTGCCAGACGCCCCAACGACCTAATCGGTGCTGCGCCGCACATGATTGGCGAATCCCAGCCCGATGCCGCTGATGATGGCTGTGCCGCAATCGGGGCCCCATCACGAGCAGACCTTTTTCTCGCGCGGTTTTCTTCAATGAAATTTCATCTTCCAGCGAGACGTTGTCGCTGTAAAGAAAACGTGCTTGCCGAGTTCGACCGCAACTCCCGCCGCATAACGACCTGACAGAGATCAGCACCCAATTCGCCTCAGGCAATTGTTTGACCGCCGCGCTCAAACTGCGGGGCGGAAATTCGTTGAGAACTGGATGATTTTCGGCGCGTGAGCAGTTCATCCACTTCACCGATCGCGCTTCGGCGGAAGCATCATCATCCGCTTTGACGACGATGAGCAGATCATCGGGGTTGGCATTGACAGATTCAGGCAAGAGATTATTCGCCGCGAGCAGATCACGGTTGGCTTGCGTCGCCATCACAACGCCCGCGTCAAGCACGCCGTCTGGCCCGAGCAAGCCGCGCGAAGTTGCATCACCACCGAGTCATAATATGCTCCCGCGCGGACGTTCCATTTTATGACCGTCATCGGTTGCTCGCTTTTTCGTAGTGCGACATTTATGTCGCCTGCAATGTAACAGCGACATAAATGTCGCGTTACAATTTTGGTCATATTTTCCTCACCACCTTCTCAATATCTTTCGCCCAAACAAGCAGCGACTCGTCCGCATTCCACTTGCCGACAAGTTGTAATCCCATTGGCAAGCCGTCATCGTTTTTCATGGTGGGAATGTTCGGCGGCAGGGAATTCAATCTGAGTTCAGCTGGCGTACATCGGTGGTCGCCAGTGAGTCGAGTCCTTCTCGGCGCGTAATCGATTGCCGGGGGCAGAGCCACAGGTCAATTTGATTTTCATCCATGATTTGGGTGATGGAGGCGAAGGCATCGCGGGAAGAGATTAGAGACTGAGATTGGAGACTGATTGACCACGACGAATCGTGGCTCTGGCAAATTTCTGCGAGTAAAGTGATCTGTGTTTAGCAAACCACTCCTTATGGACTTGCGATGCATCATAAGACATGATTGCGTCATGCCGATCACGGATTTCTTGAAAATCATCCATAACACGGACAGATCGCAATTCGTAATTTGCGTTTAGTAATTTGCACATGTTCTCAAAGTGAGCAAGACCTTCTTTGACGCACAACTTAAATACTGACCTTCAGGAATCCCAAGCACAGGTTTTGAATCTCCAGTCTCTAGTCTCCAATCTCCAACCCCCAATTCTCCAATTCCGCCGCGCTGAGATTGTCGAAGCGTCTCAATTCTCTACCAACACACTCGCAACCCGCCCCACCATCTCCACATCATTCGCAAACACCCCAACATGATCAAACGTCGGCGAAAGCGGAATGACGCCCGCGCGCGAAATTCTTTCATACGTCGGCTTGAATCCAACCACGCCACAAAACGCGGCGGGACGAATCACCGAGCCGATGGTCTGCGTGCCGAGCGCGAGATCGCACATCCCCGCGCCGACCGCCGCCGCGGATCCACTGCTCGAACCGCCAGGCGTGTGACTTGGGTTATGCGGGTTGCGCGTTGGACCTGGCGTGAAATAAGCAAACTCGGTAGTGACCGTCTTGCCGAGAATCAATGCGCCCGCATTTTTTTAGTTTTGTAACACTCGCGGCTTCATCCCCGCAAATCCTGCGCGGGCAACTTGCTCCCCGCTTGCGTGACGAAACCGTCCACGTGAAAAATGTCCTTCACGCCGACGGTCATGCCAAACAGCGGAGGGCGATTGCGCACATCGGGAAATCTTTTTTAATTAATTCTTCGGCATCTTTTTGTAGCCGTTCAAAACGATTCCTTCTTTCGGGGATAAATGCAAGCACATCAGGCTCACGAGAATCGAAGAGAGACTGAATTTGAGAAACGTAATTAGTAATTGGTAATTCGCCCGTGCGAAAGGCTTGACTTAATTGATTTAGATTCATAATTTCAATTCTCTAGGTCTCAAATTACTATTTACTATTTACCACTTACCAATTACCGCATTTTCTCCGCCGCCAACCTCACCGCATCCACAACATGCTGATACCCCGTGCAACGACAAAGATTCCCCGAAAGCGCGTGGCGTATTTCATCTTCTGTGGGATTCGGGTTTTGCTTTAGAAACGGAATCATCGTCATCAAAATCCCAGGCGTGCAGTAGCCGCATTGAAGTCCATGCGCCTCCCAGAAGGATTGTTGTAGGGGATGCAAATTATCTTTATCGGGTGCGAGCCCTTCAACCGTTGTAATTTCGTGTCCATCGGCTTGGACGGCAAACGTCAAACACGAACGCGCCGATTCGCCGTCGAACATGATCGTGCACGCGCCGCAGACTCCATGTTCACAGCCGACGTGCGTGCCCGTGAGCCCGAGTTCGTGGCGCAGAAAATCGCTGAGCAACATACGCGGCTCGACGGTGCGGGTGTATTCTTGTCCGTTGACGGTGAGGGTGATGGTGTGGGTCATTGATAATCCTTATGCTTTGCTCGTCGGGCTAAGCCCTGTGTCTCGACAAGCTCGACAACCACTTCAGTTCGTGGAAGTTGGCTGAAGACGACTCATTGCTCAGTCCGCTTTAGCGGGCTTGGTAGGAATAGCACGGACGTTCACGTCCGTGCGGGCATGGCATTCATGCTCATTGTGTTTTGGCTCGTTCCGCCGCGATCTTCAACGTCTGCTTCGTCAGCGTCTTCGCCAAGTGGCGTTGGAACTCCGCCGACGCGTGCATGTTTCCAAAAGGATTGATTTCCTTTTCGCTCGCATGTGAAGCGGTGGATTCAATTAATGCATCGGTCAACGATTCGCCCACCAAACTGTTCGCGGCTTCAACGGCATCCACAGGTCCATCGCCCGCGTTCAAGTACACCAACTTCACCGATTTGCATTTCCCATTTTCATCCAACGTCACGGATGTCGCAACGCCCATCAGCGCGTAATCGCCCGCGCGCGGCGCGACTTCCATGAACGACCAGCCCGTGCGCGGTTCGGCAAACGGCAATTCGATCTCAGCCAAAACTTCGTCAGGTTGAAGCGCGGTAGTGAACATCCCTGCAAAAAAATCTTTGGCGTCAATCCAACGTTCCGAAGATTTGTTTTTTGCTTTCAACTTCGCGCTCAACGCGGTCATCAACACGGGCAACTCCGCCGCAGGGTCGGCGTTGACGATGCTCCCGCCAATCGTGCCGCGATTGCGAATCTGTGGATGGGCAATGAAGGGAACTGCTTCATGCAAAAGCGGGGTTCGCTTCTCAATGGATGAATCAAACTCCAAATGTCGTTCGCGCGCCATCGCGCCGACTCGTATCACATTCCCATCCTCGCGGATGTAACTCAGTTCGTTCACGCGATTCAGGTCAATCAACACGCTTGGTTGCGCAATGCGAAAATTCATCGCAGGCACAAGGCTTTGTCCGCCCGCCAAAAATTTGGCGTCGTCGCCGAATTGACTTTTCAAAGTCACGACTTCTTCGATGGTGTTGGGGGCATGGTATTCAAAGGGCGCTGGCTTCATGGAAAATCCTTGAGAATTAGAGAATTGGGGACTAGAGATTAGAGACTGGAGACTGCGCTTCTCTCTTCCCTTCAACTTGATTCTATTTCCTGAAAACTTGTACTATCTGCGACATGACGGCTAGGGCGATCTCTTCAGGGTTTTGCGCGCCGATGTCCAAGCCGATTGGGGCGTGGACTTTATCCATCTGCGATTCGCTCACGCCGTCGCTCAGCAATCTTTCTCTTCGTTTTGTATTCGTGGTCTTACTCCCCAACGCGCCGACATAAAACGCCGAACTCTTCAACGCCAATTTTATCGCAGGGTCGTCTATCTTTGGGTCGTGGGTCAAGACCGCGATTGCGGTAGATGAATTAATGCCGACTTGTTGAAAAGCATCGTCAACCCAAGATTGAATCAGTTTGTCCACATTGGGAAATCGAGTTTCATTCGCCCAAGCCTTACGCGGATCAATGAGGATAGTTCGATAGCCAAGCGTTTTTGCCAATGATGCCAATGCAATGGCAATATGTACGCCGCCGACAATGATCAACGTTGGAGCGGCTCGAATGACATTGATAAAAAGCTGGGCATCACCGATTGCTAATTGTTGCGGCGCCGAAATTTCTGGTGATAGGCTTAACACATGCGAGTCTATTTCGTTGCCCAGCGACCCAACTATGATTCGATCCTCTTGAATCAAAATTTGTTTCCCAAGCGATTCATCCGCGCCATTGATCACCGTGACATAATTCGCGCTCTCTTCATTAGATATGATCTTCTTTAATTCTTGAAACATCTCTGTATCGAGCGACTGGGCGAAGACATCAATGCTTCCGCCGCACGCGAGACCCACCTCCCATGCGGTTTCGTCTGCCACGCCGAAATGCAACAGTTGCGGATGATTCGTCTTCAACACCTGCATCCCCGCTTCGATGACCGCGTTCTCCACGCATCCGCCGCTGACCGAGCCTGTGATCTTTCCGCTGAGGGTGAACGCCATGTGCGAGCCGATCTTTCGCGGCGCAGAACCCCACGTTTGAATCACGGTGGCAAGCGCAATCGTTTCCCCCGTGTCTATCCAGTTTTCGACATTTGCCAGAATATCGCGCATAAGTATGTTGCTGGTCGAGTAGTTCCGCGTGATCGTTGCGGAACGTATCGAGACCAGAATGTTTGAGAAGCGTTTTTCTAACAAAAATTGCTTTGTTTACTGGTGGTTTCGATACGTCCCGCGGTGCTTCGTCTTCGTGGCGCGAACATCACGCGCCACTCCGCTCAGCACGCGCGGGACTACTCAACCACCGTGTTCTTCTATCCTCTTCTTCACTTCATCATAAAACACGCCAGCCAATTTTTGCGAGACGGGAACCATGAGCCTCGAAACCAAACTCGCCAACTGACCTGAGACGCTGACATCCGCCGTCCATTCGACGAGGGTGCAGTTATCGGGCGCATCGGACATTTTCATTTCGCTGACGGCGTCGGCGGCGGAGCCTGTGGCTTTGCCGTGGGCTTTGAGTTTTGCAAAATTCGGTTCGTTCAGTTCAAGGATGTCCACATCGCCGTCGAATTTTGCTTTGACCGAGCCAAGCCCAACCGCCACAACGCCGTGATATTTTTTTAGTTTCTCGATCTCTTCCACAGTTTCGACGCCGGGCACGCATTGGGCGAGTTGATTCGGGTCGGTGAGAAAGTCCCACACTTTTTTACGCGGCGCTTTGATGATGACGTTGCCTTTAAGTTGCATTAAGGGAGGCTCCTAGGTTTATTATGCAGGTTAACGCGGACGTTAGAGAACGTCCGCTACACAAATACAGGCTTGGAGTGTAGCACAAGGGGGAGACGAGAGTCAACGGGAGGAAAAAGTATCCATGCCGAGGCAGGCTGAGGTCCGGAAAGAAGCGGGGTTTTCATCCCCCAAAAAGCGTATCCCCGTGAAAATTCGAGGGTTATGTAGAGTAATATGAGACAGGTCAGGTTGCAGGATTTTGATCCCGCGATGAACACGCTCATTGCCCATGAGCCTGTCTGCCGTTTTTTCTGTCGCCATGCGTAAGCCGCTGGCGACTTTTTATTTGGAGGTGCGAAGTAAACCTGATCGCGCAAGGCAAGCAAGGTAAAACTAATTCAAACAACAAGAGGAGAGAATGCAATGGCTAAAAATAATGTGATGGGTTTTATGCCCAACGATAACCCGCCGATGGGACAAACCATCCTGTTGGGTTTTCAGCACGTGTTGACGATGTTCCCCGCGACGGTGCTGGTTGCCGCGTTGTGCGGGTTCCATGTTGGCACCGTCCTGCTGGCTTCTGGAGTTTCGACGATCGTGGCGCTGATATTATCGCGGCGCGCGATCGGCAACTTTATTCCGCTTTTCTACGGTTCCAGCTTCGCCTACATTGCCGCTTACGTCGGCATCGCGACAGCCATGACCGGCTCTGCGCCTCAGTTCGGCGTGCCGGTTCCAGACGAGGTCATCAGCACCATGCAGGCTGGCATCGTTGTGACGGGCTTGTTGAACATCCTCGTCGGTTTTATCATCCGCGGTGTGGGGAAGGAAAAGTTCGACATGATCCTGCCTCCCATCGTCACAGGCTCGGTGGCGGCGATCATCGGTTTCGGTTTGGCATACGCCGCGCTGGGACAAATGGCAAGCGCCAACTTCACGGTTTCTTTTGTTACTCTGATCGTGACGATCATGCTCTCGGTCTATTTGCAAGGCAAGGGTTTCATCGGGATGCTTCCTAT
>JAXLVX010000001.1:0-130484 GCA_046328795.1 Anaerolineales bacterium | reverse complement strand
ATGAGACAAGCTATCGTTTACTCAGGCGAAGATGGTTATTTTGTAGCAGAATGTCCGAGCCTGCCTGGTTGTATCAGCCAGGGTGAGACTCGTGAAGAAGCGATTGCCAACATCAAAGAGGCAATCGCGGGTTACATTGCCGCTCTCGAAGAAGATCACTTGCCCGTTCCTGATGAAAACTTTGATGCGATGGTAGTTGCGGTATGAGTGGTTTGCCGCGTATTTCAGGGAGGGAATGCGCGAAAGCTCTCAAAGAAATCGGCTTTTACCTGAAACGACAGGAAGGAAGCCACATGATCCTTCGCCGCGACGAACCCTTTGGGCAAGTCGTTGTGCCTGATCATAAAGAACTTGATCGAGGGACACTGCGAGCCATCATTCGGCAATCAGGTTTGAGTGTGGACGAATTTGTGAAATTGTTATAAAAATATTCGCTGATTGAGTAGTCCCGCGTGATCGTCGCGGGACGTATCGAAACCAGCAGGTAACATGTGAACATATTGTTTCATGAAAACTAGTGGTCTCGATACGTTCCTCGCTGTCGCTCGGAACTACTCGACCACCGATAATTTATAAAAATAAAATGACCCAAGCCCTCTACCGAAAATACCGACCTCAAGATTGGACCGCTGTGATGGGGCAGGATCACATCGTGACCACGCTGACGAACGCGATCAAGGCTGACCGTGTCGGTCATGCGTATCTGTTCGCGGGTCCGCGTGGGACGGGGAAGACTACACTGGCGCGTCTGTTGGCGAAGGCGGTGAATTGCACGAATCCCGATGCGGCGAAACGCCCATGCAATGAATGTGACAACTGTAAAGCGGTCAACGAGAATCGTTTTCTCGACCTCATCGAAATTGACGCGGCGTCGAACACATCCGTTGACGATGTCCGCGACTTGCGCGACAAGATCAACTTCTCGCCGTCGCAGGGCAAGTATAAAATTTACATCATTGACGAAGTCCACATGCTTTCGACGGCGGCGTTCAATGCGTTGCTCAAAACGCTCGAAGAGCCGCCTCCACATGCTATCTTCGTTTTAGCCACAACTGAAATCCATAAAATCCCCGCGACCGTTTTATCGCGTTGCCAGCGTCACGAGTTCCGCCGCGTGCCAGTGGACGAGATCGTGGCGAACCTCAAGCACATCATCAAAGCGGAGAACATCCAAGCCGATGACGACGCGCTCATTCAAATCGCCCGTCAAGCGACAGGCGGGATGCGCGACGCGCAGTCTTTGCTCGATCAACTTTCGTCCACGGGCGATAAGATCACGCTCGCCCTCGCGCAACAAGTTCTCGGCACTGCCACGAGTCAATCGGTGCTGGATGTGCTGAACGCGGTCAACGATCACGATCCCGCGCATGGGCTTGAGTCGATTCACAAGGCGCTCGATGCGGGAGCCGATCCGCGTTCGCTGGCGCGTCAGATCGTCGAGTATCTGCGCGGGCTGATGCTCATTCAAATGGGCAACGCGAATCAAGTGGAAGCGACGGCGGATGTGAAGAAGCAGATGCAGGCGCACGCGAAATCGTTTTCAACGTCTGATGTGTTGCGGATGATGAAAGCGTTCAACAACGCGGCAGTGGATTTGCGCGGCGGCTGGCAGCTATCGTTGAGTCTGGAACTCGCCTTAGCGGAAGTTCTCGACTCTCCAGCCGAATCGCCACAACCCGCCGCGCCGCGTCAGACGAAGCCGAGGCTTGAATCGGCTCCCCAAACGGCGACCCAGCCTCAAGTCGAGAAAGAAGCGGCTTCTCATCCCACAGAAAAATCTGCGGTCAGCGCGGGAGATGTCATCAAGGCGTGGAAGCGCATGTCCGCGTCGCTTCCGAAAGCGCAGGCGAATCTTTCGGCGTTGATGAATTCGGTGCGGATGATCGACACGCATGGCTCGACGTTGATCCTTGGGTTGGCGAGCGATGTGCTGGTTTCAAAAATTGACAAGCCCGACCAGATCGAGGCGATCCAAAAGTTGATCAAGGACGAGTTCGGCGCGGATGTGAGCGTGCGCTGCGTGGTGACGAACGCGAAAGGCAAGATCCCCGCGAACGTGGCGCAAGACGGCATGGTGGCAACCGCCATCCAACACGGCGGCGAGATTGTGGATACGCAGGATTAGTCATCTAGTCTGCTTGTCTGCTAGTCAGTTAGCCAAAGACTCGTTATCGTAATTGACTTGCTAACCGTTTGACGTGAACTGAAGGACTAGAAGACTAGGAGACTAAATAATGGCTAAAGGTTCAACAAAGGACCGCAAATGGGCGGACAGGCAGGGATGATGCAGCAATTGCGGCACTGCAACAACAAATGGAAGAGGCGCAGGCGAAGCTCGCCGGGAAACCGTCACTGCCACGGCCCGGGCGGCGGCGCGATCAAGGTCGTGATGACGGGCGGCCGGAAATGCACAATCCGGTTGAGATCGGTCGATTTCGCAGAGGATGCCGATGCTGAAATGCTGCAAGACAGCGTGCTTATCCGCGGTGAGCATGGCGCTCGACCAATCGCGCGAACTCCAACAAAAGTTGATGGTCGCTGGCCGAGCGAAACCCGTTCTAAGAGAGGATTAGAGAAGTGGAGAATTCTCTAATCATCAAGTCCTCATGCGATTATGCTTCTCCCAGAGTCAATCCAATCCCTCATCAACGCCCTGGAGCGGCTCCCAGGCATCGGACCCAAATCCGCTTCGCGGCTGGCGTTCTATCTCCTCCGCGCTACGGACGATGTCTCGGACGATCTCGCGCTGGCGTTGGCGCACCTCAAAAAGAACACGGCGTTTTGCCAGGAGTGTTTCAACATCACCGAAGCGGGACGCGAACGCTGTGAAGTGCGAGTCCACGCGGAGGATGGGCTTGTCATCTGCGTTGTCGAAGAAGCGTTGGATGTGTTAGCCCTCGAGCGCACGGCTGGCTTCAACGGAAGGTATCACGTCTTGCAGGGAGTCTTATCTCCCATCGAAGGCATCGGTCCCGACGATTTGAAGATCAAGCAGTTGCTGACGCGCGTGGCGAGTGGGGGAGTGAAGGAGATCATCCTTGCGACAGATCCCAGCATGGAGGGGGATGCGACGGCGCTCTATCTGCAGAATCAGTTGAGGCAATTCAATGTCCATGTCACGCGGTTGGCGCGTGGACTTCCCATGGGCGGCGACTTGGAATATGCCGATCAGAATACGTTGCTGAGAGCGTTATCTGGAAGGCAAGAGATGTGATGAAAATCGCCCATCGCGGGCGATTTTTTATTTGATCAGGCATGTCATTCGAGCCGCGCTCTTGTTCTTTGCGGCGAAGAATCTGCAACGATAGTAGTAGAGACCCTTCGCTGCCGCTCAAGGTGACATGATAGTTTGTGTTATTGATGCTGAACATTCCCGTTACTTGCGCAACGCTTCCAAAACTTCTTCCAACTTCGGCATTTCTGGCGCATTTTTAGATCCGCCATGCGACGATAAACACTCCGCCGCCGCTTTGTAGGATCCGCTGGGCAAGCCTGCGTCTTCAAACATGGACGCGATCTCCCAGCACGCTCTCGCCTTCGAACACTCACGCCTTCGCATTGACGCGCGTCGCTCTGCGGTTTGCCTGTTCACCAGTACCCAGATCGTCCGTCCATTGTTGTAAAGTTCATCGCGCACGCCCAGCGACTCGGCGGTTGCGGCGAGAATTGCGGTCAACAGGGCAGTTATTCGCTGGAGTACGCCGCGTAGCGCGCAGGCGCGGATGCTTTACCGATTTCATCCCCGATGATTCTCGTTTCGAGCGGTCCGTTTGAGAAGCAATCGGAAATGATTTTGAGTCTCTCCCAGATAAATAAAGTAGTCTCTTTCGGTGTCCACGCGGGTCCGCCGATAGTTATAATCAATGAAGCGGATTCATTCGAGCTCATCAACTCTCCGATCCTCTTCGCTCGTTGAGGCGCAATCGCATTGGCATCGAGAAAATATCACTTGAAGCCGCATTCAATTGCCCCAGGCTCGCCACATCCTCCGCCGTGTAGAGGCGAACTTCAGACGCTGAAAATGATCTCGCTGGTTTTGCAAAGCCGAGATCCGGCGAGTCCAGCTCACGAGTCCATGCTCTTCCGCGCAGCGGCAGGTCTTGTCACTGCGATTTCTGAGACCCAGCACACTTCATGTCCGTTGTTGACGGCAGACGCGGCGATGGATACGCCCATTTCGCCAGGATGCAGGATTCGATCTTTGTCATGTTCGCTCCTCGTCGCTTGCCATGATAACATGCCGCACAAGATAAAATATTGCCATGAACATCACCATTCTCACCTACGGCTCGCGCGGCGACGTTCAGCCGTTTCTTCCATTATCTGCAAAACTAATTTCACGCGGACATTCCGTCAAACTTGCGGCGCCGAGTCGCTTCAAGGATCTTGTCGAAGGGCATGGCATCACGTTTGTTCCTCTGCCGGGCGATCCCGCGACCGCCATTATTCGCATCAACGATGGGGGCAACAATATTTTCAAAATGCTCCATGAGGGATGGGCGCACGCCATGCAAGTTGGTCCCGACGTGTTTCAACGATCCGATGAGGCGTGCAAAGACGCCGACCTCATCATCCACGCTTTTTCGCACGCCGTTGACGGTCACACCCGCGCGCGTGAAATGAACATCCCCGACGTTCACGTGCAAACCTTTCCGATGTTCGCGCCAACGGGCGATTATCCAAGCGTTGTGTTGCCCGACCTGAAACTCCGCGCGTTGAATTATTTGACGCACGTCGCGGGCATAAAAATTATCTGGTGGTTGTCGCGTTTTGGATTTCGACAGATCAGCCGCCGCGCGAATCTTCCCAAGCGTAAACTTTATTTTCCATTTGACGACGATCCGATCTTCCTCCGACCTTGATGCTGTGTGCGTGGAGCCCCAGCCTTCTCCCACCTTCGAAAGACTGGTCGGCGAATGTCCGCGTGACGGGATACTTCTTTTTCAACGAAGCCAAAGTCATTTCAACCGCGAACTGAATTGCAAGCTTTTTGGGTGCAGGCGAACGCCCGTTTGCGTTTCGTTTGGGAGCATAGTCGAAAGCCGCGATGTGGAAAAAGTTCACCGAATCGTTCATGAGGCTTTGGCAAAAACGAATCAACGGGGAGTTATCCTTTCGGGGTGGGGAGGCGGTCATAAATTCTCATCCAACGATCTGCTCTACCTCGAATCCGCTCCGCATGATTGGCTGTTGCCGCGCTGTAACATGCTCATCCATCACGGTGGCGCAGGGACGGTTGCCGCTGGCATTCGAGCGGGCATCCCACAGGTGATCGTGCCGTTCATGACCGATCAACCGTTTTGGGCGCGGAGAGTCCATGCAGTGGGCGCGAGTCCAAAACCGATCCTCGTAAAACATCTTACGGTTGAACGATTGACTCAAGCGATCATCGAAGCGGGTAGTGATAAAGTCCGCCAGCGCGCGCGGGCGCTTGGTCAAACCATCAACAATGAAGACGGCGTCATGCAAGCGGTGGAACTGATCGAGTCTCATGCTCGAAACTGGAAATCAACGATCCGAAACAACACATGAACATCACTATCCTCACCTACGGCTCTCGCGGCGATGTTCAGCCGTTTCTTCCATTATCAGCAAAACTAATTTCACGCGGACATTCGGTCAAACTTGCCGCGCCGCAACGCTTTCAAAATCTTATTGAGGGGCATGGCATTTCGTTTGTCCCGTTGGCAGGCGATCCTGAGGTTGGTCGCCGCATGAACAACGTCAGCTTCAATCCCTTCAAGCAAATGCGCGAGATGATGGATCATGCCATCGCGATCGGCGCCGATGTCGCGCGTCAAACCGACGAAGCCTGCCGCGACGCTGACCTCATCATCCATACGTTTGCTCACACGGTCGGCGCTCACACGACCGCGCGTGAAATGAACATCCCCGACGTTCACATCCAAACTTTTCCCATGTTCACGCCCACGGGCGATTATCCCAACGTCGCCATGCCCGATCTGAAACTCCGCGCGTTGAACTACTTTTCGCATTATGCCTCCAGCCGAATTTCAAAGTGGACTGCCAAATTTGGATATGAACAAGTCCGCCGCCGCGCGGGATTGCCCAAGCGCAAACTTTATTTTCCATTTGACAACGATCCGCCGCGCCCTCCGACGTTGATCCTGTGCGCGTGGAGCCCCAGCGTTTTACCCCCTTCGGCAGAGTGGAAGGAAAACGTCCATGTGACGGGTTATTTCTTTTTTGGCGAGAATGAATCGTATCAGCCGCCTGCTGAATTAAGAGACTTTCTCGACGTGGGCGAGACGCCCATTTGTGTTTCATTTGGCAGTATGGTGAACCGCGATGCAAAACGGATTGATGAAGTCATTCGTGAATCGTTGAAGCGGACAAATAATCGCGGGATTATTCTCTCAGGATGGGGAGGCGTGGATCAAGTTTCGTCGAAGGATTTGCTGTATCTTGAATCCGCTCCGCATGATTGGTTGTTGCCTCGTTGTAAGATGGTCATTCATCATGGCGGGGCAGGGACAACCTCCGCTGGGTTGCGTGCGGGAATTCCGAATATCGTCGTGCCGTTCACAGCCGATCAACCGTTCTGGGGTAGACGCGTTCATGCAATCGGCGCGGGACCAAGACCTATTCTGGTAAAGCATCTCACGGTTGAGCGATTGACGCGGGCGATCGCTGAGGCTTCGAGTCCAGCCGCGGGTGAGCGCGCCCAAGCCGCCCGTCGAAAGATTCGAAGCGAAGATGGGGTGAATCGCGCGGTAGAGTTGGTCGAATCCCATGTAAAAAATTGGAATGAAAAGGCAATTTTTTAAGGTTAATTTGTCTGACGACTATTGACAAAGTCAATGAAAGGCATATAATCAGCGTTCGCCAGTAAGTTCACAGATCTCGTCCCCCTGACAGATCATTGAAAACTGAGTAGTGGTCTCCCGTCAGAGACACAAGCCTGTTGGTTTTGCAGTCTGACGAGCCGATGTTGAAAGAGGACATCGGTTTTTCGTCTGTTGGAAAGTAAACAGGCCGGAGCGAGATACTAAGACCGCTTCGCCGCACCTTGACAACTGAATAGTGATAGGAAGCAACAAATCTGTCGAATCCAGTAAATACCCGTAAACTTAACACTCGCAAGAGTGAAAAATTTTTTTGCGGAGAGTTTGATCCTGGCTCAGGATGAACGCTGGCGGCGTGCCTAATACATGCAAGTCGAACGAGGTGCTTGAGTAGCAATACAAGAGTATCCTAGTGGCGAACGGGTGAGTAACGCGTGGATGACCTACCCCAAAGTGTGGAATAACAGTCCGAAAGGATTGCTAATACCGCATGTGGTCATTGGGTTTAGAAACCGATGACTAAAGGAGCAATCCGCTTTGGGAGGGACCTGCGTCCCATCAGCTAGTTGGCGAGGTAACGGCTCACCAAGGCGACGACGGGTAGGGGACCTGAGAGGGTGGCCCCCCACAATGGAACTGAAACACGGTCCATACACCTACGGGTGGCAGCAGTAGGGAATATTGCACAATGGGCGAAAGCCTGATGCAGCAACGCCGCGTGCGCGATGAAGGTCTTCGGATCGTAAAGCGCTTTTCTGGGAGATGAGAAAGGACAGTATCCCAGGAATAAGTCTCGGCTAACTACGTGCCAGCAGCCGCGGTAAAACGTAGGAGGCGAGCGTTATCCGGATTCACTGGGCGTAAAGCGCGTGCAGGTGGTTTGGTAAGTTGGGCGTGAAATCTCCCGGCTCAACTGGGAGAGGTCGTTCAATACTACCGAGCTAGAGAGCAGAAGAGGAAGATGGAATTCCCGGTGTAGTGGTGAAATGCGTAGATATCGGGAGGAACACCAGTGGCGAAGGCGATCTTCTGGTCTGTTTCTGACACTCAGACGCGACAGCTAGGGTAGTAAACGGGATTAGAGACCCCGGTAATCCTAGCCGTAAACGATGTGAACTTGGCGTTGGTGGGTTAAACTCCATCAGTGCCGAAGCAAACGCGATAAGTTCACCGCCTGGGGACTACGGCCGCAAGGTTAAAACTCAAAGGAATTGACGGGGGCCCGCACAAGCAGCGGAGCGTGTGGTTTAATTCGATGCTACACGAAGAACCTTACCCAGGCTTGACATACAGGTGGTAGGGATCCGAAAGGTGACCGACCCGCAAGGGAGCCTGAACAGGTGCTGCATGGCTGTCGTCAGCTCGTGTCGTGAGATGTTCGGTTAAGTCCGCTAACGAGCGCAACCCTCGCCGCGTGTTATATGTGTCACGCGGGACCGCCGGTATTAAGCCGGAGGAAGGTGGGGATGATGTCAAGTCAGCATGGCCTTTATGCCTGGGGCTACACACACGCTACAATGGGCAGTACAATGGGTTGCTAAGCCGCGAGGTGGAGCCAATCCCCCAAAACTGTCCTCAGTTCAGATTGCAGGCTGCAACTCGCCTGCATGAAGCCGGAGTTGCTAGTAAACGCGCGTCAGCTATAGTGCGTTGAATACGTTCTCGGGCCTTGTACACACCGCCCGTCACGTCATGGGAGCTGGTAACACCTGAAGCCGGTAGTCTAACCGCAAGGAGGACGCCGTCGAAGGTGGGGCTGGTGACTGGGACGAAGTCGTAACAAGGTAGGTGTACCGGAAGGTGCGCCTGGATCACCTCCTTTCTAGAGTTCTTGAGCGATCTCCCTCACGAGAGATCTGCTCCACTCATTTTCATATGCCTTACGGTGCTGAGGCGCTGGACGCAGAGAAAGAGTTTCCTATCACTACTCAGTTGTCAATGTTCATACGGGCTTGTAGCTCAGTTGGTTAGAGCACTGTGCTGATAACGCAGGGGTCACAGGTTCGAATCCTGTCAAGCCCACTTACCCAGTATTTTTCTGGGGATGTAGCTCAGCGGGAGAGCAGCGCGTTTGCAACGCGAAGGTCGCGGGTTCAAATCCCGCCATCTCCACTGAGTTCGTCTGAAAGTTTTGGAGTAGAGAAAAAATTTGTTAAACGGCACGCAGACATAAGTTAGACAAGCACCGCAATTTTTCAAGGTCGAATTCTTCCGACCCGGCGGTGTGTGCCGGGTCGGATTGTCTCTAAAAACCGAATCATGTTGAAGGGTGAACGATGCTCTGGATGTAGATCGAGAGCGTCGCTCACCGGTCAAACGGTGATTGCACCTTAATAACTGAATAGTAACTGAAAGATAAATCCTCAAATATCAAGATATATTATTTGTAGGCCGAAAGAAAGAGTAATAAATTCTCCGCATCACGTGGAGAAGCTACTAAGGGCTTTCGGTGAATGCCTTGGCGCCAAGTGCCGATGAAGGACGTGAGACACTGCGATAAGCCCCTGGGGAGCCGTGTATAGGCTTTGATCCGGGGATGTCCGAATGAGGAAACTCGCTCGAGCGAACCTCGAGCATCCTCCTGCTGAACACATAAGTTGGAGGAGGGGCACTCAGGGAACTGAAACATCTAAGTACCTGAAGGAAAAGAAACAATTCTCCTAGTAGTGGCGAGCGAACGGGGAACAGCCCAAACCGCCCATGCTTGCATGGACGGGGTTGTAGGGTCTGGCATATGGAAGTCAAAAAACAGTCAGTTAGCGGAAAGGTGTGGGACAGCCTGCCAAAGAGGGTAATAGCCCCGTATGCGAAAACTGATTGTCTTCCGCCAGATACCTGAGTACTGCCGGGCACGCTAATCCGGCAGGAATCTGGGGAGTCCACTCTCCAAGGCTAAATACATTTGGCGACCGATAGTGAACAAGTACCGTGAGGGAAAGGTGAAAAGTCCCCCCGTTAGGGGAGTGAAATAGAACCTGAAACCGAAAGCCTACAAACAGTTGGAGGGCTAACAGTGGGTTGAGCGCTGTAGAAATACAGATGTTCCCCGCTATGCCTGACAGCGTGCCTCTTGGAGAATGAGCCTGCGAGTTAATCTCAGTGGCAAGGTTAAGGGAGTGACACCCGAAGCCGTAGCGAAAGCGAGTCTGAATAGGGCGTATAGTCGCTGGGATTAGGCCCGAAACCGGGTGAGCTACCCATGGGCAGGGTGAAGCGAGTCTAATCGCTCGTGGAGGCCCGAACTTACTAACGTTGCAAAGTTAGAAGATGACCTGTGGGTAGAGGTGATATGCCAATCGAACTCGGAGATAGCTGGTTCTCCCCGAAATAGTTTTAGGACTAGCGTCATGCGTTTAATACTGGAGGTACAGCACTGAATGGGCTAAGGGGCTTACCGCTTACTGAACCCAATCAAACTCGGAATGCCAGTATTCCAGAGCATGGCAGTCGGACTACGTGAGATGAGTTTCGTAGTCGAAAGGGAAACAGCCCAGACCATCAGCTAAGGTCCCAAAATCTACGCTAAGTGGGAAACGAGGTGAGATTACTTGAACAACCAGGAGGTTGGCTTAGAAGCAGCCACCCTTTAAAAAGTGCGTAACAGCTTACTGGTCTAGTGATCTTGCGCGGAAAACTTAACGGGGCTAAGCGTAGTACCGAAGCTATGGGTCTCAGCATTTGCTGGGGCAGTAGGGGAGCGTTCCGTCAGCGGTGAAGGTTGATCGATAAGGGCAACTGGAGCGGACGGAAGTGAGAATGCAGGCATGAGTAGCGTATAAACACGTGAGAACCGTGTTCGCCGTAAATCTAAGGTTTCCGACGCCAGGTCATTCCGCGTCGGGTTAGTCGGGTCCTTAGCCGAGGCCGAAAGGCGTAGGTGATGGACATCCGGTCAACATTCCGGAACCGCTTAGGATGAGTGATGGGGGGACGCAACGAGGTAGGCCAGCCTGCTATTGGATGCAGGTGCGATCCGTTTAGGCGTTGAGGCTGATTGGCAAATCCGTCAGCTGAGCTGAGACGAGAGCGAGCCGTAAGGCGAAGTGGTTGAGCCTTGTTGCCGAGAAAAGCCTCTAAACGTTGATTCTTAAGCGCCCGTACCGCAAACCGACACTGGTAGATGGGTAGAGTATACCAAGGCGAACGGGAGAACCCTTGTTAAGGAACTAGGCAACATGACCCCGTAACTTCGGGAGAAGGGGTACCTTCGAGCGTTCGGGTAACCAAAGCGCTTGAAGGTCGCAGTGAAATGGCTCTGGCGACTGTTTAACAAAAACACAGGTCTCTGCTAAGCCGTAAGGCGATGTATAGGGGCTGACGCGTGCCCAGTGCCGGAAGGTTAAGGGGAGAGGTTAGCGTAAGCGAAGCTTCGAACCGAAGCCCCGGTGAACGGCGGCCGTAACTATAACGGTCCTAAGGTAGCGAAATTCCTTGTCGGGTAAGTTCCGACCCGCACGAACCGCGTAACGATCAGAGCACTGTCTCAACAAGGGACCCGGTGAAGTTGAATTGGCTGTGAAGATGCGGCCTACCCGCAGCAGGACAAAAAGACCCCGTGGAGCTTTACTGCATCTTGGCATTGTATTTGGACATGATCTGTGTAGCATAGGTGGGAGGCTTTGAAGCTGGGGCGTTAGCCTCGGTGGAGCCGTCAGTGAAATACCACCCTGATTATATTTAGACCCTAACCCCGTACCATTATCTGGACGGGGGACCGTGCCAGGTGGGCAGTTTGACTGGGGCGGTCGCCTCCTAAAGGGTAACGGAGGCGCCCAAAGGTTCCCTCAGGTAGAATGGAAACCTACCACAGAGTGTAAAGGCATAAGGGAGCTTGACTGCAAGACCAACGCGTCGAGCAGATACGAAAGTAGGGCTTAGTGATCCCACGGTACCGAGTGGAAGGGCCGTGGCTTACCGGATAAAAGCTACCCCGGGGATAACAGGCTGGTGAGATCCAAGAGTTCACATCGACGATCTCGCTCGGCACCTCGATGTCGGCTCATCGCATCCTGGGGCTGGACAAGGTCCCAAGGGTCGGGCTGTTCGCCCGTTAAAGCGGTACGCGAGCTGGGTTCAGACCGTCGTGAGACAGGTCGGTCTCTATCCGCTGTGGGCGTAAGGGATTTGAGAGGAGCTGCTCCTAGTACGAGAGGACCGGAGTGGACTGACCTCTGGTGTGCCAGTTGTTCCGCCAGGAGCATTGCTGGGTAGCTACGTCGGGCAGAGATAACCGCTGAAAGCATCTAAGTGGGAAACTCGCCTCAAGATTAGATCCCTGTATTCTGGTTAACAGAGTAAGACCGCAGGTAGACCACCTGCTATATAGGCAACAAGTGTAAGCGCAGTAATGTGTTGAGCTAAGTTGTACTAATGGTCGAGGGCTGAATCCCGTGATGTGGAGAACTTATTACTCTTCCGCGAAAATCTTATCAGTTGCTGTTCAGGACTACATTGTGAAATAGTCCCTTGGTGATTGGAGCGACGGGGGTACACCCGGTCACATCCCGAACCCGGCAGTTAAGTCCGTCAGCGCCGATGGTACTTGGAGGGCGACCTCCTGGGAGAGTAGGTCATTGCCAAGGGGCTTTTCTTAAAAAAGCACACGCGCAGTCTATCCAACTGCGCGTGTTTCATGTATAATTAATCTTGTAGTTCGGTTGATGGGCAAAGCCCCAATTAAAAAGAGGAGCGTGAAGCGTACCGTTTGATCCAGTGATCATTTTGTCGTTTCTGATTTTTCGATAGACCCTCAACCGACTCTGCATGAACGCAGAGTTTTTTATTTCCACGCGGGAAGGAGGTGACTTCGTTTGGCATCCGTAAATCTTCGTAACGGCGAATCGCAAGACTCGTTGTTGAAACGCTTCCGTAAAAAGGTCGTCAAAAGCGGCGTGCTTAGCACCGTCCGCCGCAAACGCTGGTTCGTCTCCAAGAGCGAACAGCGCCGAATGGAAAAGAAAAAAGCGATCCGCCGCATCAAGCGGCGCACCTTCACCCGCGATGGCGAGTGAAATAAGTAGAAAGAGACACTATGGCTAAGGAAGAAGATAAAATTCGCGCCGAAGGACTTGTGATCGAGGCGCTGCCAGGCACCCAGTTTAGGGTGAGGCTCGATAACGGGCATGAAGTGCTCGCCTACCTCTCTGGTAAAATGCGCAAACACTACATCCGTATCCTGCTCGGCGACCGCGTTGCGATGGAAATGTCGCCGTACGACCTGACGCGCGCGCGCATCACATTCCGCCAGCGCAAGAACGCGCCCATGCCTGTGCAAGAATAGCCATCCCTTCTTTTTCATTGATGGAATTAAAACGGCTCCCGGAATTTCGAGAGCCGTTTTGCATTTAATGCGGATGGAAATAACGATTCTTTCTACGGGCGAGGTGGTTCGCCCTACCCCGAGCGGAGTTTACTCCCGCACGTGCGGCAGAAGCGGTCGCCCGGCATCGAGCGTGTGCCGCACTCGTGACAATAGGTCGCATGGCTTGAGTCAGCCATCCCTGCGGTTGAACGTGTTCGACGTCGCCCGGAAGAGGTTGATGGAGAGGAAGTCCCGCGCAGCGATCTCCAATAAGACATCAACGCGATCGCGATCATGGCGAGCCCGAAGAATCCGATGATCCATGGGATTTGATTCACGGAGACGCGGCCCGCCGTGTTCTCATTGATCGGCTCGGAGGGCTGCACTTGATTTGCCGCGCCGGGGCTGGTGAGCGACTCGCTTTCGCGCTCGTATTCGATCTTGAATGGGAACGATTGCCCCATCCTCAAATTCGATCCTGAGATCGTTCCGATCAAATACAAACCGTCCGAGGATCGTTCCAATGAAGCGAGGGCGGGCGAGGAGGTTGCGTTTGTGCTGTCGGCGGGGATCTGAACCTGGAGCTCGAAATTTTTGGCGGGATAATCGCCCAGCCAGTGGAAATAGAACGAGCGCTTGTTTCCATCGCGTTCCAGCGGTTGATAATATTCGATTCGATACGGCGCATACGATTGGACGTTGAGGGTGATCGTTTGCCAGTCGCCTTGTTCGACCGGGCTTTCCACCGGGGCGTTGACGAGCTGCCCGTTGTCTTCGTATGCGACGGCGATCAAGTTGCCGTCGCTGGGGAAGCGCAAGGTGACTTTTGCCGGCAGGGGAGTATCTTCTGAAACGACGAATTCGTTGATGACCAACATGCTGGGCTGGTCGTATTCAGCCCACAGCGCAACGCTGATCGAATCGAGCTTGACGCCGCTCTGGGCGTTGACTTGTGTTGGAAGCGATAGAAAAAATAGCAATAGAAGAAGCAGTCGCAATTTGCGCATTGATGGTCTCCAAAATTTCTTCCCCGAATCTTACCATAGAGCCATTCACGTATTGCTGAGCGCGCGAATAAGTTTCCAGCAGGCGAGGTTGACAGGGGTTTCAATACCGTGTTTTTCCCCAGCGCGAGTCACCGCGCCGCAAATCGCGTCAATTTCCGTTGGCGCGTTGCGAAGCACATCCTGTAGCATGGAGGACTGATTCGCGGCGGTCTTACGCGCCACCTCTTCCGCCATCGCCGCAGGGTCGTCGAAAGGTAGTGTGATGTTTTCCGCGCGAGCGACTTCGGCAACTTCGCGCGCCAACTGTCCCATCATCTCGCGCGCGGATGGGCGATTCAGCAACTCGCCGTTCGGCACGCGCAGTAACGCGGTCAGTGGGTTGATCGCCGCGTTGATGACGAGTTTGCCCCAGACGAGCGATTGCGCGTCTTCGACGAGATGCACGTTGAACTTTGCGGATGTCAACGCCGCTTCGATCGCAGGGATGGCTGGATGCCGCTGAATGGAGACGATTCCCTCCCCCCCGGCGCGCGCCACCCCCGGCGCGATGAGAGTTGCGCCAGTGGTCGTGCTTCCCAAAGCGACGCGCGAGTTGAGACTTCGGAAGTCTGAGGAGACTTCCGAAGTCTGCTGATTCAAAATTTGCGCGAGCGTTTCGTAATTGCCAATTCCGTTTTGGAGGGTGACTGCGAGCCCATCGTCTGCGAGACATTCTGAAAGTTGACGCGCGGCGCGTTCAGTCTGCCATGCTTTGACCAGCACGAGCGCGTGTTTTGCTCCAGCGCACTTGTGCGGATCATCGGTGGCATGGACTTTGAATCTTGTCTCGTTTCCATTTGAGTCAACAAGCCGCGCGCCATCCTTTTGCAGGGACTCAATTCCCTCCCTCCATGTGCCGAGCATGGTGACGTTGTATCCCGCCTGCGACAGACGCGCGGCGAACAACGTGCCAAGCGCACCCGTGCCAACGATGAGAATATTTTTGTCGTTCATCATACGCAGTACGCAATACGCAGTATGTTTTTACTCCGTACTGCGCATTGCGTAATTTGCTCGTTTAGGCGAGTTCCTTTTGCAAAGATGCCCACTCTTTATCGTCCATCTCAACGATGTGTTCCTGCGCGGGGAAGCGTTTGGTTTCAACGTCTTCGATGAAATCGCCAAATGCTTTTTGCATTTCGCCGTGGAAGTTCGCGTACTTCTTGACGAACTTCGGCGTGAAGCGGTCGAACAGACCGAGCAGGTCGTGCGTGACCAGCACTTGACCGTCACAGCCCGCGCCCGCGCCGATGCCGATGGTCGGGATGGAAATTTTCTTCGAGATCAATTCTGCCAGACGAGCAGGCACAGCCTCTAGCACGATGGAGAAACAGCCCGCCTCTTCGAGAATGACCGCGTCTTCGACGAGTCGCTTCGCGGCGGCGGCGGTTTTGCCCTGCGCGCGGAATCCGCCGAGTTGATTCACCGATTGCGGCGTGAGACCGAGATGCCCCATGACGGGAATCCCCGCGCTGACGATGGAGCGGATCGCGTCCGCGCGTTCGCGCCCGCCCTCGAGTTTGACCGCGTCCATGCCGCCGTGTTGGAGGAATCTGCCCGCGTTGCGCGTCGCTTCCTCGACGGAGACTTGATACGACATGAACGGCATGTCGCCGATGAGCAGGGCGGACTTGGCTCCGCGAGAGACGGCGCGGCAGTGGTGGAGCATCTCGTCCATGGTGACGGGAAGCGTGTTTTCGTATCCCAGCACGACCATGCCGAGCGAATCGCCGACGAGGATGGAATCGATTCCCGCTTTGTCCATCGCCAGCGCGGTGGGATAGTCGTAGGCGGTGAGCATGGTGATGATCTCGCCGCGTTCTTTCTTTTGACGATAGGCGAGCGTGGTGACTTTTTTGCGCGGGGCAGTAGGCGCGCTGGTGGAAATGGGTGTTGTAGACATGGTATCCTCCGAAAAATGGTAGGAGCCGTTTGGTGCGGTCGTCCCCTTGTTGCCGCGCTGGACAGGCTTGGGTGAATTTTCCGTCGCGTTCACGCAAAGCGGATACGCGCGGTATTGCTTCGCAATTATTCCACAAATTTCCTTTTTCGCCTATAATAAAATTATAAATATTTTCATCACGTAGGGGCGAGGTCGTCTCGCCCCGTATTTTTCAATCAACAAAAGGGCGGGGGGACCCCGCCCCTACATGAACTCGAGGAGATAATTATGAAACGCATGTTTGGCTTTTTGATCGGAATCTTTGTGGGCAGTCTCGTCGGTTCGACGATCGCGTTGTTGATGGCGCCTGAATCGGGCGAGGAATTGCGCGGGATGATCCGCGCGCGCGGCGAAAATTTCTTCAACGATGTGCGCCACGCGGCGGATGAACGCCGAATCGAGTTACGTCACAAATTGGATGAGATGCGCGCGCCGAGGAGTGCGGAGTGAGAGATGCAAATTTTGGTGGAGGTTCCTTCCCACCCGAATGAACCTAAATAAAGACATAAGCGTTTTGGTTAAGCCGTTAGAAATGATGACGGCTTTTTTCATAGCAAAGAGGGCTAGGTGGAAATGAATATAAATAATTTTCTGGTTGAACTGTATTTAAATCTATCCCCATACAAGAACACAGTAACTGGTGTAGGCGCCACCTTTTTAATGGCAACTCTGTTTTATTATGCAAATAAACTAAATAGGGCTATCTATGATTGGAATAAATATAGAGGCACACTCTTCAATATGTTTATTGCGTCAATTGCATTTTTCTATGGCTGTTTACTCTTTTTTCAAAACCCTGAGATGCTCAATAATTTGGGATCAACAACCGCTTTATGCGTATGTTCACCAACAATCTTAATGTTGATTGCCGTCACCATAAATATACGCTTGAAAAAAACTGAGAAAAAATCTTCTGAGGGAAAGCTTGAGCAAAGAAAAAACCCCTACTTCTTGTATTTAATCATCACCCTCGTTGTCTTATGGTTGGGAGCGAAGTCTGTTGATGAAATACTCTTCCGAATCAAGCAGCATCAACTCGCCGAACACCTTGGGGTGGACCTGCGGGAATATCCATCAAAACCAATGTTTCCTCAAAGCTATTTCTACAGCGTTATCGTACCCGGAATGACTAAAAGTGAGGTACGCAAAATCATGATCGGATACGAGATAGCATTGACTTGTGGAAATAACAAAGACCGAGAGTTATACTATTATTATGACAAGGATAAAGAGGATGCATTGCGCATCATGGTTGTTTATGACTTGGACGGGAAATTTCATAAGTTTATGGGAGAGGGAGATAGTAACTGGCTGTATGATGAAGATTGTGTTCTTGGTTTGTTCGACGAATAGCAAGAAACCAAGGTCTTGTCACTTGCCAATCGTCTCCTTATAGAATCTATCCGCCCTCTGCATATTCCTTCCATGCTCTGCCCGCGCGGAAATGATTTCTCGATTCAAGCCTGCGGTTTTGCTCCGCAAGTTTTTGTTTTTCGAATCTTTTTACATCGCGTTTACAACCCAATAACAAGTTCTGTGTATGATACGAGATTGTATGAAGCGTTCTGGTTTTATACAATGAAACATATCTACACGGAGATATTTATGAAACGTATGACATTCTTTTTATCGTTGCTTGTTCTCGCTTCACTCGCGTGCGGGCTACCCGCCGCGAATGCGGCGCCAGCGGAGACTCAGCCTGCCGAAGCGGCGACCAGTTTGCCCGTCGAGAATGAAACGGCTTTTCCATCCAATGAATTTGATTCATCCAAACTCGGCACCGTCGAAAGGGACGTCACGTATTGCACGATGGACGGCATCGAGTTGAAAATGGATGTGTATTATCCGTTCGAGAATAGCGGACGATTTCCTGTGACGATGTATGTGCATGGCGGCGGGTGGCAAAAGGGCGATAAGGGAGGCGGCGCGGGCGAAGCAGAATTTCTTGAATTGCAGAAGGCTGGCTTTTTGATGGTGTCGGTCAATTATCGGCTTGCGCCCGATTATGAATTTCCCGCGATGATCGAAGACGTGAAATGCGCTGTGCGTTCACTGCGCGCTCATGCAGACGAGTTCAACCTTGATCCGAATCGGATCGGCGTGTTTGGCAGCAGCGCGGGCGGACATTTGGTGGCGCTGTTAGGCACGACGGATGAAAGCGCGGGTTTCGATGTAGGCGAGTATCTCGATCAATCGAGCCGCGTGCAGGCGGTGGTGGATATGTTCGGGCCCGCTGATTTAACGGCTAGCGTTGCCAATGATTCGGAAACAGTTCAGAATGCGTTCGGTAATTTTGATCTTGCTCTCGCCAGCCCAGTGACATTTGTGAGCGCGGACGATCCTCCGTTTTTGATATTGCATGGCGAAGAAGATACGCTTGTTCCCATCGAGCAATCGGAGGAGCTGCTTGCCAAATTACAGGCGGCGGGTGTGCCTGCCGAACTTGTGCGGGTGGCAAATGCGGGTCATGGCTTCAAGCCTGTTGGCGGCGATCCCAACCCTTCGCGCGTGGAGATTTCTCAACGGATCGTGAATTTTTTTGAGGAAACTTTGAGGTGAGGCGCAGTGTGGTTGATTCGGGCTAACTACTCTTCATCGTCGTCGTCGAGATCATCTTCGCTAAATTCCATCCCGCCGAAAATTTCACTGGGATCGAACGGCGCGGCATGTGGATCGTATTTCTTCGGCGTTGATGGGGGAGTGATGTTGCGCGAATATTTGTGCATTCGGATCATGTCTTCGATCATTTCTTTGGAAAAATCGTCGTCTTTTTCGAGACGCTCGAGACGCTTGATCTGACGTTTTGCCCAATCGGGCAGTTCTCCGGGCTGACCATCGTCTTGATCGAGAAAACTCCAATCCACAACAGTGGCGGAGGCGGGCGATTCGGCTTTATTGGGAATGGAGCGTTCGAATAATTTCGCCAGTTTCTGATCAATGCTTGGATGATACGGCGCGATGCGTTCCTTTTGATTCTCGTTCCGCGTTCGTTGTACATAATCCTTTGTCTTTGGCGCGGATGGGTCAATGGATTCCATCATACGGTCGTAACGCGAGCCGTCGCCCGCAGGCGGAATCCATGGGATGCGATGCGCGTTATCGCGCCACCAGATAACCTCGGCAAGCAGTCGTCTCGCTTTCTCGTCATTGAAGCGCGAGCATAATTCTCCCAACGCTTCGGCGGCATCGGCGAAGAATCCCAAATCGGCGTATTGCCAGCCGATCCAGAATAAGGTCGCTTGCGGATTGTTGGCTTTTGCAATTGCATCGGCAAAGATCGTCCATGCGTAATCGGTGCATTCCTCGTCGCCGAGACAATACGCGCCGAGCAGTTCCATCTTGCCATCATCGAGAATTTTGCGTACGTCTTTGGGTCCGCCTCTATCGTGCTTTAATTCATACTTCCCATCCCACCTGCCCATGAAGCGATATGACAAAGCCAGCCTGCGCCGCTGTTGCCACGGACGGTCGTCCCACTCGTCAATGTTCTGCTGGACGGCAACGCGCATATCATAAATCGTCCATTCATCGCAGAACAACTCATACACAAGTTCCTTTGCCTCGTCGCAATCGGGAAACAAAGCCAGCACATCGAAACACAATGCCGCGGCGTCGGCTTGTCCCGCGTGCCATTGACCTTCCTCTCGCGCGCGGACAAGTGTTTTGTGAACGTAGTCGGGGTAAGTGGGCATAGGTGTTCCTATTAATGAAGTGCGGCATCAATGTCGTATTACGTTTGCCGCGAGGTCAAATACAACAACCTCAAAATTTTCAACTCATCATAATTCAATTCGCCGTTCAGTTTGTCGAATACGGGTCTTAAGAACAAATTTTCCGATTCGCCAAACGCCGAGAAAGCAAGTTGAATTTGCTCCCCCTTGGCTGATGTCATTGATCTCAATTCATCGGCATTGCGAAGTTTGTTTCCTGCTGTCACATATTTTGTGAGATGCTCCACGATCGTGCCTTGTGTGACGCCGTGCCGTCCCGCCAATTCGTGAATAGATAGCCCGCTGTCAAATCCATCTGCAATGATGCGAGTCCTTTCTCCAACCTCAGAGTCTCCGCTCGTGGTTTGAGGCGCGGGATCGGGAGTGGCGGAAATATTATTTTGCTCGCAAAACGTTTTTATCAATCCCATGAACAAGCCGCCGTATTGCTTCAGCTTCACCTTGCCAACGCCCGTAATTTTCATCATGGCGTTTTCACTCCGCGGATAATATGCCGCCATTTCCACCAACGCCTTATCCGAAAAGATCACATACGGCGGCACACGCTCGCCATCGGCAAGTTCTTTTCGTTTTGCTCTCAGGATTTCAAACAGTTCGCGATTGTATTCGACGTCGGTCCGTTGACCTTTGATCCGCGCCCGTCCCGCTTCTTGCACGACGCCGAAAACTGGTTCTCTTTTCTTCAACGTTTCTACCGCCTTCGACGTGAGGCTCAAGGTGTGGTATTCGCCTTCCTGCTTCAAATATCCCATCGAGGTTAACTGACGGGCGATGTGCATCCATTGCTTCTTTGTCAATTCCCCGCCGATGCCGTACGTGGAGAGCTTGTCGTGTTCCCAGCGCATCACTTTCTCATTTTTGGAGCCGAGCAGAATATCCGCGATGTGACCCGCGCCGAATTTCTCGTTCGCGCGTTTGACGCACGAGAGAAATTTTTGAGCGAAGACCGTGATGTCGGTCAACGCGGTTGGGGCGGAGGTGCAGTTGTCGCAGTTGGAGCAGTTATCGGCTTCGTATGATTCGCCGAAATAGTTGAGGAGCGGCTTGCGGCGGCAGGTTAATTCGTCTTCCGCAAAGCGGACGATGGCGTTCAAATGCTCGATGGCAACTCGTTTTTCCTCGCCCTCTTTTTGGTCAATGAAGTAATTGATCTTGGCGGCGTCTGAGTAGCTGTAGAGCAAGGCGCAGTGCGCGGGCAAGCCGTCGCGTCCCGCGCGTCCAATTTCCTGATAATAACCCTCGATGCTTTTCGGCAGATCGAAGTGAATGACGAAGCGCACGTTTGGTTTGTTGATCCCCATGCCGAACGCGATGGTGGCGACGATAATTTGCACGTCGTCTCGAATAAATAGTTCTTGATTCTGTTTTCGCTCGGCATCCTCCAGCCCCGCATGATATGGTCGAACGGAATACCCTTTCGATGCAAGATACGCGGCGAGTTCATCCACTTGTTTGCGCGAGAAACAATAGATGATGCCCGATTGATCTTTGTAACGATTGATGATGCCGATCGCTTGGCTGACGGGTTCGCGTTTGCGGATCACCTCGATGTAGAGATTCTCGCGGTTGAAACTGGCGACGAATTCATTGGTGGTTGAAAATTTGAGCGTGTTGCGAATATCCTGCCGAACTCGAGACGTGGCGGTTGCCGTTAATGCCAAGCACACCGCTTTTGGAAATCTTTTTCTGACCTCTACGAGTTGGCGATATTCGGGGCGAAAGTCGTGTCCCCACTCGGAGATGCAGTGCGCCTCGTCAATGGTGAGGCAATCCACTTGAACGGAGTCAAGAAGCGAGAGAATCCTTGGCGTGAGCAGGGTTTCGGGCGCAACGTAGAGCAATTTCACTGCGCCGCGCTTCACGTCGTCTATATTCTGTTGATATTCCTGCGGCGAGAGCGTGCTGTTGATAAACAATGCTGGCACGCCGAATGCGCGCAGTTGCTCCACCTGATCTTTCATCAGCGAGATGAGCGGCGAGACAACGACGGTCAAGCCGTCGAATAACAGCGATGGGATCTGATAACAAAGCGATTTCCCGCCGCCCGTCGGCATGATCGCCAGTGTGTCTTTTTGCGCCAGCGCATTTTCAATGATCTCTTGTTGTAATGGACGAAATGTATCGTAGCCGAAGGTCTCTTTGAGGATGGATGCGGGTGATGGCATGGGGGAAGTATACCCTCCAATAAACAAGATCATCCAGACTTTTAGAGATCATAGCTTACGCAGATCAAAATCTTTCGCCGCGAATTACACGAATTATCACGATTTTTTTATGTAATTCGCGTGAATTGGCGAAATTCGCGGCTTGGTCTTAAGGTTTTGCGTCAGTCCTGAGAGATTAAGCTTTTTGTCTTACATTTTGCAAAACATATTCAATCATCTTTTGCGGGATGTTGACGCCTGTGGTGGTGATGCTGTTGCGAAACTCCATCGTGTGATTGACTTCGTTGATGGTGAAGCCGTTTTCGGTTTCAAATAGATCGAGCGCGAGTAAACCGCCGCCGATGGCTTGCGCGGCGCGATGACAAATCTCTGCAATCTCATCAGTGACGGGGCAGTTGGTGGCGATGCCGCCGCGCGCAGTGTTGGTGATCCAATTTTCGGAGGAGCGATAGATGGCGCAAATACATTCGTCGCCGACCACGAATGCGCGGATGTCGCGCCCAGGTTTGTTGATGTATTCTTGAATATAAAAAACTTGATGATTGACTCCGAGCGAGGATTTATGCTCGATCAATGATTCGGCTTGGGCTCTGTTTTCGACTTTGGCGAGCAAGCGCCCCCATGACCCGACGACTGGTTTCAACACGCAGGGATAGCCCAGCGCTTCAATCGCCCGTAGAGCGGATTCTTCGTCGAAAGCCATCAGCACTCTGGGAGTTGGGATGCCGTTCTTTGCGAGCAATTGACTCGTGACATATTTATCGCCGCAGATTTCAGCCACCGCCGATGAGTTGACGACGGGGATGCCGTGCGCTTCAAAGATGCGCGAGATGTATAGCCCGCGTGAATAGGAAATGGAGCGTTCAAACAGCACGTCAATTTCTTGTGGCAGTTGATGAATGTCGAAGAACGTATCGCCGTCGTTGATGCGGACAAGTTCCACGTCTTCATGTTTTTCAAATTCATCTATCAAATATTTTTCTTCGGCGCGCAGGCGGGTGTATAAAAATCCGACTCGAGTTTTCATATTTTCTCCTTTTTGTTCAACTCGGTGGCAAAATGCAGAATGCGAAATGAAATTCTTCATTCTTCATTCTGCATTCTAACTTTGACTCTCTTTGTCACTTCATCCGTTGTCAATGCGCCGCCTAAATCGGGCGTGGTTTCTTTGTTAGCGATGCAGGCTTGAATGGCGTGGTTCAATTTTTGGGCGTATTCTTTTTCGTTGATGTGATCTAACATCATCGCTGTCGCTAAAAGCATGGCGATGGGATTCGCTTTGCCTGTGCCGACCAACGGCGGCGCGCTTCCGTGCACTGGCTCAAAGACTGCGGCATTTGCGCCGATGTTTCCCGATGCGGCGACGCCGAGTCCGCCGACGAACATGCAGGCTTCGTCGCTGAGAATATCGCCGAACAGATTGGTGGTGACGATGACCTCGAACTGCTCAGGTGCGCGGATCAATTCCATGGCGCAGGTATCCACGAGCATTTCGATCATGGCGATTTCGGGATATTCATTGGCGACTTCCAGCGCCACTGAGCGGAAGAGTCCGCAGGTTTGACGAAGCACGTTGGCTTTGTGAATCACATGCACGGATTTACGATTCGTTTGTCTTGCCAAATCAAACGCTTTGCGGATGATCCGCTCTGAGCCTTTGCGGGTGATGACTCGTTCGGTGATGGCTTTGTCCCCATCATCTTCGACTCTTTCAATTCCCGAATACAAGCCTTCGGTATTTTCGCGGACGATGATGATGTCAATGTTGGGCTTCGATGATTCGTGCGGAATGGATTTGCAGGGACGCAGGTTTGCATATAAATCCAACGCTTGGCGCATCCGCACGACGGGGGAGAAATAATTCGGGATGTTGGGCGGAGTGGTCACAGCGCCGAAGAGAGTCGCGTCGGCGTGGCGAATGGCTTGGAGCGTTGAATCAGGCAGAGGGGAGCCTGAGCGTTGATATTCGCCAAATCCAATGCCAGCGCGTATAAATTCAAAATCAATTGGCAATGCCGATAAAACTTGTTCGGCAGAGTCAACGACTTCGGGTCCAATCCCATCGCCAGAGAGCAGGCAGATTTTATAATTCATCCTTCATCCTTCTGCATTCATCAATAGTTCTTGAATATCGTGCGTTTTCAAAAAGTTGACGATGCCGCCCGCTTCCGCGATTTTCAAAACGAAATCGGGCAGGGCTTGCGCCTGATATTGACGCCCGTTGGTGCGATTGAAAATTTCGCCAGTGGATAAATTGACGTCAATGTCATCGCCTTCGGTAATATCCGCCGCCGCTTCGGGACATTCCAAAATTGGCAAGCCGATGTTGATGGCGTTGCGAAAAAAGATCTGCGCAAACGACGGCGCGATGATACATTTTGCCTGCGAGCCTTTGATGGCGATCGGCGCGTGTTCGCGCGATGAGCCGCATCCAAAGTTTTGACCGCCGACGATCACATCGCCAGGTTGTACGGTTTTTGCGTATTCAGGTTTGACCTCGCAAAAAACATTTTTCGCAAGTTCGAGCGGGTCAATCGTGATGTTGAAACGACCAGGGATGATTTCATCCGTGTTCATGTTTTCGCCAAATGTCCAAGCTTTTCCCATAAAAATCTCCTTTATTGAATGTAGAAGTTAGAATGCAGAATGCAGAATATTCCGCGTTCTTCATTCTGCAATTTGCATTAAACAGTTCGCGCGGATCCGTAATTTTTCCCGTGAGCGCGGTGGCGGCGGCGGTTGCGGGATGCCAGATAAATTTCCGAGAGCGGGCTTCCCATGCGACCGATGAAGTTGCGATTCATCGTAGTTAGGGCGCGTTCGCCAGGCGCAAGGATTCCGCCGTGCCGCCCGATACATGCGCCGCAACCCGAACCCGTGACCGTGCAACCAGCGTCCATCAAAATTTCGATCAAGCCGTTTTTCAACGCCTTCTTATAAATGCGGTCGCTGGCGGGCGTGACGATGACGCGCACAAGCGGATTCACTTTTTTGCCTTTCAACATGTTCGCCACAATTTCCAAATCTTCATAACGCGCGTTCGTGCATGTGCCGATATACACTTCGTTCACATCCAAGCCTTCCACTTCAGTCAACGGTTTGACGTTATCCACATCGGGATGACAAGATACTTGCGGAGTTAGAGTCGCAACGTCAATTTCAAGGATGCGTTCATAGCGTGGGTTGATGGGATGCAACGCTTCAAACGGACCTTCGGCTGGAGTCTCGTTTTCGAGATAGTTGATCGTCACTTCATCCGCCGCGATCAAGCCGCATTTCGCGCCGATCTCCGTGGACATGTTTGGAAAAATGATTCGTTCGTGCATGGGCAGGTTGTCAATGTATTCGCCGCCAAACTCCACTGAGCGATACGTCCCGCCATCCATGCCGAGCAAGCCCGCGATGTGAATCATCACGTCTTTGGCATAGACTCCGTGTTGGGCTTGACCGCTCAACTCCACGCGAATCGTCTCAGGGACTTTGAACCAGCATTTGCCCGTCGCCCATGCCACGCCAATTTCCGTGGAGCCAAGCCCCGTGCCAAACGCGCCCAACGCGCCGTAGGTGTTGGAATGCGAATCCGCGCCGATGACGATTGCGCCTGGCGTGATGAAGCCTTCTTCGATCATCACCTGATGGCAAACGCCTTGATGCAGAAAATGCGGCAGTTCCTGCGCCTGCACAAACTCGATGATCTTTTTATGATTCTCCGCCGCTAAAACATTCGGGGCGGGGTAGGCATGGTCAAAGTGAATGACGATGCGGTTCTTATCCAGAATCGGTTTGCCGATGGCTTGAAACGCCTTGATCGCCAGCGGCGTGGTGTTGTCGTGACTCATGATGTAGTCCACGTCCAGCAACAAAATTTCGCCCGCGTGAACTTGCCTGCCCGCTTTGCGTGAGAAAATTTCTTCGATCAATGTGCCC
Organism: Anaerolineales bacterium; assembly: GCA_046328795.1. GTDB lineage: Bacteria > Chloroflexota > Anaerolineae > Anaerolineales > Villigracilaceae > Defluviilinea. Next base: position 104,566 of record JAXLVX010000001.1, on the reverse strand, counting down.
ATAGATTCTCCTGTTTATTTGGCGTCTAGTTATGTCAGCAGTTGCGCGTATCGAGAACAGTTCAAGTTATCATTTATTCAACTGTTGGTCTCGATACGGTCTCGCTGTCGCTCGACCTACTCGACCAACGAATCATTTATGCCGTTATATTTTTTCAAAACCATTTTCGTATCCGTCCGTTTGACGCCTGGCACGGTGCGGATTTCTTCGATGAGATTATTCAACGCCGAAACATTTTCCACGTTGATGAAGGCGCTGATGTCAAAGTCGCCTGTGATTTCGTACACGTTCGAGACGTTGGTGAATCCGCGCATACGGCGCACGACCGAAGAGTGTACACATGCGATTCGACTTCGACCATCAACATCGCGCTGATGTCGCGCGGGATCACGTCAATCTCTCTACCCGTAACCTGCTCGGCGATCTCTAAAATATCCGCGTCGAAAAGCTGTTTGCGCTCATCGCCGACATTTTTGATGCGCGAAACGATCACTTCCAACTCCGCCGCGCTGACTTCGATGCCGTATTCTTCCAAACGCGAAGCGACTGCGCTTTTGCCCGTGTATTTATCAATCACGATTTTTCGTTCGCGCCCCAAGATGGCGGGGTCAAACGGCTCATAGGTGCGCGGATCTTTTAGCACGCCGTTGGTGTGGACTCCGCTTTTGTGGCTGAATGCGTTTTGTCCAGTGATGGGTTTGTTGGGGGAAAGGAAGAAGCCAGAAATTTTTTCCAGATACGCCGAAAGTTCCATGAGCGGCTGGATGTTGTATTTTTGAACCCCTTCCAAATTGTGAAAAGATAAAATCGTTTCGGCTAGATCGGGGATGCCCGTGCGTTCGCCCAAGCCGTTGACTGTGGTGTGGATGCAGTTTGCGCCAGCGCGAATCCCTGCCATGGCGTTGGCTAAGGCAAGCCCGTAATCGTCGTGGCAATGCAAATCCATTTGACATGGATGCAGAGCCTCGCGCAACGCCGCGACTCGCTCGTACATGGTGTGCGGTTGCATAATGCCCAACGTGTCCGCAAAGCTGATGCGGTCCGCGCCCGCTTCGATGGCGGCGTTACAAATTTGCACGAGAAAATCAAACTCGGTGCGCGTCGCGTCTTCGGGCGTATAGCGGACTTTTAATCCCAAACTTTTTGCATAACAAATATGCTCGCGGATAATCTCAAGCGCTTGCGCGGGCGTTTTATGCAGTTTTTCATCCAAGTGAATTTTGGATGTGGCGTAGAAGATGGCGACGCGATCCGCGCCGCAGGCTTTGGCGCGGTCAATGCCTGAGCGTGCGGCAATGCTGTGGGCGACCACCTCAGCTCGAAGTCCGAGAGCGGCGATTTTTTCTATCGCCTTGGCGACATTTTTTGAGACGGATGGATCGCCCGCTTCGATCATCTCCACGCCGACATCGTCCAATAATTTAGCGATGTTCGTTTTCTCTTCGATCGTGAAGTTGACATACGGCGTTTGCTCGCCTTCGCGTAAGGTTGTATCTAAAATTTCAAGCATAAGTTCTCCTTGACCATGTCGTTGCGAGGGCGCTAGCCCGAAGCAATCTCCTCATAAGTTGGGGATTGCTTCGTCGCAACGAACGCTCCTCGCAATGACATACTGACAAACAAAAAGCGCCCTCCGTTGTCGGAGGGCGCTTTGACGGTATACAGATAGATACAAAGAACTACGGCGAGTCCTTATCCTGATCCTGTTCAACCGAAACCAGCCCAATCCCGACAACCGAAGTTGTGGAGACGGGCTTGCGCTTTGATTTGGCTTCCATCAGGATACTTGCTTTGTCTCTAAACATACTGGGCGCAATTGTACTATTGATATAAAATGAGTCAATGTTTTTTCGGCACAACTTTGTTTTTTATATTCCCCGATCTTTAAAACTCATGATCAAAACTATTGACACATTTCACATTGCGAGTAGAATACTGCCCAATATGTTATCCAAAGTGTTCGCGCCGCGTATCCGTCGTTCGAAGCGTACCTCAACTACAAGGTTGGGTTCTTTTTGTTTCGATGATGGAGCGGCAAGCGCAAGCGCGCGCTGACACACGCATAAGTCAACCAAAACAGCCCACCTTGAAACGGTGGGCTGTTTTTATTTTGTGTAACGCCGACTTAAGTCGGCATACCATATCACAAGGAGCAAAAATGAAATCGAAACCGCAACCGCAAGTGAAGAAAGTCGTCCTCGCCTATTCAGGCGGATTGGACACATCCGTGATTGTGCCGTGGTTGAAAGAAAACTACGGTTGTGAAGTCGTCTGCTTTTGCGCGGACGTGGGGCAGGGCGACGAAGATATGCGCGGCTTGGAACAGAAAGCCATCAACAGCGGCGCGAGTCAGTGCATTATTCACGATATGAAAGAAGAGTTCGCGGCGGAATATCTTTTTCCAATGCTCAAAGCGGGGGCGGTCTATGAACACAAGTATTTATTGGGCACATCGGTTGCCCGTCCTTTAATTGCAAAACATTTGGTGGATGTCGCGCATCAAGTGGGCGCGGATGCGATCGCGCACGGCGCGACGGGCAAGGGCAACGATCAAGTCCGCTTTGAATTGACCGTCATGGCGCTGGACCCGCGCTTGAAGATCATCGCTCCGTGGCGTGAGTGGAATATCCGCTCGCGGGAGGATGCGATTGCCTACGCCGCGAAACATAACGTGCCAGTCACCGCCACCATCAAATCCATTTATTCGCGCGATTCAAACTTGTGGCATCTTTCGCACGAAGGCGGCTTGCTCGAAGACCCGTGGAACGAACCCGAAGAAGCCATGTATCAAATGACCGCTTCGCCTGAGAGCGCGCCCGATGAAGCGGGATATGTGGAGATCGAATTTGAAAGCGGCAATCCGATTGCGGTGAACGGAGAAAAACTTTCGCCCGCGAAGATCGTGCAGACGTTGAACGCCATCGGCGGAGCGCACGGCATCGGACGAGTTGACCTCGTTGAGAATCGACTCGTGGGGATGAAATCGCATGGCGTGTATGAAACGCCAGGCGGCACGATTTTGCTCTACGCCCATCGCGAACTCGAATCGCTTGTGCTTGACCGCGAGACCATGCACTTCAAAGAAATGGTCGCCGTCAAATATGCCGAGGTCGCTTACAACGGCTTGTGGTTTACGCCACTGCGCGAAGCAATTGACGCATTCGTCAACGCAACGCAAGGACCCGTCACGGGTTTGGTCAAACTCAAGTTGTATAAAGGCAACATCATCACCGCTGGTAAAAAATCTCCGTTCAGTTTGTACCGCGAAGATTTCGCAACCTTCGGCGAAGAAGATGTCTACGATCAAAGCCACGCCGAAGGCTTCATCCGTTTGTATGGGCTCAGCCTCAAAGTCCGCGCGTTGAACGGCTTGCCTGTTTCGGGTTTGGATATGCCCAAGCCTGATTATTCAAAGTTCAAGAGAGACTGATGTCATTGCGAGAGCGGCGTTCTTCCGCTCGAAGCAATCTCCTGTTTGCTGGGAGATTGCTTCGTCGCAAAGAACAAGAACGCTCCTCGCAACGACATGAAAGGAGATCACATGACCCTCTGGGGCGGACGCTTTTCAACCAAACTTAATCAACAAGCCTGGGATTTGAATTCATCCCTGCCTGTGGATCAACGCATGGCGCTTCAGGATATTGACGGGAGCCTCGCGTGGGCGGGCGCGATTCATCAAGCGGGCGTGCTTGCGGATAAAGAACACGCCTCAATCGCCCTTGGGCTGGATACCGTCCGAAAAGAATTCGCTTCGGGACAATTTATCTTCCAACCTTCCGATGAAGATATTCACACGGCGGTTGAACGCAGGTTAACCGAGTTGATCGGCGATGCGGCGGGCAAATTGCACACGGGCAGAAGCCGCAACGACCAAGTGGCGACGGACTTCCGCTTGTGGATGTTGGGCGCGATTCCTGAGTTGCAATCGGCGTTGAAGAATTTGCAAAACGCTTTAGTGGAGCGGGCGGAACTCGCAGACGCGACCATTATGCCTGGCTACACCCACTTGCAAAGAGCGCAACCGATTCTGTTGGCGCATTGGTGGCTGAGTCATGTCCAGCCGTTGCGGAGAGATGTGGAACGCTTGAACGATTTGGTGAAGCGCGTTTCGGTTTTGCCGTTGGGGAGCGGCGCGTTGGCGGGCGTGCCGTTTGAGATTGACCGAGTCGCGTTGGCGGAGTCGCTTGGCTTTGCGGACGTTTCTCAAAACAGCCTGGATGCCGTCTCTGACAGGGATTTTGCGGCGGAGTATCTTTTCTGCGCTTCGCTGATCGGCATTCACTTAAGCAAACTTGCCGAGCAAATTGTTTTGTTCACCAGCGCGGAGTTTGGCTTCTTCGAGTTGGCGGATGCGTTTTCAACGGGATCGAGTTTGATGCCGCAGAAGAAAAATCCCGATGTGTTTGAGTTGACGCGAGGCAAAGCAGGCACGTTGTTGGGCTTGTTGACGGGCTTATTAGCTACGCTCAAAGGTTTGCCTTCTACGTATGATAAAGATTTGCAGGAAGATAAAGCGCCCGTCTTTCAGGCGACGGATACGTTGTTAGCGATATTGCCTGTCATCGCCGAAGCCCTGCGAACGATCACCGTCAAAGCGGAACGGATGCGGAATGCGATTGATTCATCCATGCTGGCGACAGACTTGGCGGATTATCTGGTGAATAAAGGCGTGCCGTTTCGCAAGGCGCATGAGGTAGCGGGGAGAGTCGTCCGCGCGGGGGGCGAGAGAAATGTTAGTCTGGAGAAAATGCCGCTCGAAGCGTATCAGGCTGAAAGTCCAGCGTTTGAGGCGGATGTTTATCAAGTGTTTGACCCGATGAAATCGGTCGAAAAAAGAAATGCAATTGGCGGCACGAGTCTCCAATCTGTAAAAAATCAAATCAAAAAAATCAAAGGAGAGTAAGAAAATGAATACTGTAACCTGCCCTGAATGTGAAGCCCAAGTTGAGTTGGCGGCTGGGACCGAAGTCGGCGAGATTTTGGTCTGCTCGGATTGCGGCGTGGATTTGGAAGTGACCGCGCTGGAGCCTGCGGCGGTGCAACTCGCGCCTATGGAACAGGAAGATTGGGGCGAATAGGAAATGCGGAATGCAGAATGCGGAATTTAGAATTCTGCGTTCTGCATTCTAACTTTTGCTTGTGGAGTTTTTTATGCAACGACGATTGAAGATAGGCGTTTTGTATTCGCGCGTGCGCGTGGAAGAGAAGTGGATCTTTGGCGCATTGGAAAAACGCGGCATTGATTATGACCGTTTGGATGACCGCGCGATTCATTTTGATTTGAACGACCCGAAGCCGTGGCAAACGTATGACGCGGTGTTGGAACGAAGCATCAGTTATAACAGCGGGTTGTATGCTCTGCGTTTGTTGAATGCGTTTGGCGTGCCGACTGTGAATACGGCGTCGGTGGCGGAAATTTGCGGCGATAAGTTGATGACCAGCGCGGCATTAGCCAGAGACGGCGTGCCGCAACCGCATAACGCAACCGCGTTCACGCCTGAAGCCGCGTTGGAAGCGATTGAAGCGTTTGGCTATCCTGTGGTGTTGAAGCCTGTCGTCGGGTCGTGGGGACGGTTGCTGGCGAAGGTCAATGACCGCGATGCGGCGGAAGCGGTGCTGGAACATAAATCCACGCTTGGGTCGGTGCAACATTCTGTTTTTTATATTCAGGAATACATTGAAAAACCTGGGCGCGACATCCGCGCGATTGTGATCGGCGATAAAGTGTTGACGGCGATGTATCGCAAGTCGGAGCATTGGATCACGAACACGGCTCGCGGCGGAGAAGGGGAGTTGTGCCCCATCACGCCTGAGATCGAGGATTTATGTCTGCGGGCGGCGAAGTCTGTGGGCGGCGGCGTGCTGGCTGTGGATTTGGTCGAACACTCTGAAAAGGGTTTGGTGGTCAATGAGATCAATCACACGATGGAGTTCCACACGATGCAACCCGTCAGCGGGATTGATATTGCGGGCGAGATTGTGGAATATGCGGTTGGTATGGTAAAGGAAAAGATTTAAACACAAAGGACACGAAGAGCACGAAGGAAGAGCAAAACCTTTTGACTTTTCCTGTTGTGCGCTTGATGTGCTTCTTGTCTATTTTTTCAGGAGCGATGATGGACGTTCAAGAGATGCAAATGACGGTAAGCCAAAAGATTATGATGAAAAAAGATTTTCTGCATATTGCCGATTCTTCTGCAGAGGAGTTGCAAGATTTGTTGGACCTTGCAATCGATTTGAAGAAGGAATATTTCAATGGTGGGAATGATCCGCTGTTGAAGGGCAAGGCGTTGGCGATGGTGTTTCAGAAGCCAAGTTTGCGCACGCGCGTTTCGTTTGAGATGGCGATGCAACATTTGGGCGGTCACGCGCTATACCTTTCGCCCGCAGAGATCGGACTCGGCAAGCGTGAATCCATCGCGGATGTGGCGCGAGTCTTATCGGGTTATGTGCAAGGGATTATGGCGCGCGTTTTTGAACATGAACATATCATTGAGCTAGCTAAATGGTCGAGCGTGCCTGTGATCAATGGACTCACCGATTACAACCATCCATGCCAAGCGTTAGCCGATGCATTAACAATTCAGGAAAAGTTTGGTAAAGTCAGGGGTTTGAATGTCACGTTTATCGGCGATGGAAATAATGTCGCGGTTTCATTGATGCATGTCTGCGCGAAACTCGGCTGGAATTTTGCGATTGCGAATCCTGCGGGCTATGAAATGGATGCGAACGCAATTGAATCGGCGAAGCAAATTGCAAATGAAACAGGCGCGGAGATTTGTTTCCATAACAATCCGCATGACGCTGTGAAAGGCGCGAACGTGATCTATACCGATACATGGACCAGCATGGGGCAGGAAGAAGAAACTGCCAAACGCGAAGAAACGTTTGCAGAATATCAAGTCAATCAGCAGTTGGTGAGCGAGGCGGAGAACGATGCGATCGTAATGCACTGTTTGCCCGCGCATCGCAATCACGAACTGACCGATGAAGTTGCGGACGGTTTACAGTCCGTTATTTTTCCGCAGGCGCATAACAGGCTTCATGCTCAAAAGGCGATCTTGGCGCGTGCATTTGGGGTTGCCTGACGATCAGAGCAAGTTATAAACGGACTCTAAAACGGATTCACGGATATAAACGGAGGAATTATTGATGGTTACAGTTTCGATTATCGGCGGTTCGGGATATGGCGGCGGCGAGTTGATTCGGTTATTGCTGGGTCATCCCAATGTTGAAATCAAGCAAGTCACATCGCGTTCGCGGGTGGGCGAGTATGTGTATCAGACGCATCCCAATTTGAGAAAGCGGACGCAATTGAAATTCAGCGATCCATCGCAATTGGAATCTGTTGACGTTTTATTTTTGGCGCAACCGCATGGTCAGGCGCAAAAAAATATCGAAGCGTATGCAAAACTTGGCGCGAAAATTATTGATCTCTCGGCGGACTTCCGTTTGCGCGACGCGAATTTTTACGAGCAATGGTATGGAGAAAAACATGCCGCGCCCGAATGGTTGAACAAATTTGTGTACGGTTTGCCCGAACTGCATCGCGCGGAAATGGCGAACGCAAATTACATCAGCGGCGTGGGGTGTAACGCTACGGCAAGCAACCTCGCGTTGCTTCCTTTGGTCAAAGCGGATTTGTTGGATTTATCATCTCCAATTTTTATTGAAATTAAAGTCGGTTCGTCCGAGGGCGGCGCGGAAGGAAACTCTGGTTCGCTTCATGCGGAACGCGCGAATGTGATCCGCACATTTTCGGCTTTTGGTCACCGCCACACGGCGGAAGTGATTCAGGAGATGGGCGTAGACGCTTCGCGCATTTCGTTGACGATGACCGCTGTGGATTTGGTGCGCGGCGTGTTGGCGACGGCTCATGCCAAGGTGAAGGCTGGTACGGCGACCAAAGATTTGTGGAAAGCCTATAGAGCGGCGGCGAACGAAAATCCGTTCATTCGCGTGGTCAAAGAACAGCGCGGCATTTATCGCGTCCCTGAGCCGAAGATTTTGGCTGGCTCAAACTATGCGGATTTGGGCTTTGAGTTGGATGAAAGCAACGGTCACATCGTAGCCATGTCCGCGATTGATAATTTGATGAAGGGCGCGTCTGGTTCGGCGGTGCAGTGCATGAACTTGATGATGGGCTGGGACGAGTCGCTGGGGTTGGAGTTTATGGGGCTTCACCCAATTTAGAATGCAGAATGATGAATGCAGAATAATGGCATTAAATTCTTCATTCTGCATTTTGACTTCTTCACTCCCTGGAGAACTTATGGATATTACAGTTGTAAAGTTAGGCGGCACGGAGGGCGTGGATTTTTCCGCGATCTGCGCCGATGCGAAAGAATTATTGAGTCAAGGCAAACGTCTCGTCTTTGTGCATGGCGGTTCGGCGGAGGCGAATGCGCTGGGCGAGGGGTTGGGTGCGCCGCCGAAGATGATCACTTCGCCTTCGGGTTATACATCAAGATATACGGATCGAAAAACGCTTGAAATCTTTTTGATGGCGGTCAATGGAAAAGTCAATTCGTTGCTGACCGAGCAATTGCAGATGCTGGGAGTCAATGCCTTTGGCTTGTGTGGGCTGGACGGCAAGTTGATGCAAGCCGTGCGAAAAGAATCCGTTCAGAGCATTGAAAACGGCAAACGGAAAATCATCCGCGATGATTACACGGGGAAGATAGAACAGGTAAATGGTAATTTGTTATCGGCGCTTTTAGATATGGGCTACCTGCCCGTGATTGCGCCAGTGGCGGTCAGCGAAAAGGGCGAGGCGTTGAACGTGGATGCAGACCGCGCGGCGGCGATGGTCGCATCCGCTTTGCAGGCGGAGAATCTCTTGTTGCTCACAGCGGTGCCTGGGCTGATGAAAAATTTTCCAGACGAGTCAACGCTCATTCGGCAACTGCCGCAGAGTCAACTATCAGCGGCGAGCGAAGCGGCGCAAGGTCGCATGAAGAAAAAAGTGTTAGGCGCGGAAGAAGCGCTGAAGGGCGGCGTGAGTCGCGTCATCATCGCGGACGGGCGCATTCAAAATCCAATCTCAAATGCTTTGGCAGGAAATGGAACAGTGATCCAATGAACACGAATGAAATTGTCGAAATTGAAAACGAACACGCTTCGGGAACGTACGCCAAACAGCAATTTGCAATTGTGCGTGGACAAGGCGCGTTGTTGTACGATGCTGACGGAAAAGAATATTTGGATTGTTCGTCGGGGCATGGCGTGGCGAATCTCGGTCATGCTCACCCGAAAGTTGCGGAGGCGATCTATAAGCAGGCGAACACGCTGATCACTTTGTTTGAGTCGTTTCCGAACGATCAACGCGCCATGCTGATGAAAAAAATTACTTCATTAGTAGATGGCTTGGATCGAGTCTTTTTGTGCAACTCTGGGACGGAATCGGTGGAAGCGGCGTTCAAGTTTGCGCGTATCTCCACTGGCAGAAAAAATATTGTCGCGGCGATGCGTGCCTTTCATGGACGAACATACGGCTCGTTATCCGCGACCTATAATAAAAAATATCGCGAAGGTTTTGATCCGCTTGTGCCTGGCTTTAGTCATGTAGCTTATAACAATATCGAAGCGTTGGATAAAGCGGTGAACGAAGAAACTGCGGCGGTGATTTTAGAAATGGTGCAAGGCGAAGGCGGCGTGTATCCTGCAACGATTGAGTATGTGCAAGCGGCGCGCAGAATTTGCGACGAACGCGGCGCGTTGTTGATCGTGGATGAAATCCAAACGGGCTTTGGGCGCACGGGCAAGTTTTTTGCGATTGAGCATTTTGGCATCACGCCCGATCTGTTATGTTGCGCGAAGTCTTTGGCGGGCGGCGTGCCGATGGGCGCGTTGTTGATCGGGAAGAACGTCAAGAATCTTGTGCCTGGCATTCACGGCTCCACGTTTGGCGGAAATCCGCTTTCGTGCGCGGCGGCGAATGCGGCGTTGGATGTGATCAAAGAAGAAGAGTTGCCCCGCCAGTCGGAAGAAAAGGGCAGGTATCTGATGGAGAAGTTGAAAGCGATTCAATCTCAAACATCCGCGAGATTCTGCGGGCTTGGATTGATGGTTGGGATTGAGATGAAGCAGAAGGTTGCGCCGTATATCAAGGCGTTGCAAGAAGCGAATATCATCGCTTTGAATGCGGGCATGACCGTGATCCGCTTGTTGCCGCCGCTGGTGATCACTTATGAACAGTTGGATCATTTGGTGGATGCGTTGACGGAAGTTCTACCAACGGACTTTGTCACGGAATAACGGATTTTCGTAAACGGACTTTGACACGGATTCACGGATGGGAGCGGACTGGTAAACGGATTTGGTAAACGGACTCTAAAACGGATTCACGGATGAGAACGGACTTGATAAGCGGACTCTGAAGCGGATTCACGGATGGGAACGGATAAGTCCGTTTTTGTCCGTGAGTCCGTGATAAAGTCCGCTTACAGGTGAAGCCCGCTTATAAACGGATTGGTGCAACGGATGAACGATTTTGATACGTTAGTTGGTTTGGTTTCGCAATACAGCCCTTCGGGAAGCGAGCGGCGGGCTGTGGAATGGTTGGTCGAGCGGATGAAAGCGCTGGGCTATGATGAATCGTTTATAGATGAAGCGGGCAACGCCGTGGGCGTGATGGGAAGCGGGGAGAAGCAAGTTGTTTTGCTTGGGCATATTGATACGGTGTTGGGTGAAATTAAGTAGAGCAAGTCGCCGACTTGCTCTATGGGCGCGGCGCGGTGGATGCGAAAGGTCCGCTGGCGTGTTTTGTGGATGCGGTGGCGAAGGTTGGCGCGAAAGACGGCTGGCAGTTTGTCGTCATCGGCGCGGTGGAAGAGGAAAGAGATTCGGAAGGGGCGCGTTTTGTCGTCAATCAATACAAGCCAGATTTTGCGATCATCGGCGAGCCGAATCATTGGGATCGAATCGCGCTTGGATATAAAGGCAGCGCGTGGGCGAATGTGATCGTCAAACGCGAGCAGGCGCATACCGCCAGCGGCGAAGAGACTGCGGCGGAAGCGGCGGTGGATGTATGGTTGAAGATCAAAGCCTATGTGAATGGATTCAATGAAGATAAGAAGCGCGTCTTTGATCAGTTGTTATTAACTTTGCGCGGCATTGATTCGAGCCAGGATGGCTTTGAACAAACGGCGACTCTGAAAGTTGGAGTCCGCTTGCCTGTGGAGGTTTTGCCAGAAGATTGGTATAAAAAGTTAAACGAAATCATAGGTGACTGTCACTTGGAGCGGATCGGCTTTGCCATCCCTGCTTGGGGATGCGAGAAAAACACTCCGCTGGTGCGAGCCTTCTTAAGCGGGATCAGGTCGCAGGGCGGAGAGCCGCGCTTCGTCTACAAAACGGGCACTGCGGATTTGAACATCGTCGCGCCTGTGTGGCGATGTCCCGCGGTGGTGTACGGTCCAGGCGATTCGAGTTTGGATCACACGCCGAATGAGCATATTGAGTTGGCAGAGTATGCGAGGGCGGTGGATGTGTTGACGAATGCGCTGCTCAAAATTGCACAGCCATAAATCATGAACAAAATATAGTCAGTGGATCGCGAAAACGTAGTAGCCGCTTCACGTTAGTCGTTTGGCTAAAAAGCAACTATTGCAGAGTAGCCAATAAATCTAGCGATAAACCAGATATGGGTTTTTGCCATACAGCCAATCCCGAAGGGATGATAGGATTCTAAAAGCGGAAACTGGGTCTTCAAATCCCGAAGGGATGATATAGATTTACAAGTCTCTGGCACCCCTTCGGGGTTGAATATGATAAATCCTTCAATACGATAATCATTTGACCCCTTCGGGGTCATAGTTATGTGTTCGGGCAACTCGTCAATCCGCAGGGAATGGCTTTTCGTTGGCATGACCGCTTCCAAATTTGTATTGCGTTGATGACGGCAGGGTGGACTTCGTCTTCGCCAACCCCAAATAAGAGCGCATCTGCTTTGAATTCTTTAGGCAGTGATATGCGCAAGGACTCCCAATTTGCCAATTTGACTCCGCCCGCCCGATGGACCAAGTCCAACCAGCGCGCGGAAAGAACGGGTCCGGAGAGAACCGGGAAGGTGGTCGCGCTGTCGCGCAGGTAATTTTGCATGTGGAGCGCATCCTTTTGATTCGCGTCGAAAAGCGCGAGCCACGAACCTTTTGCGCGTCCTTGAACCCCGCGTGAGATCTGCCACCAAACTCGCGCGATATGTTTGGGGGCTTTAATTCCCAATTGCTGAAATCCCTCTTGAATCTGCGGAGATGTTTTGTATGCCGCTTGCGATGGATTGAACAGCCAATGATCGTGGACTTGAGCCAGCGCAGACCACCGAGCAGAATCGGATTGCCCCGCATCTGCCGCGATGCCGAACGCCAGCAAACTTAGCCGTTCTTCGATAGATGGGATTTGCGTGATGATCAGGGCTGGTTCGTGTTGTCCGCACAGCCCGTCGGGGTGATCGCAGAATGCTTGAATAAGTGGGGATGAAAGAGACATTCGAGACAAAATAAAATTCACGGAGAGACTATGTCTCTCCGTGAATTTATCAGGATTGATCGTTATGGATTCGCGGATCCCTTGCTGGCTGTGCAATTGTTGACCCAAGCGCCGCCATTGGGCTGGCGGCATACGGAAAGATCGTATCCGATACCGCTGGCATAGTGCTTGAAGTCGTACACAGTGGATCCATCGGTTGCCAACAGGCGGACGTCGTCGCCGGAATTGTTCAAGTAATTGGTCATTTCCATCACGTAAAATCCGCCCGGCGCGAGAACCGTATCGGCGGGGATCTGCTTGGGTGCGCCGCCTCCGTTTAGCAGGTCGTCAATCCACATGCCGCTGATGTTCAGATAGTCGTCGGTTGTGTTGTATAGTTCCACCCATTCGGTTGTAAACAGGGTCTGCGGCTTGGGCAGGAACTCGTTTAACACGACATCGCCGGAGTTCGGCGTGCGCGGATTATTGGCGCTGCCAAGCGGGTCTGTCGCAACGTATGGATCGCCGTTGATCGTATAGTTGACTCCGTTCGTCACTTGGACCACTACATTCCCGTTCACGATCACCGAGTCGTAATAGTTGCGATTCGGATCGCCCGCTTGCGTGAAGTAGCGCATGGTCCCGTTGTTGTATAAACGGTCCAGCACGTTTTGTTCCGGGTGACCGTAGCTATTGTCACTGCCCGGGCTAAAGATGGCGGCGACTGGATTCAGCATCGCGACATAGTTCGCATTGGTAGAGTGCCCGGAGCCGTGATGGTTCGCCCAGATCACTTCCACTTCTTGATTGATGCGGTTGGCGACATCTGTCTCGACGTCGTTATAGGAATATCCGAAGGAACTGGTGGCGTATTCGCCGTCCGTATCGCCGCCGGTCACATAGTCGAATTTTCCCCAGTTGAGCCATACGGTGATCGAATAATCGTTTTCGGATGTCGGCAATGAATCCGCCGTGTGATCGCCAGCCACCGGCGTGACCCCGTCAGCCTGCATCACGCCTTGCGCGTCAACCTGGACAATTTTTGCGGTCACGCCTTGAGCCAGCCCCAAGTCAATTTGCGTGGTGGAGTTGATCTGGGCGACCTGGCGGAGTTGCCCGCCGATGGTGTTAGGGTCTGTCGCCCAACATGCCCAGTTGCGAGCGGTGCCGGAGACGGTCCCTGCATTGTGCCAGACGATTTCAAGATCGGGGTCGCAGATGCCGTCGCTGTTTGAATCTACCCACACGCCGCCGTCGCGGTCAATGATAGCGCCTGCGGTTATGCCCTGTTGTTCAAGCAAGGACCAGATGCCGCCATAGCCGGCGTATCCCATGTGATCCAAATGCCAGTGAGAGGGCATAACATAGTCCACGTGTTCGCTTCCGGTGATGCGGCGGATCTCGCTTGCCACCCACGTGGCGCCTTGGTTAGTGTTCCAGCCTGCTTCATAGACTCCGATCAACAACGTCTTGCCGGTCGGACCGATGATGAGTTGCGACTCACCTTGACCAACGTTCAATACATGAATTTCCAATGTACCGGGCGTCCACGTTCCGGGCGGAAGGGCGGGACTGTTCGAACTGCCCTGTGTCGGATCGCAATCAATCGCGCTCCAATTCCCGCCGTCTGGTTTTCGGCAGCGGCTCTTATCCGACGTGGCGGATGTGTACGTGTAACTATCGTGAACGGTCGTCCCGTTTGTTCCAAGCAGGCGCACATCGTCGCCGGTATTGTTCAGGAACGAACTGAAGGTCATCACATAATATCCGCCGGCGGCAATGGTTGTGCTGGCAGGGATTTGTTTGGGCGAGCCTCCGCCGCCTGCGATGTCGTCAATCCACATCGAACTGATATCCAGAGTATTGGACGTGGTGTTGTACAACTCCACCCATTCCGTCGTCTGAGTGACGCCATTGATGGCGACGAATTCATTGATCAGAACTTCGCCCGGCGAAGGCGGAGCCAGCAAAGGTCTTGTGGCTTTGGCGGCTAATGCTCCATGGACAGGCAGGAGCATCATGATCAGAACCAGCGACAAAGCGCGATGCCAGTACGAACGATTAAGCGACAACATTAGTTTTCTCCTTGTTTTCATCTAAAGTTGGAAACAAAAAACGACCAGCCTGAAATAAGGCTGATCGTTTGACACACAAAACCTAGACTAACGTATGGAGTGATTGCAACAGACGCTTGAAGTATGAGGGAAATGGAGAATGTTGTTCCATTGACGCCATTATACTCACATCAAAATACGGAACCGATTCTTGGGTCAGGCAAAAACTTTCATTTTTGAAAGTTTATGTTGAGAGACATTCTGCGCCTCTTATCGCTTCAACAAAGGATTATGCCATTCGCCGTCGTTTGCGATGAGGGCGTTCGCCTCTTTGGGACCCCAGCTTCCCCGTCTATAAAGAAGCGGACGAGAACGTTCTTTGAGGACCGGGTCAACGACAGCCCAAGCCGCTTCCGAGGCGTCTTCGCGGGTGAAGAGAGTGTGATCGCCGGAGATGGCGTCTCCCAACAGCCGCTCGTACGGCGATTGTTCTCCCGGCTCTTCTTCTAGCACGAAAAGTTCTTTTTGATCGCCGATGAATTTCTTGCCCTTTTGTTTCACCCGCGCCGCCAGCCCAATGGAGGAATGGGGAGCGAGTTGAAAACGCAGATAATTTGTCTGTCCGCTTGCCGCTGGTGAGTCGTCGAATAATTTTTGCGGAGGCGGTTTTAACTCAACCATGACTTCGTTCACAGATTGCGCCAGATTTTTTCCCGAACGCAAATACCAAGGGACTCCCTCCCAGCGCCACGAGTCAATGTAGAGGCGCAAGGCGCAGAAGGTTTCCACGTTGGAATTTTTTGCCACGCCCGGTTCCTTCCGATAATCGGTGTATTGTCCGCGCACCAAGTCGGCGGGGGCGAGCGGACGCATCGCGCGGAAGACCTTCACCTTTTCCGTTTGCACAGCATCGGGGTCTTGGCGCGTCGGCGGCTCCATTGCCAGCAGGGCTACGATCTGAAAGAGGTGATTTTGAATCACATCACGCAGACAGCCGACGGTCTCATAAAATGCGCCGCGAGTTTTCACCCCGAAGTTTTCCGCCAGGGTGATCTGCACGCTGGAAACATAATTTCGATTCCAGATCGGTTCGAGAAATGAATTCGCGAATCGGAAGTACAGGATATTCATGATCGCTTCTTTGCCGAGGTAGTGATCAATGCGGAAGATCGCGTCTTCGGGGAAGACCGAATGGGCGACTCGGTTGAGTTCGCGCGCCGAAGCGAGGTCGCGCCCGAACGGTTTTTCCACAACGACTCGCGCGTCTTTGGCTAGCCCTGCGGCTCCCAATCCTTGAATCACATTTTCAAAGAGGAATGGCGGGATGGCAAGATAGTGCGTCGGTCGCCGCGCGCCGCCCAGCGCTTTCTTGATCGCTGTAAATGTTTCCGGGTTGGCATAGTCCCCGCTGACGTAGCGGAGGAGCGAAAGGAGTTTGTTGAACGCTTTTTTATCGTCAATGCCGCCGCTGTGTTGTTGCAAACTGTCTTTGACGCGCGCGCGCAATTGCGCCATATCCCATTTCTGGAGGGCGACGCCAACGATGGGGATGTTCAAGTTGCCGCGCTTGACCAGCGCATACAGCGCGGGGATGATCATTTTGTAAGCGAGGTCGCCAGTGATGCCGAAGAGCGCCAGCGCGTCAGATCGGACCGTCGGTTTGGATGCTGTTTTCATCGGTTCACTCGTCAGATCGGCATTCGGTATCCGTAGAATTCATGGTCCTCATTATACCCACCATGCCCCGCGCCGAGGTGTTTGAAATCGTGGACGAACTCGATGGCGCGAATCCATTTGACCATTTTGAAGCCGAGTTGATTCTCACAGCGCAATCGAAGCGGCGCGCCGTGCAGGAAGTTGAGCGGTTCGCCGTTCATCTCATACGCGAGCAGGCTGAGATGATGACGCATGTTCCGCATGGAGTGAACGTCATAATAAATGCCGCCATCCGCTC
Organism: Anaerolineales bacterium; assembly: GCA_046328795.1. GTDB lineage: Bacteria > Chloroflexota > Anaerolineae > Anaerolineales > Villigracilaceae > Defluviilinea. Next base: position 88,090 of record JAXLVX010000001.1, on the reverse strand, counting down.
CCTCGGCGAACGAGTAAAAGACAACATAACGCGCCTCTGGCTTCGGCTTGACGATCTTCATAATGTCGCGCACCGGAACGCCGCCCCATTTGGCAACTCCCGACCAACCTTGAATACAGAAGTGTTTGGTGATCTGGTCTTGTTTTGGCATTGCTTTGAGCGCCGCGTACGAGATCTCTTGCGGATTCTCAACCAGACCGCCAATCGTGATCTTGTAGTCTGCGAAATTGCTTTCCTTGAGTCGGTTGTATTCTTCAGAGGTTGGGAGCGTCCCATTGACCCAGAAATACGGCGAAATATCTTTCTCGGTATACTGAGTCTGCGGATCCCAAAGCTCTGCCCATGATTGGATATACCCGACCATCCGTTCGCCGATCATCTGAACCCGCCGAGCATACTTGATCGTCAGCGGCGAGACCATGACCCAGATGCCGATCAGGATGATCATGACCGGAACGTAGATCAAAAATCCGTTCCAGGAGCCGTCATTCACGCCGACGACCATGTAATTCAAGTTCTGGCGCAGTCCGGTGATGAACACGAGAGCGGTGTGGACGAAGATGAAGAAGAGGAACCAGCCCAATACAATGAAGTGAATCGTGCGGGCAAGTTGTCGATTCATGAATTTGGCAAACCAGCCCAACTTGTTCGAGAACGCGGGTCCCTGCATCACGCCGGTGATGAATGCTATCGGCGCGGCGATGAAGATGGTGACGAAATACGTCAACTGTTGCAAGCCGTTGTAGACCGTCCACGTATGCTCAACGGGAAAGTTGAGCGACAGATATTGAATGAACGTCGAGAGCGCGTTTGGAAAGACATCCCAACTGGTTGGCACTACCCTGAGCCATTGATTCGTCGTGAAGAGCAGCACGTAATAGAGCAAGCCGTTGAGAACCCATAACAGGTCGAAGGTGAAATGCCACCAACGCGCCAGCCCGACCGAGTGGCGAACGCCGGGGATGCCGAGCCAGCCGGGGATGGTCACTGAATCGTCTTTCGAAGTCCAGAGGCGGTCGGTGGGCACGTCATGCTGAAAGCGGAACCATTCTTTGCCCGGCGTGCAGTCCCTCTGCAAAAACAGGCGCGGATAATCCGCAAGGATTTGAATGCCGGCGCGGATGATGAACATCATAAAGAACGCGTTGAAAAAATGCTGCGCTCTCAGCCACCACGGGAAGCCCGATGTGACCGAAACGGGGGTTGCATCTCCGGGGTAACGCAGGATGAACTCTTGTACGGCGGGGATCGTGCGTAATTCTTGCGCGATGGCAACTGCGAAGAGCGCCGCCACGAACGCGATCGGGATCGCCCACCAAATGCTGATCCAGCGTTTGCCGATGCGCACTTGCGGCGTGACGCCTGTGCGATACGGCATCCAATGATCCAGCCTAACGCTATCCTCCGCGACGCTTAAATTCGGTTCGATAGCGGACTTCAATGTTTGTACTGCTTGCGTGTTTTTCATTTTATGCTCCAATCTCAATGGATGCCCCGACTCTCAACCGACGGGCGACTCTTCACCGCGTCAGCGACAGCCCGAACGCTTCCATCGCTTTCTGTGTAGTTTTATAGTCTTTATGAATGATGCCGCGAATCCCCAGCCCCTCGGCAACTTCGACGAACAATGAACGATCGTCAACGTAAAGCACGTGCTCCGGGCTTGCCTGCGCAATATCCAACGCCATGCGGTAGATATCGGCATCTGGCTTGCGAAAATGGACAAAGCTGGATGAAACGAAGAAATCTATGAACGTATTCAATTGGAATTGCCGCACTCGATAGGCGTTGAGTTCGCGTCCCTCGTTGCTCACGACGGCGACCCGCAGGTTGTAACGTTGTTTGATGTTTTTCATCAATTCGATCATCTCTGGGAAAGGCTGTGACTGCGCATACATGAAATCCTTGAACGCTTCGCGCGAGAAAGAACGCTTTTCATAAAAAATTACCCGGTTCAAGTATTCATCCAAACTCAATTTGCCCTCCTCGTAGGTGTCGAAGGTCAGGTGATGACGTTCATCCACCTCGTCTTGCTCCAAGCCGAACTTCTCAGCCGCGCGGACTCGCGCTTTGCGGTCCCAGCCGTTCGTCAGTAGCACGCCGCCGATATCTAAAAATAAAGTTGTGATTCCGAAGGAATCCTTATCCATTGTGTTGCTCCTTGATTATTGCCTGCCTTGGATGGATCGAAGTAAAGAGCAATGCTTCATTCGCTCGTTCAGAAGCGCGACAATATAGCTTTCGCATTTCCGATCCCGCCTCATACGGTTTTCTGTAACAGGAAGCCGTCGTATCCAAGTATGTATGTCTTCCTCCTTCGACAACCCCCAACGATTGACATGCGAAGAGTATACGACTTAATGCGATATAAATCAAACGGCGTTACAATACCTATTCGCCGATCGTCATTCGACTATCACAAGCTGGCGACTCAGCCCGATAGTCGTAGTTGCGGAAAGTTGAGCGCAAATTTGGAATCCGATCTCGCGCAAGTTAAGTCATGGAAAAACTTTGCGGCGTTTTTCTCGCCGCCAGACGCGCGCAAACATGCCGAATTGCTGCAGAGCCAAATCCCCGCCTCTCGATTGCTGGAAGCCTACGCTCCAGGGCGGATCTTCCGCGGGTATGTTGTCACAGACCTGCCGTTCCTCGATGCCTCAATGGACATGGGACTGGTTCATGGTATAACTAGCGTTTGGAATTCACCGGCTCGCATCATTTTGATATTTTGCATCATTTGTGTCTTTGGCATTCTTGTGAAGAAATGGCACTATACATCATTGGTTGCCGATCTTTGACCTCAAAAGGAGAATCCCCATGAACTCTTTCATCTTTAATGACGCGATCACATTCAAACTCGCAACCCAACAGGAAGAAAAAAGCGCGGAGACGCAGGTGTTCCTTGGCGTGTTCGTAGGCGTGATTCTGTGCTGGTTCTACAGCATCGCCGTGGACGTGATATAAAACTCGCCTTTAGTTGATAAGCTAAAGGCGAGTTTTATCGTAAAATATGAATGCTTGACTTTCCTTGTGCATGAAAAACAAAGTTGTCCTTCCGTTTCTCATCATAACTTTTGCGAGCCTAGTAGCTGGTGTTTTGTTATTCATATTACCTGCGGTGACACACATGTATAAAGGCACAATGACGTACAATACTGAGCAGGCAGCGCAGGCAACGAATTACCCAAATGTGACAACACCGCTTTCGCAAGAAGCAGTGACTGATCTCTGCAAGAAATTCGAGATTAATTCAGATGATAAGCGTTGTCAACTAGGCGCGGTCGTTTATGGGCCCGACTTTTTTACCGATATTAAGTTGTATTTGTATGATTTTCCTGAGAACGAATCTACATTTGAATTAGTTGAGAGTAAGTTGGGCTCCTATTTGGTTAAATGTGAACAGCCTACTAAAGATGGCAACTATCGTTGCCGTTATGACCTTCGAGGTGATGGACGCTATCCCATATTTGTTCTCTTCAATGAAGAAGGGTTATATTATCAAATCATTGCACATACACAAGGTGGTTCCTAGTATGCCTAACTCCGTACCGTAACTGTTTGATGCAATTGACCGCTCTGCTTGCTATAATGATTTCACCAAAGGAGAATCCCTATGAACTCTTTTATCTTCAACGACGCGATCACCTTTAAACTTGCAACGCAACAGGATAATAACAGCGCGAAAACGCAAGTGTTCTTCGGCGTGTTGCTCGGCGTGCTGTTGCGCTGGGTCTACACCATCGCGGTAGAAGTTGCCCGCACCGGCAACCCGTGGAACTTCGGCGCGTGGTACGTCATCCTTGCGCGTTTTGTCGCCTCGCTGATCGTGACCGTCTTCGTCTTTTCGGGCTATTGGGAAAAGTCCAAAGACCAGCCCGCCGACATGCGATTCTGGAACGCGGTGGCATACGGCATTTCGATTGACGCCCTCATCGGGCCGTGGACGGCTTAATCTCACCGCCAAGTGCCGCCATGACGCCATGCGACACCCGCAAAGGATGCGAAGTTAAATTCTTTTTCTTGACGATCTTCGCGCGCTTTGCGGTTCTTGAAAAAAAAGAGAAGCCTCGCGCTTCTCTTTTTGATTCAGTCGCTTTTCGACTCGGTTGTTTTACTCTTCGACTTTTTCTCGCCTTTGACATCAGACGAAGATTTCTCAGCCGCCTTTTCCCCTGAAGATGACTTCTCCTCCCCATGAGCGCGACCCTGATCGTCGGCGCGAGACTTGTTGCCCGCGGAAGAGCTACCGCCCGACGCGGATTTATTATCGGTGGCGTAAAAACCCGAACCTTTGAAGATCACTTTCGTCGGGGTGATGACTTTATTCAACGTTTTCTTTTTGCATTTGGGGCAGGTTTTAAGCGGTGCATCGTCAAACGATTGGTGTTGTTCGAATTTTGCGCCGCAGGAACTGCAACGATAGGTATACACTGGCATATGACTCCTAACTTTCCACAGCGGGGCATTATAGTACGGGTGAAACATGCGGGCAAGGGTTTGGCTTGTTTGTGTTCTGTTAACGCCACCTGATTTTGACGCAGTTCAACTGCGTCATGGCTATGGTTTCCACGGAAGTAGATCGGCAAAGGCTTCCAGCGTTGTTTCTGCCATGATGCTCTGACGATATAAATAAAAAATATTTCCCATGCCCTGCGTAGATTTATCCCCAAGCCCCATCGCGGAGGTGTAGCCCGCCGACTTCACAAAGTGAAGCGACGTGTCGTCGTAGACGCCGAAGGGATAGGCAAAACTGCGGATCGGCACGCCGAGATATGATTCCAATCTCCGCCGTGAACTGACGACCTCATCCTCCTGTTTGCCGGGGCGCGTGGTGAGGTCGAGGTGGCTGATGCCGTGACTGCCGATCTCCCAGCCCGCGTCGTACAATGCGCGGATCTGGTTTTTGTCCATGTAGCGTGTTGAGCCGATGTAGTTGTAGACGATGTAGGCTGTGCCTGTGAAGCCATAGGTCTGCATGACAGGCAGCGCCTCGGTGTAGACGGTCTCACTGCCGTCGTCGAATGTCAGCAAGATGGGACGGGAGGGGAGTTGCGCGCCGAAGTAGATGGCTTGGGTCAATTGTTCGACGGTGATCGTGCGGTATCCGTGCATGAACAAGTAATTCATTTGATTTGCAAACTCGTCGGGCGAAACATAATACTCGCTGTCTGTGAGCGAGTAGCCGATGTGATGATAGAGAAGGATCGGAATGGTGACGTTACCGGGTCCCTGAAAAATAAATTCAGGCGTGGGGGTGACTGTTGGTGTGGAGGTTGGGAGGGGAGTGAATGTTGAAGTTGGCGTGAAAGTTGGGGAGGGGATAAAGGTTTGAGTGGGGAGAAAGGTTGAGGTGGCTGGGGCAGGCTGAAACGGCGTCAGAGACGCGCTGACGGTGCGAGTCGGTTCGAGGGGTAGAGTCGGAGTCGGGGTGGCGATGAGTCCGAATCCCCCGCATCCTAAAATTAATGATGTCGTTGCGAGGAGGACGATAGTCCGACGAAGCAATCCCCAGTTAACAGGAGATTGCTTCGCCGCTTCGCGTCTCGCAATGACATCTTGTGTCAAATCGGATGATTGATGTCCCACAAAATTCGCAAGCCGTCGAGGGTGAGCCATGGGGCGATGATCTGAATGACATCGGTCTCTTGCGCGACGATCTCGGCGAGACCGCCCGTGGCGATCACTTTCATCGTGGGACCGAGTTCTTTGCGGAAACGCTCGACCATGCCCTCGACCATGCTCACGTACCCGAACAACAAACCCGCCTGCATCGCGTGGACAGTGTTGCGACCGATGACAGAGGGCGGGCGTTGCAGATCAATGCGCGGAAGTTTTGCGGCATGCGTGAACAACGCTTCGGTGGCGAGATTGATGCCCGCCGTGATCGCGCCGCCGAGATACTCGCCGTCTTTGGTGACGGCGTTAAACGTGGTGGCTGTGCCGAAATCAATGATACACGCGGGACCTTTGTATAAATACACAACGGCGACCGCGTCAGCGATTCGATCGGCGCCGACCGCGCGCGGATCTTCGTATTTTACCTTGACGCCCGTTTTGATTCCAACATCAATAACAAATGGATCGAGATCTAAATATTCGCGGCACGCTTGAATCACTCGCCCCGTCAGTTGCGGCACAACAGACGCAAGACAAACCCCCGTGAGTTGTTTCGCTGTCACCTTCGCGTTTTGCAACAACCCCTGCAACTGCAAACCATATTCGTCGGGCATGCGTGAATGATCGGTGGCAAGCCGCCAATGCGAACTGAGTTCATTTCCGTTGTATAAGCCAAGCGTGAGGTTTGTGTTGCCGAGGTCAATGGCGAGGAGCATGGGGCAAGTATACACGTAGACACGGAAACAAGTAAACAGGGAAACACGTGTCTACCTGTCTACCTGTTTACTTGTGTACCTGTTTCCGTTTTTACCTTCTCGATGATCTCCGCGACCATATCATACTTGTGGAATTGAGGCATGACGTACACGCCTCCTGCCCACGGTTTGACCTGCTCCACCAATTCGACCGCGATCTCCACCCCAGCCTTCACGCCCTCGTCGCCTGCCGCTTCGATTCGTTTCCGCGTCTCGTCGGGGATCGAGATGCCAGGCACTTCGTTGTGCAAAAAGTTCGCGTGTTTGACTCCGACCAACGGCAGGATGCCAGCCAGAATCGGTTGGATCAACTTGCCGTGTTTCGCTTCGTATGCCTCGAGCAATTTCGGTCCATCGTCTGCGCGATAGATCGGTTGCGTGAGGAAAAAGTCCGCGCCTGCTTTCACCTTGCGATGCAGGTTTTTGATCTCATTGTCCACATCGGGCGGACACAAATTCAACGCCGCGCCGACGAAGAAATTTGTCGGCTGACCGATGCTCGTGCCTGAATGGTCAATGCCTTCGTTGAATCCCTGCTTGATGAGTTTGATCAGACCCGACGGCACGAGATCGTAATTGTCCATCGCTTCGGGGTAATCGCCGATGGATGTCGGGTCGCCCATGACGACAAAAATATTGCGGATGCCCAACGCGTGCGCGGCGAGCAGATCTCCCTGCACGCGCAAGAGATTCCGTCCGCGAGTGGGGAAGTGGATCGTCGTTTCGACTCCGACTTTGCGCTGCACCACGTCGCACACCGCCCACGCCGACATTCGCATCCGCGCCATTGGCGAGTCGGCGACGTTGATCACGTCCGCGCCCGCGTCGGCGAGGAGGGACGCGCCAGCGAGTAATTTGTGAGTCGAGAGTCCGCGCGGCGGGTCCATTTCAACGCAGATTGAAAATTCGCCGCGTTCCAATTTTTGCGCGAACTGAGTCGGCGGTTCAACGTCCGAGACTTCCGAAGTCTCGAAGACTTCGGAAGTCTGAATCAACACCGATGAATGTTGATTTGATTCCAACGCTTTTTTCATCGCGGCAATGTGCTGCGGAGTCGTGCCGCAACATCCGCCGACGATCACCGCGCCCGCCTCGTGGAACGACAACGCGTAATCGCCGAAGTACTCCGCATCGGCGGGGTACATGATGCGTCCGCCCACTTGTTCGGGCCAGCCCGCGTTCGGCTTGATCCAAAATTTGCCATCGGGAACGGCTTGCTTCATTTGTTTGAGCAATCGCAACAACTGCGCGGGTCCGCCTGAACAATTGACTCCGATCACGTCCGCGCCTGCGTCGCGCAATGTCCGCGCCACTTTCATCGGTTCATCGCCGAGCAGAGTCCTGTCATCGCGTGTGAACGTGACCGACGCAACCACAGGCAATTCGCAAGTTTGTTTCGCGGCTTTGATCGCCTCGCGGATTTCGTACAAGTCGCTGAACGTTTCGATGACGATCACGTCAACGCCCGCGTCAGCCAATGACTTGATCTGCTCTGCGAACGCCTCTCGCGCCTCCTCAGGCTGGACGCGCCCAAACGGAGCGATTCGCACCCCCAGCGGACCGACATCCCCTGCGACCAACACATCCTTGAAGGATGCGGCAACGACGCGCTTGGCAAGGTCAACGCTGGCTTTGTTGATTTCGACGACATCGTCTTGCAATCCGTGTTTTGTCAGTTTGAATCGATTCGCGCCGAACGTGTTTGTGATGATCAACTGCGCGCCCGCTTCGATATATGCGCGATGAATCTCCGCCACAGCAGACGGGTTCGTGAGGTTGAGCTCGTCGAAGCATTTGTCGAATCCCACTCCGCGCGCGTGGAGCATGGTGCCCATTGCGCCATCGGCGAGGAGGGTTTGGGTTGCTAGTAGGTTTAGGAATTTGTTTGTCATTGTTGTCTCCGTAGGGCAAATTGTCAATTTGCCCTACATGTCGTATTTACAATAAGTCCACTTCCAACTTTTCCAATCAGTAACCAAGCCTGCTTTGACTGGATTGTTGATAACATAGTTGATAATACGTTCCAGTTCAGCGGCATCTCGTACGACATGATCATAATTTTCATGTTGCCAAAATGCGCCAGAACGCCTCAACATTTGATTTGCTTCATAAGCAGTATAGCGTTTGAGCGAGTGCATGATCTTTGCGAGTGAGTAGTATGTGCCTGTTGGGTCTTTTAGCGGCGCGCATACAAGATGTCCGTGATTTGGCATGATGGAAAAGGTTTCCAAGTCGTACACCTTGCCATCACGATAAAGTAAACTCTCCGCTACCAGATCTGCTATTTGTGGATTGGAGAGATATTTCTCGCCATGAGCAAGCGTGTCAAGCGCGTCATCCCATTTGCCGAAAAAGCGGCGATGCGCCAAATAGAGTTGTTTTTCTCGTTCCTCGTTGTCGGACATCTGGGCAATTTTCTTTTCGACTTCTTCCTTTTCCATTCTCAATTTTTCAATTACTTCTTTGGGAAGCGAATTTGCCAGTCGAAAAGTAATGAATAGCGTTGCTCCCTCAGGCTGGATATGGGGAAGATTTCGGCGATAGTAATTCTTGTAGGAAAATTGACTCACAGAAGCTCCCGTAGAACAAATTGGCAATTTGTTCTACCTCATCAACTGCTCAACTCGTGATTCGCCGAGCGTGTAATATTTTGCGTCTTTGTGCGGAACGACGATGGCGGCGGTGGATTCTTCGGGGATGATCTGCCCCGAGACGGAAAGCCCAAGCCCCAGTTCGGATTCGGCGGCGGGGAGCATCTTGAAGACTTTGAAATGATCTTCAAGAATCGGGATGGCGGGATAGCCCCACGAGTAGCGCTTGCCTTGCTTCGCGCCGAGTCCCAACTCGCGGCGAATGTGATTGTGCATGTAGTCCGCTGTCGCTTCGGCGGCTTGGACGGCGAGTCCGTGCACGAAGTAGGCTTCGGTGTAATCGTTGGCGGCTTGCAACTCTTCAAACAAGGCGGTGGCGGCTTTGCCGACGGTGACGATTTGCAGAGCGACCGTATCCAACTGACCCGACTCGACCGAAGCGAAATAATCTGAAAGCGCGAGAAAATCGCCGTTCGGCTGGCGCGGACAAATCAAACGCACCGCTTCTTTTTTGCCTTGCGCGTCGGCATAGACGATCAACTCTTCGCCATCGGCTTGACAGGCGAAGTAGCCGTACACCGCCTGCGGTTTGAGCCAGCCGCGCTTGGAGCCGTCTTTGCTCATTGAGATCAGGCGCGCGTCAAATTCTTTTTTCAACTTATCCCATTCAGCGCCGTGCGTATTTTTCGCGCCCCACGATAAACGATACAGCTCGTTGATGTTGAGATGTTGCATAACCATTTCGAGCGGCATATCTTTGACGATGCGCTGACCGAGTTTTTCGGGCAGAGGAATCGGCGCGGGGACGACGTTGGAGCGCTGTCCGCTTGGCGCGGCGGTTTCGGCTTGCGCGGCGTGGTTCAATTCCATCGTCGATTCTTTGAGAATCTTTTCCAACAGATCGAAGCGCTTTTCTTCGTCAATCAGCGCGTCCATCGTGTCCAAGCCTTCAAAGGCATCTTTGCAATAGAAGACTCCCGCTTCGTAGTTTGCGCCGTCTTCAGTTTGTAGAATGCGGCGCCCAAAACGGCGATTAATTGCCGCGCCGCCGATCAGGACAGGGATGTCATGCTTGCGCCGATGCAGTTCGTTGACGATAAGCGGCATTTGCTTGGATGTACTCACTAGCAATGCAGATAATCCGATGGCGGTGGCGTTATTTTCCACGGCTTGGGTGATGATCGTCTCGGCTGGCACTTGCTTGCCCAAGTCCACGACGGTGTAGCCGTTGTTGGCGAGAATCGTTTTGACCAGATTCTTTCCAATATCATGCACATCGCCATAGACGGTGGCGATGACGACTGTGCCTTTCGTCACGCCTTCCATCTTTTCGAGATAATTTTCGAGATGTGCGACGGTCTTCTTCATCACCTCGGCGGATTGTAGGACGAAGGGCAGAATCAACTCGCCCGCGCCGAACTTATCGCCAACTTCTTTCATGGCGGGGAGCAGGACGTTGTTGAGCGGTGTGAACGGCGATCTCGTGTTTGGTTGGTAATTGGTTATTTTTAATTAGCGATTCAAAACTGGCAGGGTCACGATGAACAACTTCATCAATATCCGCCTCGACGCCATCCTTGAAGCGATGCACGATCTTCCAGTGCAGTTTTTGCTCGGGGGTCATGCCTGCGGTGGGGTCGGCGACTTTATCGTCGGCGATCTCTACATTTTCAAAATGTTGAATGAAGCGTTGAAGCGCGTCTTCGCGGCGGTTGAAGATCAGGTCTTCGCAGAGTTCGCGTTCGGTCTCGTCAATTTCAGCATACGGCTTGACGTGCGCCGCGTTGACGATCGCCATATCCAAGCCGACTTGCACGCAGTGATAGAGCATGACCGAGTTGAGGGCGGGGCGGGCTTGCGCGGCAAACCCAAAGGATAGGTTGCTCACGCCTAACGAGGTCATCACGCCTGGCAATTTTTCTTCAATGAGGCGAATGCCTTCGATGGTCTCTTTCGCGGAGTCGATAAATTCCGCATCGCCAGTTGCTAACGTGAATGTCAAATCATCGAAGACCAAATCTTCGGGCTTGAGTCCATGTTCGTTGACGGCGATGTCGTAAATGCGTTGAGCGACTTCATATTTATGTTGCGCGGTTTTCGCCATGCCTTTTTCGTCAATGGTGAGGCAGATGACAGCGGCGTTATATTTTTTGGCGAGCGCGAAAATTTTATCGGCTTTGGTGCGACCCGCTTCCAGATGCGTGGAGTTAATCAAACAACGCCCAGGCGCGGTTTGCAAGGCGATCTCCAACACGTCCACTTCGGTTGAATCAATCACGAGCGGAACGTCCACGCCCATTTGCAATTTCTTGATGACCTTGCGCATCTGCTCACCTTCGTCGGCGCGTTCGGTGACAGCCACAGAAATATCCAATGCGTGCGCGCCGCCCGCCACTTGATCGCGGGCAATGTCCAAGATGCCGTCGTAATCTTCTTCGAGCAAGAGTCGCTTGAACTTGCGCGAGCCTTGCGCGTTGCAACGCTCGCCGAGCAGGGTGGGGGCGGGCTCTTGACGCATGGCAATCGCCGACATGGCAGAGGCAAGCTGAGGCGTAGTCTGAAGCGGTTGTCTATCGGGTAGTTGATAATCGGCAAGTTTATCCACAAGCAGTTTGAGATGCGCGGGCGTCGTTCCGCAACATCCGCCCACGACGCGCACGTTATGCTTGGTGATAAATTCATACATGTCATTCGCGTACGGCTCAGGCTCAAGCGGATACACGGCTTGCCCATCCACATTGAGCGGAAGTCCCGCGTTCGGAATACATGAAACAGGCAATGCGGAATTTTCGCCGAGGAAACGAATCGGCTCGCGCATGTGTTCGGGTCCAGTGGAGCAGTTGAGTCCGAACACGTCAATGCCCATGCCTTCGAGAATCGTCAGCGAGGCGTTGATGTCGGTGCCGAGCAACATGCGTCCCGTCGTGTCGAGCGTGACCTGCGCTTGAATGGGCAAATAGATTTGCGTTTTTTCAAAGGCTTGATGCAGACCCGCGATCGCGGCTTTGACTTCGAGGATGTCTTGCGACGTTTCGATGAGCAGGAGGTCAACGCCGCCTCGAATCAGACCTTCAGCCTGCTCGGCGAACGCGGCGATCAACTCATCGTATGTGACGTTGGACAGATCGGGGTCATTGGTGGAGGGGAGTTTGCCTGTCGGTCCGATCGAACCCGCGACAAAACGCGGTTGTCCAGTTTTCTCGGCGTATTCATCGGCGAGTCTTTTCGCCAACTGCGCCGCCGCCATGTTGATCTCGATCACGCGGTCTTGCAAGTTGTATTCCTTCATCGTCAAACGATTCGAGCGGAAGGTGTCCGTTTCCAGCACGTCCACGCCGACTTCGAGGAACGAACGATGGACTTTTTCCACGGCTTCGGGATACGAGATGACGAGGTAGTCGTTGCATCCGTTGTATTGCTCGCCGCCGAAATGTTCGGCAGTGAGGTTTTGCACTTGCAGGCTCGTTCCCATCGCGCCATCGAAGACGAGGACTTTCTTTTCGAGGGCGTCGAGGTACGAGCGGTTGGTGTATTTGCGAGGGGTCATTAAGGTCTCCAAATTTTCAAATCTTTCAAAAAGATTAAATCTTCTTTTGTGTATCTTTCACTAACTGTCCGTTGTATTCAATTTCGAAATGGAGAAAGCCTAAATTTTTGTACCAGCTTTCTATTTCCGTTTTCTTCCATTTTTTAGTGCCTGCTAAAATTAAATCAAATGTATATGGGGTTCCAGACGAAACTTTAACTTGTTCTTCCAAAATTATGGCATCAAAACCATCTAATTTGTAAATATTGCTTAAATGTTCTCTAGCCTTTAAGTTCGAACCGCTATAAGTTATCTTTTTGATATAAATAGGATTGCTCCCACGAAAATTACATTCAATAACTAATTTCTGCGGTTGTGACTTTGGATCAAATGGTTGGACATGTACTTCCAGTTCTAAATCCAATTTCATATCTGTTGAAACATGAAAGTCCTGTTCTAGTAATGAAAGTGGATCGTTGGCGGTGCTGGTGTTATTGGTTTGTATATGCTCTAAGACTTGAAAGAATTTTAGTACAACTCTATTTGCGAGTTCATCAGCGTCTTTTTCCAAGCGTAGTTCTTCTATGCGACGAAATGCGATATATGCAAAAACAAATATCAACGGAATAGGAAGTATGTTTCCCACAACACTGAGAAGCAAATCTCGCCAAAAACTTGGGATCCACTCCCAAATCGTTAGATAAATTACTCCTAAAATAAAAGTTGCAAGAATGGCTAATAGAAAACGCAACCAACCTATTTCATACCATAACTTCTTTTCACGTTGATTATTCATAAACAATATCTCCTTGCCTATTGGCGTTCAAACTTCCAATCCTTGCACATCTCCCAGCGCGGGGTTCGGTGCGGGTGGTGTTTCGGCGGGCTGAAGCCCTGCCTCAGTTCGTGGAAGTCCGCTGAAGCGGACTCTGTCGTTCAGCCCTTCTCATTCCACAGAATCTTCTGCGTAATGCCGCTGATCTTCCAATCCGCATCTGGCTTCGTCAACTGAAATACATAGACGCAATGCGAAGAGGATTCTTTCTCCTCGCCCGCCTTACGCCAGACGATCATTGATGCGCGGCAGGTTGCGGAATTTGCATCGGCGAAGTCAATTTCAAAGTTGCCGACCAGATGATGCAGTTTCAAATGGCTGAGCGACTCGCGGCGCGATTGGACATAATCCGCCGTCAAAATTGTCTGCGGAGGAGCGCCGTGCAAGTCGGAATAATCCGTGTAAATGGATTCGGTGAAGCAGGCTTGCAGACCGTCCCAATCTTTCAGGTCAAAAGAACTGGCGAAACGCGCGATTGTTTTTTGAATGTTGTCTATATCGTCCATGTGTTACCTCGCAAAAAATCACTTCACATCTGGCGGAAGCGTCGCCTTCCCCGCAGGCGACATCCTGCCTTCGGCGATCATCTTGCGGGCGCGGTCCTTGTTCGTGTTCGTCCAATTCGATTTCGGTTTGCGCGGCGAGAAGCGCAGGGCGTAGCGTTGCGCGTCCATGCCTTTTTCGAGGTTATCAATCCAGCCGAAGCAGATGGCTTCCTCCACCGCCTCCACATAGTCAATGGACGGTTTCTTCGCGGCTTTCTTGTAGCGGATCAACCAAATTTCTTTTTTCGATTTGTGATTCTTGATCAGCCACTTGCGGAATTCATCGCCTGTTGTCACGTACAGCGTCTCACCGATGTTCATGAATCGCTTTTCGGTCGCGGACTACGTTTGGGAGGAATTCGCTTCGTCGAGGTTTGATTCTCCTTGCTAGCGTTCCTCTTCGCGATCATTTCCTCATACTTTGGACGCAGTTTTTTGTCGTCGTACGTGAAAGAGACTCCGAGATGCTCGCACATCGTTCGTATCACGCGTTTATATTCTTCGTACGACCAATCCTTGGGACGAATATACAATCTGGATGCTTCTTTCATTGGACTGTTCCTTTCACAACAAAATCGCCTCTCGGCTGAGAGGCGACACGCAGAAGCATATCATCTCTCATCTCCCGCATGATTAATCATGCGCCGAAGTTGGCACCGCTGTTGGCAATTACTAATTACCAATTACTAACTCGGTTGCCGAAGCGTCAACGGGTCGGTCCCTCAGCTTCTCTGGATGAGCAAATCCGTAAATTGTTTGCGTTTTATATCACGGTGAAGCGAGAATGTCAATTCAATATTTCGGTATAATCTTCACGCTATGCGCTTCGACCGAAAATATATCTCGTACATTCCGCTTGCGATCCTCCTCATCGGCTTGGCGATCTTCGCCTATCTCGGCATCTATTTCCGCTACTGGGCAGACGATTGGTGCTACAACGCCGACTTCCGCAATTTGGGATTTCTCGAAACCCTGCGCGGCTACCTCTACAACGTGACGTACACTCCCAGCCGCTACTCGGTGACGATCCTTGCGGGACTCTTCTATCCGCTCGGCGTTTTCGGATTGCAACTCCTCATCCCGCTCTCGCTTCTTCTCTGGACGTGGGGCTTGGTTCGCTTCTTCCTCAACCTCTCATCCCTTTCGGGTTTTTCGCTCTCGGCTCTTCAAGCGACTCTACTTTCCCTCATCATCATCTACTTCTCCATCTACCTCGCGCCACATTTGTATCAATCCGTTTATTGGAACACTGGCTTCTTCACGTACACATTTCCTCTCGTGTTATTCCCTTGGGTGTTGACCCTCGTCACGGACCAAAACACATCCAAGACAAAATTAATTCTGATCGCCCTGCTCTCCCTCCTCGCGGGCGGATTCTCCGAAGCGAGTTGCACCGTGCTTGTTTCCATTTTGGCGTTGTACACGGTCATCGCCTTCATCGGTTCGCGCTACAAAAAAGTTTGGGCGCAGAAGACATTTGTCCCCGCGCTTGTGGCTTTGACATTCGCCATCGTCGCCATGGCGTTGCTCGTCTTCGCGCCGACAACCCAACTCCGCGCGGAGCGATACGGTGAGCCAGCGAGTCTCTCCGAGTTAGTGGTTTTGCTGTTCAACTTCACGCGCGAGTTTGTGACGTTGTCTGTCAAAGATTATCAACAACTCCTCATCCTCCTCATCGCAGGTTTACTCGGCTTTGTGTTGAACTCGAAAGAACGCGACATCAACATCCCCAAAACACTCGCCCTCGGATTTGGAATCTTCGCCCTCTCAATCCTCCTCGTCGCCGCATCGTTGACTCCCAGCGCCTACATCGAGCGCGGACTCCCCATCCTCCGCACGCAGATCATCCCGCGTCACATCATGGTCTTCGCTTTCGTCGCGCTCGGCTGGGTAGGCGGATATTCCCTTCGGCAACTCTACGCGCCCGCTTGGTTGCAGACCGCCGCGACCGTCGCTTTGCTGATCACGCTCGTTTTTCCAGCATTCACTATTTATAATTCCTCAAAATACATTCCCATTTACAGCCAGCGCGCCCAACTGTGGGACGAACGCGAAGTGACGATCCTTTCCGCGATTGAGAACGGTCAAGACCGCGTTGAAGTCCTCGCCATTGACGGCGCGCCCGTCGGCGGCATCCGCGATTTCGATCCGCCCGACAAAAAAGGATATTGGATCACCACTCTGCGCCGCCGATTATCATCATATTAAATTACAGGTCATCCTCCCATGAACATTGTTGCGCTCGTTCCCATGCGTCATCACAGTCAACGCGTGCCAGGCAAGAATTATCGTCCGCTGGCTGGCAAGCCGCTGTTCCACCACATCATCGAGACTCTGCTCGCCGTGCCGCAGATCAATCAAATCGTCGTGGACACGGACTCAGACGAAGTGATGGCTGGCTTGAAGCAATATTTCCCATCCGTGAATATCATCAACCGCCCCGAATCCTCCGCGCCGACGATGTGCCGATGAACGGGATATTGATCCACGATACAGGCTTGTTCCCCGCCGATTTCTATCTGCAAACCCACAGCACAGATCCCCTCCTCAAATCCGAATCAATCTCCAAAGCCGTCCAATTACTACGTACCAATTATCCCAATTACGATTCGTTGTTTTCCGTCACCCGCCTCCAAACCCGCCTGTACGACAAAGATGGCACCGCGATAAATCACAACCCGAAAGAACTGATCCAAACGCAGGATTTGCCTCCCGTCTACGAAGAAAACTCCTGCATCTACATTTTCACGCGCGAGAACTTGCTCGCCAAAAGACACCGCATCAGCGACAAGCCCTCCTATTCGCCATTGACGCCGACGAAGCGTGGGACATTGACGAAGAACTCGATTTTGCGATCTGCGATTTCCTGATGAAAAGAAAATTATCAAAATAACAACGCATCTCTAATCCCGAAGGATGATAGGATTGTAAAAGAGATGTCAATAACCCCAATCCCGAAGGGATGACATGATCCCATTTTTATTTTGACACCTTCGGGGTTTGAAATCTGTTCCGTTAATTGCCTATAATCATTTGACCCCTTCGGGGTCTGAGAAATGCCATCTGGTGAATGAATGAATTTTTTCAAAAAATTACAGAAAACATTGAGCAAATGGTTCGCCATCCCATGGTACCCCATCCTCTTCGGCGCGTACCCTGTGCTGGCGTTGATGGCGGTTAACGTGGGACAGATCAAACTCGAGGCGGGGTGGCGGGCGCTGTTGATCTGCATCTTCTTTGCGGCGGTTCTTTTCCTTTTGCTGAGACTCATCCTCCGCGATTGGAATCGCGCCGCGTTCTTGTCCGCGCTGTGGATGGCGTTGTTCTTTTCGTATGGTCATGTCTATATCGCATTGACGGAGAATGTAGAGGAGTTCAATTTTGAAACATGGCTGCTTATCGTGTGGCTTGCGCTTGCCATCGTTTTTGTTGTTTGGGCAGTGAAGCGACCTCCGTACCCCGAAGGGTTGAACGCGATCGCGCTGGGGCTGGTAGTCATGTCGCTATGGCAGATCAGCCCGAAGGTCCAGCAAGGAGGCGAGCATCGAGTAGGCGCGGAAAATGCTCCCGTGGATGAAAATCTCACGCGTCCCGAAGAGCCGCCTGATGTGTATTATTTCATCCTTGATATGTATGGGCGCGCAGACCTGTTGCAAAAAGCGTACGGCTACGATAACAGTGAATTCATCGAAGGCTTGCGCGCGCGCGGATTTTATGTGGCGGAGTGCAGTCAGGCAAATTTCACGCGCACAGAACTTTCAGTTGGGTCATCGTTGAACATGGAGTACTTGCAGGATCTGGATCCCGCGTTCACGCCCGATAGCATCAAGCGGCGCGTCTTGTGGGATTCGTATACACACAGCGCGGCGCGATATAACTTTGAAACGCTCGGGTATACAACGATCGCGTTCGCCACAGGTTTTGCGTGGGACGAGATGGACGATGCCGATGTGTTTTACACGCCTCCGCCGTTCTCTGCGGGCATGACCGAGTTTGAAACATTATTTCTCGACACGACCCTCGCGCGATACGCGCAGAACTTTGGCTGGGTGGATACGGATGAAGTGATCGGGCAAAATTTCCGCGATCGCACTCTGCTTGTTTTCGACTCGATGGATGACATCGCGCGTATGTCCGAACCAACGTTCGCCTACGTCCACGTCATCTCGCCTCATCCGCCGTTTGTGTTTGGTCCGAACGGCGAGCATACCCGCCCCGCCGATTTTTGGAACGAGAAAAAACAATATCCTCCAGACCTGTTCGCAAAAGGGTATCAGAACCAATTGACCTTTTTGAATAAAAAAGTGTTAGAGGCGGTGGATACCTTGCTGTCAGAATCCAAAACGCCGCCGATCATCATCTTGCAGGGCGATCACGGGCCATGGCTGCAACCGAAAGACAGGCACATGTGGATCCTGAACGCGTATTACCTGCCCGGGCACGAAGACGCGCTGTATCCCAACATTTCTCCCGTCAACACCTTCCGCCTCGTCTTTGACTCATACTTCGGCGGGAACTATGATATGCTTCCCGACGTTAGTTATTATTCACCCGTGCCAAAACTTTATGATTTTTCAACCGTGAGAAACAACTGCAAATGAAATACGCCGTCCTGTTCACCGCGCCGTATATGATTCCATTCGTCGAGCGCTTCAAGCCCGTCTTCGACAAATACAACATCGAGTTGATCGTGCCAGACGTGCGCGAACGCATGGAAGAGGCAGACCTGTTGAAATACGCGGGTCAATTCGACGGCGCGATCTGCGGGGATGACCGTTACACCGCGCGCGTGATCGAAGCCTGCGCGCCGCGACTCAAAGTGATCTCAAAGTGGGGGACGGGGATCGATTCACTCGACGCCTCAGCCTGCTCCAGACATTCGGTGGCGATTGGTCGCACCCCCAACGCTTTCACCACTCCCGTAGCGGATACCGTCCTCGGCTACATGCTCGCCTTCGCCCGCCGCCAACCGTGGATGGATGCGGAAATGAAAAGCGGCAAATGGGAAAAGATTCCAGGCAAAACGTTGAGCGAATGTACTCTTGGCGTCATCGGCGTCGGCAACATCGGCAAAGCCGTTACTCGTCGTGCAAAAGCCTTCGGCATGAAAGTCTACGGCAACGACATCGTGGACATTGATCACGTCTTCATCACCGAAACTGGAATCGAAATAACCAGCCTTCACGCATTACTTTCAAATTCCGATTTTGTCTCCATTAATTGCGACCTCAACCCAACCTCGCATCACTTGATGAACGCCGACACATTTGCCTTGATGAAGCCAACTGCCGTATTGATCAACGCCGCGCGCGGACCTATCGTCGAGGAGCGAGCGTTGATCGAAGCGTTGCAGGCAAAACGTCTGGCAGGAGCCGCGTTGGATGTCTTCGAGGTCGAGCCGCTTCCGCCGGATAGTCCGCTGATGAAAATGGATAACGTCATGCTCGCCCCGCACAACTCCAACTCCAGCCCCGCCGCGTGGGAGCGCGTCCATTGGAATACGATCAAGAATTTGGTGGAAGGGTTGGGGATGAAATACGAAGTGATGGAAGAGGAAAGATGAAAGAGGAAAGAACGGTTTTGATCACAGGCGCGGCGGGCGGCATCGGACGCGCAACTGCTTCGCTTTTCTCTGACAAGGGCTGGCGCGTTATTGGCGTGGACAGGTCGGAGTTTGGAAATGATTTCCCGAAGAACGGCTTATTCATTCAATCCGATATTTCACGCGCGGAAGATATGCAAGCCATCTTCGAGAAGGCTCATCAATTTACTGAATCGCTGGATGCGTTGGTGAATAATGCGGCGATGCAGATAGCAAAGCCGATTGTTGACACAACTGTCGAAGAATGGGATGCTGTAATGGCATCCAACTTGCGTTCGGTGTTTTTGGGAGTCAAGTTGGCATATCCGTTATTGAAAAAGGGCGGAGGCGCGGTGGTGAATGTTTCGTCCGTCCATGCGATTCAGACTTCGGCGAACATTGCCGCGTATGCCGCATCGAAGGGCGGATTGCTCGCACTCACCCGCGCCATGGCAATCGAGTTCGCGCCTGACAACATCCGCGTCAACGCGATTCTCCCCGGCGCGGTGGATACTCCCATGCTCCGCGCGGGGCTGGGGCGTGGTCATGCGGGTCACGGCGACATGGATGAGCGATTGGATAATCTAGCGCGCAAAACCGTCAGCGGAAAAGTGGGCAAGCCCGAAGAGATCGCTCACGCAATTTACTTTCTCGCGGACAACGAGCAATCGTCGTTTATGACGGGTCAAGCGCTTGTAGTAGATGGGGGAGCGACGGCGAGATTGAGCACGGAGTGAAATCATGCATTGGGAAAAGTTAAGAACCCCGGTCTTTTGGGCGATTACTATTTGGATTTCGTTTGCTTTGTATTCTGTTGCTTCCGTTTTTCTAGAACTTCGTAATAGTCCGTATGATTCGTATACAAAAGGAGAAAATCTCTATTTTCAAAACTTAGTTTTTGCGTTTTTATTGTTAGTACCTTCAACTTGGGGAGTGCTGACGATTACTTGGCTTCGGAAGTCTTCCCAAGGGGAAATTCTTCTTTTAGATAGAGTGTCGATCCTGTGTTCGGTTTTTGGAATATTTCAAATAATCATAGGAACAATTGGGTTGAACTTCCTTGTCAATTTGTATTCTATTCTTCCCAAGATACCATCTGATATACCTCTCAGGTCACTGGTAATAACATCAACTACCAACAACGCACTTCAGTTGCCCGTTGGAGGCTTGGTCCTGTATTTTTCTTTATTACAGCTGTTGAAAAACAAAATGATGCAACGGAAAGCGTAAATCTCAACATCTGTACTTTAGAGTCCACCATCTTCGACTAATTCGATTAGGTGGATTTACTCTTCGCCTGATTGAATTTTGCCGCTCTGATCGCTTTGCTTACCTCTCCACAGGAATTCGTCTCCACATGAAACAGATCCTTAAGACCTTGATCCCTCAGTCTCTGTGGCAATTTGCCCGTGACGCGTACGATGGCCTCCGACGAATCCCTGAGTTGCCCGCCGCGTTTTTTCACCCCTGGCGGCGGGAGAGCATTCGTCGACTTGCTGCGTTGAAGGATGTTCACAAAGGCAAACGCGCCTTCATCATCGGCAACGGTCCCAGCCTGAAGCAGACCAACATGCGCAAGTTGAAGGACGAGATCACCTTCGGCATGAATCGTATCTATCTCGCGTTTCCTGAGTGGGGATTCACCACATCCTACCTCTGCGTGACGAATGACCTCGTTGTCGAACAATTCGTAGACGACATATCCGCGTTGCCCATCCCAAAATTCATCGCCTGGCGTTCGCACCGCTATTTCAATTACCAATTACCAATTACCCAATTACCCACATTCGTTTACACCACCTACACAGGACCAAAATTCTCCACTGACGTCCGCGGGCGAGTGTGGGAAGGAGCGACCGTGACCAACCTCGCGCTCCAACTTGCGTTTCATATGGGCATCGAGAAAGCCATCCTCATCGGCGTGGATCATAACTTTGCCGACAAAGGCGAGGCGAATAAAACTATCGTTTCGCAGGGAGACGACCCGAATCACTTCATGCCGAATTATTTTGGCAAAGGCGTCAAATGGCAATTGCCTGACTTGGATACTTCTGAAATCGGCTATGCCCTCGCGCGTGATGCCTATCGCAAAGCAGGGCGAGAAGTGGTTGACGCGACGGTCGGAGGCAAGTTGACGATCTTCCCAAAAGTGAAGTACGACTCACTATTTTAGATTTACGATTCTCGATTTACGATTACGCAATACGCAATACGCAATACGCAGTACGATTAACGTAACTTGTAACCCGTAACTTGCAACTCACAACCATGCCCCTCGTCTCCATCATCACTCCCTCCTTCAACCAAGCCCGCTACCTCGAGCAGACGATCCAATCTGTGCTGGGGCAGGATTATCCGCGCATCGAATACATCGTCGTGGATGGCGCGTCTACGGATGGGTCGGTGGAGATCGTCAAAAAATATGCGGACAAACTCGCATGGTGGCTGAGCGAAAAGGATTCAGGTCAGGCGGAGGCGATCAACAAGGGACTGGCGCGGGCGACGGGCGACATTGTCGCGTGGCTGAACTCGGATGATTATTATTTGCCCAGCGCGGTCTCTGCGGCGGTGAAAGTGTTTGAAGAAAATCCCGATGTTGTATTGGTGTATGGAAACATGCTGGCAGTGGATGAACACGGCAATCCGTTCAACACACTGACGTACAAGCAATTGTCCTTGCAAGATCTATTGTGCTTTCAGATCATCGGTCAACCCGCTGTGTTTTTTCGGCGTGAGGTGCTTGAGAAAACAGGGATGCTCGATCTCACTTTCCACTTTCTACTCGATCACCACTTGTGGATTCGAATCGCGGGACATGGAAAAATCCTTCACGTGAATCAAACGTGGGCGGCGGCGCGGTATCACGCGGAGGCGAAGAATCGCGCCAAAGCGGCGGAGTTTGGACGCGAAGCCTTCCGCATTTTGGCTTGGGCGGAGAGTCAGCCGAAGTTGGGCGAGGCAATTCGACCCGTGGAAAGACGCGCGCGCGCATCGGCACATCGAGTTGACGCGCGGTATCTGCTCGACGGCGGGAAGTCTGCATCCGCGTTGAAAGCATGGATGCGCGCGTTCTTCCTCCATCCGCCGACGGCGTTGGCGAGGTTGAATATTTTTGGTTCCGCTTTATTGAATCTCATGGGGCTTGATTTTATTCGCAATGCGATTTTGTCGCGGCGGTCGCAACGATTGAACGATAAATAAAATTTCATGTCATTCTGAGCCGCGAAGCGGCGAAGAATCTCTTCCACGCCAAGTAAACTTCAAACGAGAGGGGAGATGCTCCGCTCAGCATGACACA
This sequence comes from Anaerolineales bacterium, assembly GCA_046328795.1. Classification (GTDB taxonomy): domain Bacteria; phylum Chloroflexota; class Anaerolineae; order Anaerolineales; family Villigracilaceae; genus Defluviilinea. The sequence continues at coordinate 65,343 of JAXLVX010000001.1, read as the reverse complement.
ATAGGGAGCTATGTTATACTGACTCGCAACATTGAATGAGGTTAATGAACGAATGAGTTTGACGAGAAAAAATTCGGGCTGGGTATCGTGGTTATTTTTCATCGGGGCGCTAAGCGCGTGTGTGCCATTGGCAGTGTATGCTTACTTGGGGACTTTTTCGCGCTATCTCGCGGATGATTATTGCGCGTCTACCTATTTGTACACGTCGCAAAATATTGTGGAAGCCACGCTGCGGGCGTATTCGTTGTGGGGGAACAGTTATTCGCGTTTGATGTTTTCGCAATTGATCGAGTTGGGCGGCGTGAACGGCATCCGTGTGATGGCGGGCGTGGAACTTGTGATCTGGGTGTCGTTGCTCGCATGGATGTTCGTTGAGTTGGGAAAAGTTTTGCGAGTTCACATTCCGAAAGTTGGATTTGTGTGGCTGGCTTGCATGACGATCGCGTTGAGTTTGTATCAGACATCCGCGTTGTATCAAATTTTGTTTTGGCGCACGGGAGTGATTCCCTATTCATTGCCGTTGTTGTGGTTCATCGGCATCGCGGTATTTTTTATCCGCTATGTTGAAAAGCCGTACGAGAAATCGCGCGCCGTTTGGTTTGGGATTCTTTTTGTCGTTCTGATCTTCTTCGCTGGCGGATTAAGTGAAACGACCTCGGGAATGTTGGTGGGGATCATGTTCGTCGCCGTCGCGCTTGCGTGGTGGGCGAAGCGACTCCATCAACGCCGCGATGTGCTGATGTTTCTCGTCGCTGGATTGATCACTGCGATCATCGCAATCTCGATCACGGCGGCATCGCCAGGGACGTCGAATCGGTTGGGCAGGATCATGCGCCAAGAGCCGATCTACAATCCGATCGAACTGGGCGGCCAGGTAATTCTTTATACTTCTCAGTTCTTGTTGGAAACAGCCAAATCGTATCCAACGTTGATCGTTGTTGCGCTGGCGGTTTCATTCGGGGTTGTGTTTCTCGCGCTTGGGACGAGCCAGAAAGATGGAGCGTTCATCCAACCATCGTATTTACGAATGGCGTTGATCGTCATTCCCGTTGCCACCTTTATCGTCATCGGATTCAGTTATGCGCCCAGCGCGTTCGTGCGGACCTTCCCTGCGGCGCGCGCGCGATACGCATCCCATTTCGTGTTCATGCTTGGGTTGATGATCGAAGGCGGCGTGTTGGGAATGTTGGCGGCGCAGGCGCGTTCGGTTGCCAACTTGAAATGGGCAACAGCCGCGGTCGCGCTTTTGTTGGTCGCGGTGATAGTTCATCCGATCCGCGCGACGCCGAATGTGTACGTGCTTCATTACGGGTATCAGAACTTTGCCCAGCAATGGGACGAGCGCGACGCGCTTATCCGTCAAGCCGTTGCGAACGGCGAGACGGATCTCGTCGTCGTGCAGTTGGATGCGCCAGGCGGCATCGGAGAATATAAAAACAATCCCAAAGATTGGATCAACCGTTGCGTGGCGCGGTTCTACGGTTTGAATTGATTGTCGCGCCGTAGAGATTTTTAAAAAGTTTTTTTCCGTGTGTTCCGTGAAGTCCGTGTACAAAAGAAAAAATTCAGATGAAAAACGATCTGCAAGACCTTCACTCACGCAACCCATCCTTGTCACTGGCGCGCATCGAAGCGGAACAACGCAGGGCAAATGCTCGCAGGCTCACAGGTCGCTTACATCAGCGAACCGTTGAATGTGTTGCATCGCCCCGGGCGTGTTACGCGCGATGCGGTGAAGCATTGGTATCAATACATTTGCGACGAGAACGCATCTAAATTTCTCGCGCCGTTCGAAGAATTGCTCGGATTATCGCTATCATACGTGGAGCGAGATCAAGTCGCTTCGCTCGCTCAAAGATTTTCTGCGCATGGGGCGCGATTTCAAAATTTTTTACGACGCGCTCGAACACGGACAACGCGCTTGCTCAAAGATCTCGTTCGCGTGCTTTCGATCCCGTGGTTCGCAAAACGACCTTTAACTGCAAAATCGTCGTCACGGTTCGTCATCCCGCCGCGTTCGCCAGCAGCCTCAAACGCCTCGGCTGGAATTTCTGATTTCAACGATCTGGGCCGAATCAACCCCTGCTGATGCGCGATCACCTCGAACCATATCGCGTGGACAGATGCAAGCCGTCAAAGTGGATGATGTCATCGGTCAAGCCAGCCCGTTGTGGACGATGATCTACAAAACGGTTCATTCTCAGGACAGCTGGATCGGCGCCTCATCATCGTTCGCCACGAGGCATCTTCGCGCGATCCTGTCAGCGGCTTCCGCGACCTGTACGCCGCGCTGGGGCTGGACTTCACGCATCACGCAGATGAGAAAATCCTCAACTCCAGCAGTTCCGAAAACCCGACCGAACTCTCGCGTCGCAAAACTCACTCGGTAAAAATGGATAGCCGCGCCAGTATTGAAACTTGAAAACAAAATTATCCGCTGACGAAATCAAACGCATCCGAGATATGACAGAAGAATCTGCGCGCCTTTTTTACCCAGACCCCCAACTGGTAACCAATTACCAATTACTGATTACTGATCACTTCCTCACCAATGACTTCTCCGCAACCTCTCCTCGTCGTCTCCATCATCACGCCCTCGTTCAACCAAGCGCGTTACATCGAAGCGACGATACAATCCGTGCTGGCGCAGGATTATCCGCGCATCGAATACATCATCGTGGACGGCGCGTCTACGGATGGGACGGTTGATGTCATCAAAAAATTTGAAGGGCGAATCGCTTCGTGGGTGAGCGAGGTGACAAAGGTCAGACCGACGCGATCAACAAGGGATTTGCGCGCGCGAAGGGCGACATCCTTGCGTGGATCAACTCCGATGACACGTACGAGGCGGGCGCGGTCGGCGCGGCGGTGAAATTCCTGTACGAGAATCCAGACGTGGGCATGGTGTACGGCGATTGCAATTTCATCAACGAAAGCGGACGCGTGATCGGCAAATTCAACTCGGCGCAAACGGATGCGCGCCTGCTTCGGCAGGGATACGTCGCCATCCCGCAACAGACCGCGTTCTTCCGCGCGGACTTGTGGCGGCAGGTCGGTCCGCTCGACCCGTCGTTTTACTTTGCGATGGATTACGATCTGTGGACGCGTCTCGCGGCGCGTTCGCGGATACAATATGTGCCGCGGACGTGGGCGAATTTTCGCTTGCACACATCGGGCAAGACCATCATTGCCGATGACCGCTGGGCGCCAGCCTGAAATGATCCGCGTGCATTACCGCGACGGCGGCTCGTTCTTTTCGACGATTGTGGCAAAATACTACATCCGCAAGTTGGTTGCTCCAATTTGGAATTGGCGGCGGAGAAGGGATGCTAAAAGATTTAACACAAAGGACACGAAGGTAATACAAAATGAAAGATTGAAGGCAAAATCCGTTTTCCAAGGATCACGACAACTTCCAACTAATCTCTAGTCTCCAGTCTCCAGTCTCTAATCTCCAATTCTCCAATTCTCCAATTCTCCAATTCTCTAATTCTCTAATTCTCTAATTCTCTAATTCTCAATTACCATTTGCCAATTATTATGCACATTTTCTCTCCTCCTCGATGGGCCTAATCCGATTGCTAAAAAGCCTGGCGCTTTTGGACTTCCGGCGCGATCCTTGGCGCAGTGATCGGCGCGGCGGTGTATTATGTCGCGCCTCCGCCGTATCGCGCGCGCAACTGTGATCGTTGATTTCAATTTGGAAGAGGTGCCCCTGCAAGACACAGACCGACAATATTTTTATTATCTCGAACGCGAGACGCGCAAACTCGAAGAGATCGCGGGTCTGATGACGTAATGAATCAACTTTCGGCTGAGTTTGGGATCTCGTTGAGGAATTACGCGGCAAATTGGAGTTGAGTCAACCCGCGGGAGGGCGGCTGGCATTTTTATGCAGAGTGACGAAACCGTGCGGCAATCGGTGCAGATCGCGTCCACGTGGGCGCATCTGTTCGCCGATGAGGTCAATGCGAAAGCGCTTCCGATGGATTTATCCGTTTATTCAGGCAAAGACGGCGCAGGTGGAGAATTGCCCTCCGAGCGGAGAAGCCGCAAAGCACCTATTTGTTGATCGGGGCGATTGGCTTTTCTTGCCGTCAGCGCGTTCGCGGTATTATTTTTCAGCAAGGCGAAATGAAAATACGCAGTAATATTTAGTATGTTCAGAAATTAATCCCGCAATAAACTCAGGTGAATTCACTCAGGAGAAACCACTGAGACACGGATGCTGCCAGAGAAAAGCAATTAAAAAACTCCGTGACTCAGTGTCTCCGTGGTTCAAGCAGATTGATGTCGCGGTACGTGTGGGGTTTCTGTGGTGAAGTTGACGCGCTTCCTCTGGGGCGTGGCGTTGGTTGCGTTACCTGTCACGAGTTTTCGTTATTTCCGGCATGGGCGAGGGACTCTCGTCCGCCCGTTGGCGTTTTATCCTATTGCGTTGTTGTTGCCGTTATTGTTGATTCAATGATTCGCGGCAAAAACAACCTTTCCACGTGCAGGGCGTTGACCTTGCGGGATTTGTGCTGATCGTTCTAGCGGCGAGCAGTTTCGGGGCGTGGCTCGATCCGATCCCACTGCGGGGGCAAGATTATTTCGGACGCGTCATCCGCGCGTGGGCGACGCTGGTCATCGGCATATCCTTTTTCATCGCCGCCGTGTGGATGAATCGCAACGAAGGCGATCTGAAATTTTCGGTGCGATGGATTCTCGCTGGCTTCGCGTTAGATGTGGCGTGGAGCGGTGTGCAGGCTCTCGCGTTTTATACGCCGATCCTTCCGAAGGTCACGGTCACGCATTGGCAACTCGCGTTCTCGATGCGCGAACTGGTGAAGACGAATCGAGTCTCTGGCATGGCGTACGAACCCGCGTGGCTGGCGGGACAAATTGCAACCGTGTATCTGCCGTGGCTGTTCGCGTCGCTTCTCACGGGCGTGCGCGTTACGCGCTTCAAATGGCTTGAAATTATTTTGTTGGGATTCGCTGGCGTGTTAATTCTCGCCACCTACTCACGCGGCGGATTGCTCACCGCAGGCGCGGCAACCGTGCTGACGTTTCTACTCGTTGGTCGCGCTGAACTTCGCTCCACGTGGAAGTGGTTTGTTTCTAAAAGTTGGATATTGCGCCTCGGAGTTTCGACTCTCGTGATCGCGTCGCTCGTCGGCGCGGGATTGTTCCTTGCACAAAAAGGATACATTGCCCGCATGTTTGAATCGGATGCGGAGAGCGTGCAGGAATTCGTCGTCGAAAATTCGGCGGGGGCGCGGTCGGCGTATCTGGTCAGCGCGTTGGGCGTGTATGAGGAGAGTCCCGTGTTCGGCGTGGGCTTGGGCGCGAGCGGATTTTACATGTACGATCATCTCCCCGATTGGTCGTTGACGGTCGTCCCTGAAATTGCAAAACAACTCAACCCTGAAAGCAAACTCTATCCGAATCCGAAGAACATATACGCGCGTTTGCTTGCTGAAACAGGATTGATCGGCTTTGTCTTGTTCATCACGTTTCTATTTTCACTTCTCGCTGATTCGCTGAACGCCTTGCAACATCAAAACTCTTACGCGCGTTATCTCGGCATCGCGGGCTTGTTCTCGTGGATCGCAATTGCCATCTACAACATCACGCAAGATTCGTTCGCCACGCCGAATCTTTGGATCAATCTTGGAATTCTTGCGGGTGTGATGGCGTTTGCGTTAGAATCAAATGACTTGCTCCCAACGCCATCCTCGGCGGCTGAGCAATTGGAGAAATGATGATCGTCCTTTCTGTTGGTATGCCGCGCGCGGGCTCGGGTTGGCACTTCAACCTCATCCACGACCTGATGAAGACTACAGGCTGCGCCGACGCGCGCGACATCCGCGAAAAATTTAAATTACAAAAAATATTGACCGAAGTGAATTGCAACATCGGCGTATTGTCCGCGCGGAGGTTGGGGATGGTGGCGATTCCCGCGTTGATGGGCAACACGTTCGTGATCAAAGCCCACGCGGGACCGACACCGACGAGCCGCCTCTTTCAACGGGTTGGCTTGCTTCACATCACCTACATTTATCGCGACCCCCGCGACGCCATGCTCTCGGCGTTCGACTTCGGTCAACGCGCGCTTCAAAAGGGACGACCCAACGCCTTCTCGCATCTCACCGACTTCGACAAGAGTCTCGCGTTCATCATGGACTACGTCCGCATTTGGGAGAAGTGGACGAAAGAAAAGAATGTGCTTATTGCGCGTTACGAAGACTTGCTCACGAATTACGATAGCGAGGCAACTCAACTGGTCGAGTTCCTCCGCTTACGGGCGAACCAGCTCGACGTCGAGAAAGTGATCGAGGCTTTTCGTCCAGAAAAAGGCGAAGGGCAGCAGGGTCTCCATTTTTTCAAGGGCAAGATCGGCCGCTTCCGCGAATCCTATTCTGCCGAACAGCAGGCGGTCTTGAAGGAGAAAATGGGCGCGTATTTGTTGAAGATGGGGTATGAGTTGTAACGTGGATTCGTGGGGCGGGATGTTATCCCGCCATTAAATGTAAGCGGGATGCCATCCCGCTCCACGATGCTGTGGTTCGTAATTCACTTGTAAGCCCGGGCGGAAAATACACTTCTCATTTTCGGGTATCATTGGAAATCATGCGAAAGTTCGAGACCCCCTACGTTGCCGATTGGTTTGCCGCATCCATGCGCTGGGTCGTGTTGGTGGGCATCATCATCTCGCTTGGCTTGCGCGGAGAAGTGAATGCAATTTCGTTGACCGCGCCTGTGCTGATGTTGTTGTGGAATACGGTGATGAGTTTGTTGGCGGGCTTGAGCATCCGCGTTCGTTATCATCGTTACATCGCGCTGGCTGTGGACTTTTTGCTCGCGGCGACATTCTTCTGGTTGCAAGGCGGTTTGGCAGGCGCCTCGGCGTGGATCGGTTTGTATCCGATCCTCACGGGCGCGGTGTATTTTGAAGCATGGGGCGCGTTGGCGATGGGGTTGGGATACGCGCTGTGGCAAGTTTTTATTTCGCGCGAATCGTTCACGAATGGTTTCACCCTCAACGCCTCCAGCGGGCTGACGCTCACTCTGCTCTTCACACTGGTCAGCGCATTGGGCGGGCGTTTCCTCATGCGCTGGTTTCGCACCGCGCGACGCACTCGGTTAGATGCCGAAGAGCGCCGCCAAAACATGGAAAACGAACGCCTGCGCGCAATTTATGAATTGACTTCCACATTGACTGCCACGCTCAGTTATAAGCGCGTGCTTGATTCCGCCCTTGATCTCGGATACACCGCGCTGAACCCAAACCCCGACCCCGATGAACCTGATCTCGATGAACGCTTGGTGAGCGCGGTGTATTTGTTCCGCGGGAATGAATTGCGCGTCGGCTCTGCGCGGCGATATACGAACGCAGACATGCGCGTTAACTTACACGGCAACGAGGGCATTCTCAAGAAAATTTTTGACGATGGAGAGCCGGTTCTTTCCACCGACGTGGGGTATGATCCCGAACTTGGACGCGTTGTCGCCCTTCGTTCTTGCACCTCGGCGTACTGCTTCCCTCTCCGCAGTGGATTCAACGTGTATGGGGCGATGGTCTTCGCTCATCCTGACCCGGCGTACTTCACGTCCGAACGACGCGGCTTGCTCGATATCATCGGCAGGCAGGCGGTCATCGCTGTTCAGAACGCGCGGTTGTATCAAGACCTCGTGGAAGAAAAGGAACGCATGATCGAGGTGCAAGAAGAGACGCGCAAGAAACTAGCGCGCGACTTGCACGACGGTCCGACGCAATCGGTGGCGGCGATGGCGATGCGCATCAATATCGCGCGGCGCATGATGACGAAGAACGTCAATGATGCGACCGACGAGTTGATGAAGATCGAGGAACTCGCGCATCGCACGACGAAGGAGATCCGTCACATGCTGTTCACGCTTCGCCCGCTCATCCTTGAGTCGCAGGGTCTCACCGCCGCGCTCACCGCGATGGCGGAGAAGATGCGCGAAACGTTTGGGCAGAACGTGTTGATCAACGTAGATGAAAACGTTCTTGAAAATATGGAAATGGGCAAGCAAGGCGTGATCTTCTACATCATTGAAGAGGCGACCAACAACGCGCGCAAACACGCGAACGCGGTGCATATTTGGGTACGGCTAAGACCGTTTGAAGCGGGGATCGCGCTGCTGGAGATCGAAGACGACGGCTTGGGTTTCGACGTGGAGGCGGTGAATAAATCCTACGACAAGCGCGGCAGTCTGGGCATGGTCAACCTGCGCGAACGCACGGAGCTGGTCAACGGCTTGCTCAACATTGATTCCGCGCCGGGCAAAGGCACGCGGATCCAGGTGTACATTCCGCTCACCGAGGAAGCGGCGGATCGTCTGCAAGAGGTAGTTTATGGGTGTATGTTTAGGATCGTGATCCATTTTGCTACAATCTTGACCCACGTCGCTTTAGATAGAAATTGAGCTGAAGTGAAAGTCTTTATAACGGAGGGATATTTTTGTGAAATCATGGTAGCATTCAATTCCATTTGTCATTCATGCTGGCCTTGTCAATTGTTCCTGCTCTCGACCTTACGATTGTAGCTTGACCCTTTTGCAGACTTTATAATTAATCACGGCACATCGTAGGCGGTGTTGTTTGGTTATCGAAATGTATCGCAATGCGGTTTTGGCAAACGGTGCAAACGGGGGAGAATTCTTGATCGGCGATTTGCCCCTCAATTTGTTGTTTATCATAGCAATCTTTACAGATCTTCAAGCAAAGATCTGAGCACTATGTACTTATGTGGAACATACATTCTTGTTTATTTACTGGGACTTGCCATCATAGAGCCTGTTATGGACTTATCGAGATGATAAACTCTGGGAATGACCCGAAAACCATACCCGAGTGATGTAACAGATGAAGAATGGGCATTTATTGCTCCTTATCTGACGTTGATGAAAGAAGATGCTCCACAACGAGCGCATGATTTACGAACCGTGTTCAATGGCTTGCGCTGGATAATCAGAACAGGCGCTCAATGGCGGATGTTGCCCAACGATCTGCCGCCATGGCAGGCGGTCTATCAACAAGCCCAACGCTGGATCGTCGCGGGTGTCTTTGAAGATATGGTGCATGACTTGCGAGCCTTAATCCGACTGGCCAAAGGCAAGCAAGAGCAACCGTCGGCCGTAATTTTCGATGGTCGAACCGTTCAATCGACTCCCGAAAGTGGAGACCGAGCAGGTTATGACGGCTACAAACGGAAGAAAGGTAGCAAAGTCCATATTGCCGTAGATACCTTAGGACTGCTTACTGGCTGCCATGTCCCACCTGCAATGAGCAATCTTGACCCACCGTCGCTTTAGATAGAAATTGAACTGAAGTGAAAAGTCTTTATCGCGGGAGAGGAATCTGTTTGTGAAATCATTTTTTGGTAGCATTCAATTCCATTTATTATTCATGCTGGCCTTGTCAATTGCATTCCTGCTCTCGACTGCTTACGAATTGTGGCTTGACCCTTTTGCAATGACTTTATCGTTAATCACAGGCTTCATCGTAGGCGGTGTTGTTTTGGTTATCGAAATGTATCGCAATGCGGTTTTAGCAAACGGTGCAAACGGGGGAGAATTCTTGATCAGCGATTTGCCCCTCAATTTGTTGTTTATCATAGCAATCTTTGCGAATCTTCAAGCAAGGAATCTGGAAGCTACAATCTTCTTCATAGTCGGAACATACATTCTTGTTTATTTACTGGGACTTGCCATCCTTAGATTTGTGTTTGGAAGGAAGTTGCAAATGAAATAATAGCGCTTTATCGGGGCGAATCGGTCCTGGTGGTCGATTGATCACACACAAGATGCATTAAGTGAATTCAAAGCAACTTTTGCCTTCATCACCGCCTTTGCCCTGTGGCTGAGGCGGTTTTTTCGTTCGTGTCTGACATGGTTTTTCCAGTTGAAATTCATGTATAATCATCATCAGATAGAGGCAATATGGAGCAGATCACTATAAAAATCAAGGATCAGAAGAAGGCAAAGACACTTCTAGACTTTCTCAAATCACTGGATTTTATTGATAGTATTACCGAGAAAGATTTGCCTATTGCCAACGAGCCTATCGCCAACGGCGAGAAGGAATTTTTTGCTCTTGCGGGGCTGTGGGCTGGGCGGGATATTTCGTTGCAATCTATTCGTGAGCAGGCTTGGCCCTATCGAGCATGATACGCTGCGAGGAGTCCCTACTCGTTCGACAGTGTCTCTAAAATCTTTTTCGCTTTCATCACCGCCTTTGCCCTGTGGCTGAGGCGGTTTTTTTCTTCCATGCCGAGTTCTGACATGGTCTTGCCCAATTCAGGAAAAAGGAAGATCGGATCATAGCCAAACCCGCCTGTGCCGCGTTCTTCGGGGATGATCTCGCCTTCGCAAGCGTCTTCCACATGTGTCACTCTGAGCTCACGAAGTGACCGAAGAGTCTCTGCTTTGTCTAGCGGAAGACCCTTCACTTCGTTCAGGGTGACATGAGCGGGGACTGCTATCGCAATCGTGGCTTTGAAGCGCGCGGTCCATGGGCGGGGAAACGGCGTCAAGTTTTTGATCAGCAATGCGCGGCGTTCGGCGTACGTGAGTTTGTTGCCATTGACGGAACCATAACGCGCCGAATATAAACCGGGCTCACCGTTGAGCGCGTCACTTCTAAGCCTGAATCATCGGCGAGAGAGATCAGTCCGCTGGCTTGGGCGAAGGCGATGGCTTTCTTCGACGCGTTCTCGGCGTAGGTGAGTCCGTCTTCGATAACATCGAGTTCGAGGTGAATGTCCGCTGGCGTGAGGGCTGAAGGTGCAAGTCTTTGAGCAGGTCTTGCAGTTCGACGATCTTGTCTTTGTTGTTGGTGGCGAGGAGGAGGGATGGCATGGGAAAAGAGAGAATTAGAGAATTGGGAGATTAGAGACTAGAGACTGGAGAGTTAGTTGCCCATTTGCTCATTTGCTTTCTTGCTCACTTGCTCTCTTGCTGATTGTTCAATCGCCCATTGCGCGTGGGTGCGGATCATTGGCTCGTCGTCGTTGAGGGCGTTTTGTAAGACGGGGAGCGCGTGCTTGTCACCGGTGTTGCCGAGCGCGACGGCGACGTTCCGCAGATAGCCGCGTCGCTTGGCGCGGGAGACGGGGGTCCGCTTGAAGCGTTGATTAAAAGCCTGAGGAGTGAGAGTCAAGTCGCCCGTCGGAGAGGGAAGCGGTTCGTCGTCTGAAAAAGCGGAGTCGCCCTCTGGCGCGAAGCGATTCCATGGGCAGACCATCTGGCAGATGTCGCATCCGAAAACCCAATTGCCGATTTTTTCGCGCAGTTCAACAGGGATGTCGTCTTTGAGTTCGATAGTGAGATAGGAGATGCAGCGCGTCGCGTCGAGTGTGCGGTTCGGCAGGATGCAGTCGGTGGGGCAGGCGGTGATGCAGCGCGTGCATGTGCCGCAATGGTCGGTGACGAAGGGCGGGTCGGGTTCGAGTTCGAGATCGAGAAAAATTTCGGAGATGAAAAAATACGAGCCTTGTTTCGGATTGATGAGGCAGGTGTTCTTGCCGATCCAACCGATGCCGGCGCGTTGTGCAAGATCGCGTTCGAGGATGGGACCCGTGTCTGTGTAATAACGGTTCTTTATCGGATGTTCAACTTGTTTCTCGATGAAGCGGACGAGTTCTTCCATTCGGGCAGGGAGGATGTTGTGATAGTCTTCGTCGCGGGCGTAGGAGGCGATTTGTATTTCACCCTCACCCTGCCTCCCCTTCGGGGTGCTTCGCGATCTCCCTAAGGGAGAGGAGTATGCGGTAGCCAAAACTAAAATGGATTTGCACTCAGGGAGGATTTCGCGCGGGTCGGCGCGGCGGGTGCGGGCTCGTTCAGTGGCGAGGTAATTCATGTTTCCATGATGCCCTTGCGCGAGCCAGTGTTCAAATGTGGAATAATGCGGGGGCGGGTCAGGAGTCGTCACGCCAGCGAGGGTGAATCCCAACTGGCGCGCTTTGTCTTTGATGATTTGTTTGAGGTCGTAAGTCACGGTTTTCAAAAGCAAACGTCCCGCAGGTTTCCTTGATTGCTTACTCGGGAATTAAACCTGCGGGACGATGTGAACATTTTTGCTGTCTTATTGCACGGTGATCTTCACGTAGATGGCTTCAGGGAAGGTGACGCCTCGCGGGTTTGTCATCGTCCATGTGCTAACGTAGTTGCCCGCTTGAGTTGGGGCTTTGAATTGAACGGAGACTTCCACCTCTTGCCCGGGTTGAATCACCTCGGTGAAAGCGATGAATTGACCGTCCATCTTGGTACCGGTGCCGGTGAAGGTTAGCGCGTATCCCGCGCCCCATGGACAAGTCCCGTTATTTTTCACACGCCACGTTTTGACAAAGTCTTGCCCGGGCGTCATCACGGTGTTATCGGGGATATTGACATCTATGCTGGATACGTCGTAACTCAGCAGATCGCAAAGACCTTCTTCGGTTCCGGTGGCGGCTTCTACTACGGCTTCTTGCGTAGCGGTCGGCGCTTCTGCTGTTTCGGCGGCGGGAGTTTCAGTTGGCTCCGCAGGAATCGTCGGCGTGAAGACCGCCGCGGTCAGCGTGAATTGTGACACCACCGTGCTTGCCGCCGATGTGCGCACTGCGGCAACATCCGGCGTTGGCTCGGATGGCGTGGCTTGCGCTCCGCACGCAGCGAGGAGTAATGTAATGAGTATGGTCGAAAGGATTGTTTTGGTTTTCATGCCGTCTCGATTCTGTATTTGACCTATTTCTTGACCGTGAAGTACACCGAAAGGATCGTTCCGAAATAGTAACCCTTATCATTGCGCATTCGCCAATGTCCCTGATAATCGCCCGGGGCAAGGGGAGCAGTGAGCTTGATGGCGATGTTAAGACCCTCTCCGCCGAGGACTATGTCTTTGGTTTGTTTAAATTCATAGTTATATGGGTCAATCGCCTGATCTCCAGCGATAAATACGAGGGCGAAGCCTTCATCCCATGCGCAAGTACCCGTGTTCCGAATTGCCCAAATCTTGGTGAAGTCAACACCGGGTTTCATCACGGTCCCATCCGGAATGGTGATGTCTCCTTCAAATGCGCTGTTACTGCACGCGTCTCCCAACGCAATGGTTGCCCCGGCTTGCGTGGCTGGGGCGAGTGCGGTAAATCCCGGCAGTGGAGTTGAATTAAAAGAAATTGTTGGAATACCTCCCGCTGGCGATGCGATGCTCTCGGTAGATGCGACCGTTGCGATCGAAGCAATGGTATTTGTGGGCGCGGGGGTAGAGGTAGATGTGGGGAGCGCTTGCGCGGTTCCCGTCATCTGGCCAGATAGTTGCGCGACTGTAGTGCCTACGATGGAAGTGTTGATCGCATTCAAATCCTGTGTGGGCGCGGGTGTTGCGCCGAGATTACATCCTGCCAGAATCAGGCTGACGCCGATCAGGAAGGGTGCAATTCGCTGTATTGATTTTCGAACGAGCATGTAGATACCTCCGTAGAATACAGTAAAGCGAATGGGATGGAAGCAAGCCGAGATAATCGTTGCTTCCATCCTCATTATATCGCAATTGCTTTGGCAGATTATGGCGTGGCGGTCGGGGTCTCAGTAGGTGTTTCGGTGGGTGTATTGGTCGCTGTTGCCGTTGGTGTGTTGGTTGGAGTGAAAGTGACGGTTGGCGTAAAGGTGATGGTCGGTGTGAACGTCACTGTGGGCGTCAACGTTTGCGTTGGCGTCGGTGTGATCGTAGCGGTGGCAGGGTCTGAACTTTGGCGCGTGATGCGCGGGTTCACCCATATCGCAAAATCATCGCTTGAAGAGCCGTTCGCTAAAACCGTCAGGATGAACTTCACCTTTTCGCCGCGTAACGCGCTCAGGTCAACGCTGACCGGGTAGTACAGTCCTTCGTACACTTCCTGCCATTGGGCAAGTGTTTTGATATCGCCGTTGCCGATCTGATATTGCAAGCGGAAGACCACATTGCATTTCGTCGCATCGCGCTGACAGCCGATCAACGCCTGAAAGCGGTCGCCGCTCTTCACGCTGAAGTTCGAGAATTTGCCGGTGATGAAGCCGCTTCCCGATTTGTTCGGATAAGTCAACAGCGCATCGCCTCGCGCGACCCCGTCCTCCATTTTCGGCGCGGTCAACTTCCGCACAAAGCCTCGGTCTTCACCTTGCGCGCCGGGGCAATCAAGATTCTTGGTCTCGCTTCTCCAAACGGCGTCGCAAAAATTCGCAAGAAAATCGTACGCAGCCAGCGTATATCCGCTGACGGTGACGTCCACATAGAAATTCGATTCGCCGTTCGTGCCGACTCCAAATAAGACGCCGGAGGAATTGCGCAGTTTCCAATTTCCGCGAAAACGACCGTCGGTGCCAGGCGCTGTGAGATTGATGGCGAGATCAACGGTCTGACCGGGGGCAACCTGCCCCGGCAGCGCGACCGAATTCGCCGCCCCGAATTTTTCCCCACTCACATACACGAGCGCATACGAGGTGTTCCATGTGCATGTGCCCACGTTCTTGATGCGCCAGATCTTTGTGAAATCGCCTCCGCGCCCGATCACCGCGCCGTCCGAAAAAGTGACATCGGCGACGAATGCCGCCGCGTCGCATTTCGTGATCTGGATCGGCGGCACGTTGGTGAAGGTGCTGAAAGGCGTGGCGCTGGGCGAGAGAATCGCGAGGGTTGACGTGGCGGTCGCCCCCGGCGTGGATGTATTCGCCGCTTGCGTGTCCATCGCGCGGAGCGTTTGCGCGGCGGAGGTATACAAGGCGTTGAGCGTTTCCGCGGGCTGGGGGGTAACAGCCGAGAACGGTCCGCAGGCGAGGATCGTTGCCAAAACGATGATCGGCAAGAAAACTTTTTTCAAATAATTGGGAATCATAAGTGTCTCCATTCGTACCGCAAGCACAGCGGCACACGTAGTTCAACATCATGTATAACGCTGGACACTGCCGGCAGGTTCCCAAATAGAAGAAGCCGGGGCGGACATTCCGCCCCGGCTTCTTGAAACTACGGGCAGTTATTGGGCCAAACCGCCTTGGTAAATTCCATGTACTCCGGTTCCAGCACGATGATCTGCATCCAGCGGTCGTTGGAACTGTCGCCTTTGCCGACCTTCCACGAGCGTTCAACGGTTTTTGTGCCGGCGGCTGTAAAACTAAGCGTCTTTATGGCGCTTTCGTTCCCATCCTTTTGAAGCCACCGGTAAGCAATGTCTACGGCGCCGTTCACGGTGATGTTGGCATAGACCGTGTAATTCACATTGGCAGGGCATCCCGTTGCGGGATCGCGCACAATGTCATACGTGACGTCTATTACGCCGTACTCTCGCTGTGGGCGTTTATCCACTTGAATGGTGGTAAAGATTGCCTGACTATATTGACCGACGCCGAACACGGCGTTCCATGGCGTTTGCAAACGCCAGTAGCCGGTGTAGATTCCCTCCACAGGCGGCGCGATGAGCGGAATGCTGATCGAAACGTCACTGCCCGGCGGAACTGCTTGAGGCAGGTAATAAAACGTGGCTCCGCCCATTGCGTCTCCGCTCCAAAAGATCAACTTATACGTAGTATCCCACGTACAAGTCCCTTCGTTTCGTATCGTCCACGTTTTGGTGAACGCGTCGCCCGGCTTGAACAGAGCCTGATCCGGCGGATATTCGCTGACGAACGTGGCGTGGATGCAGTCCGCGCTCACCGGCGCGGAAGGGAGGGTGGGTCCTTCCGTCGGAGTATTTGCCGCGGCAGGCGTTAATGCGCCGGGCGTCAACGTTGGCGGGAGGGTTGGCAGAGGCGGCAATGGTGTGTCTGTCGCAAGCGTCTGTTGATTTGCCTCCACCGTCTGCGCCACCGCAGTCGAGATAACCGATTCGTTTTGCGTTGACGGAGCGCACGCCGCAAGGATCAAGGCGAGGCAGATCAACACAACCGAAATTTTATACGAACGAAACTCAGACATTCAATCTTCCTTTCTTTGATTCGGCACATCCACAGGGAAGGATTATACCGGTTGTGAAAAGCGCCCGATATTTCGTCGGGCGCTCCACGAACTAGGGAATTGCCACTTGCGGGCTTACCCAAACTGCCCAGTCTTGCCCGGAACTTCCATTTGCCAGCGCGCCTAAAACAAACTGAACGGTTTGCCCGGCGATGCCGCTCAAGTTGACGTCCACCGTGGTCAGGTTGCCGTCGCATGAATCGGTCCACGATCCAAGCGGGTAGACGGTGCCGCCCTGTTTGTAATTGAGTTGGAAAACAACGTTGCCCGTGCCGCAGGGTCCCAAGAATCCGATCTTTGCTTTGAAGTGTTCGCCGGGCTGAACGGTATACGCGGGATACAAACCGGTGATCACGCCGTTATCCACCCACATTGGGTGGGTCTCCACCACCTTGGATGGTTTCGATCCATCCTCCAGCGTGGAGTTGTTGCGGAACATGGCGAAACCGTTCGGGTCTGTATCGGGACCGCCAAAGGTCAACGTGGTGCCTCCGCCGCATGGACTGCCGCAACTGATCCATGTCGCGCTTGGCGCCTGCGTATGAAGATCGAACCCCGCGCTTCCGCCGCCGCCCACTTTGATATCAACATAAAACGATTTTCCTTGCGTTCCGCCTTGCACGGGGATCAAAACTCCGCTTCCATTGCGGATGCGCCAATACCCGCGATAAGACCCGTTTGATGTTGGGGCGGTCAAATTGACCGATACGTCAATTTCCTGCCCAGACGCGACAGTGCCGATCGAGATCGGCGATGCGCCGCTCATTGCGTCGCCGCTATCGAAGACCAATGCGTACCCGCTCCACGAGCATGTGCCGATGTTCCTCAAGCGCCATGTTTTTGTGAATGTATCACCGGAATCGAAATTCGTTCCATCTGGAACCGTCACGTCTTTGACGAATTGAGCCAGATCGCACGTCGGCGTAGATGTGGGAACCACGAATGAAGTAGATGTAGCTGGAGCAATAGTCGCAGGAGCCGACAAAGTATTCGTCGGCGGCGCGGCTGGAAGCGTCGGCGTGCTGAACGGCGTTGGTTGATTGAGTATCGCCTCCACGGTGAGAGCCGCGCTGGTCTGCACCACATCCGGCTGATCGGTGGACGGCGCATTCGAAGGCAGGTTGCATCCCGAAAGGATCAGGACAGCCGCAAGAAAAATAGTTGAAATAAATTTGACTCTGGACATTTGTTTTACCTCATGCATCAATTGTACACGAATGCAGACGGACACAAACTCCCCTTTGTTCCTACAAATTCTTGTTGACAAGCAGGGATATAGCGATTCGATATTCCCCCCTCGGCTCTTTCTGACGGGTCAGGCTGGTTCGTGAACCCCAGCCATCAACAACCCTAAGCCTTCGCGCGTCGCGTCTTTTCGATCAATCGTTGCAACGATCTCCCCGCGATACATCACCGCAATTCGATCCGAGAGCGACATAATCTCATCCAGTTCAGCGGAGACGAGCAGCACCGCCACGCCGCGGTCGCGCATGTTGATGATCTCTTTGTGGATATATTCGATGGAGCCGACGTCCAGTCCGCGCGTGGGCTGCGAGGCGATCAATAATTTGACCGGGCGGCTGAGTTCGCGCGCCACGATCACCTTTTGTTGATTCCCACCGGAGAGTTTCCCGGCGGCAGTGAACGGCGACGGCGTGCGCACATCATATTCCTTGATCAATTTTTTGGCATTGGCATCCACATCCTTTTGCTGGATAACCACGCCTTTCGAAAAGCGCGGCTGATAATAATCGCACAGAACCATATTATCTGCCACGGAATAGGTCAACACCAATCCATGCCGCTGGCGGTCTTCGGGAATATTCGCAAGCCCGGTCTCGGTGATCGGACGGGGAGGCTTGCCGGTCAAATCTTTTCCATCAATCGCGAAACGTCCGCCCTCCGAGGCGCGTAACCCGGACAATGCCTCCGCAAGTTCGGTTTGC
Source organism: Anaerolineales bacterium (assembly GCA_046328795.1). Lineage (GTDB taxonomy): Bacteria > Chloroflexota > Anaerolineae > Anaerolineales > Villigracilaceae > Defluviilinea. The sequence goes on along the minus strand of JAXLVX010000001.1, from coordinate 47,418 downwards.
CCGTTGCCTTGCACGCCGGCGATTCCAAGAACTTCGCCCGCGCGCACGGCAAACGAAACGCCGCGCACGGCATCGAGTCCGCGCACATCTTTCACGCGCAAACCGTCCACCGTTAGAACATCTTCTTTCGGCTGGGCGGGTTTTTTCTGAACCGTGAGGATCACCTCGCGTCCCACCATCATTTCGGCAAGTTTATGCTCGTCCGATTCTTTGGGGCTTGTCATTCCAACCACGCGCCCGGCTCGCATCACTGTGATTCGGTCCGCAACGGCAAGCACTTCTTTCAATTTGTGCGTAATGAAAATGATCGAAACGCCTTTTCCATTCAACTCGTGCATGATGCGGAAGAGGTCTTCGGCTTCTTGCGGAGTTAGCACAGCGGTCGGCTCATCGAGGATGAGGATGTTCGCTTTTCGATAGAGCGCCTTCACGATCTCGACGCGCTGTTGGAGTCCGACGGGAAGATCCCCGACAACCGCGTCTGGGTCAACTTCAAGTCCGTACTGTTGCGAGAGTTCCCGCACTTTTTGCGCCACTTCCACGCGATCCAATTTGGCGAGCGGCGATTCGTTGGGATGCGCGCGATGATCCGTTTCCGCGCCGAGCATGATGTTTTCAGTTACTGTAAAAACGGGGATGAGCATGAAGTGTTGATGCACCATGCCGATGCCGTGCCTGATCGCGTCGCGCGACGAGTTGAGGAGCATTGGCTTCCCCTCGACTTTTACCTCGCCCGATTCGGGTTTGTACAAGCCATAAAGGATGTTCATCAACGTGGATTTGCCTGCGCCGTTTTCGCCGAGCAGAGCATGGATCTCGCCTTTATAGAGGTCGAAATCCACGTTATCGTTGGCGAGCACGCCAGGGAATTGTTTGGTGATGCCTTTGGCTTCGAGGACGATTTCGTGTTCTGTCATGTTATTTCTCGTACGGCGCGCCGTCTGCCGCGGGCGGGGTGGTCTTGCCGATGATTCCGGTGAGGATGATCATGGTCAAAATGTAAGGGATCAACCCGATCACAAAAGAATTTTGAAAGATAGCCCACTGAGGCGGGATCACATCGCGGAACAATTGCATCTTGATGTTGAGCGCTTGCGAGGCGCCGAATAACAGGGACGCTACCCACGCGCCGATCGGCGACCAGTTGCCGAAGATCACCGCGGCAAGCGAGATGAAGCCGCGTCCGTTCGTGAGAAGCGGTTCAAAGGATGGAACCGATTCGATGGTGAAGTATGCCCCAGCCAGCCCGGCGAGCGCGCCTCCGATCAGCACGTTGATGTAGCGCGTCTTGATCACGTTGATTCCAACCGTATCCGCCGCTTTGGGGTGTTCGCCCACTGCCCGCGTTCGCAATCCCCAGCGCGTGTTGAACAGCACGTAATGTGAAACGAATACGAGAATGATCGCGGTGATGGCGATCGGGCGCTGATCGAGAACCGAATTGATCGCGCTGACGATGTCCGAGCAGTTTGTCGAGCCGCCGCAGAGCGGACTAAAGATTTCGGTGAGCGGAACATGGATGTTCAGAAGGTTGCCCGGCGAATTGGGGACCTGCCCGCCGAACGCGCTTCCCTTGCCGAAGAATAGCTGGCGATTCAAGAAGCCCGTCAGACCGACGGCGAGGATATTGATCACTGTTCCGCCGATGATCTGGTCCACTTTGTACGTGATGGATAATATGGCATGGAGCAAGCCCATCATTGCGCCCGCAAGTACGGCGGTTCCCAACCCGGTCAGGATGCTGGGCCATTTTTCAAACCCAAAGATATGATACATGTAAATTGCGCCGAGCCAGCCAAAAAAAGCGGCGGTCAACATCATGCCTTCGATGCCGATGTTGACCACGCCTGCCCGTTCGCAAAAGACACCGGAGAGCGCGCCAAGCGTGAGCGGCGTGGCGACCGCGATGGTCGTTGCGAGCATGCTTGTGATCGTGAGGATCGGCGACGATTTCGTGATGCCGACCATCACAACCGCGCCGAACAAAACGACAATGATGAGGAAAATAAAAGCGAATCGCTTCCAGTCCATGATGGTTCCTAGCCTCCCCAACCCCGCGTCAGCACAACGCGTTCGCCTTTGGATTTGATGCGATAGAGATATCGAATGATCGCGTCTGCCGCGACGAAGAGAAGGATCAATGCCTGCAATACGGAAATAAGATCAACTGGCAATTGCGTCAGGAATTGCATACGCGTCGCTCCATTACGCATCGCCCCAAAAAGAATAGCCGCCAGCACAACGCCAAGCGGATGCGATTTTCCAAGCAAGGCAATGGCGATGGCGTCGAACCCGTAGCCGATGGAAAACCCTAGTTCATGGCGATAGTTCAACCCGGTGACTTCGATCACACCCGCCAAGCCCGCCAACATGCCGGAGAGCGCCATGGTAACGATGAGGATGCGTTTCACGTTGATGCCCGCGTATTTCGCCGCATCCGGGTTTGCGCCTACGGTCTTTATCTCAAAGCCAAGCGTGGTCTTGTTAAGCGTCCACCAGACGAGATATGCCGCGAGCAGGGCGAGCACAAAACCCCAATGCACGCGCAGACCATCAAAGATCGGGGCGATCCGGGCGCTCTCCGCGATCTCAGGCGTGCGGGCGATCACATTGTTTGGGTTGGGGTCCTTCATCGGACCGTTCAATAAAAAGGATATGGAATTGAGGGCGATGTAATTCATCATGATCGTGTTGATCACTTCATGTCCCCCGGTGTAGGCTTTTAGGTAGCCGACGATGCCTCCCCAAATGGCTCCCGCAAACGCGCCCACGAGAACGACGAGAGGAAGATGAATGATGGCAGGCAGATCAAAGCCGAGCCAGCCCGGTAGTGCATAACCGAAGAGAGCCGCGGTGGTGGCTCCGAGCGCTAATTGCCCTTCCGCTCCGATATTGAACAACCCTCCTTTGAAAGCGAGCGCCACCCCAAGCCCGGCGAAAATATATGGGGTTGCCCAGACGGCTGTTTCGCTCAAGGCTTTGGCAGATCCGAACGATCCCTGTAGCAGACCAAAATAAGCGGCAAACGGATTGCCCCCCACAAGGGCGATGATGATTCCTCCCGCAATCACGGCGGTGAGAATCGAGAGCGTCGGAATGAGAAGCGCGTCCAGCGCCGACCTTGCAAAGCCTTTCGTGACCGAGTCAGATTGTTGTTCTGCCTGCATGAGGTCTCCGGTTGAAATATGAGTTGCCGAATTATATCAACAAAAAGAGAATAAAAAGGGAAAGAGGCGCTTGCCTCTTTCCCTTTTTCGAACACTTGAAGATTTTTCTTACGGCTTGGCGGGAGCAACACCCGTGGTGACCGCGCCGCTGAGCAGGTCCGCGTTGAGTTTTTCCATCATGGCTTTCACTTCGGCGGGAACCTCGCCATCGAGATCGTGGTACGGAGCGTAGCCGCCGGTACCAAGCACATTGCCAGCGACGAATTTACCGTCCTGAGCAGCCTTGATCTGATCGAACACGCCCGGGGTGATGAGCTTCATCGCGCTGGAGAGCATGCGCGGGGCGGCTTCGGGCAGGGTCAGGTACTGATCGGAGTCAACGCCGATGGCGTATGCGCCGTCTTGAGCAGCCTTGGTGATCGCGCCGTTGCCGGTGATACCACCGCAGCCGAAGATCGCATCCGCGCCCTGATCGATCATGGATTGCGCGGTCTGCGCGCCCCATTCAGGATCGGTGAAGGTCTTGTCGAAGCCAACGTCGCTGTGGTACACAACAAACACTTCGGTCGTGGTTCCGTTCATGCCGTCGGCATAGGCGGCGCCGGCTTTGTAGCCTTCGCCATAGCGCCAAACGGGAGGCACAACATCGGTGCCGCAGACGGCGCCGATCTTATGGCTCTTGCTCATCGCCGCGGCAAGCGCGCCGACGAGGAAGCCAGCCTGATCCTCGGGGAACCCAAGACCGGCGACATTCGCCACATCGTTGCTGGCGTCATCATCGAACTGCCATGCCTGGAATTGATCCACGCCGATGAACTTGATGTTCGGATATTTCGCGGCATTTGCAATCGTGGCTTCGCCCAGCGCAAAACCAACGGTCACGATCACATCGTAGCCGGCGTCGCCGAAAGTCGCGATGTTTTTATCGTAATCCTTGGCGTCCGCGGTTTCGATGTATTGAACCTTCGCGCCCAATTCCTTCTCAGCGCGTTGCACGCCTTCCCACGCCGACTGGTTAAAGGACTTGTCGTTGATCTTACCGACGTCCGTCACCAAGCCGACGCAGAACACGTCTGCGCTGGTGCAGTCAGCTTCTGCCGGGGCGCACGCGGGCAGAATCATCGCGGCGACTAAAAGCACCGCAAGCAAACCATACAGCTTCTTCATAGTTCTTCTCCTCTTCAGAATTTGTAGTCAGGGTTATCGCAAACCCTTTGTCGCCGTTAGTATACAATCACTTGACCCATTCGACAAGCAAGTCCTTAATCTCGATGGATTTGTTTCCATGCGGATTTAATTCGGGATGCGGACTCACGCTTCGCTCTACGGGTAGGCTTGATTCTGCCCCTCGACCTGCGCCTCGCCCCGGCGGACCCCCAGCATCAACCACAGCGCGATCGCCATGAACACCGGCGAGATGATCATGATGACGTTGTAATTGTTATCCGCCAGTTGCACCGCCCACCCGTTCAAGTTCGGACCCGCAATCGCCGAGAGCGTGGAAAATAAATAATACAACCCGGTGAATGTTCCGATACGCGCCGCGCCGGTCAGGTCTACCACCATTGGCAGGGAATTGATGTTGACGAACGCCCAGCCAATCCCGCCGAAGATCAGCAGAACGCCCGCGAGAGTCAACATGCGCGCGCCGCCTTCCACGAGCGGAATCCCAACAAGCGGCAGCGGCGCGATGCCTGTCAGCAACGCGTCAACCGGCGTGATGTAGATCATGATCAACATAAAGATCATAATGACTAAGCCGATGGTGATCGTAACCCTGCGCCCGATTCGGCTTCCGAGATAACCGGCGGGAATGGCGCACAACACAAAGAACAACGGTAGGACCGACAACAACGTCGCGCCGTCGCCGGGCTCTAGCCCGAGTCGATTCTTGGCATACAACGTGAAGAATGTTTCGATGGCAGAGTAACCGACGAACCAAAAGAAGATGGCGAGCAAGAGCCGCAGTCCGCTTTTTTCTTTATCGGCAAACACTTCGCGCAGACTTGCGAGCAAGCCCGGCTGTTGTTCCGCTTGTTCATATTCCTTCGGCTCTTCGATGAACAGGTAAACTACTAACGCCGCCAGCACAACTAAAACGGATCCCATCCAAAATGGGAAGTCGGGACTCATCTTGTATAACAAACCGCCGGTTTGCAGCGCGATGATGGAGCCGAGTCCGCCCATAAAGTTGATGATGCCGTTCGCCTGCGAGCGGAACGCGGAGGGGGTGATGTCTGGCATCAATGCCACAACCGGGGTGCGCCACAGTGCCGCGCTCAACAAAGTTGTGCTGGTGCAAGCCACGAACAGCGGAACGATGGATGCGACGGGAATCAACCCGAATGCTAACGCGGTGATCGGCGCGCCGATGATAATGAACGGAATGCGCCGTCCTAGCGGCGTTCGTATGCGGTCGGACCACGCGCCGACGGGCGGCTGAATGAACAATGCCGCGATGTTATCCAGCGTCATAAAGAAGCCGATGAGCGCGGGCGCGACGTTGAATTTTTCAGAGAGAAAGATAGGGACGAATGCGTTGTACACTCCCCACACAACACTCACGCCGAAAAAGCCGAAACCGAGCAGGAAGGTCTTGCCGTAGTTGAGCCGTGATGACATTGTTGCCTCCGAAAAGAAATTACTGCGTATTGCGTACTACGTAATACGCAGTACGCAATACGGGTTATTCATACCCAACGCTCTTCAAAAATTTTATATCCTCTTTTGTCAATTTTGCTTTTTCCAGCATGTCTGGCCGTTTGTTGAATGTTCTGAGCAACGATTGCTCTCTGCGCCATTGATCAATTTTGGCGTGGTTGCCGCTTTGCAAAACTTCGGGAACTTTCCAGCCGCGAAATTCCGCTGGCTTGGTGTAGTGTGGATATTCGAGCAAGCCCATCGAATGCGAATCATCCTCCGCGCCGGTGGGGTCGCCTAACACGCCGGGGATGAGGCGCGAGACCGCGTCAATCAGGATCAGCGCGGGGAGTTCGCCGCCGGTCAGCACATAATCGCCGATGGAGATTTCGTCGGTGACGAGATGCTCGCGGATGCGTTCGTCCACGCCTTCGTAGCGTCCGCAGATCAATGCGATGCGTTCGTGTTGCGATAATTCTTCCGCGACGCGCTGAGTAAAAACTCGCCCCTGTGGCGTAAGCAGAATGATTGGGACAGGCTGACCCGTCGTCTGAACCGGGTTTTGTCCCATCACCGATTCGACCGCTTCAAAGACCGGCTCGGGCTTCATCACCATCCCGCCGCCTCCGCCGTAGGGCGTGTCGTCGGTGACGTGGTGTTTGTCGTGTGTGTGATCGCGGATGTTGACGACGTTCACGTTGATCAATCCCCGCTCGCTTGCGCGTTTGAGGATGCTTGAGTCAAGATATGGAATAAATACTTCGGGGAGAAGCGTGAAGACATCGAACTTCATGCCGCGATTTTATCATCCTTAATGCCCCTTCACCTTTTCATGGTAATATGAAATTATGTATTTACACAGACAAACGAAGTGGAGCATGAACCGCCGCAAACGACGTCCGAATATTTTCGGATGGATCGTGTTCGGCTTGGTCCTGCTCTTTGGATATTATTTCAATCAGGTGTATCTGCCGAGTCAGCCGAACCCGTTTCTACCGACGCCGACGCCGACGCGTTCGCGCGAAGCGTATGTTGCGGAAGCCGAGTCGCTGTTCAAGGATGGGAAATTTTTACAGTCCATTCAAACCTATCAAGAAGCGATCCGTTCCTCGCCGCGCGACCCGGCGTTGTATGTTGCCATTGCCCGCGTGCAGATGCTGGCAGGGCAAGCCAAGGAAGCGCAAGCCAACGCGGAGAATGCCCTTCTGCTCGACCCGAACAATTCGACTGCGATCGCCATCCGCGCGTGGGCGGCGGATGCGCAAGGTGATAACTCGCAGGCGCTCACGTGGATCGAACAGGCTTTACAACTGGACCCAAACAACGGGCTGGCTCATGCCTATTACACGGAAATCCTTGTGAACTCCGGTTCGTTCGATAACGTGACCAAAGCAATTGACGAATCGAAAGTGGCGTTGGCTCTCGCGCCCGACAGTATGGAAGCGCACCGCGCCCGCGGACTTTTGTTGGAAGCCACGCGAAATTATGAAGAGGCAGTTGGCGAGTTCAAAGCCGCGCTGGCGATCAATGACGATGTGCCTGATCTCTGGATTTCTCTTGGGTTGAATTATCAAGTTCTGGGCGTTTTGGATCAGGCGATTGACGCCTTCACTCGTGCCAACGTACTTAACCCTGCCGATCCATCGCCGGACTTGTACATTTCACGCGCCTATGCCGGTTCCGGCGACTATGAAAAGGCATTGCAGTATGCCGAGACTGCTGTAAGCGACAACCCTGTAGATCCGCGTTTGCATGGCAACTTTGGCGTGATGTATTACTACAACTTTCTATATGACAAGGCAGTGGCTGAATTGCGGCTTGCCATTTTTGGCGGCACGCTCGAAGATGGACAGGAAGTCAAAGGTCTGCCTTTAACCGGGAACGATGTCCGCTTGGCGGAAATTTATTACACGTATTCTGTGGCGCTTGCCCGCACGGGACAATGCGGCGAGGCGTTGCAGGTTGCGCAAGAGATTCAGAGCAAGATCCCCACAAACGAGGATGCGATGTTTAACGCGGGCGAGATCATCCGCATTTGCGAGGAGAATTTAGCCAACCCGCCTTCAAGCACGTCCACGCCGGCGAGTGGGGCGCAAACGCCTGCCGCGCCTCCATCTACAACTGCCACACCATGAACATTTCACCGCGTCGTCCGCTGTTCAATCGCAAACCGCAATCGAACATCTATCGCATGTTCATTTGGGTGATCATGCTGCTCGGCGGAGTTTGGATTCTGCAACAGATCAACACCGGCGATATCAAGCCGCTCTTTCAAGCCACGCCGACTCCCACGCGTTCGCCCGAGTCGCTGATCCTGGAGGGCGAAGCCTATTTCAGCGCGGGGAACGTGGACGCGGCGATTCAAGTCTACAGGGAGGCTGTTCGCATTAACCCCAGCGACGCCACCACGTGGGCGAAGTTGGCGCGTATTCAAACGTATTCCTCAGCATTCCTCATCACCAATGACGAGAAGAAAGCGCGTCTCACCGAAGCGCTCGAATCGGCGACCAAAGCGGTGGAACTCGCGTCAGATGACAGCACCGCGCACGCCATCCGCGCTTTTGCGTTGGACTGGAATGCGAACTCTAATTTCCACACCACCGAGGAAGTGCAGAATTTTCTGCGGGACGCGGAATCCGAATCGCTGACAGCGCTCCAATTAGACAGTTCCAATACGCTGGCGTTGGTGTACTATGCCGAAGTGTTGCTCGATCAGCAAAAGTGGGATCAGGCAGAGTTGACCATCAAGCAGGCGCTCGCGCAGGACGATTCGAAAATGGACGTTCATCGCGTGTATGCGGCGGTGCTGGAAACTTTCGGTCAATACAACCTCGCCATCACCGAATGGGATAAAGCCATCGCCATCGAACCGAACTTTACTTTCCTCTATCTGAGAGCGGGCGCAAATTACCGCATCCTTGCGTTTGAAATTGCGAATAAACAAGGCGTTGAGGCGGCGCGTCCCACATACGAACAATCACTTGAGTATTTTCAGAAGGCGGCGCGTATCAATGATCAAATCAAAGTGAAGGATCCTGGACCGTATCTCTCCATCGCGCGGACGTATTCGCAGTTGGGCGAATATTTTGCCGCCGCTCGAAACGTTCAAAAGGCGCTGGAATTCGAGCCGACGAACTCCAGGCTGTATGGAGAATTGGGCGTCGTATTCTTCAAGTCGCGCAATTATGAAGGCTCGATCTATTCGTTTCAATGCGCCACATACGGTTGTTCAGAAGAGGATTCGTGCTTGGGGCGCGGCTTGGATAAATGTTATACCGATCCCAATCTTGCTCCTGAAGATCGCGTAGACCCGGTGGATGTGCCGGGGCTTGCCATCTCGCCGGACACAATTGTTTATTACTACACCTATGGATCGGTGCTCTCTGCGTTGAGTCGTCCACGGGATAATAAATGCGGCGAGGCGATGAAAGTACTGAACGATGTGCGGACTGAACTCCGCAACAACCCAGACAATTACGCCGATTCTCAGCAGACGATCCTCAACATCGTGCAGACGGGAGAAGTCGTCTGCGCGTCGTTGGCTGACGATGGCGTGCCAGTTCCCACAGTCACGAGTGAGGCGGGCGGGGGAGTCACCGCAACTCCGACTCCATAGCGACTTACCCTTGCGAAGGTTCTCAACCTTCGCAAGGGTCATCTCAGATTTCCATAAGAATTTTTACAATCCCCTTGACTTGCCCTCTTGAAATGAGTATTATTGCCCTTAGCACTCGTGCAAGAAGAGTGCTAATTTCATGAATATTCCAAATTCCAATCAGGAGGCAGAAAGATGGCAAGCAAATTGAAGTTGAAGCCCCTTGGCGGACGCGTGATCGTTGAGCCGATCGAGCAGGAAGACATTACTGCCGGCGGCATCATCCTTCCCGAAACCGCAAAGGAAAAACCGCAGGAAGGCAAGATCCTTGCCGCGGGACCCGGCGAGCGCGACGAAGACGGCAAGCGCATCGCCATGGATGTGAAAGTGGGGGATCGTGTGCTGTATGCGAAATATTCCGGCACCGAAGTGAAAGTGGATGGCAAGAAACTGCTCATCCTCAAAGAGAACGATATTTTAGCCATCGTTGAAGGCTAATCACTGATTGTCATTCTGAGCGAAGCGAAGAATCTCCCTCCCGACGAGCGAGACCCTTCGCCAATCAGCGGCTCAGGGTGACACCAATACTTTGGAGGATTATTACTATGGCTGCTAAACAAATTGTCTTTTCAGAAGACGCCCGCCGCAAACTCAAGAACGGCATGAACGTGGTTGCCAACGCGGTCGGCGCAACTCTCGGACCGAAGGGCCGCAACGTGGCGATCGATCGCAAATTCGGCTCCCCGACCGTCACTCACGACGGCGTTTCCGTCGCGAAGGAGATCGAACTCGAAGACCCGTTCGAGAACATGGGCGCGCAACTTCTCAAAGAAGCCGCATCCAAGACCAACGACATTGCCGGCGACGGCACAACCACCTCGACCGTGCTGGCTCACGCCATCGTCAACGAAGGCTTGAAGACGCTTGAAGCCGGTTACAACCCGATGCTTCTCAAGCACGGCATTTCTCTCGCTACCGAAACCGTTGTGGAAGAACTCCGCAAGATGTCGGTGAAGATTGATACCAAAGGCGACATCGCCTCCGTTGCGACCAACTCCGCCGCAGACGAAGAGATCGGCGGCTTGATCGCCGATGTGATGGACAAAGTCGGCAAAGACGGCGTCATCACCGTGGAAGAATCCAAATCCATGCAGTTCGAGCAGGAATTCGTCGAAGGTATGCAGTTCGATCGCGGCTACCTTTCTCCTTACTTCATCACCAGCGCGGACAAGATGGAAGCCATCATTGCCGACGCCTACGTGCTGATCAACGAGAAGAAGATCTCCGCCGCGCAAGACATCGTGCCCCTGCTCGAAAAACTCGTGCAGATCGGCAAGCGCGAACTGGTCATCATCGCCGAAGATATTGACGGCGAGGCGCTCGCTACCCTTGTGTTGAACAAACTACGCGGCATGTTGAACGTGCTCGCCATCAAAGCCCCCGGCTTCGGTGACCGCCGCAAAGCCATGTTGCAAGACATCGCCATCCTCACCGGCGGAACCGTGATCGCCGAAGAGACCGGTCGCAAACTCGAAACTGCCACACTGCAAGACCTCGGCCGCGCCGAGAAAGTTATCTCGGACAAAGAGAACACCACCATTATCGGCGGCAAGGGCAAGAAGGCTGATATCGAAGGGCGCATCAAGGAAATCCGCTCTGAGATCGAGAAAAGCACCAGCGACTACGACAAGGAAAAACTTCAGGAACGCCTCGCCAAGTTGAGCGGCGGCGTCGCCATCATCCGCGTGGGCGCCGCGACCGAAACCGAAATGAAGGAAAAGAAACACCGCGTCGAAGACGCACTCTCCGCCGCGCGCGCCGCAGTGGAAGAAGGCATCGTCCCCGGCGGTGAAATTTCCCTCATCAATGCCGGCGCCAAATTGGACAAACTTGCCAAAGAGAACGGCGACGAAGACAGCGAAGTCCGCGTGGGCATCAACATCGTCAAGAAAGCGCTCGAAGCCCCGATCCGCAGACTCGCCTCGAACGCCGGGCAGGATGGTTCCGTCATCATTGACACCGTCCGCCGCACCGCCGCCGAGAAGAAGAACAAGAACATCGGCTACAACGTGCTCACCAACAAATATGTGGACATGATCGAAGCCGGCGTCATCGACCCGGTCAAAGTGGTGCGCGGCGCGCTCGAAAATGCCGCCTCCATCGCTTCGATGATCCTCACCACCGACGTGCTCGTCACCGACATGCCCGAGAAGGAAAAACCCGCTCCCGCCATGCCGCCCGGTGGAATGGATTACTAAGATAAAAACCTTGCGAAGGCTGAGAGCCTTCGCAAGGTTTTTTATTCGATATAATCAGGGGATAATGACTCTTCATCATCGCCGCAACTTCATCTGGATATTCTTAACCCTCGCGCTTGGACTCGCTTCGTGCGCGTCTCCTTCGACCGTTCAACCTGTTGACACACCCTCGGCAACCTCCACGCCCCAGCCGCCTCCTACAGCGACAGCGGAACCCATGGCGTTGACCGTAAACGGCGAAGGCATCACCCTCGTCGAATTTAACGCGGCGGTGGCAGATTACATCAACGCGCAAGCCGCGCTCGGCTCCCCGGTTGATTCGGCAACGGCAACCAGCGCGGTGATTGACGACCTCGTGGCGCAAACGCTCCTCGCGCAAGCCGCGCGCGCCGAGGGCTTTACCCTCGACGATGCCGCCTTGCAAGCGCGGATTGACTCGCTGGCGCAACAACTCGGCGGCGCGGACGCGCTCGAAGCGTGGAAAAAAAGTCACGGGTACAGCGACCCAGCCTTCCAGTCCGCGTTGAAGCGGGCGGCAGAATCCGCGTGGATGCGTGACAAAATCATTTCATCCGTACCGGAGACTGCCGAACAAATCCACCTCCAGCAGATTCTGCTCTATAATGAAGATAAGGCGCGAAGTTTCCTGCTCCAATTGAACGGAGGCAGTGACTTTGACGAACTCGCCCTGGTCGCCGACCCCGTAACGCGCGGCGATTTGGGCTGGGTGCCGCGAGGTTATTTGCTCAACAAAGAGATCGAGGATGTTGCCTTTAATTTGGAAGTAGGCGAGCATAGCGATGTGATCGCCACCGACGTTGGTTTTCACATTTTGAGAATTTTGGCGCGCGACCCGGCGCATCCGCTTTCGCCCGATGCGCGGCTTGCCTTGCAGGATATTGCATTGAAGAATTGGGTCGAGCAGGAGCGAGGCAAGGCAAGTATTGTGCTGGCGCCGTCGCCATAGTTTTGTACACGGAGCAGTTTCAATGAGTGATGAATTTGATTTTGACGGAAAATCTTCCAAACCCCGCGGCAAGGGAATGCAGGTCTGGGACATGTTATCCCTGTTGATGCTATTAGCCACCGGAGGGTTGGTTCTTTATTTTGGGTTGATCTTTATTAACCCCAGTTCGAGTTTAAACTTTCTGCCCCCGGGCAATTCGGGCTTACTGCCGCCGACTCCGACTCCCACGATCACGGCGATTCAACTTGAAGCGACGTGGACAGCCAGCCCAACGCTTGTGTTAACGCCGACTCATACGCCGCGTCCCACGTTTACCCCGATCCTAACGAATACGCCTGTCTCGCTCTTCCCGCCGACTCGCACGCCCAAACCTACGAAAACGCCGAAAGCGGCATTCGGCGCTTCGACCTCTCAAGTGGAAAGCACATTGATCTACCCCGACCTTGCCTGCAATTGGGCGGGCATCGGCGGGACGGTGGTTGATGCGAAGAACAGTCCCATTATTGGACAAGTGATCGTTCTGCGCGGAACATTGGATGGCAAGAGTATCGAACAACAAACCGTCAGCGGAATTAACAAGCCGTACGGCGAATCGGGTTTTGAATTCGTGCTTGGCAATGCCCCCGTTTCATCTTCCACGTTATATGTTCAACTTGTTGATCTGAACGGTCTTCCGCTTTCGGATAAAGTTTCGGTGCCAACCTCTTCCGATTGCACGAAGAATCTTGTGTTGGTGCGGTTCAAGAAAAATAAATAACTCACCTTACGCAACGGCAGCATATTGCAGGTTAGCAATTAAACCGAGCAATATCGAAATTACCCAAAGACCCCGAAGGGGTCAAATGATTCTAGAATTGATGGATGGATCACATTCAACCCCGAAGGGGTGTCAGAGGTGGCAAATTTATGTCATCCCTTCGGGATTTGAAGACCCGTTTTGCCGTTTTTAGAATCCTGCCATCCCTTCGGGATTGGCTCTATGGCAATAATCCATATCGGGTTTATTGCTAGATTTATTGGTTGATTTGTAGGTAGTGGCATTTGATAAATGACGTGGTGCGGGATGCCATCCCGCACACCCTTTGAATTGGCGGGATAACATCCCGCCCCACGAAATCCATCATTTTGTTTGAGCCATCACCGATTTGTAAAATGTCGCGTTAGGAAACCATAACGAAAAAGAACGACCCATTGGGTCGCTTTTTTTATACAGCCACATTCCAGTGTTCGTATTTCGAGTTTCTCGCGTAGACAGAGTCTTCGTATAAAGTCCTTAATTTCGACGCGACCGGTCCCATCTCACCTCTGCCGACGGGGCGGTGGTCTACTTTCGTGATGCCTGTGATGCCCGCCGCGGTTCCGGTAAAGAACATCTCCTCGGCGGCGAACACTTCCGTGCGGTCAATGGATCGTTCGACAACGTCAAGCCCTAATTCGCGGCGGGCAAGCTCGATCACGGTCTTGCGGGTGATCCCTTCGAGGATGTTGTCTGTCACAGGCGGCGTCACCAGCACGCCATCGCGCACCATGAACACGTTCATCGCCGAGCCTTCCGAGACATGTCCATTGTTGTCTAGCACCAGCGCTTCATCGAAACCCGAACGCACCGCGTCCGATTTGATGAGCGCCGAGTTGGCGTACGCGCCCGCTACTTTTCCGCGCGCGGGGATGACGTTATCGTCAATGCGCCGCCACGAAGAAAAGGTGACGTGCGCGTTCGAATCGTTCTTCACATATTTTTCGTACGCCATCACGAAGATACAGAAATCGTCGCCCACGTCGTGGAGCCTAACGCCGATGCCCAAGTCGGCTTTGTAAAAGGTGGGACGAAAATAAATATCTTGTTTCCAGTTATCCGTCCGCAACAGATCGAGCGTGACCTGAATTAGACTCTCCTCGTCGTAACTTGTCTGCATCGCCATCATGCGAGCGGAGTGCAACAAGCGGCGAAAATGGTCATAGGGACGAAAAACGAAAAGACGTTTCTTGTCTTCATTCCAAAACGCCCGCATGCCTCCGAACACCGATGTGCCATAGAGAAACGCATGTGATGCAATGCTAACTTTTGCTTCCGACAGGGGAACGATCTTGCCCTCAAAATATGCGTGCTTCGAGAGATCCACGAGCGCCTCCAAAAATGAGATTGGGACCGACTCTTACGGGCGAATTATACCGTACTCATCTTGTCCATTCCCGCTTCACAGTATTTTCGGATAACCTGTGTCAGATTTTATAGGCATGGTAGACTCAGCCAATACGCCTTACGAGGTACGTTGAATTTACTTCATCTACTTGGCGGTTTTCATCTATATCATGGGCAATTACTTGGTGGCTTGAACATTCGCCATCAACTGTTGATTGCTTTGCTTGCCTTGCGCGCTCCCAAGCCGAGCCTGCGTTCTGAAGTTGCCTTCAAACTCTGGGCAGACTCAAGCGAAGAACAGGCGCTCACGAATTTACGCAAAACCCTGCATCAACTCAAACAAATTCTTTCTACAGGGGAAATTATCCAGAGCGATTCACGCACGCTTCAGCTCAACCCATCGTTAAACCTTCAGATCGATATTGCGGATTTCACCTCCGCATTGGATTCTGCCGAACGCGCCCGCCGCGCGGACGATGCGGATGCGGAACTTTCCTCCCTTGAAACTGCCTCGGCTTTCTATAAAGGGGATCTCCTCCCAAGCCTCTACGACGAATGGCTCATCCCCGAACGCAACCGCCTGCGGGATATGTTCATCCGCGCCATGGACCGATTGATCGCCCTGCTCGAAGCGCGCAAACATTACCGCGACGCTATCAAACATGCGCAGAGACTCTTGCAAACCGATAACCTGCGCGAAGACACGTATCGCGCGTTGATTCGACTCCATGCGCTGAACGATGATCGCGCGGCGGCATTGAATGTGTATCACGCTTGCGCCAGCGTGCTATCGAAAGAACTGGGTGTCGAACCCGATGCCTCAACACGAGAATTGTACGAACGCCTGCTCAAAAGCGAATCGCAACTATTGAAAGTAAACATTCCTGAAAGACCCATCTCCGCGCCGCTGGTGGAGCGGGAGCGGGAATGGAAGCTGTTAATTTCCGAGTGGAAGAAAGCCTCAAGCGGCGAACTCCGCATGGCGTTGTTAAGCGGCGAAGCGGGGATCGGCAAAACGCGCCTTGCCGAAGAATTATTGCAGTGGGCGTCGCGGCAGGGAATCCGCACCGCTACCGCCGCGTGCTATTCTGCCGAAGGTCAAATCTCCTTTGCGCCGATCTCACATTGGTTGCGCGGCGTTTCATTGGATAAATTAGATACACACCATCGCGCTGAACTTTCGTGCCTCCTGCCTGAATTGCGAAATGAAAGTACATCACCGCAACCCATGACGGAGAACTGGCAAAGACAGGTCTTCTT
This sequence comes from Anaerolineales bacterium, assembly GCA_046328795.1. Classification (GTDB taxonomy): domain Bacteria; phylum Chloroflexota; class Anaerolineae; order Anaerolineales; family Villigracilaceae; genus Defluviilinea. The sequence goes on along the minus strand of JAXLVX010000001.1, from coordinate 31,388 downwards.
CGAAGCGATGGCGCGGGCGCTGCTTGTCGAGAGGGAACCCCTGCTATTGCTGCTCGATGACATTCAGTGGTGTGACAACGACACGCTCGATTGGCTGAGATATTTTCTCCGTTTTGATAAGAACGCGAAGATACTTTTGCTCGTCACTCTACGAGCCGAGGAACTTCCCTCGAACCATGCGTTGCAGTTGCTGTTGGTGGATCTGCGCGCCGAAGGTCAATTGACCGAAATGGAACTCAGCCGCCTCGATGAAAAGCAGACCGCTGAATTGGGCGCGCATTTGCTCGGCAAAAATTTCTCCGAGGCGGCGTCTTCCTCATTATTCCGTGAATCGGAAGGTGTGCCGCTGTTCGTGGTGGAGTTGGCGAACGCGGGCGTCAGGGTGGAATCGGTTCGATTGGCAGAAGCAGGTTCGGGGGAGAGAGAAGCGGGTCTGCCGCCGCGTTTGCATGCTATCCTGCAGGCGCGTCTGGCACGGTTGTCGTCACCCGCGCGGGCGGTGGCTGAGTCGGCGGCGGTCATCGGGCGTGAGTTTGATTTTGATCTCTTGCGAAGAGTCTCCGAACTCGATGAGGGCATCACGGTCAATTCGCTCGATGAACTGTGGCGGTTGCGCATGGTGCGTGAGCGCGGCGGCTGGTATGACTTCAGCCACGATAAACTGCGCGAAGCGACGCTGGCGGGTATCAGCCCGATTCGTTTGCGTTGGCTGCATCAACGTACCGGTGAGGCGCTGGAGGCAGGCGCAGAATATGCGCGCATCGCCGATCATTTCGAACGCGCTGGTTTAGGAAACAGGGCATTGGAATATTATGTGCGTGCCGCTGGGCAGGCTCAACAATTATTTGCATTTACCGATGCGCTGGAATATTTACGACATGCAATGCTGATCGAAACAAGACCTGTCGCGCTGGCAAACTTGCACGAGGAACGCGGCGATTTGTTGAAAATGCTTGAACGGCGTGAAGATGCATTCCAGGCATTCACGCAAGCGCACAACCTGAGCGCCGATGATCTGCAAAAGGCGCGTGTGAGTCGCAAGCAATCCACGTTGACAGGACGATTCAATGTAGATGTCGCCCGGCAGAAATATCAAACCACGCTGGATGATTTGAGCCGCGCACAAAATGAACCTGGTTATTGGTCAGAGTGGATCGAAGCGCAACTCTCATGGATCGAGACCTGCTACTGGACGCAGAATGGCAGAGAAGTGATGGCGTTGCTGGAGCAGGTCAGAGACCCGATAGAGCAATACGGTAGCGTGCTACAAAAACTCACTTATCGTGCCCGGCTGATCTCAAGCGCGTTCATCAATGAACGCTATCGCATGAATCAATCGCATCTGACGCTGGCGCAGGAAACGATTGAACTGGCAATCGAGTCGGGCTACCAGCATCAGGTTTCCAATACCAAACGTCAATTTGCCATGGTCGCTTTGTGTGCCGGGCGACTGGATGTTGCCGAAGCCGCGTTCCGCGAGACGATTTCGCTTTGCAAAAATAATGGCGATATGAACTCCATGTTGATCGCTCGCACATATCTTTCGATCGCACATCGCCGTCAACAGAAACTTCAGGAGGTTCGCACAGGCACCGACCTGCTCGATCAGCAATTGGGGCAGGCGAGTAATAATCCTGCTTATCGCGGCGTGGTGGATGCTAACCGTGCCTGGCTTGCGTATCAGGATGGCGATTTCGACGAGACACGCAAACTGGCTCAATCCGCGCTCAAGATCTGGAAAACACTCGAAAACCCCTATCCTCTTCATTCGCTCGCCCGGTTCTTGCTTTTTGCTTTGGCTGTTCAGGATAAAAATATGGATGAAGCCCGTGCCTGCGCCCAAGCCATGCTCGCCCCGCCCGAATGGAAACTGACCCTCGAAGTTGAGTCTGCGCTTCTCGCCGCGCTGGAGGTTGATCCTGCTGACATAGACCTATTCCTCACACGATGCAGAGATGCGGTGGCAAAAGCCAAAGAGGCGGGGTACTTGTAGGGAACGCTTTGGGAACGCTTGGTTTGGTAAAGTGGGATTATCGAACAAACCAGAAAGGAGTTTCCCATGATTCTTATCGTAGGAGTAACCGGTGTTTTAGGGCGCGAAACCGCCCGTCAACTCCTCGCGGCGGGACACAAAGTTCGCGGCACGACTCGAAATCCAGCCAGCGCGGAGGATTTGAAGAAGCAGGGAGTTGAGATCGTGCAGGGCGATCTGATTGACCATGCCTCCCTCAAAAAAGCTTGTCAGGGGGCAGATGCAGTGTTGGCTTCGGCGCATTCCCTGCTTGGTACGGGGAAATACAAATCGGAAGCGGTGGATGATGAAGGTCACCGCGCCTTGATCAATGCCGCTAAAGGCGCGGGGGTAAAACACTTTGTGTATGTTTCGGCGCAAGGAGCGCGAGGCGATCACCCGACGGATTTTTATCGCACGAAACACAAAGTGGAAAATTACCTCAAAGCCAGCGGGTTGAGCTACACTATTCTGCGTCCGCCGGCTTATATGGAATGGCATGTGCATAACCTGCTAGGCGCGACGATCTTGACCACAGGCAAAACCACGATCTACGGAGCTGGCAATAACCCCAATAACTTTATTGCCGGTGTGGACGTTGCAAGATTCGCCGTTCTTGCCCTAACCGATGCGCGTTTGAAGAACCGCAGTATTGACGTGGGCGGACCGGATAACGTCACCAAAAATCAGGTTGCAGAGATGTATTCGCGTTTCTCTGGCAAAAAAGCCAAGGTTACGAATGTGCCAACAGGCGTGATGAAAGTAATGGGTCCGATCCTGCGCCCTATTCAACCTGTGTTGAGCCGCTTGATGTCTTTCAGCGTGTGGACCGACACCGCCGATCAAACCTTCAACACCAGCGCCATGCTCAAAGAATTCCCCATGACATTGACGCGAGTGGAGGATTTCATCCGTGCGCGGGTGAAGAAATAGTAGTGATATGGTCTGGCAGGTGAAACAGATTTCGCACACTCGCCTGCCGGATGGGGGAAGTAGGGGGATGTTTTCTTATCCAAGATGTAACGATAAGGGTTTTCAAATGACCGATCGCTCCCCATTCAGAACAATCCGCATGATTGCCTTGGAAGATCAGCGCGCAGTTTTAGGCGATGCTATTGTGGATTCGTCCATTGCTGTCTTGCGCGAAAAATTGGAAGCGTTGAGCCAATCTGTTATTACGCGGACCGATCAGGAGGGAGAACGGGCATTGTCACTGTGATGTTTGCGGATATCTCAGGGATTACGCTTTATCCGAACGGCTTGACCCACCGAGAATGTGCGGTCACTGCTCGATACCTGTTTTTCGTGGTTGGTGCCGATCATTGAAGATATGGCGGTACGGTGGAAAAGTTCATCGGCGATGGAATCATGGATGTTCGGCGCTCCGGTCGCGTATGAGAACGACGCCGAACGCGCCCTGCGAGCTTATCGCTTGAAATGATGGATGCCCTCGTTGAATTCAACAAGAAAAATCTGACAGGTCTGGTATGCATTCCGGAATCAATACAGGTATTGTCGTAGCGGGTGGACTGGGTTCGGATGGACGTCAACAATATGGCGTGATGGGGGATACGGTCAATAATGGCTGGCCGGAGGTCTTTCGGAGGCGGGGCAAATTGTTGTTGGTCTGGCTTACATATCGCCTGACCGCGCCGTTGTTTTCGATTCGACATGTTGCCGCCAGTGCGAGTTAGAAAAGTTGGAGCCGATTCCGATCCTATCATTCGTCGGGTTGAAGTCTGCGCCCAGATGGCGCGGCATTGCGGGGTTGCGTTCGCCGTTGGTAGGGCAGGCGTCAGAGTTGAATATGTTGGTTGAAACGGCGACCAGCCTCCAGTCGAAAGAAAGGAAGCGTGTTGTCTATCTTAGCGGAGGCAGGCTTGGGTAAGAGTCGGCTTGTATCCGAAGCGCGCCTTATACGACGAATGAGGTCTGCGTTGTGGGTGGAGGGTCGCGCGTTGTCGTACGCGGAGGGTATCAGTTATTGAAGCGGCGCGCAGTGTTATCGATCATTTGATCGGCGTGAACCAGGATGCGTTGCCCGCCGATGTGAGTAAAGCATTGCGAGATTTTTGCGATCATCACCTACGCGCTGAAAAATCTGAAAGATGTATTCCGTATCTGGCGCGTCTGCGCGATGTGCCGATGGATTCGGAATCAGATCGCTCAAGATTTATTGCCGCAGGCGCTGCGAATAGAATGCATAGCGCGTTCGCTGACCTGATCGGCGCACTGATGGATTCGCATCCGCTCGTGTTGGTGTGGGAAGACTTGCATTGGGCAGACCATTCATCGTTGGGATTATCCGGGTCTTCTTTCTCTGACGGAAAACCTGCCTCTGTTTCTCATCCTTGTCTTCCGCCCCGACGAAGGGCGGATGCAGGAGTGGCATAAGAAAATCGCGGCGCAGTTGGGGGAACGATATCACACGCTTGAGTTGGTCCACTTGACGTCTGAGGATAGCGCGTTGCTGGTGAGAACTTGTTGCGCATCGAACATGCCTGAAACGACGGCAATCGATCTTGAACAAATCAGGAAGGCAATCCGTTCTTTTTGGAGGAGTTGTTACGTTCATTGATTGACACGGTATGGTGTTGCTGGAAGAAGATCGCGCCATTGCAACGCAATCATTTCCTGGCCGGAAAGTGCTGATACAGTGCAAGGCGTTATAGCCGCGCGTGACCGATTGTCAGCGGAGGATAAATATACATTGCAGACGGCGTCTGTGATCGGGCGCGTGTTTCAACAAGTTTGCCGGATGTTATTACAACGACAACGAGCAAATCGCCTTTGCGCTGCTGTACACCATGCGATTAAAGCGTTAGGCGAATTACAGCAACGCGAGTTGATCCGCTGGCCGCGGCGATGCAGAATATATCTTCAAACATGCCATCACCACCGATGTGACCTATAACAGCCTGTTGATCATGACGCAAAGAGTACATCAGCCAGCCGAGACCATCAGATCCTCTTCCCGAACAATTCGATGAACTTGCGCCAGCTCTGTATATCACTATGAAGCCGCTGAGTCGCGTGAAAAAAGCCGCAGAATATTTTACCCGCATGATGACCGCCACTCAACAGACCGCTGCCAATCTCGGCGATCGCGTTCTATCGCGCTGACGATCAGGCAGTGGGAGCAGTTGGGGGATTAAACAAAGAAGCTGTTCTTTCGTATGAAAACACAGGTATGGTATTGAGGCTTGTTGGTAGGTGGATGAGGCGATTCAGATATTCGAACTTGCTACGGAACTTCTTGATAAAGATGACGCCATGACGCGCGCGCGATTATATCGGAGGAAGGGAATGCCTATAATATTGCCCGGCGCGTGGATGACATGATGGCGATTGTACGAAACGCGCGATTGCGATTCCCGTGCCACGCTCGGAAGAATCTATCTCTGAATGGCTTGATCTGCAACTAGATCGCATCTGGGCTTGGTATTTTGCGGCTCTGATATTCCGGAGATGAAATCCATCGTGAGGAGACTCGCTCCATTTGGAAGAATATTGAACCCTTTCTCAGAAAACGCGTTGGTTTAGGTCGCTGGTTTTGGTAGACGCACGACAATTTCGATATTTTCAATTGCCCGATGAAACACTCGGTAACGCGCAGGAGCAAGTGAATCTGCTTTTTATCACGCCGGTAATCGGCAGGTGTTTGGGCGCGCTCGAAACGATATCGGGTTCGTGCATTTGTGGCGGAATGAATTGGATGAAGCGGAAAAATATCTGCCAGCGGATTGACTACTGTGGAGGCGGTGGGTGATGTGAATGCGCAATTCATTAATTTGAATTATCTTGCGTTGGTTTGTCGTAAACGCGGCGATTTTGCTCGCGCAAAGGAATTAATGACGCGTACGCTCATCTTGCCCAAAAGCCAATAGCCTCTTTTATCGAAATTTCATGACGTTGGGGTCGTTAGGATGGGTCGAGTTCCATACGGGCAACGAACCAAAGGCAGAAGAATATCTACAGCAGGCGCTGGCTTTGCAGGAAAAAGCCCAGCATTGCAGTTCGTGGTATCAGATTCCACAATGGCAATGGAATTGAAAAGGAAAATTTTGCATCTGCGGTAATTCATGTGAATTCGCTCCTGCACCCTAGCCAGCAGAAGATGCCAGATGAGTTGCAATCCATGCTTGGGGAGGCGGTGATAAGTGGGAGGCGGGGACGCTAAGCGGCGGAGTCCCTTTTGGAGAAGAGTCTCAGTTTTATGCGTGAAACGCAGATGGGGTATGTGTGATGATCTTGATCGTTGGCGCGCCACTAGTCAGCCGGGACGAAGACTGATTCCGTTGCTTGTGGAAAGGGACTACAGGTCTGTGCGTTGACGCGCGATGCATGTAAGTGGAATCTGTCCGATCTTCCGACATGAGTTTTGAAGGAGATATACGCCAGCCTGATACGCTATTTCGCGCTTGTGAGGGCGCGGAGGCGGTCGTATCATCTGTGATGGCGGTGGCGGGAAGAAGCCGGCGAAAACAATGTCCACACGGTGGATGGGCGGAATCCGCGCGTTGATGAAACCGCCCAAAAGTCGGGTGTGAAGCGTTTCGTGTTTGTGTCCGCGTATGGCGGCGCTCAGAATCATCCGGTGGATTTCTTCCGCATGAAATTTGCTGCGGAGGAATATCTCAAGTCGCTGAATATGAATTACACCATCCTGCGTCCAACCGCATTCATGGAGTCGTGGTGTGCGCGGATCGGCGCCCGGGTGATGAACGATCAACCCGGCGGTGATATTCGGCAATGGCAAGAACCCAATCGGTTTATTTTGCGGAGGATGTGGCGGGGGTATCCTGTTAGTAAACAAGACCCGCGCACTTGCGAAATCAAACAGTGACGATTGGCGGTCCGCAAAATTTGACATTTGAGGAAGTCGGCGCGACATATCGAACGGTTAGCACACAAATCTGCACGCAAAACATACACATCTGCCTGGCGGCTTCAGTTGATGCGTGCGTGGTATGGCTTTTCGATGAAACCAAATCACGCTTTATGGCAATGCGTTACGAACTCGCCACCGCCAATTGGCGGGTGGATATGAGCGAGGTGGTGAAGCGGTTTCCGGTGAGGTTGGTGGGGTTGGAAGAGTTCGCGGAGAAGAACGCGTAAAAAGTTCATAGAAGTTAATTTTCAACCATTAGGGAACGCTTTGGGAACGGTAGATTTGCTAAAGTGAAAGCGGTTAATGGGATTGGTTATTTCATAAAGCGCGAAATCACTTCTTTGCTCGTTTGACTCAGAGTCTTTAAGTGAAGTCAATTTGGAGATTTTATGTTACTAAACCCCTATATCGCTGGCAACCCCCTTAAAGATAAGACAATATTTTTTGGACAGGATGATGTTGTGCGTGAAGTTACACAAATGCTCAACCATCCCGACAGAAAAGCATAGTTTTATTTGGACAAAGGCGCATTGGTAAAACTACGATCCTTTTACAAGTGGATCAAAGATTGATGGAAGATGGCAAGTTTACGCCTATATATTTTGACTTACAAGACCGCGCTTCTAGCACCTTGAAGGAAGTTTTGTATAAACTGGCTCAAGCGATTGCTGTTCGTGCAAAAACTTCCGCACCGTTGCTTGAAAGTTTTGATGAAGATGGCGTCTATTTTATGAAGAAGTTTTTGCCAGAGATGATCAAACTGGCTGGATCAAGCGGCTTGGTGATCCTGTTTGATGAGTTTGATGTGATGGACAGTCCATAAAAACAATTTGGCAGGGCGGACTTTCTTCCCTTATTTGCGCAGTTTTATCGCTGAATTGGTTAGTGTGAAATTCATTTTTGTGATTGGCAGACGGCCGGAAGAACTCTCGACCGATTCTTTCAACCTTTAAAGGGATACGGGCATCTCGCGTATCGTTGTTGGATCGGAAAAGCACAGAAGCAGTCGTGCGGCAGTCGGAGGCAAAGGGTAGCTTGTCATGGGCGGATGATGCTGTTGAACGGGTCTGGCAAATCACGCAGGGACACACGTATTTCACTCAATTACTGTGCGGTGTTGTCTGGGAGGCTGGGCAGGAGAATTTTGTAAATGGAAAACCCACAATGGTCTCTGCTAAAGATGTGGATTCATCTGTTGCTGATGCAATGAAACATGGAGCGAATGCCTTTACATGGATTTGGGATGGTTTACCTCCCGCTGAACGCGTTGTGATGGCGGCGATGGCTGAAGCAGGCACGACAATTATCAGTCAGGAGCAGATCGAAGATGTACTAAATCGAAGCGGTGTCCGCCTTGTGGCGCGCGAGTTGAAGATCTTGATGACCCATAATGGTGAATGGGACTTGTTACATCCGATGAATGAGAATTACCGTTTCGCTTGTCGCGCTATTGCAGGTATGGGTAAAAAATAATCGTCCTTTGGCAAGAGTAAAGGATGAACTGGATCAGCTTGACCGTTGGCTGAAAACCTGTATCACTTTCGGGCAGAGTTTTTATGGCTTAGGAAAGACCGCAGGCCCCACCCAGCAATTAAGACAGGCATTGGCGGCAAACCCAAATCACTTGAAGTCGCGTTTGTTGCTAGGGCGCATCTTGTTTGAGCAGGGCGACCTTCAATCCCCTGAACGATTCGGTTCAGGTATTAGAAAGAGGGGTACAACTACGATACAGTAGCGGTTGGCTCTGATCTTGTCAAAACATTACTAGCTTTTGGCTGATCATCAAAACGATGATGAAAAAATAAAAGCCTATACTCGAATTTTGGAAATTCAGCCACAACAAAATCTGGCACGTGAACGTATGAACGCGATCTGGATCGGGCGGCGAAGTTGCTCTGGAACAGAAGAATTTTACCGAAGCGCTCGAAGCCTTCAACAAGGCGGGAGATACGAAAAAATCCAGGTGGTACGGCAGGCAGAGAAAGAACGTTGGGGGATTGGCTGATACGGCTTTGCAGGCAAATGATTTAGCAAAAGCCCTAGAGTTGTATAAGTTGATTGGTGATGAAAGCAAGATTGCCAGTCTGAGCGAACTAGTGGAGAAGAAATGGGTCGAGGACCAGATGCAAAGGGGCTCGCTGCCGAGAAACAGGAACAATGGGATCAAGCGATTCAATTCTATAACTCGATTTTGGTTAGACAACCACAGCATGATTCTGTTTCCTGCCTTGTTGAAAAACGCCCAAGCCCAGGCAAGTTTAGTAACGATTTATATAAACAGGGGCTGGATTTGATGGCTGTGAAAAATTTTGAAAACGCAATAATTCAATTTGTAAAAATCCTAAATGGCCGCGTTATAAAGATTCGGCTTGGTTTGTTTATGATATTGTAAAAGGTCAAAAGGCACTTATCAGTCAATCAGATGTTAGTTTGCCGTTAAATAGTAAAAAAATTGACAACGCATTTGGTGGGTTTGTAAAATCGGCTTTAGGAGTGTTACTTAATTGGCTTTGCTTGCCGTGATCTGGTATGTTGCGGCTAATGCTCTTGAAAGCAACTTCTGCTGGTACGTTTCATTCTCCTTGGGTTATTACTGTGATGAAAACGTTGTTTACGGTATTCCTTCGGGCTTGGTAGTGATTATTGGCTTTTTCATGTTTCGGAAGAAAAAAAATAAGAAGGGAAAGTAAAATGCAAAGTCATATTAATCCATTTATCTATAGTCGTGCTGTAATGCCTAATGAATTCGTCGGTAGAGAAAAAGAAATCAAAGGGTTGTTGAGCAGGCTTTCAAGCGACCAATCTACAGCGATTATCGGGCTTCCTCCTTGTTGGCAAAACATCCTTGATTAATTATGTCATGCATTCCAACGTGCGGCGGGAAGCCTTTGGTGATGCGTTTCAGCATGATTTGCTACGCGTGCTGGATGCGCACATGCTCCGTTCGGTGAGATCGCAGACTGAGTTTTGGGAACAGGCATTAAAGCCGTTGGAAGAAAGTCTGACAAAGCAGAGTGTGGTTACGTTCCCTTGCGTGACGTATGCCGCAGCAATCGAAAATAAATTTGGTACATTTGTATTGGAGCAGTTGTTTGCTGTCTTCAAGGAAAACAAAATCCGACTGATTCTGTTTTTAGATGAATTTGACGACCTGTTGTCGCATCCGGTTTTGAACAGCGCCGAGTTTTACGGCAGTTTGCGCTCGCTGGCATCCCGTTCGCTGGGGCTGGTGCTGGTGCTTGGCTCAGCGGCGCGACGCTTTCCGGAGCAACTCAATGTCAAAACACAGGAGATCAACCCGCATGGGTCGCCATATTCAATGTGTTTACTGAAATTGTGCTAAAGAATTTACCTGAAGATTCGTTTCATAAATTGCTCGATAAGGCAGGTGATTGCTTTAATGCAGTGATCGTGAATTTGTTCGAAGCGTTCAAGTTTCATCCGCTTATCGCTCAAGCGGCAGCGGCAAGAACTCTGGGATGCGCATGAGGAAGGTTTGGAAGATGTTAAACGCTATGAAGTCGCTGGACGGGAATTACATAGAGGAATAAAACACAACTTTGCAGATACTTGGCGTGTTTGGACAAATGAGACCAGCGTGTAATCACTATTGTCGCACTTACGCAAATTCCTAAATTGTTGGGCAAACAACATGCTTTTTCTGTTGGAGATGATCTCAAAAGGTTATCAGATTATTCGAGTGAGATTCAAGCGCTCGAAGATCGTGGAGTGCTTGTCAGTTCCGGCAGTGACTGGATGATCACACAAGGTGCATTTTTAGCTGGTGGCTTACCGACGAATTGGTCCGCAATGCGTGCGTGATGAAACAGAATTTAGCGCATGGCTTCAAGCGCAGGAAATGGATGGTGTGCTGACCCAACAGAAAGCACAACACTAAAACTACCACTGCTGTGCTGGAGCACGCCAATAAAGGGGCAACTACAATGATTGAGGCGTTTGCGCGGGCGCGGCTATTGCTGACGTTAAAGTATGGGTTGGTAATAAAACTCAAGATTCATATTCTGAACACTCGAATTTTCCTTTTCATCTTGACACCTTATTGATGCGGTGTAAAATCTAATTCGATAAAATATCGAGATTAGATTGAGAGCGAAAATGAACGCCCAGCGAAATATTGGACTTTGTCAAAGCCATGGCATCCGCTGAGCGCTTGCGCGTGATCGGCGTCTTGGCGCGCGGTTCTGTCACGCAGGCGGAGATCGCCGAACAGTTGCACGTCCCTGTGCGGGATGCGTTCCAGCATTTATCTTCTTGCCGCGGGCATCGTTCGTGAGGTGGATGGGGCGTACGAATTGGATGAGAAGGCTGTCAGATCTGTTAGCGTAGTCAGTTGAAAGATAGCCGTCCGCAATACGAAGAACAACCGGTGAATGTCCGCAAGGTGTTGAAGGCGTATCTCAACGCTGATGGAACGGTCAAAGAAATTCCACTGGAAGCGAAACAAGCGCATATCCTGTTGAGTTTTATCGTGGATGTTTTCGCTTTCGACGCGACCTATACCAGAAAGTGAATACCATCGCATACTTTCACGTGGATACCGCGTCACTGCGCAACGCGTCACTCGTGAATCATGGTCTGCTGGCGCGAGAAGGCGATGGATCGAAATATTGGAGAGTTAACGATGGACAGTAAAAAATCGAGAAGGGAACTTAATCGCGAATATGCGGAGCGCGTCAAGCCTGCCGGCGTGTATCAGGTCAAAAACCTTTCCAATGAGAAGGTCTTGCTGGGCAGTAGTTTGAATTTGGAAGGACCGTTGAACCGCCATCGATTCATGCGCTGAAGATCGGCAGTCACGCAACAAAACACTTCAAAAAAGATTGGAACGAATTTGGCGCGGAAAAATTTGCTTTCGAAATTTTGGAAGAGAAATTGCAGCGGAAGGATGATCCAACCTTCAACTTGTCGGATGAGCTGACGCTGCTGGAGATGATCTGGTTGGAGAAACTACAGCCGTTCGGCGAGCGCGGCTATAACCTCAATGAAAGAATCCGCGAGGGCATGAAAGCATCGTGAGCGAAGAACTGGTCACATTTTTCAAGGCATTAGCAGACGCGAACCGCCTCAAGATCGTCGGCTTGCTCGCGGAGAAACCTTACAGCGTGGAAGAACTCGCCCGCGCCCCTGTGGATCTCGGCGGCCACTGTGTCGCATCGTTTGACGCGGCTTGCGGAGACGGGGTTGATCACCTCGCGCGCCGAAAGTTATTACACGGTCTATCAGTTGGATCGAAAGAAGCGCGGAAAGATCGCGGAAAGTATGTTCTCGCAAGATGAACTTCATCGTCGGTCGTCGCGGATGTGGATGCGGACGCTTACGATAACAAAGTGATCAAAGATTACTCATATGCGACGGATCCTTGAAAGCGTTCCCGTCTGGCGCAAAAATTCGACGCCATCCTCCGCCACGTTGTCAAAGCGTTCGATGTGAAGAAACGCTATAGCGAAAAGCGCGTCAATGGATTCTTTCGCGCTTTCATGAAGACACCGCCACGTTGCGGCGCAGGTGGTTAAGGTTGGGCTTAATGAAGCGAGAAGGGAGGAGGAGGTATTGGCGCGTGTAAAAAAAGCCGCAAGAATTTCTTGCGGCACGACGCCTTTTATCGTTATTTTCTCGCCACTTGCTCCCGGTTGACCAGCCCCTTTTTGCCACGCGTATACCGCCACTTGCGTTCAGTCGGCAGATGCGGTTGCACAACGAGAATGTTGCTCACGTGACCTTTGACCGTGTTCTCGCTGATGACAAGTTTTTCGGCGATCTGGCTGTTGGTCATGCCGTTGGCGATCAGACGCAATACATCGAGTTCGCGTTCGGTGAGTTCGGTGAAGAGCGGTTGCTCATCGCCGTTCTCACTGCGGATGTTTTGCAGAACTCGCGCCGCCACGAAGGATGAAGGGTGACTTCCTTTTGCGCGGCGCGGTGACGCTTCCGGGTGCCATCTTCATGTCTTTCAAGATGTACGAGATCGCGCCCGCTTTCCAGCGCGGGGAAGATATCGCGTCTTCGTGATACGACACCAGCTTGCTCTTGCGTGCGCGGGCTGATCTGTTTGATGCGCCGCGTGGTCTCGACTCCGTCCATGCCGGGCATGATCAGGTCGAGTAAGACGATGTCCGGGATAAGATCCGAGACGAGTTTGAGAGCCGCCTCGCCCGAAGCCGCCTCCGCGACCACTTGAAAATCTTTCACCGTGTCTATGTATGAGCGGATCCCGTTCCTCACTACTTCATGATCGTCAACGATAATGATGCTGATTCGGTTCTCATGTTTTGATCCCATGATTCTCTCCTTCTAATTTTTGATCGGCGCTTGAACCAAGATCCGAACGCCGTGCCCGGGCGCGCTTTGGATCTGCAATGTGCCGTGAATACTGCTCACGCGTTCGCGCATGGAGCGCAAGCCCATCCCGTATGATTTGACGCCGGTGTCGAACCCGCATCCGTCGTCTGAAAGCGACAGTTGGATAGAGTCGCTATTGTACACGAGGGAAACGTCCACGCGGCGCGCGCGGCTGTGACGCGCCACATTTGCCAGCGCCTCTTGCGTGACGCGGTATAACGCTTGCTCGGTTTCGAGCGGCAGGCGGCGGTCATTGCGAGTGATGAAACGCATGCGGCGTCGTTGCGATTTTCCCATTCGTAGATGTAGTCGCGCAAAATGTTGCTAATCCCTTTTTCATACAGCGCGATTGAGTGGAAATTTCGCCACGAGGAAGGTGAGTTCCACGGATCACGTCGCTGACGAGGTTCTCCGCTTCGTTCAGTGGAGCGAGACCGCGTTCCATTTCCGTTGAGGATGCCGCGGGCTGTGCCAAAGTTGGGCAAGCGAAACTTTTGCTTGGCAGAGTCGTGCAGGTCGCGCGCAAGGCGGTTGCGTTCTTCCATCACTGCCAAGTCTTTCGTCTGTTCGAAGAAGTTCCATATTCGCGATCGAGAGCGAAGCGCGTTGGGTCAGCGCGGAAAACAAACGCGGTGTCGTCGCCGATCAAGATTCGGTTTTGTAAAACCGATATTGAAAACGCCGACGATCTTGTGATCTACAATGATGGGGAGATGGACGAACGAACGGATGCCGCCGGCAATGATCGCCTCGCGGATGTCGGCGCGGAAATCGTTCAATTCGATCTGCCGTACCACGGCGGTTTCGCCCGTTTTCAAGAACTTTGCCCACGACTTTCCTTCGCCTTTTGCGAATTAGAGCAGGCCAGGGTCTCAGCGGAAAATCCGCGGCTGACGCGAGGCACAACCTTGGTATGTTTTTCATCCCATGCAAAGACCACGCTTCGGTCGGCGTTCAATGTATCCACCGCCACATCCACGAGCGTTTTAAACTTGTTGCAGGCTCACGTTGCGGAGGATGCGTTCGTCCGCTTGATAGAGGGAGCTTGAATTTCTTGATTGCGTATTTCGAGCGCGTTGGTGCGTTCGCGCACGAGGCGTTCAATGCGACGGTTGCGGTCTTGAATGTTTTTTGTCCCGCAGGCGAACTCCGCCCGCCACGGCGAGAACGGCAACAAGTCCGAGAGCAGAGGCGGAACCATGTCGCATCTCCCAAAACGGAGGGACGACGGTGACAGACAGGCGAGTCGGCGTTTCATTCCACACTCCGTCGCTGTTCGCGGCTTTCAACCTTAGCGTGTATGTGCCGCCGGGCAGGTTGGTGTAACGTCCGTTGCGTTTTTTCGCCGATGAAATGCCAGTTGGAGTCCAGATCCTTCGAGGGTGTAGGCGTATTGATTTTTCCCGGCTGGTTATGGCTGAGCGCGGCAAATTCGAACTCAGACGTTTGCGGATACGTGAGCGTGATGCTGGGTTTCGCTGGTGGCGGTGGCGATGGATTGATCCTCTTGATCGAGGAAGTGAGCGCGATCGGGGGAAGGTATTGGCTGTCGGTGATCTCGGAGAGGACGGAAGACGGTGAGCCCGTTCCGCAGCCGCCGAGTAAATTCGCCGTCCGTGCCTTTCGCGTACGCGCTGGAGTTGAACTCGTTGCTTTGCAAGCCATCGCCCGAGTCCGAAGTTGCGGAACCTCTCGGTGTCTGGGTCGAAGCGGGAAATGCCAGAGTTGGAACTCATCCAAAACCTGCCAGGTCGTCTTCAAGGATGCCGTAGATAAACCCGTTCGGAAGCCCGTCTTTTCCAACATAGTGCGTGAACAGATCCGTTTCGGGTTGATAGAGGTTCAGCCAGCAATATTGTAAAGCCGTCCTTTCAGATCTTGATAAATGAAAGAACCGAATCGCTGTTGAGGCTGTCTCTAATTTCAGGGTCGTGATGATATTGCTTGAAGGTCTGTGTTTGCGGATCAGGCCCGGTTCAAACCCAGATCGGATGTGCCGACCCATAAGTATCCGTCTTGATCTTCCATGATCGCATAGGGTTTGACATGCTTCGGCGAATTGCTGTCTTCCGTATTGGGTTTGAAATGGGTGAATTTTCGGTTTTACGGTCGAAGCGGTCCAACCCGGCGGATGTGCCTACCCAAAGATTCCCTTTGCTGTCTTCGTACAGCGAATACACCAGATCGGCGCTGAGGCTGTTCCGGTTATCGCCATCGTGGCGAAAATGCTGGAAGTTGTTGTTGGCTGAATCGAAGCGGTCGAGTCCTTTGTTTGGTCCCGATCCACTTAAGACCCTTGGCTGTCTTCAAACAACGAGATCACCCAGTTCGAACTGAGGCTGTTCGGGTTATCGGGGTCTGAAAAGAGGCGGATGTTTTTGGCGATTGCGCCAGTTGAAGCGATTCAGACCTTCGCCGAGTGTCCCGATCCATGCGTAGCCATCCTTGCTCCTGTAGATCAGGCAAGTACTGCTGAGGCTGAGGCGGGTCTTTTGGATTGTTTCGGTAATAAGCAAACGTTGCGCGCGCGGTCATATTTGTTGACGGCGGCGCCGTACGTTTAAACCAAAGCACCGCGCCAGATGTTGCATAGATCGAGGTGACGACATTACTGCGCCAAACTTCTCGGAAAAAGAAGGATCGTTCTGGTAATGAATGAAGCGCGTTCCGTCTTTGGCTGACAGAGTCAAGCCGTTATCGGTGCCGATCCTGGAGCCGGCAGCATCTGTCATCAGCGCGTTGACCAGATCATAGATGATGCTCGTTGGGTTGTCGTCGTCGTGAGTAAAGGATTTGAGCAGCCGCTCTCCGGTTTGAACAAGTCCAGTCCTGCTGAGT
The DNA here is from genome assembly GCA_046328795.1 of Anaerolineales bacterium. Classification (GTDB taxonomy): domain Bacteria; phylum Chloroflexota; class Anaerolineae; order Anaerolineales; family Villigracilaceae; genus Defluviilinea. Next base: position 15,288 of record JAXLVX010000001.1, on the reverse strand, counting down.
GCCGACCCACAGATCATGCCTTTCGCCTCGGTGATCGCTTTTACGCGGTTACTGCTGATGGATGTGGGGCGGTTGTCAACATGCTGATAGATCGTGAACAGGTTTGAATTCGAGTCGAAGTGGATCAATCCGCTATCGTATGTGCCGATCAAATTCAACCGAGCGAAGATCTTGATACAGCGTAGTGATGATGCGGCTGCTGATCTTTCTGTTTTGGTGTCCTTGCCGGGTATGTCCATTGGTTGGATGGTTCAGAAGCGTTGTTCTCAGCCGTTGAGTCAATGTAGGAATAATGAACGAATGTTTGTGTAGCGGGATTAAATCGGTCCAATCCGTTTGTTGTGCCGACCCACAGACGCGTTTATTGTCTACCAAGAGCGAAAGCACATGGTTATCAATGAGACTGGTTTTATGTGCGGACGTGTTGATATGTGGTGAACTCATCGGTGAAGAGCAGGTCGTAGCGATTGGCTGCTCGGCCGCGTGCCAAAATCGATCCATAAGTAGCCGTTCTGGTCTTCGGCAATGGCGTTGATCCAACCGTCGCTGATGCTCGCTTCGTTATAGGGATCGTGTTTGTATACCTTGAAGGTATAGCCATCGTAGCGGTTCAGTCCATCCTCGGTGCCGAACCAGAGGAAGCCGCGGCTATCCTGAAAGATGGTGTGTACCGAACTTTGGGATAGCCCCTCTTCGATTCCGATCATGTCAAAGCGGAGGATGCAATTGCAGATTTCGGGGAGCGACTCATCCACTACCCGATTCACGATGGGGGGACGGCTGGTCGCAGGTGCGTCAGCCTCCACCGCCGCTTGAGGCGTTTGCATCACCCCGCAGGAAGCCTGAAGAAGGAGGAGGAGAATCCATATCGTTTGACCGATGAGGCGAGTCTGCTTGCTAAACATAGACCGATTATAGACCCATCTGATGAGTTGTGTTTTCAATTTTATTCTCCCAGAGAAGTCTTTCATCACCCCTCGGCAGAGGGGTTTTTGAGGTGGGGTATGCGAGGTGACGCGGTTGCCTGAGCCGTACTTGGCGAGGGAAGCCAAAACATTCTCGCGCGGGAGGCGAAACGGGTGTGGGGGCGGATGCTTGATTTTCCCCCAGTAGGTATGATGCACATGCTTTCAAAAAATCTCCTCACAGAGAAAGCAACCCGTTGGCGTGAGGCGGAAACAGGTCTACGCAGCTTGTTTCCGCCTCGCTGATTATTTTCCAAAGGAGGTGGCTCGCAACGAGAACACGGAACGGCTTTGATCATAGTCACTAAATTTTCTTTTAGGAGAGAAGAGCATGAAAACTAATAAGTTGTATTACGTTCTAAGTCTGCTTGTGGTATTCAGCATGGCGCTTGCCGCATGCGCTCCTCAACAAGCGACTCAGGCTCCCACCGAACCGCCCGCGGCGGCAACCGATGAACCGGCTGCCACCTCCGCGCCAACTGAGGAACCTGCAACTCCCGCGGCTCCCGCCACCACGCGGCACGGCGGATGGCTCGACGAGATTGATGTTTCGGTCGTGGATGGCGCGTCTGCCATTTCGCAGATCCAAGCCGGGGCGATTGACTTTTTCTCGTTCAACCTCGCTTCCAATGTGTATCCTGAAATTCAAGCCGCGGGCTTATCCTCTACCCAATCCCTCGGCGGATATTACGGGATCAGCCTGAACCCGGCGGTCTTCACGGATACGACGAAGTTGAATCCGTTTTCGAATCGCAAGATCCGCGAGTCGTTGAACTGGCTGTTGGATCGAAATTATTTAAACCAAGAGATCTATGCGGGCGGTTCGCTGCCTCGCCTCTTGCCGATCACCACTGAGTTGGTCGAATACACCAACTTGATTGATACCGCTCGCGCATTGGAAAGCAAATATGCGTTTAATGCGGCGCACGCCAAGGAAGTGATTGACGCTGAAATGCCCGCCATGGGCGCTACGCTTGGCTCGGACGGCAAATGGCAATTCAATGGCGCGCCGGTGGTGTTGACCTTCCTCATCCGTTCGGATGGCGATGGCACACGCAAGCCGATGGGCGACTACGTGGCGAATCAATTGGAGAGCGTCGGCTTTACCATTGATCGCCAATACAAGAAATCCTCCGAAGCCTTCCCGATCTGGCAAGGCACTACGGCGGCTGATGGACAATGGAGTCTCTATACCGCTGGGTACGGCGTCTCGGGTTTGGGATCGTTGCGCGATGAGAGCGGCAATATTCAACAGAGTTACTTGAATACCAGCACTCAGGCAAGCGAGCCGTTTATCTCGAATGTCTCTGACCCCGAGTTCCAAAAACTTGGCGACGACCTCGCCCAAGGCAAGTACGACACGAAAGAACAGCGCGATGCCATGATGGCGCGCGCGCTCGAACTTTCGCTTCAAGATTCGTTATTCGTCTGGCTGATTGACCAGAAGACCTACGCGCCTTATGCGAACAACGTGCAAGTAACCTTCGATCTTGCAACGGGCCCTGAATCAACGAACGTGGGTCCGTATAACTTGCGCTTCAAGGATCAAGAAGGCGGCGTGATGAAGGTCGGCACGAACGATCTCTTTACACAGCCGTGGAACACCGTAGGCGGAAGCAACTGGATCTGGGATGCGAACGTGATGCGCGCCACAACGATGGGCACATCGAATATTGGCGGCGGCGGCGGACTCATGGCTGATCCATACACGGGTCTTGCCTACCCTCAGCGCATCGCCAGCGCAGAATTAACCTATAAAGAAGGCTTGCCCATCCATAAAAATTTGGATTGGCTGACTGTCACCGCCGTTCCGCAGGTGGATGTTCCTGAGGATGCGTGGGTTGATTGGGATGCCGCGCAGCAACGCTTCATCACTGCCGGTGAAAAATTCCCCGATGGTCTCACTGCCAATGTGAAGAGTGTTGTGGTCTATCCCGACGATTTGTTTGAGACCGTCAAATGGCACGATGGAAGCCCTGTCTCGGTTGGCGATTTCGTGATGAACATGATCGAAGGCTTCGACCCCGGCAAGCCAGAGAGCGCTATCTATGATGAGTCGCTTGCGCTCTCGATCAACGCCGGGCTTGAGGCATTCAAAGGTTATCGCATCACCTCCACCGATCCGTTGACCATCGAAGCATACTCGGACATCTATGTGAGTGACGCGGAATTGAATATCACGCCGTTATGGCCCCAGTCCGCGTTTGGATTGAGCGGCGAGAACAGCTGGCAGATCCTCGCGATCTCGAATATGGCGGAAGCCGCCGGCGAGCTTGCTTATACCCAGACCAAGGCTGATGACTTGCAAGTTGAAAACACCAGTTGGGTTGGCGGACCGAGCCTTGAGATCCTGAATAAGTATCTCGATCAGGCGGCGGGCGAATCTTATATCCCGTTTGCGCCCACGTTGGGTCAATATATAACGAAGGAAGATGCTGATCTCCGCTATGCCAATTTGAAGAAGTGGTACGAAGATCACGGTCACTTCTGGGTTGGCACGGGTCCGTACTATCTGGACAAAGTCTTTACTACAGAGAAGACTGCGGTCTTGAAGAACTTTGCGGACTTCCCCGATCTCGCCGACCGCTGGGCACAATTCAGCGAGCCGAAGCGGGCGACGACCCTGCTCGATGGGCCGGGACAGGTCAAAGTCGGCGGTGAAGCGGTCTTCGATGTCACCATCAATTTCAAAGACCAGCCGTATCTGCTTTCCGATATCTCGCGCGTGAAATACATCCTGTACGATACGACCGGCGCGGTTGTGTCGGTGGGCAACGCGACCCCGGTGGCGGACGGTCAATATCAAGTGACGTTGACCGCGGAAGAAACGGCAAAGCTGCCGACCGGTTCAGCGAGACTTGAAGTGGCGGTGGTGCCGATCCCTGTTGCCATCCCATCGTTCACATCGTTCGATTTTGTAGCGGTTCCGTAATCACGCCGCATTGAAATAGCGCAGGGGCGGACTTGATTGTTCGCCCCTGCGTTCCCTTCCATAAGAGAAGAGGTTGCCATGGCTGTTGTAACTCAACCTGTTTCCGATCATTCGGCGGCGCCGAAAGTTTCTACTCGTAATCGCGCGTTCCCGCGCGTGCTTCGCTATGTGGTCGTGCGTCTGCTGACGCTTTTTGTGACCGTTGTGATCGGCATTTATTTAACTATTCTGATCGCCAACATGGGCGGGTATGTAGATACCATCATGCGAGGCGAGATCCGCGACGGGGTCACGCAGGCGATCATCAACAATCCAGTCTATCAGAGCATGGATCCTGAGGTGCGGAAAAAATTAATTCAAGACACCATCGCATCAGAAGAGGAACGCCGCGGACTTAACGTTCCCATCGCCGTGCGTAATTTCCGTTATCTCTCGAACGCGCTTACATTGGATTTAGGTCGCGCCAGCAACATGACGAGCGATTCGGGATCGAAAACGGTGCGCCTGATTCTCCTTGAACGTCTGCCTCCCACTTTACTGTTGATGGGCATCTCGCAATTGTTCCTATTCTTCTCCAGTATCCTGCTCGCGCTTAATCTCTCGCGCGGGTACGGGAATTTTTGGGACAAACTTGTCGTGGCGCTCTCTCCAACATCCGCAGTGCCGGCATGGTTCTATGGGATTTTTCTCATCCTGATCTTTGCGTCGGTGTTGAAGATGTTTCCATTTGGCGGCATGGTTGATTCGCCTCCGCCGCTGAATCCGTTGGATTATTCGCTGAGCCTGCTCAAGCATTTGGCGCTTCCCGCTTTCTCGCTCGTGTTGAGTTCGTTCTTCCTCAGCATCTATAACTATCGCACCTTCTTCCTCATCTATTCCAGCGAAGATTATGTAGACATGGCGAAAGCCAAAGGCTTGCCTTCGCGCGAACTGGAACGCAAATATATTTTGCGCCCCACACTGCCGAATATCATTACGAACTTTGCTTTGCTCATCATCACCTTGTGGACGGGAGCGACGATCACCGAAACTGTTTTCTTGTGGCCCGGGCTGGGGCGCACGTTGTTTCAGGCGATCGGTTTGTACGATATTCCGATCATCGTCGGCTCGACGATCATTTATGCCTATCTGCTTGCTATGACCGTATTCTTACTCGACTTCGTGTACGCGCTTGTTGATCCGCGCGTGAAGGTCGGAGGGTGATGTGAATGCGTTGAAAGGGTTCATCAAGCAAGTGTTCTACTATCCATCCGCGGTGATGGGCATCCTCGTCATTGCGCTGCTTGTTGCCACTGCCGCGTATGCGATGATCAAGATTCCCTACAACGAGGCGATTCGGCTGTGGCGCGGCGGCGAAGACGTTTGGTATCAGAACCCGAAATTTGCCGCGCCCGCATGGATCAATTATTTTTCGAGTAAACAATACGCCGAGTCTTTCGTGGTGCGCACCGATGATGGAAGCCTCCCCAGCGAATTTACGCCCGGCGCAGAAGGCACAGGCACTCTGCTTGCCAAGTACACGTTTGATTTTGCCTACGATACATACCCGCAAGACATGATCTTGTACTTCACGTCTAACTACGCGGAGAAACAACCGTTCATCTCTCTTGAGTGGCTTACCCCTGATGGGCGCACCGTGAGGATCGCTAACATGGGGATCGGACAGGAAGCTACGTACCGGTTCGCTCAGGATGAAAAGCTCAAGCTCCGCCTCAAAACGGACGATATCATCGCCGCGCTCTTTTCGGACCCTCAAACTGGTTCGCTGGTCAAAGGGCAGTATCAACTCCTCATCACCGGCACAACCTTTGAACCCGATTCGAGGATCAACGCCGAATTTGTTTTCCACGGACAGGTGTATGGCTTGGCAGGCACCGATCAGGAGCGGCGCGATTTGGTCGTCCCGTTACTGTGGGGCGCGCCGATCGCGTTGATGTTCGGGTTGGTCGCCTCGCTGGGCTCGTCCGTTCTCACCATGGTCATCGCGGCGATCGGGACGTGGTACGCGGGCTGGGTGGATGAATTGATCCAGCGCATCACAGAGATCAATCTTGTGCTTCCCTTCCTGTCCATTTTGGTCATGATCGGCACGTTCTACTCGCGTAGTATTTGGGTGATCCTCGGCGCGACGATCGCATTGAGCATCTTTACCGGAGCCATCAAGAGTTTTCGCTCGATCTTTTTGCAGGTAAAAGAATCAATGTACATTGAAGCCGCGCGCGCGTATGGCGCAAGCGGTCCGCGCATCGTGTTCTTTTACTTGATCCCGCGCATGATTCCCTTGTTGATCCCGGGCTTGGTGTCTGCGGTTCCCGCCTTTGTATTCCTCGAAGCCTCGCTCGCTTTGCTAGGGCTTGGCGATCCCGTCCTGCCTACGTGGGGCAAGATCATTCAAGACGCCAACTCGAATGGCGCGTTGTATCGCGGTTACTACTATTGGATTCTAGAACCCACCGTGTTACTGATGATCACCGGTCTGGGCTTTGCCATGCTTGGCTTTGCGTTAGACCGAATCTTCAATCCTAAATTACGGGAAGTGTGACCGTGCAACCCTCTCCGAACAAACTACTTCATATCGAAAACCTGAAACTGCATTTCAAAACCAAAGCGGGCGCGGTGCAGGCGGTGGACGGCGTTAACTTTGAATTGGATTCCAGCCGCGCGGTCGTGATCCTCGGCGAATCGGGCTGCGGAAAAAGTTCGCTTGCCAAAGCCATGCTGCGCCTCTTGCCGCGCAATTTGGAAAAATATGAAGGTCAAGTTTTCTTGCTGGGCGCGGATGTGATGGCGTATGACGACGAAGAATTTCGCAAGAACGTCCGTTGGGTGGGTATCTCGCTGGTGCCTCAAGCCGCGATGAACTCGCTCAACCCGGTGATGCGAGTCGGCGAGCAAGTTGCCGAACCTGCCATGATCCATTTGGGCGTGACGAAAGCCGAAGCGATGGGACTCGTCCGCAAGATGTTTCAGCACGTCGGCGTGCCGCTCGATTTTGTAGACCGCTATCCCTTCGAGTTAAGCGGCGGGATGAGACAACGCGTCGCGCTCGCCATGGCGCTTGTTACCAGCCCCAGCCTGATCGTCCTTGACGAGCCGACCTCCGCTCTCGACCTGCTCACGCAAGCCAACATCATGAACGTCCTCAAACGCATCAAGCACGAGCTTGGCACGTCGTTCATTCTGATCACGCACGATATTGCCACCTCCAGCGAATTGGCAGACGAGGTCGCCATCATGTACGCCGGTCAGATCGTGGAGACCGGTCACGCGCGCGACTTCTTCCCCGCGCCGCTTCATCCGTATTCACAGATGTTGATGGCGAGCGTCCCGCGCCTCCACAGCGAGTCAGACCCGATGTTCATCACCGGTCAGCCGCCGAGTTTGCTTAACCCTCCCAGCGGATGCCGTTTCGCGGCGCGTTGTCCATTCCGATTTGAAAAGTGTGATGAAGAGCCGCCCATGTTCGGGAAGAACGGACGCAAGGTCAAGTGTTGGCTGCGAGCATAACTAATTTCATTGTTGTGTTCTTCTCACACGATTGTCGTCATCTTGGCATGATGGAATTTTTGAAAGATTTGCAAACAGGTTTCGGTTCGGCGACTGAGAAGAGAAAATAAGAGAGGAGAAAACAATTCAATGGAAGATCTATTTATCGCGTTTTTCTGGACAGGTCCCATTGGCTTAGGCGTGTTTTTCATGGGCGTAGGCGTGCTTCTCTGGGGCATCAGCAAATTCCGTTCGTCTCGAAACACAAAATAACGAGAAAGAGAGAGAGCTTCGAACCGATGATCACGGAATTGCGAAAGGTGAAAATAAATATGTCAACCATGGAAGCGCCTGAGCCTTTGTTGTCTGTCAAAGATTTGCACGTGTGGTATGAATTGCGCCGATTCGGTTTCGGTCATGCGGGGTACGTCAAAGCAGTGGACGGGGTTGGATTTGAGCTGGCGGAGGGGGAGACCGTGGCAGTCGTCGGCGAGAGCGGATGCGGCAAGTCCAGTTTGATGAAAACGATCCTGGGGTTGAATATCCCCACCAGCGGCGCGGTTATTTTCGACGAGGAGAATTTAGCCGAGTTGAAAGGGGATGGCTTGCGCCAGTATCGCTTCAAGATCGGGTATGTACAGCAAGACCCGTATGGCGCATTGCCGCCGTTCATCAATGTACAGCGGATTCTTGAAGAGCCGCTCATCATCAGCGGGATGAAAAATAAAGAGGAACGGCTGAAGCGAATCCGCAGCGCGATGACCGAGGTGAAGCTGCATCCCGTGGATGATTTTCTGCCGAAATTCCCACACATGCTGAGCGGCGGGCAACAACAGCGCATCGTGATCGCGCGGGCGATGCTGCGCAACCCAAAGTTGATCGTCGCTGATGAGCCTGTTTCGATGCTGGACGCATCGGTGCGCGTGGAGATCCTCAAACTCATGCACGCCCTGCAAAAAGCGCACGGGCTTTCGATGATCTACATCACGCATGACCTGTCAACGGTGAAATATTTTTCAGCGCGAATTTTTGTGATGTACGCGGGTAATTTAATCGAGAAGGCAGATACGCGCCGTTTGTTGGAGAATCCATTACACCCATACACGCACGCGCTGCTCGCCGCCACATCCGACCCTGATTTTCGCAACGCCGAATCGTTCAAGGAGTTGCCGCCCGGCGAGCCGCCGAGTTTGGTCAACCCGCCCAAAGGATGCCGCTTTCATCCTCGCTGCGCGAAAGCCATCGCGGGGTTGTGCGATGAAAAAGAGCCGTTGGATTTCGAGCCTGAGCCAAATCATTTTGTGGCTTGCTGGTTGTATCAATAGATTAACCGCAAAGCCCGCTAAGAACGCCAAGAAAAAATAAAAGCATTTCTTTGCGAACTTTGCGCTCTTAGCGGTTGAAAGAATTGGATGAGCCTTATGAAAAATTCCCGCTTCCTTCTCAGTCTCGGCGTGGCGCTTATGCTTCTCGGCATTGCCCTGCCGTTTTTGATGATCGTCCATGTATTGGAATCTACATTCTTCTTAAACTTCTTTTCATGGGGCGCGTCGGTGACCGGGCTAATGTTCGGGACTCTCGGCTTTGCGCTGTATTCACGAATGCGGAAAAATTAACGACAAAAAAGCGATGCAACTCTGCATCGCTTTTTTGTTTATTCGAAAGCCTTGTTACTTCAACGTGTGAAGGAACGAGATCACCTGCCAGATCTGGTCTTCGGTCAGGATTCCCGCCCACGGCGCCATCGAAGTGCCGGGCTTGCCGGTATTTATGCGCCAGAAGAAAGTCATCGCTAACGGTCGGCACAAACTCAGATAATTTCTTCGGTTTGGGGTCGAGCGCCGCGCCTGCAGGACAGTCTCGTGACCTTGCGGGCTATGGCACGGCGCGCAGTTGACTTCAAATATCTTTGCGCCATCAGCCGCCGCATCGGGACCAAAGGGGTTGGTCTTACCGGCGAATTCTGCCGGAACAGGCTCAAGCGTGGGTGTAGCGGCTGCGGGTTTCCCGCATGCTGTCAGGATCACCGCGCTAAGCACGAACAACACGAACAAATTTTTCTTCATCTTCATTCCTCCGGAATGGTAAATTTATGGACAAAGTGTATCAGAATTGAGCGGGGCGAGGAAAGTGACAATCGTTACTAGCCACGTATGACCATTGTCAATACGTTGGGGCAGCGCGCGATCTTGAAGAGGCGAATCAGGCGTCAATGGGGCGCAGAATCGAAAATCCATCTTTTGAGAGGAATACCCAAACTGACGTATGTCATGACGTATCCTGTGACATTCATCACATTTCTTTTACTTCTTAGAATGCTATCATGTTGCAAATCTTTGGGTTTTTGAAGCAGTATCTTCATATATAAAGGAGAATGCCATGTCTAAGAAGGAAAAGCAAGAAGACTGAGCCGATGTCGCTGGGTCAGAAGATATTCGATAATATCTGGCTGTTGTTCCTGCTCTCATTGCTCATCAGCACATTGATCTACAACGTGTGGGGAATTTCGAATCTGTTGAGCGTCCCCCTGGCGCCCAGCCGAATTTCACAAAAAAGGAGAATATCAATCATGTTAGCGCCTGAACAAAATTGGTGGAAGCCGATGGGCACCTCGAGAAGACATGGCTCACTGTGGCTCTCGTTTGGTGCATCTTTTTGACCGTGATGATGCCGCTCTGGTATTACATGGGCAAGCAAAACGTGCCGGCGGAAACGTACCGCACCACGCCCCAGCAATACGCCGCCACGGTGAACGAGTTTGTAGCGCAATATCAAGTGGGGGAGGAGAACAGCGTTCCGGTGGTTGCCCCGCCGCCCGGCAGCGACGTGTACATTCGCGCCAGCGCGTGGCAGTGGTATCCCATCTTGCAATTGGAAAAAGGAAAGAATACCGCCTGCATATTTCCTCCATGGATTATGCGCACGGCTTTTCACTTCAGCCTGTGAATATCAACCTCGAAGTCTTGCCGGGCTACGATTATGTGGCAACGATCACGCCGACCACTTCCGGCGAGTTCACCATCGTTTGCAATGAATATTGTTATCTTGGTCACCACACCATGGTGGGCAAGGTCATCGTGAAATAGGAGAAGATGCAATGGCAACTCTTGCCCCTACATTTCCATGGGCGAAGGACTCGAAGGACGATTACCGCACTTGCGGTCCTCACCCTGAAAGTGGACATGCACGCGGAACGGCTGATCATCGCTAACGCGGTGATGGCGGTCGTCACGCTGACCATCGGCGGACTCGCCGCGCTGTTGATCGCGCTCACGCGCTGGCAGGCGGTTCATCTGCTCGACGCGACCTGGTTCTACCGCTTGCTTACCCTCCACGGCATTGACATGCTCATCGCATGGATGGTGTTTTTGAGATCGCAGGCTTGCACTTCGGTTCGACCGTGCTGTTGAATGCGAGGGCACGCCGCGCCAAAAGCCGCCTGGCTTGGTTTCATCCTCATGACGGTCGGCGGGTTGATGGCAAACGTCGTCGTGTTGGTTGACCCGAGGAATACGGTGGCGTATACAGCCTATTTGCCGCTCAAAGCCAGCCGTTCTATCTCAGTTATATTTTGTTCGCAGTCGGAGCGTTGATCGCGGTCATCACGTTCTTCATCAATATCGTGGTTGCCAAACGCGAAAAAACGGTTTGAAGGTTCTTTGCCCCTTGTTGCCTTTGGTTTGCTGACAGCCGCGATCCTGGCAACCTATACCTCCTTCAAGGCGCGGCGGCGGTAGTGCCGGCGTTCCTCTGGTCGTTGGGCGTCCTTCCTAGTTTCGATCCGGGCATCTACCGCAACTTCTTCTGGGGGTTCGGGCATCCCGCCCAGCAAGTGAATCTCGCGGCGATGATCTCCATCTGGTATTCGCTCGCTCAGATCACTGTGGGTATTCGCCCGGTCAATGAAAAGTTCTCGCGCCTTGCGTTCGTGTTGTACCTGTTCTTCATTAACTTGGGTTCGGCTCACCACTTGTTGGTGGGCCGGGTCTGTCGTTCGCGTGGAAAGCCGTCAACACCACACGCCATGTACCTCGCCGTGCTTGGTTCGATGATGCACGCATTCTCCATCCCCGCCGCGTTGGAAGTTGCGTTGCGCGCTAAAGGCTGCCGCCGGTTTATTCGGCTGGCTCCGCTTGTACCCCATGGGGCGAACCGGGCTTTGCCGCGTTGGTCGTTTCCATGGTCATGTCGGCTGGATCGGCGGAGTGACCGGCGTTGTCATCGGCACCGAGCAGATCAACCTGTTGGTTCACAACACGTTGCGCTTGCCGGGTCACTTCCACGCGACAGTGGTATCCGGGACGACAACCGCATTCATGGGCTTCACGTACTATGTGATCCCGCTGATCTTCCGCAAGGAACTCAAACTCAAGAAGTGGGCGGTCTGGCAGCCTTACGTGTTTGGCGGCGGCATGCTCCTTGTTTCTCTCGGCATGATCGTCAGCGGTTTGCAGGCGTTGCGCGCCGCAACTGGGATATCACCTTCGCCGCGTCGTCCCTGGCACCATCGAATTATCGCTTGCCGTCTTTGGTATCGGCGCGATCATCGCGGTCATCGGCGGCATTATGTTCGTCACCATTGTGCTGACCTCCATCCTCTTGATCCGCGCCTTGAAGCGAACAAACTGCTCCTCGTCTCCGGCGATAACAACCCCGTGCTTGAATCCACGAAGTTGACCGAACACGATATGGAAAGCAAGCAAAACCAGCCAAGAGGTTCGTTCGTGCTGGTCATCGCCTTCCTCGTTTGGTTTGCGGTGTACTACCTGACAAATTGGTGGCTGCTCGGGCGCACGTGGTTCATCCGATAGTTTTGACTCAAAAGACTTCGGAGATCGCAAGGTCTCCGAAGTCTTTCTTGGTTTATTTGTACATTTGCGGTAAACAATGTTGGCTTCGTTGCTATTGGGCTTGCTGGGAAGTCTTGGTCACTGCGTGGGGATGTGCAGCGCCGTTGTGATTCTCTTTGACCGCCAGCCCGTATTTCAAAACAAATTCGCATGGGCGCTCGCGCACGCCGGGCGCATTTCAACATATACCCTGCTCGGCTTATTATTCGGCGCGTTCGGCGAAGCGCTCGCCTCGCTCGATACATTTCAAGCCGCGCTCTCCATCCTCTTCGCGCTCGCTGCCCTTTTACATGGCTTCCGCATTTATTGGATTAACCCTCGCCCGAACTTTTATTCTCCTCTTTGACTCAGCGTTGAGGACGCGCCATCCGCGCTTTCAAATCCGCTTCACTCCCGACTTCATATATGCTCGGCTCCTCTGGGGACTCCTCCCGTGCGGCTTAGTCCTCACCGCGCTGGTGACGGCGATCGCGGCTAAGTCGGCTGTTTTTGGAGCGCTCAACATGCTCATCTTTGGCATTGCCACTGTTCCAAGTTTGCTCGCAGTGAAGTTGCTCGCTAACAAATCCAACTCGCGCATCTGGTCGCGCGGACTCGCCGCCACCTCGTCATGATGCTCTTCGGCTTCCAATTCGCCATGCGCGGATCCGCCTCGCTCAGTCTCGTGAACCACTTCATGATCGGCGAAGTGATGTTGTGGTGAAGGATTTATGAAGGTAAACAGGTAGACACGTAACCCGTAACTCGTATCCGCAACTCGTATCACGCAATACGAAGTACGCAATATCAATGACCCTCGCAACCGCCATCCCCGCTACATCCCTCTCCACCTGCTCCCTCTGCGGGTTGACGACTCGTCATCCGCTGACGAACGAGCAAGGGGATGTGTTCTGCTGTCCATCGTGCAGAGAAGTGGCGGCGTTGTTGGCTGAGGCTCCCGCGCAGTCTGCGGCGCAAGTTGCAAACGGCGAACATGCGGAGAATGTCACTCGATCTCAGCGGCATGTGGTGTTCCTCGTGCGCGTGGCTGGTGAGCGAAGGACTCAAACGCACAAAAGGCGTCGTCAATGCCGAGACGAGTTTTATTCAGGGGCAAACCAACATCACGTTTGACCCAGCAATTACGAATTACAAATTACTAAAAAGGCGCGTCCAGTCCCTCGGCTATAAAGCGACTCTCCCCGACGAAAAACCCTACGATGAGGAAGATTCTTTTTTCACCCGTCTGCTCATCGGCGGCGTGATGGTTTTGCACGACATGATCGTGGGCGCGGGAATTTACGCGCGCGAAATTTTCAATTGGGCAACGCCCGAATCGCAGCCGCTCGTGGATTTCTTCCAAGTGATGATGATGGTCACAAGCATCCCCGTGTTGCTTCTGCTCGGCTTGCCGATCTTGCGCGCGGGCTTTGCGAGTTTGTTGCGCGGACAACCCAACATCCACACCCTCATCATGATCGGAACGTTTTCGGCGTTCGGTTTATCCGTCCGCAATTTGATCGTGGGTCATGGCGGCTTGTATTTCGACACCGCCACCATGCTTATCTTTTTAGTTTCAGTGGGGCGCTGGCTCGAAATGCAGGCGCATAAATCGAGCAACACCGCGGTGATGAAATTGCTCGAACAAATTCCAGACACTGCCTTGATTGTCACCGGTGAAGCCGATAAAGAAGTGAGTGTTGGCGATCTCAAGCCCGGTATGCGCATCCGCGTTCGCCCCGGTGGACGATTTCCAGCCGATGGGCTGATCGCCACCGGCGAAGGCGATGTGGACGAGTCTCTGCTTACGGGCGAACCCAAGCCGGTGACTCACCGTGAAGGCGACGCGGTCAAAGCGGGGACGATCAACCTCGACGGCAGTTTTGAAGTGATCGCCACCGCCGTCGGCGACTCGACCACCGCCGGTCAGATCGGACGCCTGCTTCACGAGGCGTTGTGGGCGCGCTCTCCGCTCGAACGGACGGTGGATAAACTTTCCGCGTGGATGACGCCCGCCGCGTTGACTCTCGCCGCGATCGCATTCCTCGTGTGGACCAACATCGGCGGCGCGGAACGAGGGTTGATCGTGGCGCTCTCGGTGTTGCTGATCGCTTGCCCGTGCGCGTTGGGGCTTGCCACGCCGTTAACTCTTTGGCTCTCGCTCGAACGCGCGGCTGAATCGGGTGTGATTCTGCGAAGCGTCGCCGCCCTTGAACGACTGGCAAACGTGAAGCAAGTTTTCTTCGATAAAACGGGAACGCTGACCCAGTTGCCGATGAGAGTGTATGAAGTGTTTGTTGGCATGATTGACGATGAAGAAGAGGAAAGAAGAAAGAAGTTTCTTCAAGTCGTTGCTTCCATTGAAAATGAATCCGAGCATCCATTGGCGAAGGCGGTCGTGGAGTTTGCCAGGTCGAATCAAATTGAACTTGTCAAACCCGAATCGTTCAAAGCCATCCCCGCGTTTGGCGTTGTTGGTAAATTACCAATTACCAATTACCAAATTGTCATCGGCTCCTCCCGCCTCATGTCTGCCGAAGGGTTGGAGATGCCCGAGGAGATCGGCGACCAAGCCCGCACGTGGAAAGAAGCGGGGCGCGTCGTCGTCTACGCGGGATGGGAGGGGCGCGTGCGCGGCATCCTGTCTCTCGATGAAACCATCCGCGCCGAATCCAAAGAGGTGTTGGATCAGTTGGGGTCGCGCGGGTTGACTCTTGGCGTGTTGACAGGCGATGAACAAAGCGCGGGCGAACGCTGGGGAAAAGTTTTGGGAATCCCTGTGCAAGCCGCGTTGACGCCCGATGAAAAAATGAAGCGGCTTGCCGAAGATGCCGCGATGGTTGGCGATGGGATCAACGATGGACCCGCGCTCGCTTCGGCGGCGGTGGGCTTGGCGATGAATCACGGCGCGGATGTTGCCCGAAGCGCGTCTGACATTGTGTTGATGCGCGACGATCTGCGCGTGATCCCGTGGCTGTTCGACCTCTCGCGCGAGGCGATGAAGCGCGTGCGGCAAAATCTTGGTTGGGCTGTGATCTATAACCTCGTCGGCGTTGCGCTGGCGATGGCTGGTTTA